>CAXTVJ010000041.1:25607-30980 GCA_964247715.1 uncultured Acidobacteriaceae bacterium | reverse complement strand
CCCACCACCCGCCGCATGGGCGGAGTCGCCGGACACGCCGGCGTCTTCTCCACCGCAGCCGACGCCTCCCGCTTCTGCGACGCCCTCCTTGCCAAACTCCTCCACAACACCGGCCCGTTCCCGCTCTCGCAAGCCACCCTCCGCCTCGCCACCAGCCCGCAGCAGCCCGCCTCCGCCCTGCCCGACGCCACCATCTTCACCCCCGACGGCCAAACCACCAAAGGCATAGCCCTCCGCGGCCTCGGCTGGGATATCAACTCCCCCTTCTCCCGACCGCGCGGCACTCTCTTCCCCACTCTCGAACCCGGCCAGATCTACTCGCCCGCCAACCCACCCTCCTTCGGCCACACCGGCTTCACCGGCACCAGCCTCTGGCTCGACCCCGCCTCCGATACATACGTCATCCTGCTCTCAAACGCCATCCACCCCCGCGGCAACCCGCCCATCTCCGCCCTGCGTGGACAAGTAGCTACCGCCGCCGCATTAGCTCTAAAGCCAGATCCCTGCCACCAGCCGAACGTCTTTTGCGATCCGCCGGTGACCTGTAAGACCGTTCCGCCGATGAGCTCGATGGCACAGTCGCCCCTGAGCGAAGCCGGACACGGCACAGCCGGGCACGGCACCACCGTGTCCGGCGCAGTCCAGGGACCTGCATCGCCTGCCGCCACAAATCCCCGCCAAACCCAAACCGGCCTAGACGTCCTCGAATCCACCCACTTCGCCGCCCTCCAAACCCTCGCCACCCAACACAACGGCCACCTCCGCATAGGCTTGGTCACCAACGTCGCCTCGCTCGACGCCCACGGCCAGCGCACCATCGACATCCTCTACGCCGCCGCCAAAGCCGACCCCACCCTCGAGCTCAAGACCCTCTTCGCCCCAGAGCACGGCCTCCAGGCCCACCAGGACACCGAGCATCTCTCAGCCGAAACCGACCCCGCCACCAGACTCCCCATCCTCTCGCTCTACGGCCCCAAACCATCCGACAAGCGCCCTCGCCAGTCCGACCTCAAACAGCTCGACGCCGTCATCCTCGACCTCCAGGACGCCGGCACTCGCTTCTGGACCTATGAGACCCTCACCGGCTACTTCCTCGAAGCCTGCGCCAAGGCCCAAATCAACCTGATCATTCTCGACCGCCCGAATCCTATCGGCGGCCTCGCCATCCAGGGCGAAACCTCCGACGCTGGCGCCGAAAACTACAACAACTACATGCCGTACCCGCTCCGCCACAGCCTCACCCTCGGCGAGCTCGCCCGCTACTTCAACACAAACGCCCGCGCCGTCGACCTCACCCCCGAGCCTCTCGACGCTCGCGCCGTCACTCTCGGCAACGGAAGCCCAGCTGCCGACGACGCCAAACCCGCCGCCACCCAGCCCGGCCTCCATGCCGCACTCACCGTCATTCCCATGCGGAACTGGTCGCGCAACCAACTCTGGGCCGACACGGACCTCACCTGGACGCCACCCAGCCCCAACCTGAAATCCCCCAGCGCAAACCTCCTTTATCCCGGCGTCGGCCTCACCGAGCAAACCAACATCTCCGTAGGCCGAGGCACCGAAACTCCCTTCGAAAACCTCGGTGCCCCCTGGATCGACGCACAGGCCCTCACTACCTACTTACAAGCCCGCAAAATTCCCGGCATTACCATCACCCCCACCCACATCACCATTGCAGAAGATGCCAACCACTACCCGTTCCACGGCCAGACCATCCCCGCCATCCACTTCACCGTCACCGACCCCGCCATCCTCGACTCCCCCGAATTCGGCATCGAGCTCCTCGCCGCCCTGCACCACCTCTACCCCACCCAGTTCAAGCTCGGTCTTGCCCGCAACCTCCTCGCCAGCGCCGAAACTCTCGCAGCCCTCAACGCCGGCAAAGACCCCCGCGCAATCGCTGCCACGTGGCAGCCCGCGCTCGACCGCTTCCGCGAAGCCCGCAAGCCGTTCCTGCTCTACTGACCCGTCCCATTGCAGGCGGCAGCCGCGCTGGAGACCGTACCTGTCTTGGTCCACCCGCGCTGCCGGCCTCTTCCAAACAATGGTTGTCATCTCCGACCGCTAGAATGGCCCCAGGGAGATCCAGCCATGCCGCGTATCCACTTTCAACAGCAGCTCGTCGCCCTCAAGGACAAGCTTCTCGCCATGGCCGCGCTCTCGCAGCAGGCGCTCGAGTTCTCCGTCGAGTCCTACATCAACCGCGACCTCCAGCTCGCCAATCACGTCCGTGAGATCGAAGAGGCTATCAACTCCGCCGAGCGCAACGTGGACGAGATGGCCTACGACCTGCTCGCCAAAGAGCAGCCCATGGCCATCGACCTCCGCTTCATCCTCTCCGTCATCAAGATCAACGGCGACCTCGAGCGCATCGGCGACCAGTCGGTTAACATCGCCACCCGCGCCATCGCGCTGCACTCCCAGCCCGGCATCCACCTCCCCGACCGCATCGAGGAGATGGGCGCGCAGGTCGGCGTCATGATCCGCACCGCCATCCAGGCCCTGCTCGAGGGCGACGCCGCCCTCGGCGAATCCGTCATCAGCATGGACGACGAGGTCGACGACATGAACCGCACCATCCAGGCCGAGCTCGTCGCCACCATGGAACAGCACCCCCAGACCGCCGAGCAGTGCGTCAACGCCATCATCATCTCGCGCAACCTCGAACGAGCCGCCGACCACGCCACCAATATCGCCGAAGACGTCATCTTCTGGGTCCGCGGGTCCGACGTCCGCCATCAATTCTCGCTCATTCCCTCGGTCGAAGACCGCCACCTGCCCATTAACTAGCGTTCGCGAAGAACCCAAGCACTTCAGGAGTTCCGCAGACGTGGAAGCGCCGCTCTCCGACCCAGCCACACCCCTCATCACGGCACCGGACGTTCCCTGGCTCGACATCGTCGTAGGCATCAGCGCGGTCTCGCCCCTACTTAGCCGAAGTATCCGCCAGCCCGCGCTGCTTCAGCATCGGCCCGATCTTCGGCTCGCCGCCCAGCCACTTGTCGTACATCGCGTTCAGATCTTCCGTGTTCCCGCGCGACAGCACCATCGCCCGGAACCGGTCCCCATTTGCCCGCGTCATCCCGCCATGGTCCTCGAACCACTGGTACGCCGCGTCGTCCAGCATCTCGCTCCACAGATACGCATAATATCCGGCCGCATACCCGCTCCCCCAGATGTGCGAGAAGTAAGTAGACCGGTACCGTGGCGGCACCGCCTCCAGCGCCACCCCCTTCCGCTCCAGCGCCGCCTTCTCAAACGCATCCGTACTCGTGATCGCCGCACCCGGCTGGATCGTATGCCACTGCATGTCCAGCTCCGCCGCCGCCAGCAGCTCGGTCAGCGCATACCCCTGGTTGAAGTCGGCCGACTTCTTGATCTTCGCCACCAGCTCCGCCGGCATCGCCGCACCGGTCTGGTACTGCTTCGCATAATGAGCGAAGACGTCGGGGTTCAACGCCCAGTGCTCGTTGAACTGCGACGGAAACTCCACAAAGTCCCGCGGTACGCTCGTCCCCGACAAGCTCGGGTACTCCGCATTTGCAAACATCCCATGCAGCGCATGCCCAAACTCATGAAACATCGTCGTCACATCCGAGAACGTGATCAGCGCCGGCTGTCCCTCCGCCGGCTTCGTAAAGTTCGCCACGTTGTACACCACCGGCGAACGCCCCTTCAGCTTCGACTGCTCCACCAGGCTCGACATCCACGCGCCCCCGCGCTTGTTGTCCCGCTTCCAGTAGTCGCAGTAGAAGATCGCCAGGTGCGACCCGTCCGCGTTGAACACCTCATACACCCGCACATCCGGAGCCCACACCGGCAGATCGTGCCGCTCCTTGAACGTGATCCCATACAGCCGGTTCGCCGCATAAAAGACCCCGTCCTGCAGCACCCGGTCGATCTCGAAGTACGGCCGCACCGCGCTCTCATCCAGATCGTACTTCGCCTTCCGCACCTTCTCCGCATACAGCTCCCAATCCCACGGAGCCACCTGAAACCCGCCTTTGTCCGAGTCAATGACAGCCTGAATATCCGCCTGCTCCCGCTTCGCCCGAGCCGTCGCCGCCGGCACCAGCGCATCCATGAATCCGATCGCCGCCGCCGGCGTCTTCGCCATCTGGTTCTCGAGCTTCCACCCCGCATAGTTCTCGAACCCCAGCAGCTTGCCCTTCTCCGCCCTCACCTCGGCCAGCCGCGTAATCGTCGCCCGCGTATCGTTGTCGTCGCCCCGCTCCGCCCGCTCCCAGCTGTGTTCGAACAGCGCCTGCCGCGTCGCGCGCACCCGCAGCTGCTCGAGCGCCGGCTGCTGCGTCGTGTTCTGCAGCGGAAGCGCGTACCCTTCGCTGCCGCGTGCCTTCGCCGCCGCCTGCGCCGCCTGCAGCTGCGCCTCGCTCAGCCCAGCCAGCGCCGCCTGATCCGCCGTCACATACGCCCCCGCCTTCGTCGCCGCCAGCAGCTTCCGGCTGAACGCCTGCGACAACGTCGACTCCTCCTCGTTCAGCGCCTTCAGCTTCGCCTTATCGGCATCGTTCAGATTGGCGCCGGCATGCACGAAGTCCTGATGCGTCACCTCCAGCAGCCGTGCGCCTTCCACATCCAGCCCCAGCTTCGCCCGCTCGTTCCAAAGCGTCTCCACCCGCCCGAACAGCTTGCCGTTCAGATAAATTGCATCATGGTGCGCGGCGAACTTCGGCGCCATCGTCTCCTGCACCTTCTCGAGCGTGGGATTCGTATAGGAACCCGTCAACGCGCTCATCGCCCGCTCCGTCCGCCCCAGCAGCTCACCCGTCTGCTCCATCGCCACAATCGTGTTCGCGAAGCTCGGCGCTGCCTGGTTGTTGGCGATCGCCTCCATCTCCCGCGCCTGCTCGGCGATCCCCGCCTCGAGCGCCGGCTGGTAATCCTCATTGCTGATCTTGTCGAACGCCGGCGCCTCATACGGCAGTGCGCTCTTCGCGTAAAACGGATTGCCCGGCCCGAATGCCTGTGTCTGCTGCCCCTCAGCCGTCCCCATCACCAACATCCCCGCGAGCACCGCTCCCGCCATCCGTAGCACTCCCATCCGTCGCAGACCTCGTCCTTTGAATACCCGCTTATGGCGAATACTCGATTGTATCGTCCGCCCCCGACAGGCGATACTGTGCGGGTGACCCCCAGCATCGCAGTCCTCCAGCCGCCCCCGCAGCCGAGGTCTCTCCCGGCATGAAGCCCACCGTCGTCCTGCTCACCTTCAACTCAGCCGACTCGCTCGGCGGCACCCTCGCCAGCGTCGCCACCCTCACCGACGACCTCCACATCGTCGACTCCGGCTCAACCGACGCCACGCTCCAGATCGCCCGCTCCTTCGGCGCGCAAGTCCACCAGCATCCCTTC
>CAXTVJ010000041.1:0-25507 GCA_964247715.1 uncultured Acidobacteriaceae bacterium | reverse complement strand
GGCTTCCTCGACGGCACCGAAGGCCTCATCTTCTGCGTCCTCCAGACCTTCTGGTTCCGCTTCCTCATCGACGCCAAACTATACGAGGCCGAAAGCGAAAACCCCGCTACGCGCGGGGCGGTCACTCCGTGACTCATATACGCGTCGCTCGCTCCTCCCGCTGGTCGGCACAAGACTCCTTGCCGACCAACGGAAGGACCACGCGAAGCGTATGAAAGTCACGAAGTGATCGCCTGCGCAGGGCGCACTTAGTCTTTCTTTCTTGTATAAAGCCCTTCGAGCCGCTGCAGCTCCTCACGATCCCCGCGCTCCGCCGCCGCCCGGATCGCCGTCATCGGCCCATGCAGAAACTTGTTCACCAGCCCCCGCGTCAGCGCCTCCACCGCCGCCTGCTGCACCGCGCCCAGCGACCCCAGCTTCCCTGCCACCCGCTCCATCTCCGCCATCCGCATCTCCTCCGCCGCCGCCTGCAGCGCGCGAATCGCCGGCACCGCATCCAGCGCATCCAGCCGCTGCTGATAGCGCTGCACCTCCGCCGCGATGATCTGTTCGGCCGCCGCAGCTTCGCGGTTACGATCCGCCTGATGCGTCTGCGCCACCTGCTGCAGATCGTCGATATCGTAGACGAAACATCCGTCCACCTCGTTCATCCGCGGGTCCACGTCGCGGGGCACGGCAATATCGATAAAGAACATCGGCCGCCCGCGCCGCTTCTGCAGAAAGGCCTGTCCGTTCGCCCGCCCGAACAACTGCGCCCCCGCGCCCGTCGACGTAATCACGATATCCGCGCGCTGCGCCTGCGCGTGCAGCTCCTCAAACGCAATCACCTCGGTCGAAACTCCCGGCCCCTGCAGCGACCCCGCCAGCTTCTCCGCCCGCTCGAGCGTCCGGTTGGCGATCAGCAGCTTCGTCGCCCCATGCTGGATCAGGTGCCGCAGCGCCAGCTCGCTCATCTTCCCGGCACCCACCAGAAGCACCTGCTTGCCGGCTAACGACCCGAAGATCTTCCGCGCCAGATCTACCGCCACGCTCGCGATCGAGACGGAAGACGACCCGATCTGCGTCTCGGACCGCACCTTCTTCGCCGCCGAAAACGCGCTCTGCAACAGCTTCTCGAGACCTCCGGCGACCCCGGCGCCCGCCCCGATTGCGCCTACTTCCTTCGCGACCGCGTACGACTCCTTCACCTGCCCCAGAATCTGCGGCTCGCCCACCACCATCGAGTCCAGCGACGCCGCCACCCGGAACAGATGCCGCACCGCCTCACGCTCGCGCAGCTCATACAGATGCGGCTGGATCGTCGCCGCCGGAACCGCGAAGTACTCATGCAGAAACCGCAGCAGCGTCGCATGCTGCGTCTCGCCACCGCCTTCCTGCCCAAAATCCTGAACCGTCAGCAGCTCCACCCGGTTGCACGTCGAAAGGATCAATCCCTCACGCACCCCCGGCGCCGCTGCCAGCGAACGCGTCGCGTCCGCAAGCCGTCCGGCCGGAATCGCCAGGCGCTCCCGCACCTCCACCGGCGCGGTATGGTGGTTCACCCCCAGCAACACCAGCTCGCTCGCATTGTCCTTCCTCTTCGTCATGGCGCCGTGAACCGGTGGACCGCGGAAAACTGATTCGATGCCCAGACGCAGAGAACGACCAGAAAGACAAAGCCCGACAGATACACCGCCCGCCGCCCCCGCAGACCGGAGAGCCGGCGAATGTGAATCATGCCGATATACGCCAGCCACATCAGAAACGCCAGCAGAATCTTTGGATCCTGGAAGTAGCTCGGCCCATACGCCACCTCGGCCAGAAACGAACCGATCAACAGCCCCGCCGTCATGCACGGCAGACCCCACAGCAGCGAACGCATCGCAATCCGGTCCAGCGTCTCGAGCGGAGGCAGCTTGATCCGCGCCGGCGAAACCGACTTGCTTTTCAGCCGGCGTTCCTCTACCAGATACAGGACACTCGCGCCCAGCGACACCAGCAGCGCCGCATATCCCGCCAGAATCAACCCGATGTGCAGAAACAGCCACCCCGAATGCAGCCCCGGCAGCCCCGCCGGCTCCGTCCCCGGACGGAACGCCGGCAGCAGTCCCATCAAACAAGCGAGCGGCAGCAGAAACACTCCGAGCGCAATGGTTCGATACCGAAACCAGATCAGCGCAAAGGCCAGCGCCAGCAGCAGCCCGAACGTCGACTGCGTCTCATGCGCCTCCACCGGCAGCGCATGGTGCGCCGCATTCAGCATCTCGGTCAGCGAGACGAAATGAAACAGAATGCCGGCCACCGTCGCCGGAATCGCTACATGCCGCCAGCGCGGACGGTCGTACAGCGCCGCCGGCAGCACCGCCAGCGCCGCAACGCCATACAACAACACCGCAACTCGAAGCCAAAGCAGCGACATAGAAAGTCCGCCCGGACCACCCCAGGCACATCATCCAGTATATCGGGTGCCTTCAGTGCCTCGCGCCCAATCACCCCGGGAACAAAGCCGCCTTCCTGTTACCCCAACAAGAAGCTCGTGATCCTGAGCGAAGGCGCAAAAACGCCGAATTCCAGGATCCCGACGCTCATCGCAGGCTGAACTCCGATCACGTCACTCTGCCGGAACATCTCCTCCGTTCTAAAGATCCACCTGTCCCTGAACAGAGGATTCACTCCGAACTGCTCCGCAGCCTTAATCCAGCCGGATCATCAGCGTCACCGCCTTATCCGGCTTTGAATCGAAGTGGCTCATCTCGACCGTCTTGCTCTTCTTCCCGCGAAACGTCGCCCACACCTGATAGTCCGCGCTGTACGACAGCCGCTTGAAGCTGAAATGCCCGCTCGCATCCGTAATCCACGAGACGACATTGGTCGTGTTCTCCATCTGCAGCTGCACCACCGCACCCCGCAGCGGCTCATGGCTCGCATCCTCGACCGTTCCCGTCAGCGTCCGCGGTGCATCCTGCCCCGCCCCTGCCTGCCCCGACGCCAGCAACGCCACAGCCAACACCAGACCATACCTGCCCGCGCCCGCTAGCTGCATGCATCCCCCAACCGCAAATCTCGGTCCACTCTCTGATGCAGCAACACGCGAGACACGCTCAACCCGCCGCGCCCAGGTACTTGCGCATCTGCTCCTCGCAATATTCCTTGGACACAAAAAACGGCTTTTCCAGAATCTCCACCCGCAGCCGCCCGTCCGCGTACCTGTACGAGGCTTTTACCCCGCTCTTGCTCACCACGCCCTGATCCCCCTCCAGCACCACCCCAAACTCCGCCATCCGCCGCTTTCCCGCCGCGAACGCCTCCGGACTCATCGCCACATCGACCATGCCGTCAGTTTATCGACAATTCCGGCCGGCCCCATGTCTCGCTTCTAAGTCATGGAAAGTACAGTCCACAAGCGCTTGGCCCGCAAGCCAGGGCCGTATCACCGCGTTTGTTCCTCACCATTGCACAACCCTAGGTGCGACCACAACCCGAAGTCCAGACCTAAGCACAATCGTTCGAATACTTTAGGACCTGAAGTACGGGGGAGGGGTCCAGACCTCCACAACCCGCCAGGCTATCCTGAACAACACCCGCACAATGGCCGCCCCCGCCCAGATCGCCGACACTCTCACCCCCGCCATGCGCCAGTACTTCGACGCAAAGGCGGCGCATCCCGACTGCCTCATGTTCTGCCGCATCGGCGACTTCTACGAGCTTTTCTACGAAGACGCCATCCTCGTCGCCCGCGAGCTCCAGCTCACCCTCACCGCCCGCGACCGCGAGAAGAAACAGCCCATGTGCGGCATCCCCTGGCACGCCGCCGAGATGTATCTCCAGCGCCTGCTCCGCAAGGGCTACCGCATCGCCCTCTGCGAGCAGATCGAAGACCCGAAGCTCGCCAGGGGAGTCGTCAAGCGCGAGGTCACCCGCGTCCTCACCCCCGGCACCGCCCTCGACCCCACCCTCGCCGCTGGCGACTCCAACTGGCTCGCCGCCATCGTCGTCGAAAAATCCTGCGTTGGCCTCGCCCTGATCGATCTCTCGACCGGCGACTTCCGCGCCACCGAATTCACCGGCCCGCACGCCTGGCCGCTCGCCGCCGACGAGCTCAACCGCCTCCGCCCCGCCGAACTCGTCTACGCCGCCAACACCCTCACAAGGGCCTCGCTGCTACCCGGCGAAACCGAAGCCGACCAGACATCCGGCCTCGAAGCCATCCGCACCAAAACCTCCGTCGAAGACTGGGTCCTCACCGCCGAACACGCCGTCCCGCTGCTCAAGCAGCACTTCCGCATCCACTCGCTTGACGGCCTCGGCCTAGGCCAGCACGCAGCCGCGGCCACCGCCGCCGGCGGCCTCATCCACTATCTCCGCCAGACCAAACAGGGCGCGCTCGAACACCTTGAAGCCGTCCGCTGGTACGAGCGCTCTGACTCGCTCGAGCTCGACGCCGTCAGCGTGAGGAACCTGGAACTGGCAGACCCGCTCTTCTCCAGCGAGTCCGCCCAGACCACCCTCCTCTACACTCTCGACGCCTGCTGCACCCCCATGGGCAAGCGCCTCCTGCGCGCCACCCTGCTGCGCCCCTCGCACTCGCTGCCCGAGATCAACGCCCGCCTCGACGCCGTCGCCGAAGCTCACGGCGACCTCCGCCGCCGCGAGCACGTCCGCCGCGCCATGGACGGCGTCCTCGACCTCGAACGCCTGCTTGGCCGCGTCGCCCTCGACTCCGCCGGCCCGCGCGAGGTCCTCGCGCTCGCCGCCACCCTCGGCTGCCTCCCCAGCCTCCAAGAGGCTGTAAGCCGGTTTGTAGCCTCACGCTGGCGCGACCTCGCCGGCACCGCCTTCGATCCCCTCGCCGACATCCACGAGCTCATCACCCGCACCCTCGTCGACGAGCCTCCCGTCACCTTCAACGACGGCGGCGTCATCCGCCAGGGCCTCGACCCCGAGCTCGACGAACTCCGCGAGCTCAGCCGCTCCGGCCGCGCTGCCATCGCCGCCATCGAGGAGCGCGAGCGCGCCCGCACCGGTATTAGCTCGCTCAAGGTCCGCTACAACACCGTCTTCGGCTACTACCTCGAGGTCACCAAGGCCAACGCCAAAGCCGTCCCCGCCGACTACGAGCGCAAGCAGACCCTCGTCAACGCCGAGCGCTTCACCACTCCCGAGCTGAAGGAGCTCGAGCAGCGCATCCTCACCGCCCAGGAGCGCTCCCTCGAGATCGAGCGCCGCCTCTTCGCCGCCATGCGCGCGCAGCTGCTCGCCGCCGCGCCGCGCATGCGGGAAACCGCCCGTCGCATCGCCGAGATCGATCTCCTCGCCGCCTTCGCGCATCTCGCCGCTCTGCGCGGCTGGACCCGTCCCCAGGTCGACGCCTCCGGCACCCTCGAGTTCCAGAACGCCCGTCACCCCGTCGTCGAGCGCCGCCTCGAAGAGTCAGGCAGCGGCCGCTTCATCCCCAACAGCCTCTTCCTCGACACCGACGCAGGCCCGTCCCTCCTGCTCATGACCGGCCCCAACATGGGCGGCAAAAGCACCTACCTCCGCATGGCCGCGCTGCTCGTCATCATGGCGCAGAGCGGCAGCTTCGTCCCCGCCGAGCGCATGCGCGTCGGCCTGGTCGACCGCATCTACACCCGCATCGGCGCAAGCGACAACGTCGCCCGCGGCCGCTCCACCTTCATGGTCGAGATGACCGAAACCGCCGCCATCCTGAATACTGCGACCTCGCGCTCGCTGGTGCTTCTGGACGAGATGGGCCGCGGCACCGCCACCTACGATGGCCTCTCGCTCGCCTGGGCCACCGTCGAACACCTCCACGATCGCATCGGCGCGCGCGCCCTCTTCGCCACCCACTACCACGAGCTCACCCTGCTCGCCGAGCGCCTTCCAAAACTCAAGAACGTTCGCGTCACGGTGAAGGAAAACGCCGGCGGCATCGTCTTCCTCCACTCCGTTGAAGCCGGCGCGGCCAGCAAAAGCTACGGCATTGAGGTCGCGCGCCTCGCCGGACTTCCGCAGCCGGTCATCGCCCGCGCCCGCGAGGTGCTGAACCTGCATGAGCGCGCCGAAACCCAGCAGGTCCGCGAGGCGGTTCAGCCCTCCGCGCCGAAGCTCCAGATGACCATGTTCACCCCGCTCTCGCAGCGCATCGTCGACCGTCTCGAAGCCGCCGAAGTCGATGCCCTCACCCCGCTTGAGGCCCTCAACCTGCTCGCCGAACTCAAGCGCGAGCTCAAGAGCTCGTAATGGCGAAACTTACGCGTCGCCCGCAAAGGAGCATGATCGTAGCCGGCGTGATGTCCGGCACCTCCGCCGACGGCATCGACGTCGCCATCACGCGCATCGCACCGGCCCGCGACCCAGCCGCGCCGTCCCGCATCAAGCTCCTCGCCCACGCCGGATTCTCCTACCCGAAAGCCGTCCGCACCAAACTCCTGCGCGCCATGGAAGGCGAGCCCCTGCCCGCAGCCGAGTTTTCCCGACTCCATTGGCAACTGGGTGCCATCTACGCCAACTGCATCCAGAAGACCGTCGCTCAGCATGGCAGTAAGAAGCTCGACCTCATCGGCCTGCACGGCCAGACCATCTTCCACGAAGCCCCGCGCGCCACGTGGCAGATTGGCGAATCCGCCGTCCTCCGCGAGTGTCTCAACGTCCCCGTCGTCCATGACTTTCGCCCCGCCGATCTCGCCGCCGGCGGCCAGGCCGCGCCCCTCGTCCCCATGCTCGATTTCGCGCTCTTCCGCTCGCCCACCCGCAGCCGCGTCCTGCTCAACCTCGGCGGCATCGCCAACCTCACCGCCATACCCGCAGGCGCATCCCTCACCGATCTCCTCGCCTTCGACACGGGCCCCGCCAACATGGTCGTCGACGCCCTCATGCACGCCGAGTTCGCCAAGCCCTTCGACCGCAACGGACGTACAGCCGCCAAAGGCCGCATCCTCTCCAGCGTGATCGCCGACCTCTTGCGTGACCCGTATTTCGCCGCCGCTCCACCAAAATCCTGCGGACGTGAGCAGTTCGGCGCAGCCTTCGCCGCCCGCTTCGCTGACCTTTGCAAAGCAGCCGGCGGCAGCCCCGAAGACACCCTCGCCACCGCCACCGAACTCACCGCCGCCTCCATCCTCGACGCTTATGCCCGCTTCTGCTGGCCTCACCTAGGCCAGCGCGCCCCGCTCGCCCGCACCGAGATCATCGCCGCCGGCGGCGGCGTCCGCAACGCCACCCTCATGAAGCGCCTGACATCAGGCTTTGCGCAGTTAGCCGTAAACGTCCGCACCATGGATGAATTCGGCATCGCCTCTCAAGCCAAAGAAGCGATTGCCTTCGCCCTCCTCGCCTGGCTCAGCTTCCACGGCCTGCCCGGCAACGTCCCCGCCGCCACCGGCGCCGTCGGCCCGCGCGTGCTCGGCAAGGTGACGTGCTGATGAGCACGGTTGCAAAATCGACACTTTGGTGGAACCGCAGAGTTCCTATCGTCAGGCCCGCTATGGTGTTGTTTATCACCTTTACCTCAGCTTGGCTGCTCTGGTGGAATTGGGATGCAATCACTGATCTCTCCTGGTGTGTACGCCATGGCAACACAGCTAGAATTGCGGGCAAGCCAATCAAGGTGCCGTGGATGTGGGAGCCCACGTCAAGTACTTCCTGGCAGAGCCTGGCCCTGCATCGCGCCCGCTGGAACAAACCCCTGAACGTGCAAGAACTCGTCGTAGCTCTAAACAAAGAGCAGCCAGGATATGACGGGCATCTCACGGACTCGACAGTAATCCAAGGGCGAATCATGGCGCGGTTCGGGGCTGCCGCGATGCCGGAAGACATTACGGCCGGTCAGGGACGCTTTTCCGAGTACAAATGCGTGCGCCTTGGTACAGGCGTATTCAGGGATTTCCTGTGTACTTCCGTCAATGGTGCCGTCAGCGTTCGGGTATACGGAACCGACCAGGACTACCTTGCGATGCGCGAGATGCTCGCCACGCTCAGTGATCCCCGATTTCATTGAGACAAGGCATGCACGCTCGACTTCGGAGAATCGCGACCGCAGCAATGGTCCTGACGATAGCACTCGCACCGACAGGGTGTAAGCCGCGCAGACCCGCCCCCGACGAAGTCGTCGTCGCCATCGAGAACTCCCCCAACTCCCTCGACCCGCGTCTCGGCACCGACGCCACCTCCGAGCGCATCGGCGGCCTGCTCTTCGACGCGCTCGTCCGCAAGGACGAGCACTTCGAGATGCAGCCCTCGCTCGCCAGCAACTGGAGCCAGCCGGACCCGCTCACCTGGATCTTCCATCTCCGTCCCGGCGTTCGCTTCAGCGATGGCCGTCCACTCACCGCCGATGACGTCGCCTGGACCATCGACTCGCTCCTCGACGGCTCGCTCGTCACCAGCAAATCCGGCAACTTCGCCCATGTCCTCCGCGCCAACGCCACCGACCCGCTCACCCTTACCATCCACATGAAGCAGCCCGACGCCTCCCTGCTCTTCAACCTCTCGGACGGCCTCTTCGGCGTGGTTCCGCGTGGCTCCGGCAAGGACTTCGGCCGCGCTCCCATCGGCTCCGGCCCCTTTCGCTTCGTCTCCGCCGAGCAGGACAAAGACGTCGTCCTTGAGCGCAACCTCAACTACTGGGGCGGCGCAGACCAGGCCGGCCCGCCGCACATACCGCGCGTTCGCTTCGCCGTCGTACCCGACGCCGTCACTGTCGCCCTCGAGCTCGAGAAAGGCTCCGTCGACATCGCCTCCAACGAGCTCACCCTCGACATGGTGCACGCGCTCGAACACCGCCCCGGCCTCGCCATCGAAACCGCCCCCGGGTCCCCCGTCATGTACCTCAACTTCAACGTCGCGCAGGGGCCACTCGCCGATAGACGAGTCCGCCGGGCCATCGCCTGTGCCCTCGACCGCCAGGCCATCGTCGACGCCGTCTGGCGCGGCAAAGCGCAGCTCGCCGACACCCTTCTGCCCGCGACCCACTGGGCCGCCGCGCCGCCTGCCGGCCTCGAACACTGGCCGCACGACCCCACCCGCGCCCGCGCGCTGCTCGCCCAGGCGGGCTACCAGCCCGACCATAACGGCGTCCAGGTCCGCCTCGAGATGAAGACCTCCACCGACGAAACCACCCGCCTCGTCGCCGAGATCCTGCAGCAGCAGCTCGCCGCCGCCGGCATCGCCCTTACCCTCCGCTCCAGCGAGTTCGGCACCTTCTACTCCGACGTCAGCGCCGGCCGCTTCGAGATGTACGCGCTGCGCTGGATCGGCTCCAACGAAGATCCCGACATCTTCCGCTACGCTCTCGGCAGCGACCATATCCCGCCCAAAGGCGGTAACCGCGGGCACTATGGGAATCCACGAGTCGACGCGCTGCTGACGTCCGCCGCCTCCATCACCGACGAACAGACCCGCCGCGCCGCTTACCTGCAGGTCCAGCAGATCCTCTCCGACGACCTCCCCGCCATCCCGCTCTGGTACCCCAACAACGAGATCGTCCACACCACTCGCATCACCGGCCTCGTCCCGCGCAGCGACGGTTCGTTTGCCTTCCTCCGCGACGCAAGCGTGAGCGACATTCACCAGTAGGTCACCGTTTGCTTGCTATCCTGAGCTGGATGAAGAAGCCCATTGTTCTGACCATCCTCGACGGCTGGGGCTACCGCGCCGCGACCGAAGGCAACGCCATCGCGCAGGCGCGCAAGCCCACCTACGACCGCCTTCTGCGCGAGTACCCCAACACCCTCCTGCGCGCCAGCGAGCGCTTCGTCGGCCTCCCGCAAGGCCAGATGGGCAATTCTGAAGTCGGGCATCTGAATCTGGGGGCTGGAAGAGTCGTGCGCATGGACATGACCCGCATCGACTCCGCCATCCTCGACGGCTCACTTTTCCGCGACCCCACCCTCCTCTACGCGATGGACCAGGCCACACAAGAAGGCCGCGCCCTCCACCTCATCGGCCTGCTCTCCGACGGCGGCGTGCACTCACACTCCCGCCACCTCTACGCGCTCCTCCGCATGGCAAAGCAGCAGGGCCTCGAGCGCGTCTGGGTCCACGCCTTCCTCGACGGCCGCGACACCCTGCCCAGCTCCGGCCTCGGCTTTCTCGAAGAGCTCCAGCAGCAATTCCAAACCATCGGCGTAGGCGAGCTCGCCTCCGTCTCCGGCCGCTACTACGCCATGGACCGCGATCTGCGCTGGGAAAAGTCCAAGCAGGCCTTCGACGCCATGGTCACCGGCCAGCCCGAAGGAGGCATCCACCCGGACGCTCTCGCACGTATCCGCGAGCTCTACTCCAACAGCGTCACCGACGAGTTCACTCCACCCTTCACCGTCGATCCCGCGGGCCTCATCCGCGACGAAGACGCCGTCCTCTGCTTCAACTACCGCGCCGACCGCGTCCGCCAGATCACCCGCGTGCTCACCCGCACCTCCGGCCTTGGAGGCACTGACAACGCAGGCCGCGACCTGCCCAAAGCCGCCGAACTCGACGCCGAGATCCCGCCCCACAGCCTCCCCGCGCGCCTGCACTACGTCTGCATGACCCAGTACGACAAGGCCTACAAGCTGCCCATCGTCTTCCCCGCCGAATCCATGGACAACCTGCTCGCCAACATCCTGGCCGAGAACAACCTGCGCAACCTGCGCGTCGCCGAGACCGAAAAGTACGCGCATGTCACCTACTTCTTCAACGGCGGCATTGAGAAGCCCTTCGGTGGCGAAGAGCGCGAGCTCGTTCCCTCGCAGAAGGTCGCCACCTACGACCTTGCCCCCGAGATGTCCGCGCACGGCATCGCAGATGTCGTTATCAAGGCCCTGAACGACACCGCCTTCGACGTCGTCGTCGTCAACTTCGCCAATGCGGATATGGTCGGCCACTCCGGCAAGATGGAGCCCACTGTGAAAGCCGTCGAAGCCGTCGACGCCCAGTTAGGCCGCATTTATCAGGCAATCCAGCAGGGCGGGGGCACATGGCTCATCACCGCCGACCACGGCAACGCCGAGCAGCTCGTCGACCCCGTCGCCCACGGCCCCCACACCGCCCACACCACCAACCCGGTGCCGTTCCTCCTCGTCAGCGACCAGAAGAACATCACCCTGCGCGAGGGCGGCAGCCTCCGCGACCTGAGTCCCACCCTCCTCGGTCTGCTCGACATCCACCAGCCCGGAGAAATGACCGGCGGTGATCTGCGCTTGCCGACGGGCAGCTAGAACTCCCGCCGCCCTTCCATCGCCCGCGTCATCGTTACCTCATCCGCGTATTCGATGTCCGAGCCCGCCGGCACACCTGTCGCGATGCGAGTAATCCGCACCGCCACGTTGGCCTTGCGGATGTCGCCCGAGAGGTATACCGCGGTCGCCTCGCCCTCGGTCGTCGGAGAAAGCGCCAGAATCACCTCATCCACCTCGGCCAGCCGCGTCAGCAGATTGCCGATGCGCAGCTGCTCCGGCCCCACGCCGCCGATGGGCGAAAGCGTCCCGTGCAGCACGTGGTAGACGCCGTTGTACGACCGTGTCTTCTCAATGGTCGCAATGTTCGTCGGCTCTTCCACCACACACACCACACGATGATTGCGCGTTGGCGACGTGCAGAACGAGCATGGGTCGACATCGGTGATGTTGTTGCACACCGAGCACAGCCGCAGATGCTTCTTGATCTCGCGGATCGCCAGCGAGAGCGCCTCCGCGTCCTCGGCCGGCGAGCGCAGGACGTGAAACGCCAGCCGCTGCGCCGTCTTCGTCCCGATCCCCGGCAGTTTGCGCAGCTCCTCGATCAGGCGCGACATCGGCTCGGCAAAGCGGGTCGAGGGTGTCAGCGCCACGCTAGGTGAGCCCCGGAATGTCCGGCAGATTCAGCCCGCCCAGCATGCCGGACATCGACGCTTTGATCGCCTCATCCGCGCGCCGTCCGGCCTCGTTCACCGCCGCCGTAATCAGGTCTTCGAGCAGCTCGATGTCGCTGGCGTTTGCACCCATGGCAGTTGGCTCGATCTTCAGCCGCAGCAGTTCTTTGCGGCCGTTCATCCGCACATGCACCATGCCCCCGCCGCTCTCGGCCTCAACCACCGTCTCCTGGAGCTTGCGCTCCATCTGCTCCTGCATGGTCTTCGCCTGCGACATCATCTCTTTCATCTTGCCGAGATCGGAAAAGTTCATTGTGTTCTCCCGCGCTTTGCCGAAGCGCTACTCGCCGTCGCTCAAATCGATCACCGTCTGAATCTCCGCGTCGAACAGCCGCTGCGCCTCGCGCACCATCGGATGCTTCATCGCCTTCGCCTGCGCCGACCCCGCCTTCGCCGCGCGCGGCTTTCTCGCCGCCGCGGCCGCCTGCGACGCGCCCGCAAGCAGCGTCACCTTATGGATTCCTTCGCCACGCACCGCATTGCGCAGAATGCGCTCGGCCTCGGGGTTCATCGCTATCGGAAGCAGCGTCTTCGAAAGACGCGTCTGAATCGTCGATTCTCCATCCTTAACGACGAAGCTGGCATCCTCCATCGCATCCGCCGCCGAGCCCTGACCCGCCGCCTGCAGCGCCTCCACCGCAACCCGCTGCACCAGCGCCTCACGCCCACCCGCCGCACCCGGCACAGCCGCCGATTGCTGTGGCGAGGACTCCGAAACGTCGTCGATCTCGTACGCTTCCATGGGCGGAGCGTCCTCAGCATCCGCCACCGCAGCCATCACCGCAAACGGCTCCGGCACGGCAGGAGCAACGGGCGCGACCGGAGCCGGTGGTGCAACCATCACCGGCTCCGGCTTGAACACGGGCACCGGCGGTGCGGCAACCGCCTGCACCGGTGCCAGCGCATTCGCCCCGGCGTTATAGCTTCTCTGCACGTTGTCGAATTTCCGCCTCGTCTGGCTCTGCTCAAACGGTGAAAACGCCGGCTTTGCCGCAACCGCCGGCGGCTGGCTCGCGGTCCCAGCCCGAACCGGCGCACTTGCCGGCCGCGCAACCCCCACCGGCCCCGGCGCACTCGCGCGCGCAGCATTCGCACGCGGCGTCATCGCACTCAGCACCTCTTCCATCGGCAGCAGACGCCGCAAATGGACCAGCTTCAGCAAGCCCAGTTCAAAGTGAAAACGCTGCTCCTGCCGGTAGCCCAGCTCGTCGAACGTCCGCAGCATCGTCTGCAGAAAGCGCGTCAGCTCTTCCTCGCTGAACAGCGCCGCCGTCCGCGCCGCGCGCCGCTGCTCCTCCGGCGAGATCTGCAGCAGTTCGGTCGACTCCCCACCTTCAGCCGTCAGCCCCGTAATCTTCGCAATCACACACGACCGCAGATATCGCACAGCCTGCCGCGCCAGCTGTGCGGGTGAGTTTCCCGCGTCCAGCAGGTCGTTCGCGACCGTCATCACCTGCGCCGAGTTGTTCTCATTGACCGCCTCGAAGATGCGCTCGAAGGTCGCGTTCGGCACCGCACCCATCAGCTCACGGATCTGCGCCGCATCCAGCCGCGCCTTTCCGTCCTCAAGCGGAGCCGACGCGATCGCCTGGTCCATGATGCTCAGTGCATCGCGCATCGAGCCATCGCCCGCCTCGGCCAAGAGCGACAGCGCCGCCTCGTCGGCATTCACGCCCTCGTGCTCGGCGATCCCGCGCAACTCACCCAGGATGTCGGCCAGCTTCACGGCGTGAAAGCTGAAGTGCTGACAGCGCGACCGTACCGTCTGCGGAATATCTTCGGGCTGCGTCGTCGCCATCATGAAGACGATGTGCTCTGGCGGCTCTTCCAGTGTCTTCAGCAGCGCGTTGAAGGCCGCATCCGTGATCTGGTGCGCCTCGTCCAGCAGATAGATCTTGTACTTGTCGCGCGAGGGCGCGTACCGCGCCGCGTCGCGCAGCTCGCGAATCTCATCGATCCCGCGATTGGTCGCCGCGTCAATCTCGATCATGTCGACCGAGTTCCCCGCGCGGATTTCGAGGCAGCTGTCGCACACCTCGCACGGCTCGGGCGACGGCCGCACTTCAGACCCGATCGGATTCCGGCAATTCAGCGCACAGGCGAGAATGCGCGCGATCGTCGTCTTTCCGATTCCGCGGTGTCCGGAAAAGATATATCCGTGTGCAATACGATTCTGCCGCAGCGCGTTCATCAACGTGACGGTGACATGCTCCTGGCCGGCGACGTCGGCAAAGCGCTGAGGACGATATTTGCGGGCAAGAACCTGATAAGCCATGCTCAGGGGCTATTCTACCGCCGCCCTCTCTCCGGCATGCGGCTCGCGCCGGGACCGCGCATCTGGCTGTGGATCATTCGCCCGCAGCAGGCGACGAACATCAAAGTCCCAAGGCAACCCTCAATGATCGCCGACTGCGGAGAACGGACGCGCTCCATGGCTGCCCGGGATCTCAGCGGTCAGCCGATAGGAGACCACACGATCCGGATCCCAAACACCCTCAATCACAGGCCGAATGGACCGCTGTGCTACTCTCCCCGCACCCGCGCCGCTGACAGAGCAGAGCGAGGCGCTTCCTCGGCGCACAAGTTGCCGAGCGTGCCGGACGTCTCGCACACGACCTCGATTCGCAGTCGGCACGGGGCAGGATTTCAGGTGCGAATGGGGGAAGCGACACTCTTCAGCAGACAGCTCTCCTGCTGCCGATAGACCGGAGTAGAGAGCACCATGCTGGTGGTCGGCATGCCATAAGGAAGCAGTCGCTCGATGAGCGGCTCCAGCTTCTCAAGCGAAGGCAGCATCACCTTGATCAGAAAGGCATCTCCCCCGGTGATGTGGTGGCACTCCTGCACTGCGTCCAGGGTGGGCAGGAACTTAAGAAACGAACGATAGTGTGTGTTGTCGCAGGTGAGGCGAATAAACGCGATCACCCCGACACCGAAGGCTTTATGGTTCAGCTGAGCGCGGTAGCCGAGGATGACCCCTTCATTCTCCAGACGATGCATACGCTCTGCGACCGCGGAGGGCGACAGGCTGACCTTCCGGCCCAGCTCGGCATAGGAGAGCCTGGCGTCGGCGGCCAGGGCAGTCACAATCTGGAGGTCGATCGGGTCGGTCATTTCGCCTGATTCCATGCGTCTTCCCCCTCGGGTAAGCCGGGTGCGTTTCACCTCCATCATGCCTTAACGGTTCATGGCTCTGCCAAACAAACGAAGGCCGCGATGCTTCAGAGAAACCGAAAGCCTTGCTTGGACGATTCGAAGCAGAGGAATCGTTTGCAGAAGGCCAGTACAATCGTTGATTTCATATGGTCCCTCCACCTGCCCGCATCCTAAAGTGAAAGGAATGATTCAACTGACGGGAAGCAGCCTCAGTGGCGGCGAGGTAGTTCAGGTCGCACGCGGCGGTGTGCGCGCAGGCATCGATCCGGCGGCGATGGAGCGGATGGATCGATCGCGTCAAAAGGTAGACGCTGCCCTCGACGGCGATGCCGCCGTGTATGCCTTGAATACAGGAGTGGGGCTGCTGGCAAACGTCCGGCTGGAGCCTCACGCAGTTGAGCAGATGCAGCTGAACCTTGTTCGCTCGCACTGCTGCGGCGTGGGCGAACCGCTGCCGGTGGAGGCGGTTCGCGCGATGATGCTCATCCGCGCGAACACGCTGGCGATGGGCCTCTCCGGGATACGGTCGCTTGTAGCCGGGCAGATCTGCAGCCTGCTGAACCATGACATCACGCCCGTCGTACCGCGGCGCGGAAGCGTCGGGGCCAGTGGCGATCTTGCCCCGCTGGCGCATATGGCCCTGACCCTCATCGGCGAAGGGGAGGCGATGCTCGGCGACGAGCGTCTTTCAGCCGCCGAGTGTCTGCGGCGCGCTGGTCTCGAGCCGCTGACCTTGAAGGCCAAAGAGGGCATCTCGCTGTTGAACGGCACGCAGGCGATGCTTGCGCTGGGATGCCTCCTGCTCGATGACCTCTACCGCATGTTTACCTCCGCACAAACCGTTGCGGCGTTTACGCTCAGGGCGCTGCACGGCACCTCAGCCGCCTGCGACGAGCGACTGCATGCCGCACGTCCGCACCCGGGCCAGCTCCACAGCGCGGCCCACCTCCGCGGGCTGCTCGCCGGAGACAGCCAGTTCCCTTCCAGCACACGCGTGCAGGATGCTTACTGTCTGCGCTGCGTTCCGCAGGTACACGGCGCCGTGTGGGACAGCCTGCTGCATGCGGAGCGGGTCTTCGGGATCGAGCTGAACAGTGCCACCGACAACCCGCTGCTGTTTGAGGACGACTTCGTTTCGGGCGGCAATTTTCATGGCGCTCCTCTGGCCCTCGTTCTGGACGGGCTCGCGATTGCACTTTGTCAGCTGGCCGGCATCTCCGAGCGGCGCACGGAGCGCCTCCTCAACCCTTCCCTCAACGAAGGCCTTCCTGCCTTCCTCGCCTCCGCGCCTGGCATCGAGTCTGGGCTGATGATGGCGCAGGTGACCGCCGCCGCGCTGGTGGCGGAGATGCGTGTGCTGGCTACTCCCGCGAGCGCCTGTTCCATCCCCACCAGCGGCAACCAGGAAGACTTCGTCAGCATGGGCATGACCGCTGCGTTGAAGTTGATGGATGCGGCCGCGCATTGCCGCATGGTGATTGCCATTGAGTGGCTATGCGCCACCCGCGCCCTCGATCTCCGTGGCGTTCGCGAGATCTCCCCACCACTGGATGCCGCGCGTATGGCTTTCCGCGGGGCGTGTCCTGGCTGGGAAGGCGACTGTAATCTGTCGCTGCCCATGGCGGCCGCGGATCGGTTCCTGACGAATGTGCAATGGCCACTGAACGTGAAGCCACAGGAGGCTTCCCTCGCATGAGCGTCTACACTCCCGTTCGCGCCGCTCGCGGCAATACGCGCACCGCTCCCGGCTGGATCCAGGAAGCGGCCAAGCGCATGCTGATGAACAACCTGGATCCCGAAGTCGCGGAAAAGCCAGAGGAGCTGATCGTCTACGGCGGGCGCGGCAAGGCGGCGCGCAGCTGGGAGGCCTATCACACCATCGTGAACACTCTGGACCGTCTGCGGAACGACCAGACGCTGCTGGTGCAGTCCGGCAAGGCGGTCGCTGTTCTCAACACGCAGCCGCTCGCGCCCCGCGTGCTGATTGCCAACTCCAATCTTGTGCCCAAATGGGCGACGTGGGAAGAGTTCGATCGGCTCGATCGCGCGGGGCTGATGATGTACGGCCAGATGACCGCCGGGTCGTGGATCTACATCGGCACGCAGGGCATCCTGCAGGGCACCTATGAGACCTTCAAGGGAGCTGCGGACAAGTACTTCAACGGCAGCTTGCGCGGAACCATCACGCTCACGGCGGGCCTCGGGGGCATGGGCGGTGCGCAGCCCCTGGCGGTGAAGCTCGCGGGCGGTGTCAGCCTCTGCATCGAGGTCGACCAGACGCGCATCGAGCGGCGTCTTGCCACGCGTTATCTGGATGAGGTCGCCACGTCGCTGGACGATGCCATCACCCGCGCGCAGGCAGCCCGCGCCGCGGGTCGCGCTCTGTCCCTCGGGCTGCTGGGCAACGCCGCTGAACTCGTGCCGCGGATCGCTGCCGGCGGCTTCGTTCCGGACCTGGTGACCGACCAGACCAGCGCGCACGATCCGCTGTACGGCTACTGGCCCGTGGCGACGCCGGATGAGGATCTCCGCACCCGGCGCGAACGGGATCCGCGCGCCTTTTTGGAACGGGTGCGCCAGAATATCGGCCGTCATGTCGAGGCGATCCTCACGCTGCAGCGGCGCGGTGCCGTGTGCTTCGACTACGGTAACAATCTGCGCGCGCAGGCAAAGCTCGCCGGCGTCCAGAATGCCTTCGACTATCCCGGCTTTGTTCCTGCCTTCATTCGCGATTCCTTCTGCGAGGGGCGTGGTCCATTCCGCTGGGTTGCGCTCTCGGGCGATCCAGCCGACATCGCCGCGACCGACGCCGCGCTGCTCAAGCTCTTCCCCGACGATGCCCGTCTCAACCAGTGGCTTCCCTGGGCGGGAGAACATGTCGCCTTCCAGGGTCTGCCAGCGCGCATCTGCTGGCTGGGCTATCGCGAACGCGATCGTGCCGGCCTGCTGTTCAATCAGATGGTGCGCGACGGGCGGCTAAAGGCGCCGATCGTGATCGGACGCGATCATCTCGATGCGGGTTCCGTTGCGAGTCCCTATCGCGAAACCGAAGCGATGCTCGATGGCTCCGATGCCGTCTCCGACTGGGCGCTGCTGAACTTCGCGACCGGCATCGCGAGCGGGGCCGGCTGGATGAGCTTTCATCATGGCGGGGGTGTCGGCATGGGCTACAGTCAGCACGCGGGCCTGGTGGCGGTCGCCGACGGCAGCGACGAAGCGGAACAGCGGCTGCGGCTTTGTCTGACGAACGATCCTGCGATGGGCGTGATTCGTCATGCGGACGCCGGCTATCAAAAGGCGATCGAGGTGGCCTCGCAGCGCGGGCTTGACTTGCCCAGTCTGCCTTCTCTCGATACGGAAGCGGCGCCTGCCTATAAGGAATCCGGACCCCGATGAGCGATCTGTTGTTGACCGGAATCTCGCAGCTGGTCACGCCTGCTCGAACCGGCGCTCACCACGGTGCGGAGATGAGCCGGTTGCGGATGATTCCACACGCCGCGCTCGCCATCAGCAACGGGCGCATCGACTGGATGGGATCACAAAGCGAGTGGCGCGGCGAAGCGTTGGAAGAACTCGATCTGGGCGGGCGTGCCGTCGTTCCGGGTCTGGTTGATCCGCACACCCACGCCGTCTGGGCCGGCCACCGGCTGCAGGACTTCGACGCCCGCAGCCGCGGCGAGAGCTACGAATCGATCCTTGCCGCCGGCGGTGGCATCTGGCATACCGTGCGCGAAACCGCTGCCCTCAGCGCGGAAGAGATGGCGAAGCCGGCGCTGTCCCGGCTCCATGCCCTGCTGCGCTCGGGAGCGACCACCATCGAAGTGAAGTCAGGATATGGATACACGCCCGCCGCCGAGTTGCGCATGCTGGAAGCGATTCAACTGCTGGCCGCACGCATCGCGGCGCGGCTTGTGCCCACCCTGCTGATCCATGTCTGTCCCGAGCTCAGCGGCGACCGCGCGACGTACCTCGAGGCGGTCACCCGTGAACTGATTCCACAGGTCGCATCGCGCAGACTCGCGACCGCCGTGGACGTCTTTGTAGAGCACCACGCATGGAACGCCGAAGATGCACGCGCACTCCTCCTCCGCGCGCGCGAGTGCGGGCTCGCAACCAGGCTGCATACGGAGCAGTTTCACCGTGCAGGCGGGCTGGAACTCGGCGTTGAGCTTGGCGTGCTCAGTGTGGATCATCTTGAGGTGTGTACGCCCGCGCAGTGTGCGCTTCTGGCCCGCTCGAAGACGATCGCCACACTTCTGCCCGGGGTCAGCCTGCACCTTGGGCCGCCGGCCGCACCCGGACGTGCCCTCATCGACGCTGGCGCTGCCGTGGCGATTGGAACCGACCTCAATCCCGGTTCAAGCCCGCTCTTTTCGAGCGCCGCCGCCCTCGCGCTCTCCGTCCGCTTGAATGGCCTTACGCCTCGCGAGGCGCTGATGGCCGCGACCGTCAACGCGGCCGCGGCGCTTGGCATCACCGATGCCGGATGTCTGGCGATCGGTCAGCCTGCCGATCTGCTGGTGCTCGAAGAGGAGGACTGGCGCGTGCTTCCCTACACCCTCGGCCACTCCGCAGTGCGCGAGGTCTGGATCCGCGGCAGGAGGATCGCGTCGTGAGGATCTCCTGGCAACCTGAGCTCTTGTTCGCCGACGGCACGTTCCACAGCAACTATGCCGTCGAGACCAGCCAGGACGGCACGATTCTCTTCGTCGGCCCGCGCGGGCAGGCGAGTCGAGACGCCGAGGTGCGTCGGCTCACGCATCGAGCGCTCCTGCCGGGGTTTATCGACGTCCACTCGCATTCTTTCCAGCGCGCCTTGCGCGGCAAGGCCGAAACGCGCCGCCGCAGTGGACCGGACTTCTGGTCCTGGCGCAACCTCATGTATCGCTGCGCGCTCGCACTCTCGCCGGAGGAAATTTACGACGTCGCACGCATGGCGTTTCTGGAGATGGCGCTCGCCGGCATCACCACCGTCGGTGAATTTCACTACCTTCATCGCACCTCGTCCGGCGATCGTTACGCCAACCCGAACCTCCTGGCGGAACAGGTGATGCGCGCAGCGCAGAGCGTCGGCATCCGCATCGTGCTGTTGCGCTGTGCCTATATGCGGGCAGGATTCAACCTGCCTTCCGATTCAGGCCAGATCCGCTTCGTGGAGACCGACGTCGAGCGCTTCCTTGATGAAGCCGAAGACCTCCTCAGCATCGTCGCGGCAATGCCGCCGACGATCAGCTTCGGGGTGGCGCCGCACAGTCTGCGTGCTGTCCCCCTCACCAGCCTCCAGACACTCACGGGCTGGGCGCAGACGCGCAAGCTGCCACTGCATATGCACGTGGCGGAGCAGCCGGCCGAGATCGACGCATGCCGTGCCGAATATGGCGCCACACCCTTCGAGGTTCTGGAAAGCGCGGGCGTTCTGGACGAAAACTTCACGGCAATTCACGCTATTCATCTGCAGCCCGGCGAGATCGCCCGGATGGCACGCGCACGGATCACTGTAGGCGCCTGTCCGACCACGGAACGCAACCTCGGCGACGGGATTCTGCCTGCGGACAAGTTACTGCAGGCCGGCGTCGTGATCGCGTTCGGTACGGACAGCCACATCCAGACCGATGCACTCGAGAATGTGCGCGAGCTCGAGAGCAATCTGCGCCTGAGTCATCTCAAGCGCGCCGTGCTCGACGGCCATGGCGGCGAATCACTGCCCCGCCTGCTCTTCGATTGCGCCACCCGGACCGGAGGTCGCTCGCTGCACGTCGACGGCGGTGACCTCGCGGCGGGGAGACTCGCGGACTTCTTCGCGATCGATCTCGAGGACATGGCGATCGCGGGCAGCCTGCCGGAGGAACTCCTGACAAACCTGGTCTTCAGCATGTCGCCGCGCGCAGTTACCGACGTCATCGTGGCGGGCCGGTCTGTGATCCAGGATCGGCATCACGCGAAAGAGATCGAAATAAGGCTCGCCTTCACACGCGTGCAGCAGCGGCTGGGAGCGTTGGGATGAGCCCCGAAGAAATCCTCGCACTGCTGGTCGCGATCCCAAGCGTCTCTTCCGGCACCAATAAACCTGTGCTCGATTTGATCGAAGAGATCCTCAAACCCCTGCGCTGGCACCATCGGCGGCTTGTCTGGCACGATGTCGCAGGCATCGAGAAAGCCAATCTCCTGCTCTCGCCCATGCCCATGCCAGAAAGTGAAGGCACCGTGGTGGTTGAGTTGGCCATCGTCTGTCACACCGACACCGTTCCCTTCAGCAGCGAATGGAAGAACGCCACGCGGTTGCAGGAGCTCAACGGCGACCTGCATGGCTGCGGTGCGTGCGACGTAAAGGGTTTCCTCGCCTGCATGCTGGCGGCGGCGTTACGTCTCGACACTTCGCATCTCAGCCGCGCCTTCTGCTTCGTCTTCACGGCGGACGAGGAGACTGGCTGCAGGGGCGCGCGCCTGCTCGTGGAGAAGCACTCACTGCGGGCCCGCTACGCGATCGTGGGTGAGCCTACTTCGTTGAACCCTTCCTGCGCGGGCAAAGGCTATTGTCTGGCCGCGGTCACGATCAAAGGTCAGGCCGCCCACAGCGCCTACCCCGCTGCCGGAGCCTCCGCGATTCAGGCCGCCGCGCACCTGCTCACCTCGATCGACGGGTTGGCTGTCGAGCTGATGGAGGACCGCGATGAACGGTTCTCGCCACCCTACACCACGCTGAACGTCGGTGAGATCCATGGCGGAACGGCGAAGAACGTTGTTCCCGCGGAGTGTACGTTTCTGTTGGAGTGGCGGCCCATCCCTTCGCAACCGCTGGAGGTCGTCCCGGAACGCGTGCGCTCCTTCGCCCGCGCTCTCGAGGAGAAGTCAGGCCATTCCATTCGCATCGACATCGAGGTGACCCGACAGGATGCAGGCTTCGCGACATCGCCTGAAAGCGCTGTGGTGCAGGCGCTCCTGTCGGAGCGCATGGGAGCAGCGCAGACGATCGCCTTCGGCACCGAGGCGCCATGGCTGGTACGCCTGGGCGCGGAGACGGTGGTCGTCGGACCGGGCTCCATGCTCACCGCTCACAGTCCGCGGGAGTGCGTACCCCGTGCGGAACTCGCGCAATGCACAAGCATGCTGCAATCCGCCATCAGCCGCCTGTGTGGCTGATGCGACGGCCCCGGCTGCGCGCGGAGCATCGATCAGGGCTGCGGTGTCGCCGCACTTTGCGGACGCGCTGTTCCACCCGTCTCGCCGCTCGGGAGCGTGTTGCCGGTCGCGTTGCGGGGAGCGGCCCCGCCGGCATGCCCCGCCGGAGGCGATGTCTGGGCTGTGTCCGTCGTCTTTGCCCTCTCCGGGGGCAACTCATCCGGCATAGGCGGCTCCCGATATTCATACAGCACGTTGAAAAGATAACGGTAGGTTCCATGTGCCTGCGCCCGGTGTTGCGGCTTGAAGCCAAAAAGGAAGATGCGCCCCTGGCCGTAGTTCACCTCCAGTGCGGCAATCTGATCGCGCAACAAATCCGAATGAAGGATCATACCGCTTTCGAGCGCGTCATCCTCTTTGGGATATCTCGCCAGCACGGCGCCCTTGAAGCCGGGCAGCGTAGCAAAGGCCGGTCCATGTTCAAACATGACTACCGGCGACTTCGGCACACCAAAGTTAGCCGGAAGATCCGCGTGCTGCGTCTCCACCCGCAACAACGCTCCGGCGCAGTAGAATTTGTCGTTGCTCAGGCCCTGCAGCACATTGCGCACGGGCAGCGAAAGTAACGGGAGCAGAGCGGCGGCGCTTTGATTGAACGCAACCAGAGTTCCACCCTCTTCGACAAAGCTGCGAAGATTGTCCAGTCCCGCCTTCTCAATACCCCCGGCGTACTGTCCCGGCACAACTCCGCTGTGAAAACCGCTCATCAGCTGCTCACTGGTCACATCGGGCAGGAGGATGACGTCGTACCGGCTCCGCAGTCCACTCGATCGCATGTCTGCGTTGTAGATGTTCTTGAAGCCATACCCGTAGTTCTCGAGGATCCAGCGCGTCCAGCCTTCGTCGATCGAGGGTTCCCACGGACGGTACAGGCCCACACGTGCGGCCTTGAGCGGAATCGTGTGTTGCGGGGCGATGCGGACCGCATCCGCAGTCACGCGGAACTGTGTCGTCAAGGTTGCGGCTTCGGCGCGACCAAGATCGCTGATGACGAAAGCTCCGCGCTCCTCCCCCTCGGACGTCTTCATGATGTCAGCCGACATGGCCACGCTCGCGCCCCTGGCCAGCGCCGCATTGACCAGCTTGAACGAGGCATTCGGCTTGTGGCTGACGATCAGGACGCCGCCTTGTCCTTCAACCTTCGCCTCCGGCAGAGTGACCTGATCGACCTTCTTCAACCGGGCAAGCTGCTCGGGCTGCAGGGGATCGGAGACAGCGTCCACCGCGACCCCCATCTGCAGCGGCAGCGTCCAGCCCGTGATGTCATAGGGCAGATGACTGCCGGAGGCAGTGTCGCCCGTGGCGGCCGCCGGATACACCTGCCGTTCCATCAGTTCCTTCGCCATCGGCGAGAATGGCTGATCCATGGGAATGATCCACGAACCAGCCGGATACGGAATGCCGTTTGCCTGGAAGCCCGCCTGCGACTGATACACGTCCAGCCCGTTATCGATCAGCTTCTGCGCCAGCAGACCCGCTTCCGGCACGTCGGCCTGCTGGTCGGGGATGACGTAAGCGAAGGGCGGCTCGGTACGATGGCTGTTGTCGCGGGCCGCCTGGTACTGGTTGTACAGCAGCGTCTCACGATTCTTCGCCGCGAGATCCAGCACGGACATCGAACCCGCGACCATATAGTTCACGGCGTCGCGCAGATGCCACCAGCCGCCCTGCCACGGCGTGGTGTACATGCTCAGCGCTCGCAGATCCTTATACGGCTGAGGAAACTCATCGACGGTATAGAAACGCGGAGTGGCATACCGATACAGGGCCGTCTCGGTGAAAAATGAAATCTCATTGCGGAAGACGCCCGACCAGTCGGTAAATCCCGCATACCAGTTGTCGAAGCGCGATTCGGAGATCGCGCCGGGCATGTTGTGCTGGTCCAGATACGCCGTCATGTTGGTGCCGATCAGGTTAAGCCAGCTGCGCACGTACGGGCTGATGTTTTGCGAGATCGGGTCGGCAAATGGGGGTATCCAGATGCGGGCGGGCGAAGGAGCCGTCTGGTGCTGGCAGTAGAAGATCGCCGGGCTCCAGTCCAGTTCCGTGTGCGCCACCACCTGCTCTTCCTTCATGTTCATCATGAAACCGTCACGATTGTTGTCGTGACCCACATACTCCTGGTAGAGCCAGGGCATCGGCGCCACCTCGTACTGCGTGCCCAGGTTCTTGCGATACCAGGACACGACCATGTCCTGTCCGTCCGGATTCAACGTCGGCCACAGCACGAGAATCACGTTATGCAGAACGGCATCGATCTCGGGATCGTTTTGCGCCGACACCAGCTTGTACGCGAGCGCAATCGAGTGCTGTCCCCCGGCGACTTCGGAGGAGTGCAGGCCACCGTCGATATGCACGATCACCCTGGCATCGCGAGCCAGCGTGTGCGCCTGCTCGTCATTCAAATTGAGCGCGCGCGCCAGCCGTCTGGCATCGCCTTTGTACTCGTCGAGACGCGCCAGATTCTCCGGAGCGGAGATGACGCCGACTTCGATATCGCGGTGCTGCGTGCTCTTGCCGACGGTGTACATCTTCATCCGGTCGCTGTGCCCGGCGAGCGCATGAAAGTAGTTCACGGCCTCTTCATAGTTCGCGAGGTAGTAGTCATCCCCGGGCGTGTGCCCCAGCACGGACGCGGGCGTCGGAACCTGAGCGGCAAGCTCCCCCGCTGCGGCCGGAAGAAGAACGCTGAATACAACAGATGACCACGCTCTTCGGCAGAAACTCATGCACAACCCTTTCAGGACAACGGCTGCGCGGGCCCGTGTACAGGGCATCCGGACGATGCAGCAGGATGACCTCGGCCAAAAGTGGCTCTGCACCAGACTGGCCCGAGCCGGCGGAGCACAAGGAGAGATTCGTTCGACATCACCCGGTTCGTCTCTTGATGGGATTGCGTTGTACTCTACCGCGAACTCGCCCAAACGCAAAGTGCAGGTCGATGCCTGCCGACACAGGACGTGGGCGAGATCGCGAGGGAATGTCGACGTTCAGTTCAGGATTCGCGTTCTTCTTGAGGAAGCTCCGGGTGCCGCGCCCAGCCATGGCTGTCAAGCTCCGGTGCTGCAGAGGATCAGGCTGGAACCGGGCCAGCCTGGGCAGAGGCTCCTGCGGGGTCGCGCGAAAAGTGCGTATCCAGACGAGTCAGGTGGCCGCTGTCACACATCGATCGCAGCTCGCAACAGTACAGAGAACAGTCTGCACGCGCAACGGACTGCGATCGATTCCTGATTCGCTAGTCACTTTCAGTTCCATACGAGCTAAGATCTTTGCTTCGTATGGCGGGGACGACGGGGCTCGAAC
>CAXTVJ010000040.1:0-31504 GCA_964247715.1 uncultured Acidobacteriaceae bacterium | reverse complement strand
ACGTAGGGCGCGTCGAAGCCGGCCATGGTTTTGGTCTTGACGACGAAGTCCTTGATGCACTTGTTGAGGGCGTGGCCGAGGTGGATGGCGCCGTTCGCGTAAGGCGGGCCATCGTGCAGGATGTATTGGGGCGCGCCGTCGCGAGCTTTCCGGATCTGGCCGTAGAGGTCCTCGTCGAGCCAGCGCTGGAGGCGTGCGGGCTCGTTCTGCGGGAGATTGGCCTTCATGGGGAAGGCGGTCTGGGGCAGGTTGAGGGTGGATTTGAGCGGCTTTTGAGCGGCCGTGACGCCCTCTGAGGGCGGGGCGACGGGTGTTGCTTCAGCCATGCAGCGGTCCTCTGGATCGGCGGCCCGATCACGTGAGCCTCCCGAAACTCTGATTGTAGCGGGGTTGGCGGGAGGATTGGGATTGTGGTGGCATGGACGCCGTTTCCATGGGGATGTGAGCGGAGGACGAACTTCTTTTGTCTCTGCTGCGTCCAATAGCCGAGGCCACATTGTCGGGCGAAAGTTTGTAGAATGAAGGATACGCAGCCGTGCTCCGGCGGCTTCTTCAGCAACCCGGCTTAGCCGGCAAGCATCAGGGAACGCGGCGAGCGTGGTACGTCGTCTGCTTTACCCGAGACCAGGATCTATGGCGAATTCGGTATTATTGCCCCCCGACCAGAGCAACGCGCCCGCGCCCCAGTTGCGCCCGGTGAACGATGTCACGCTTTCGGGAGATCTCGGCGACGCCGAGCAGGGTGTTTTCTCGTCCCTGGGTCAAAGCATTCGCGACGTCTTTTTCCCGAAGAAGCTGCCGCCGCTCGAGTTGACGTCGCAGCCGATTGCGGTGGTCGACCGCATGGCGGTGAAGCGGGATCCGACGTCGGTGGCGATCTCGACAGCGATCAACGTCGGGGTGATCGCGCTGGTGCTGTGGATTGCGGCGCGGCAGACGGGCATCATCGCACCGCCGAAGAAGGTGGAAGAGATTACGTTGAACGTGCCGCCTCCGCCTCCGCTGAAGGTGCCCCCGAAGGCGCAGACGTCGGGCGGTGGTGGCGGACAGAAGGGGCCTACGCCGGTTTCGAAGGGTAACCCGCCGAAGTTCGATCCGGTGCAGGTGAACCCGCCGAAGGCTCCGCCGATTCAGCCGCCGAAGATCAATATTCCAGTGACGGTGGATGTGGACCCGAACATCAAGATGGCGAAGACCGACCTGAACAACATCGGTCTGCCGAACGCCGCGCTGCCGGGCGCGAGCATGGGGAACGGCCACGGAACCGGGCTTGGCTCGGGGAACGGCGCCGGCATTGGCGCCGGCACGGGCGGAAACATCGGCGGCGGGCTGCGCCATATTGGCGGTGGTGTGCTTCCGCCGGTGGTGCTGTTTCAGCCGGAGCCTGAGTTCTCGGAAGAGGCTCGGAAGGCGAAGGTGGCGGGTATCGTGGTGGTGTATCTGGTGGTCGATGCCGACGGACGCCCGTCGCATGTGCACGTGGTGCGCGGCATCGGCATGGGACTGGATGAGAAGGCGGTCGAGGCGGTGCGCCAGTACAAGTTCAAGCCGGCTACGGAGAACGGCAAGCCGGTCCCCGTGGACATGAACATTGAGGTCAACTTCCAGATCTTCTAGCCAGGGCGAATGCAAAGGCTCAACACGGATCAGAGGGATATGACGGATCAGAGGGATATGACGGATCAGAGCACATCTGTCGGTCGCTCTGCTCAGGGTGCAGCTTTACCGGCTGCGGTTTGCCCGCCCTAGGCGGTGAGCGAGACTGCTCCGATCTCTTCGAAGGTGAGGTTTTCGGCGGGGCTGCCGGTGCGTTCCTTCCATGCGAGGAAGAGGCGTCCGTAGCTGTCGGTGAGGCACTGCGCGGGATCAATACGCAATGCGGCGAGGGTCTGGTCGATCCAGCGGACGGGTCCTTCAAGCTCAGCGAAGATGCCGATCGGGGTTTCATCGAGGACGACGTGTCCCGCGCTGGCGGCGGGGTGGGCGTACTCGCGACGCCACTTTTCGTAGCGGAAGGTGGGTTCGTAGCCGAGGCGCTTGAAGACTTCGGCCATGGCATTGCCGTCGGAGAGGTCGGTCTCGGTCTCGATGCGCACCTTGTAACGTCCGCCGACGTCCTCGCGTTCGGGGTGCCGTTTGTGAGTGAGGATGTGGCGCGGGCCGAACTCCCGCAGTCGCAGCAGCTCGCCACGCAGGCGCAGCGTGCGTTCAGGCGTGTCGTAGAGGGTGTTCGCCTCGAAGGTGCGGGGGGTGTCGAGATGGAAGCCGAGCTCCGTGAGTCGCGCTTCCAGAGCCTGCAGGGAGGGGACGGGAAACTTGAGCTCGATTTCGGCATTCTGCATGGGCAGAAGTATACGTCGGGGCTTTGGGTTGCAACCCGATGAAAGCAGTGATGCTGTGGAAAGCGGGTCCGATCTGGCGGACCGGTTTCCCGATTCGGTTTAGAGCTGCGTTGCCGCAGACCGGCGAATATCATCCGGTGAATACGTCATGCGGTGCCGAGTTTGGCGGGCTGCGGGCTGATCTACACTGGGCACGATGGCGCGACGCGGCTTTTTTATTACCTTCGAGGGTCTGGACGGTTCGGGGAAGACCACGCAGCTGGAGCGATTGCGGCAGAGCCTGGCGGCTGCGGGTGAGATGGTGGTGACGCTGCGGAACCCTGGCGGGACGGGGCTGGGGGATCGGATCCGCGGAATTTTGCTGGACTCGCGAAGTGAAGAGACGCTGGGCGCGATTACGCCGCCGGCAGAGCTTGCCTTGATGTTCGCCGATCGGGCGCAGTCGCTGGCGGAGGTGGTGCGGCCGGCGCTGGCGCGGGGCGCGATCGTGCTTTGCGATCGCTATACGGACTCGTCGGAGGCTTACCAGGGCGGTGGCCGGGAGCTTGGGACGCGCCGGGTGAGGGCGCTGCATGAGGCGCTGTGCGATGGGCTGCAGCCGGAGTTGACGATTCTGCTGCTGCCGAGCCTGGAACGTTCGCTGAGCCGGGCGCGGCGCAGGAATCAGCGGCACGTGGCGCAGCATGGGACCGACGAAAATCGCTTCGAGCGCGAAGGCGATGCATTTTATGCACGTATCCACGCGGCTTACGAGGCGATTGCGGCGCGTGAGCCGGAACGAGTGGTGGTGGTGCGGGATGAGGCGGCGATCGAGGAGATTGCGGCGAAGATCAGCGGGCTGGTTCGCGAAAGACTCGCGGCATTGAGAGACGGGGAAGCGAGCTGATGCCGACGCGCCGGAAGGATTGGAACGGTGGCCCGTGGCGGATGCCGCCGGGGCTGAAGCGCAACATGCTGTTCTACGCGGGGAAGCCCTGGGTGAAGCTGGGCAATCCGATTCTGCTGTTCGACCATCTGCACCGGACCTACGGAAACATTGCCTGTTACATGTTCCTGGGAACGCCGATCGTCTTTATCAATGAGCCGGATTACATTCGCGAGATCCTGGTCACGCAGGGTGCGAGCTTCGCCAAGGAACGCACGGTGCGGCGGATGCGGGTGCTGCTGGGCGAAGGGCTGATCACGTCGGACGAGCCGTTCCATATGCGGCAGCGGCGGATTGCGGCGCCGGCGTTTCACCGGCAGCGCATTGCGGCGTACGCGGATGAGATCGTGCGCGCGGCTTCGGCGTTCGCGGACAAGATTGAGCCCGGGCAGACGCTGGATATCGCGGGCGCGTCGATGGAGCTGTCGCTCGAGATCGTGGCGCGCACGCTGTTCGACATGGAGGTCGACGACGATATCCGGTCGATCAACGATGAGGTGAACCTCATCATGGACCTCTACAACTTCATCGTGGCGTTTCCGCGACTGGAATCGTTTCTGCATCTGCCGATTCCGGGGGTGACGAAGTTTCGGAGGTCGAAGCAGCGGCTGGACCGGGTGGTCGATCGGATCATCCGCAGGCATCGCGAGCTGCGGGAAGCGGCGGAGGCCCGCGGCGACGAGGGCGATCGCGGGGACCTGCTCTCGATGCTGCTGAGCTCGCGGGTAGAGGTGCTGGATGCGGAGGGCAAGCCGACCGGCGAGATCGAGCACATGACGGATACGCAGGTGCGGGATGAGGTGCTGACGATCTTTCTGGCGGGGTATGAGACGACCGCGAATGCGCTGACGTGGACGTGGTATCTGCTGAGCCAGAACCCGGAGGAGGAGGCGAGGCTGCACGCGGAACTCGACGAGGTGCTGGGGACGGGCGACGCGCGGCGGGTGCCGACGCTGGCGGATATGCCGGCGCTGCGGTACACGGAGATGGTGTTTGCGGAATCGATGCGGCTGTATCCGCCGGCGTGGGTGATGGGGCGGATGAGCCTGGAGCCGATCGAGCTGGGGCCGTACCGGATTCCGGCGGGAGCGCACTTCTTCTTCAGCCAGTACATGATGAGCCGGACGCCGGAGTACTATCCGGAGCCGCTGCGGTTCGACCCGGAACGGTTTACGCCGGAGGCGAAGGCGGCGCGGCATAAGTACACATATTTTCCGTTTGGCGGCGGCTCGCGGCAGTGTATCGGGGAGTCGTTTGCGTGGATGGAGGGGGTGCTTTCGGTGGCGACGGTCGCGCAGCGGTGGCGGCTGCGGTTTGTGGGGACGGAAGCGCCTGTGGTGCAGGAGAAGATTACGCTGCGGCCGAGAGATGCGGTGAGGATGGTGGCGGAGGGGCGTTGACGGCCGTAGAGGCGCTTTGATCAGACCTCATCCGGAGTCGATGAGTGCATCGGCCTGCTATCACAAGTTGAGATCGGATTGGCAAACACACGTCAGCATTTATGAAACTTGTGTCAAGGCTTGTCCCCTTGCGCAGCCCCTTCGAAGTTGCAAGCGAGTCTCATCCAAACGGTCATGAAGCTCAGAGCTGCAAGGTTTGCGGTAGCGTGAGAGAGAGTACGGAATGGCTCGGCGTCTAACGCCACCGGCAATGCACCCTACCGGACGATGTTACTAGCTATGCTTCCTTCAACAGCTCAGTACGGTATATCGGAGATAAAGCCCTGGCTTTCTCTCCATGAATTGCTGCTGCTGATCCTTATCTAGCTTCGGGGGAGCCGTGGTGCGAGTCGCCCCCGGGACGCCGACCTCCTGAAAGAACTTTTCCTGTCCGGAAGGCGAGCAGATACAAAGTAGACGAACCGGGCTCGATGACGACTTGTGGAACTGATGTGGTGCGTTTGCAGGGACGTGGGTGGTCTCGCCGACGCGCACGAGTGACTTCCTGCCGCGGAACGTGGCTTCCATCTCGCCTTCCAACAGGATGAAGGTCTCTTCGAAATCATGGGGGTGCGGTGGCGGTCGCCGCTTGGTGGTATGTGCATGTCGCTGACGCAGAAGCGCCCCGCAGTCTCCTCAACGGAAACGGTGATGGTGCAGGTGCCGCCAACAACGCCGATGTGGGGCAAGGTCTGATCTGTGTCCGGGCGTGCGAGCGTAAGAGTGCGCTTCGAATCGTTGGGTGGAAGAGGCGTGTATTGCAGGGTGGACTCGGACATGGCAGTTTTCCTTTTTGAGTCTCGAGGCTTCGACGTAACGGATCGGCTGCCCAAAACTGCAGAGGCCCAAAGAGTAGAAGGATGAAATCCTGCGCCAGCCTTACTGCAAGGGCCAGGACAGACCGCCGGTTGAGATCGGCATGGTCATCCCGCCGCTGGTTGCGACTTCCTCGCTATCAGGGAGTTTGCCCGCCTCCGGCTGCTTGCGAACGAGGACTCGAGCATCAGCGCCGCGCTTGAGGAGCTCTGTGACAACCCCACCACCTACATTTCCGATTCCACCTCTTCATTTTCGCTTCGCCGCGGATCATCTCGCCCCAACGCTTCAGTCACTTCGTCACCGACGTTTATGTCGTCAACCGCACTACGGTAGATACCCGTGTACTTCAGGTCAAAATCCGTATTTGCGCAAACTCGATTTGCGTTGATGCAATACGAGCCGGCAAAGCTCGCGCAGACAGGTCAGTGCTTGAGGTAATGGTCGCTGTGGCTTGGATCCGGAAGTGGCATCGATACGGACGGTCTTTGGTCTAAGCGGTCTCCACACCAAAATCAACCTTGTCCAATAATCCTCTTTTCCCGCCATTTATTCTCGAACAGCAGTGAAGGGGCGGGGGCTCGCGGCCTGGTCTCCGATGAGCTTCGGTCGATATGACACTTGCTCCACACTCCGAGCAGGATGATCACGGCGAGGCTTAGTGCGCTGATCGACCGGCCCAGAAGCACGTCGGGTGTGGTCGTCCAGTCCACCTTCAAGAAAACAGGGCCGGAGGTCACCGGGACGGCCATAAGGCCATCATCGCGCACAGGAAGAGTCCTTACTGCAGTGCCGTTGACAGAAACTCGCCAGGCTGGATAGCTGCGCAGACGCAGCACAAGAAATCCTGGATGCGAGATCTGGGCGTTCAGGCGAAGATGTTCCGGCGCTCCGGGATTGCTGGTGAAAGAGAAGGTCGCTTCGCAGGTGCCCAGCTCGGGCGACCAGGCTCGCGGTTTATAGAAACTGACGACTCCGGTTGCGGGTACGTCGCTCAAGGTGAGCATCGGGTCGCTCACCAGGCAGGCATCCGGCAGATCGGTGGCAATGAGCTCGTTGCGTGCGCCCGGCGGGGAGGTGTATTCGTCCGAGCCGCCGACGCCTATACCGCCGGGCTGAAGGGCGCGGTTGATCCCAGCGATCGAAGTTGGATCGGAGGAATCCGCAGGGCATTGTTTGTAGAAGCTCGGGCTGGCAGTGACTGCGTAGGTGGCTCCGAGAAAGAGCAGCATGCCGGCGGTCGTCACGCAGACCTTCCATCGGACGCGGGTGGGCCAGATTGCGGCAACGAAGAGGATAGCCATGGGAGCCTGCAGGACGAGGAGCCACCGCCACGGATACTGCAGGTATCTGAGACGTGGAAGCAGGTTCCAGATCGGAAGCGAGATGGGAAACATCAGGAAGAGAACGGCGCAGGCGATAAAGCCGAAGGCAAGCCAGTACTCCTGACTGGTACGTTGGCTGGCGGCCTTGGCAGCTGCTCGACCGATGCGCCACCATCGCAAGAGTAGGCCGCCCACAGCCATCGTCAGCATGCAAACCTCGACAACGCCTCGCAGCCTCTGGCTGGAAGCGGAAGCATGAGGCCTCGGGCGGGCAAGTTCGGAGGTGATCCAACGGTTCTGAATAAGATGGTCGGGCGCGGCGAAGAGCTTGAGGATATCGACCCAGTGCTGCTCCACGTCGGCGGGCACGAGGTAGAACGCCGCCAGGCCGGATCCAAGTCCGATGACGATCGCCACACGCACCAGAGGTGCCCAGGAGCGGTGCTGGACGGCCGAGAGTAGGGCCAGCGCGATGAGCATGTACGTCGCCATGAGACCCAACGGCGTGTTGGAAAGCCAGGTTAGCGCCAGGATCACAGCAAGGATCAGCATGTCCTTCTCCCAGAGCAGGTGCCAGCGAAAATCGGGTTCAGGTCGGCGCCGGAGCCAAAAAAGCAGGAGGAGAGGCATCCAGAGACCGCCGGACAGCAGGGCGAAGTCGCTGTGGCGGTAGATCTCGTAGAATTCGTAGCCGGAGAAGATCGCTGTACAGGCCGCCAGCTGGGCAGGCCATTCAGGAAGGACCTGGCGAGCTAGAGCCCTAGTTGCGAATCCGCACCCTGCGACTAAGAGGAAGTTCAACGCGATTGGCACCAGCACCCAGGGAAGCACGATGCCCAACGCCGCACCAAGCATCCAAGTAAAAGGCGGGTAGAAGACGAAGCGGGGTTCGCCGGCGTCAAAGTTCGGACTGGCCGTCCAGTGGGGGTAGGGAATACCGTGCCTCCAGCTGGTAAGGGCGTTTTGCCAGTTGGCGTAGTGAAGGGGGAAGTCGATGCCGCAGGCAGGGCCGTGCACGAGCATGGGCGCGACGAGGACTCCTGCAGAGAGGAAAAGGATCATGGGACTAAACACCCGACTCAATTTACTCGCGCGAACTTTGGTTGCAGGGGAAACGATGGCTCCTCACTCCTTGAGTTGGGGAATGTCAGATCGACTGGGAAGTTGTCCGCACGCGTGCGGCGCTCCTCACCTGTTGTTAGGATGCGTGGCTGCGGCCTGCCGCGGGTAGAAGAATCGTTGGATGTGCTGACGTATCTCGCAATTACTGATTTGCGTAAGCCCCGTGAGTTCTCATAAACGCATTTGACGCCGACGATGACTCTCGATAACGCACTTGGGATGCAGGCAGCCTTCACTCTGCCCCTGTCCTTACCGGTTGTGCTTGCTATCGCTGCGGTTCGGCCAAGGTGGTTCTATCCCGCATTCATGATTCTCTTGGGAGCGCACTACCTTCCGTTCGTCTTCATGTATGGGATGTGGCAATGCACTCGCCGACACCGGGTCAATGCTGACGGGTCGGCCTGTGTTGAGGCTCTTACGAGTCGCGCCGCCCGTATCATAGGGTCGGGAGAGAGTCTGCTTGGCGAGTGCATCTGCGATACCGGAGTCGGCTACGCTGCCGGCAAGCTTCAATGACTTTCTGGGGAATCAGACCGCGGTGGAAGGGCTGCGAATGGCGATTGCTGCCGGGCGGCTGCCGCATTCGCTGATATTGGCGGGTGGGCAGGGCGCGGGGAAGTACACGCTGGCGCTGATGCTGGCGATGGCGCTGGAGTGCGAACGGCAGCCGCGGGAGCTTTGGTCGACGGGGCAGTCGCTGGCGTCGTTTTGCGGGGTTTGCCGGAACTGCACGCGGATTGCTTCGGGAGCGGATTTGCGCGCGCTGGTGGATGCGGCGGTGGCGGCGCGGGAGGACCTGCGCGAGACCGATAAGAAGGAGACGCGGGTGCTGATCCAGCAGCATCCGGACGTGCTGATCGTGCCGCCGGACCCGCCGCAGCTGCTGATCAAGCTGGGGCAGGTGCGGGCGCTGATCCAGAGCGCGCAGTATCTGCCGTCGGAGGCTCCGCGGAAGGTGTTCATCATTACGGCGGCGAACTTTATGAAGGAGGCGGCGAACTCGCTGCTGAAGATTCTGGAGGAGCCGCCGGACTATGCGCACATCATTCTGTGCGCGGAGAATCCGGGGGAGCTGCTGCCGACGATCCGGTCGCGGTGCGCGGTGGTGCGGCTGGGTGCGCTGGCGCCGGAAGAAGTGGAAATGCTGCTGGCGGATCGGCGACCGGAGTGGACGCCCAGGCATCGCGGGCTGGTGGCGCGGCTGGCGCAGGGGGCCGCGGGGCGGGCGCTCTATTTCAACCTGGAGGAGTACGTGGCGGCGCGGGCGGATGCGCTGCTGCTGTTGCGCGGGGCGGTTGCGGAGGCGGACCACTCGGCGCTGTTCCGGATGACGGAGACGTATCGCGCGGGTGCCGAGGGACAGACACGGACGGTAGCGCTGCTGCGCACGTTGACGCTGCTGCTGGAGGATTTGCTGCTGCTGCACTCGGGGACACCGGAGCGGGTGCGCAATGTGGATATCCGGCCGGAGCTGGAGACGTTCGCGGCGGCGGTGTCGTTTGGGTGGATCGAAGGGGCGAGCCGCGGGCTGGACCAGGTCTGGAGCGGGATGCGGCGGAACCTGCTGCGGAATGTCTCGCTGGATGCGTTTGCGGAGCAGCTTGCGGAACGGGTGTGAGAGCTCGCATCATCAGCGAGTCACTCATCACGCATGCGTCGCTTGCGTGATCCTGGGGCAGACTGCTCATTCGCCTCTCTATTCGCTGCTTCCGTGTATCAGTGAGCTACGGCAATCTCTTCTTCGAGCTGCTGCTTTTCGTAAAGGCGGGTGTAGTAGCCGTTACGGGTGAGGAGCTGGTCGTGGGTGCCCAGCTCGGCAATGCGGCCTTCGACGAGGACGGCGATCTGGTCTGCGTTGCGGGCGGTGGACGTGCGGTGGGAGATGAGGATGGTGGTGCGGCCTTCCATGATGCGGCGGAGGCCGGCGAGGATCTGCTCTTCGGTGCTGGTGTCGACGGAGGCGAGGGCGTCGTCGAGGATGAGGATGCGGGGGTCGCGGAGGATGGCGCGAGCGATGGCGGTGCGCTGCTTCTGGCCGCCGGAGAGGGTCACGCCGCGCTCTCCGACCATGGTGGCGAAGCCGTGAGGGAAATCGAGGATCTCGTCGCGGATACGGGCGATGGCGGCGGCTTCTTCGATGGAGTTCTCGGTGGAGCCGGGGACGCCGAAGGCTACGTTGTCGGCGATAGAGGTGGAGAAGAGGAAGGTCTCCTGGGGGACGAAGCCGATGTTGCGGCGGAGGTCTTCGAGCGGCCACTGACGGATGGGCGTGCCGTCGAGGAAAACGTCCCCGGCAGGAGCGTCGTAGACGCGCGCGATGAGGTTGACGAGGGTGGATTTGCCGGAGCCGGTGGGGCCTACGATGGCGAGGGACGAGCCCGCCGGAATGGTGAGGGTGATGTCGTGCAGGACCTCCGGGCCGGAGGTGTAGGCGAAGGAGAGATGGCGGAAGGCGATCTCGCCCCGGAGTGGTGGCGCTGCGGCAAGAAATGCAGGTTCCTCGACTGCGCTGCGCTTCGCTCGGGATGACAAGTCGTAAGAGTTGCTCGAAGAGAAGCCAGGGGATGTCGTGGCGGACTCGTCCTTGATGGAGGGCTCGGCTTTGAGGAGTTCGTCGATGCGGACGAGGGAGGCGGTGCCGCGCTGGAAGAGGTTGACGACCCAGCCGATGGCGATCATGGGCCAGGTGAGCTGGACCATATAGACCATGAACTCGGCGAACTGGCCGACGGAAATGCGATGTTGGACGACATCGTGGCCGCCGACGAGCAGGGTGATGACGAGCGAGATGCCGAGGACGAGCTCGAGCGTGGGCCAGAGCATGGCCATGAGGCGCACGAGCAGGAGGGAGCGGGCGATGTACTCCTGGTTGGCGGTCTCAAAGGAGCGCATTTCGGCTTCTTCCTGGGCGAAGGCGCGGATGAGGCGTGCGCCGGAGAAGTTTTCCTGAGCCTTGGCGGAGATGTCGGAGAACATGGCCTGGATGCGCTCGAAACGCTTGTGGATGCGCGCGCCGAACTGTTGCACGAGGACCGAGGCGATGGGCAGCGGAACGAAGGCGATCAACGTGAGGCGCGGCGAGATGCGGTACATCAGCGGAAGCGCGGCGGCGGTGAAGACGAGGGTATTCGCCGAGTACATGATGGCCGGGCCGAGGAGCTGGCGGACGGCCGAGAGGTCGTTGGTGGTGCGGGCCATGATGTCGCCGGTGCGGTGGGTCTGGTAGAAATCGGCGGACTGGCGTTCGAGGTTGCGGAAGAGATCGTTGCGGAGGTCGAATTCGATCTCGCGGGAGACGCCGATGATGACCTGGCGGGTGATGTAGAGGAAGACGGCCGAAGCGGCGGCGATGGCGAGCAGGCGGACGGCGTGGACTTCGATTTTTTGCGCGGTGATGCCGGCGCGGAGATCGTCCACGGCGTGGCCGATGACGAGCGGGAGGGTGGCGCGGATGGTGTTGTAGAGCAGGACCGCGACCCCACCCCAGGCGAAGTGATGCCAGTATCGCCGGAGATAGGGCCGCAGGGGCTGGAGACGATCGAACATGCGGATTGGATGTCGCCCGGGAGCTAAGGCTTCGGGGTTGTCGGTTTGGGGGTCGTTACGGGCGGCGGGGCGGCCGTGGGTTTCGTGGGATCGGCCATCGGATTGGTGGTTGCGGGCGTGGTGGTGGCCGGGTTTGGAGTGCCGGCGGGCGGGGTGACGGTTGCGGGGCCCGGGGTTGCGCCGGGTGCGCCGGGCGCTGTGCCGGGTCTGGAGTTCTGGAGCGGCTGGACGGGGCGCGTGGGCGGCGTACGGGGGGCGGGCGGCGTGTTGCTCACCGAGACGAGGTCGATGTCGAAGATGAGCATGGACTTCGGCGGGATTTTGGCCTGGGGGCGGGTGCCATAACCGAGCTCCCACGGGATGTAGAGGCGGCGGCTGCCGCCGACCTTCATGCCGCCAAAGCCGAGGTCCCAGCCGGCGACGACGGCGTGCTGGCCGACGGTGAAGGGGAAGGCTTCTTTGCGGTCGAGCGAAGAGTCGAATTTGGTGCCGTCGGCGAGGTAGCCGGTGTAGTTGACGGTGTAGTACTTGTGCTCGTCGGCGGATTCGCCGGTGCCGAGTCTTGTATCGGCGTAGTACTCGGTGATGCTGTTGGACTCGATGCCGAGGTAGGTGGCGAGAGTGGGGACGGCTGCGGGGGAGGCGTACTCGATGGAGGCCTGGGGGCGGGTGACGAGGGTGAAGAGGACCTTGGGGCAGGCGGAACCGGCGGGCAGCGCGGGAACTTTGGGCGAGATCTCGGATGGGAGCCTGGCGCAGCCTCCGGCAGCTGCAGCGGTGTGATGGGCCGGGTGCGCGGCGGGCCTGGGTGCGGGTTGAGTGGCGGTTTGGGCCACGAGCGGCAGGGTGGAGCAGAGGAGGACGAACGGGGTCAGCTTCATGATGGAATCCATGGTATACGGCTCGGTTTGGGATGGGGTAGAGGCTGGTTGGGTTAGGGTTTAGGCGTGTCGGAGACGCCGAGGAGCTCGATGTCGAAGATGAGGTCTGCTCTGGGCGGAATGGGTGCGCGGCCGAGTTCTCCGTAGGCGAGCTGCCACGGGATGTAGAGGCGGCGCCTGCCGCCGACGCGCATGCCCTCGAAGCCGGTGTCCCACCCGGCGATGACCTTGCGCATGCCCTGCTGGAAGGTGATGGGAGCGCGCGGCTTGCCGGATTCGTCCTTGTTGTGGGAGGAGTCGAAGATGGTGCCGTTGGTGAGGTAGCCGGTGTAGTGGACGGTGTAGAACTGCTTCGGCTGGGCGAGCGGGCCGGTGCCGGTCTGGGTGTCGAGGACATGCAGGCTGTAGAGGGTGACGGGGCAGCCGGTGGTCTTCGGGATGGAGGGGGCGAGTGCCGGGAGAGCGGCTTCGGTGGCGCAGCGATGGGTGGCTGCGGGCGCGTGGTGCGGGGCTGGCCTGGCGGTGGTTTGGGCGGTGAGGGGCAGGGCGGTGCAGAGGAGTGTGAGCGGAAGGAGCTTCATGGGTGAGTCCATCGTAAATCGGCTGTTGTGGGCCGCGGAGAACAAATGCAAGGACGGAGCGCGACGGAGTGGGAGATTAGAGCAACTGCGCCCTGACGCCGGGCGGGCGGCACTTCGTGCGGGGTTGGACGCTGCGCGTGTTTTCCCGCGTGTGAAGACCTCTAGGTGGGGGTTCTGAGGAGGAGCCAGGAGCCGGCGAGGGCGAAGAGGAGGTCGGGGGACCAGGCGGCGAGAGTGGGGGGAAGCTGGTTGAAGTTACCCATCGCCTCGAAGAAGCTGGAGGTGCCGAGATAGAGGACGGCGAGGAGGATGGCGACGGCGAATCCGGCGACGCCGCCGCGCTTGCCGGTGGAGAAGGCGAAGGGCATGGCGAGCAGGGCCATGACGAGCGTGATGACGGGGTAGGCGAGCTTGCGATTGAGCTGGACGGAGAGCCGTCGGGTGTCGAAGCCGGACTGGCGGAGGTCCTGGATATAGCGGGTGAGCTCGCCGAAGTTCATCTCCTGGGACTGGCGGTCCTCTTTCTTGAAGTAGGACGGGTCTTCGGCGATGGCGGGGAAGGTGGTGAGGATGAAGGGGTCGTAGGCGCTGACGGTCTCTCCGGCGAAGGTGCGGGACCAGCCGTTTTCGAAGACCCAGCGGCCGACGCGCGCGTCCCAGCGGGCGGAGGCGGCGAAGATGCGGCGCTGAAGGGTGAAGGTGGCGGGGTCGAACTCGAAGACGGTGAGGTTGGCGAAGACGTTCCGGTCAGGATCGAAGAACTGGTAATAGAAGATGCGGACGGGTGCGGTGGCGGCCGGCGGCGCGGGCTGCAGGCCGGGGCGGTTGAAGAGGACGGCGGTTTCGACTTGCGGGACAGAGCTTTCGCCGGAGATCCACTGGCGATCGGGGCGGAGAAAGGTCTGGGCGGGTTTGCCCTTAATGACGGAGCGGAGGGCTTCCTGGCGGCGGTTGGCGGCGGGGAGGTAGAACTCATCGAATGCGAAGAGGGAGACGGCGATGATGCAGGTGAGGAGAAGGACGGGCGTGACGATGCGGTAGAGAGAGACGCCGGCGGCCTTCATGGCGGTGAGCTCGGACGAGCGGGAGAGCGCGCCGAAGGTGATGAGGACGGCGACGAGGACGCAGAGCGGGGTGGTGTTGTAGAGGATATAGGGAATGAGATTGAGGAGGTAGTCGCCGACGGTGACGAGCGGGGTGCGGTTGCGGATGATGTCGCCGATGAGCTCGAAGAAGGTGAAGACGAGGAAGAGGAGGACGAAGGTGGCGAGGACCATTGCGAGGTTCGCGAGGAAGGAACGGACGATGTATTCGTCGAGGATGAGGGGAAAGTTGAGGCGGAGGCCGGCGCGAACGCGCTGTGCGACACGTCGCGGAAGGCTGGGCTGATCGACTTCGGTATCGGGGCCGCGCCTGCCGGGGGTGAGGCGTTGAGCGAGTCCGCCGAGCGAGAGGCCGAAGCTTGAGACGACCGAAAGCGCCATGCCGCCGACGGAGAGCTGCTGAAGCAGGATGAGCCCGGCGAGGGCGAAGAGGAGATTCGCTCCCCAGACACCGACGAAGGGCGGGAGCTTGCCCTGAGTGGCGAAGGCGGTACCGATGAGCGACAGGACGTAGTAGAGGACGACGAGCAGGATGGTGACGACGAAGCCGGTCGATTTGCCTCCACGCCTGGAGGCCAACCCCAGCGGCACGCCGACGAGCATGAGGACGATACAGGCGAAGGGATAGGAGAAGCGCTTGTTGAGCTCGATGCGGTAGGGGCGGGTGGCTTTCTCTGAGCCGGTGGCGGCGCGGTGGCGGAGCTCGTCGAGCGAGAGCGCGAGGATGGGGGTGTCGGAGCGGGAGATGTGGGTGTCGTCCTGCGCGCCGCCCTGGAGGGGAACGCCGGCGGAGGCGAAGGTCTCGATGTTGTACTGGTTGGGATCGGTGGGGGAGAGCTCGTGCTCGCCGCCGTCCTTGAGCAGCATGTGGAGGTCGCCGGGGCCGGCGCTGGTGACGATGGCCTGGGCGGCGGTGGTGATGCGGGGGCTGGCGGGCTCGGTGACGTCGGCTATGAAGACGTGACGCCAGAGAGCCGCTCCCTGGCCGGGGCGGACGTCCTGGACGTAGACCACGGTATTTTTGAAATCTTCGTCGAAGACCCGGGGCTCGACCTCAAAGGAGGCCTGGGCGAACTTGAGGCGATTTTCGAGCGCGAGCAGCGCGGAGGCGGAGCGCGGGGCGAGGTAGAGGGAGTTGAAGAGGCCGAGCAGGAGCGCGGCGAGCGAGACCATGGAGACGATGCGGACGAAGTCGAAGGCTCCCATGCCGGAGGCGCGCATGGCGGTGATCTCGGAGTCGGCGGCGAGGCGCGAGAGGCCCAGCAGAATGCCGACGAGGACGGCCATGGGGATGGTGACGACGAAGGCTTCGGGGAGGAAGCAGGCGACGAGGCGCAGGACATCGGTGAGGGAGGCGGAGTCGCGGACGATGATCTCGAGGATCTTGCCGAGGCGCGAGGTGAAGAGGACAAAGGTGAAGAGCGCGCCGCCGAGGAATGCGTACGAGAGGACTTCGCGGAGGATGTAGCGGGTGAGGATGCGCATGCGGCGGCTAGAGGGCTTCTGCAGTTAGACCGGGGATGAGCTGGAAGTGTCTGGGATTGAGGGTGAGGAGCGAGCTGCCGGTGTAGAGGGCGGCTGGGCCGATGATGAGGTCGGCAAGATCGATGGCGATGCCTTGAGCGGCTGATTCGCCTTCGATGCGTCCGACGAGTGCTGCAAGATCCTTGTCAACAGGATGGACGACGAGTTGTGCGCAAAGCTCGTCGATGTACGATGGGCCAGAATGCGCGGTGGCCGCAACTCTCGCGCGGAACACGCCGTGAGTGAGTTGCGCGATCGTCATGGCTGAATGGCGATGTGCTGATGAGGGAAGCGCGGGGCGAGGTCTGAGACAAGTCTTTCGACTGGTCTGCGGCGATGTTCCCTATCGATGAGGACACTCGTGTCGACGATGACTTCCAAGGATCCCCGCGTCCCGGCCTCCGCATGGCAATGATCTCTTCCATATCCCGGGCGTATTCGTCATCCATGAGCGAGGGATAACCCCGCTCCTTTTCCCGGGCGCGGAGGCGTTCCAGTGTGGCTTCCATGGAGCCGTCAAGTAGCGGCTGAGTTGCAGGCGGCACCGCCTTGGCTATGACGATCTCGCTCCCGCTGGAGGTCTGAATGCGGATCTCCTCTCCGTTCTCGACCCGACGCAGTAGATCAGGCAGAGCGAGATGGCTGGCCTGCAGATCCGTCCTGTGAGTGGTCGCCATGTCTGGATGATAACGCTGAAATCCGGCAGGGCGGAGCGATCGGGCGGGAGCGACTGCCTACGGCCGGTGCTGGGTCTGGGATTCTTTTTCGGTGCAGCCGCCTTCGGTGAGGAAGCAGCGGGCAAGGCCGGCGATAACGGCGACAGCGGCTCCGGTGACGATAAAGGTGATGCCGGTGAAGACCCTTCCGGTCGCGTAGGGCGCGACGAAGAGGAGAACGCCGCAGTACATGAGGATGGTGAGGGCGATGCGTACGATCGGCTTGAGCATGGCGATTCTCCCCGCAGTGGAGACGTGCCTGCGCCGGGATCGGCGCTGTGGGCCGAATTCTACGCCGGGCGGAGCAGCCGTGGCTAGAGAATTTGCGCGGTGCGCTCTGCGATCTGGCGAGTGTCTTCTGACTGGCGGACGGAGCGGCTGGATTGCCAGTAGATGAGGGCACCGGCGAGGTTGACGACGAGGGTGGCGGCGATGATCTTGACCCCGAAGCGGAAGGGGCTGGGCACATCGATGATCGGAAATACGCTGAAGACGGTGGCGATGATGGTGACGAGGAGGCCGCTGAGGGAGGCGAGCTTGAGCCCGAGGCTTGGCGGTGTGCCGAAGCGGGAGCCAACGGTGAGCGGAATGAGGAACATCATCGCGAAGTAGATGTTGTAGAGGACGATGCAGACGTTGTTAATGATCTGCAGCGCCTCCTGCGCGTCGGCGCCCCATGTGGCGAGGGTACAGGCGACCACCGAGAGCGCGACGATGACGACGATGGAGCGGACGGGGGTGCCGAAGCGTGGATGGAGGCGGGTGAACCAGGCGGGAAGGATGCGGTCCCAGCCGGCGACCATGGGAAGGCGGCTGGTCTCTGCGGTGATGAGCGCGTACTGGGCGATGACCGCGAGGGCGAGGCCGAGGATGGCGGCGCGGCCCAGCATCATGCCCCAGTCTGTTCCAGTGCGGGCAGTCTGCCCGCCGCCGAAGGCTGCGGCGAGCACCTGCGGGACGGGTCCGGTGAGGTCGATCTTGTCCGCGGGAATATAGGTGAGGAGCGAGCCGGTGCCGAGGATGAAGATAAGCCCGATGATGGGGGCGGCGATCCAGGCGGACTTCCAGATGGCTCGGGCTGCATCGCGGGTCTCGCCGGCGAAGACGGCGATCTGCTCGAGACCGGTGAGGCCGTTGAGGGCCATTTTGGAGAAGAGATTGAGCGCGAAGAGGGTGAACATGGAGCCGGAAAGCGTAAGTGAGAACGGCCTCTGGGGCGAGTGGTGCGGGTGCGCGGCGGAGGTGTGCGGATGGAAGAAGAGCAGCGCGACGAGCAGGAGATTGACGAGGATCATCATGGTCGTGCCGAAGTGCGCGACCCACTTGCCGATCTTGAACCCGATGATGCAGATGCCGAGGATGAGGGCGAAGAGGATGTAGTTGAAGGTGCTGATGACACGATTGCTGCCGGCGATCCAGGTGTAGTGCGGGCCGAGCGCGTAGCTGAGGCTGGTGGCGGTGAGGATGCCGATGTTCGAGACCGTGACGAGCGACCACATGCCGAAATTCCACGCGGCGAGGAAGCCGGCGAACGGACCGAAGACGTTGGTGGTCCACTGGTAGACGCCGCCTTCGTGCGGCCAGATCTTCACGCAGTACTTGACCACGGCGGCTGAAGGCAGGAAGAGGGTGAGAATGGCGGCGAGCCAGAAGACGAGGTGCGTGCCGCCCTGTTTCGCGGCAATGCCGATCCACGTGACGCCGACCACCAGCAGGATCTGCATCTGGACGAGATCGCGCAGGCGCAGCTCTTTGTGGAGGTGCTGCTCGGCCAGGGAGGTGTCGAGGAGTGGGTCCAGGAGACGGGTTCCTTGTGGATGGATTGTGGGTTAGGGTAGCACGGGTTGGATCCCCTCCCACCCATGCTTTGCATGAACGGAGCACCCGGCTTTGTGATTGGACGGACGGAGTTACGGGTTGGGGAGGAAGCGGTACCCTACACCGCGTACGGTGACGAGGTGGCGCGGGTTGGCGGGGTCGTCCTCGATGTAGCGGCGGAGGCGAACGATGAAGTTGTCGATGGCGCGGGTGTCGGTATCTTCGTGGAGCCGCCAGACTTCTTCGAGGATGGCTTTGCGCGGAACGATCTGGCCGGCGCGGTCGACGAAGTAACGCAGGAGGTCGGCCTCCATGAGGGTGAGATGGGTGATGCGGTTGGGTGGGGTGCAGAGTTCGAGCGTGTCGAAGTGGATCTCACGCCGGCTGAACTCATAGCGGTCGGCGGAGGATTGAGGTTTGGGTGGGGTGGGCAGCTCGGCCTGCGGCGCGGCTGTCCGGGGCCGGGACCAGGTTGCGCGGCGGAGCATGGAGCGGATGCGGACGATGAGGATGTCGAGGTCGAAGGGCTTTGGCAGGTAGTCGTCGGCTCCGGCGGTGAGGCCTTCGAGGACGTCTTCGGTGCTGGAACGCGCGGTGAGCATGAGGACGGGGTAGAACAGTTCGCGTTCGCGCAGGGCGCGGACGATCTCGAAGCCGTTGGTGCCGGGCAGCATGACGTCGAGGAGAATGACTCCGATATCGTCCTGAGTGTCGAGGAGCCAGGCCAAGGCTTCGGAGCCATCGGCGAAGTGGCGGGTACGGAAGCCCTCGGCTTCGAGATTGAAGAGCAGGCCCTCGGCGAGGTGCTCTTCGTCTTCGACCAGGACGATGAGGGGGGCTTCGGTCATGGCGTGGTGCTCGATGCGGCGAGGGGAAGCACGAGGGTCATGGTGGTGCCCTGGTTAGTGCCTTTGCTGTGAGCGGAGATGGAGCCGCTGTGTTGTCTGGCGATGGCGCGCACGAGGAAGAGGCCGAGGCCGGTGCCTTTGATCTTGACCTCCCAGCGCCCGGGGACGCGGTAGAAACGCTTGAAGATGCGCTTGAGCTCCTCGGGCGGAATGCCGAGGCCCTGGTCGGTGATGCTGAGCGCGACGTTGGAGTAGCCGGTGATGGCGAGGGTGGCGCGGATCTGAACGCGGTCGGGCGAGTACTTGACGGCATTGTCGAGCAGATTGAGGACGGCGGTGCGGAGGTCTTCGGCGATGCCCTGGACGCGGAGCTTGACCTGGCCGGGGACGGGCGCGAGAGCAATGGCGCCGGGCGGGAGGTGATGGCGGGCGAGGGTGACGGCGATGCACTCTTCCACCAGGGGAGCGAGTTCCAGTACGGCGAGGTTCTGGCGGCGGGCGCGCTGGCCGAGCTGGCCGGCCTTGAGGACCTGCTCGACCGTGGCGAGGAGCCGGTCGGTGTCGGCGTGCATGATGGCGTAGAACTTGCGGCGCTGCGGCTCGTCGAGGTTGCGCTTTTCAAGGGTTTCGAGATAGAGGCGGATGCTGGCGATGGGGGTCTTGAGCTCGTGGGTGACGGCGTTGAGGAAGGAGTCCTGACGCTCGTTGCGGCGGACTTCCCGTACTAAGAAGATCGTATTCAGCACGACGCCGGCGACCAGCGCGGCGAAGAAGATGATGCCGAGCACAAGATAGACGACGCGGGCGCGGTTGAGCAGGATCCACGTGATGTTGAGGGTGACGGCGAGCCCGGTGAGGACCACGCCGAGGGTGATGGCGAGGGCGATGGCTCCGCGGCGTCGGGTGATGTTCATGCTGTCGGGTAGATTAGCGCAAAGAGGAAGGCCGTCAGCGGGAAGCTGACGGCCTGAACGACAAGTGCAGGATCGCCCTTACGCCGGGCGGGCGGTACTTCGTACGGTACTGGACGTGCTTCGCACGTGAAAACTAGTTCGATCCGGCCGGCTTGGGGTTGAGCGGATCGAACTTGGCGATGATGACCTTCTTCGCCAGGCCGGCACGCTCGAGCAGCCAGATGCAGTAGTAGTTGACGTCGAACTCGTACCAGGCGAGGCCGTGGCGCGCACTGACCGGGTGGGCGTGGTGGTTGTTGTGCCAGCCCTCGCCGCCGGTGAGCAGAGCGACCCACCAGTTGTTGCGCGACTCGTCTTTGGTCTCGAAGCGGCGCTGGCCGTACATGTGGGTGGCGGAGTTGACGAACCAGGTAGCGTGCAGGCCGACGCAGACGCGCAGGAAGGTTCCCCAGAGGAGCATCTCGAAGGCGCCGAGGGCGCGCTGGCCGGGAGCGGCGATGGCTGCGCCGACGGCGAGCTGGATGAGGCCGGCGAGGGTGAGCGGGAGCCAGTGGTACTTCGAGAGCCAGACTTGGAACTTGTCGCGGGTGAGGTCGGGAGCGTAGCGGCCGAGCAGCGCGGTCTCGGAGTGGAGGGCGCGGCCGGAGAGGATCCAGCCGGCGTGCGACCAGAAGGTGCCGTCGAGCGGGGTGTGCGGATCGCCTTCCTGATCGGAGTTCTGATGGTGGACGCGGTGGGTGGCGACCCAGAAGATGGGTCCGCCCTCGAGCGCCATGGTGCCGCAGACGCTGACGGCATATTCCAGCCACTTGGGAACGCGGAAGCCGCGATGCGTGAGCAGGCGATGATAGGCAACGCCGATGCCGATGTTGATGGCGAGGAAGTACATGATCAGGAAGCAGGCGACGTGCGCCCAGGAGAAGCAGAAGAGCGCACCGATGGCGAGGACGTGGAAGAGGCCCATGACGATGGTCGTGATCCAGTTGATGCGGCCTTCCTGGTGCTGGCGGCCCATGCGGAGATCCTGACGGACCTGCGCGCGGACCTGCTCGGCGGAGGCGCGTACGGTTGCATTGGACATGGCCTGGAGCTCGGCCTGCTGTGCGTTCTCGGCGGCTTCGGCGGTCTCGATGGCGTCCTGCTGGAAGCTGGCGTAGCTGCCGGGCTTTTTGCCGGTCCTGATCTCACGCTGGGTTTCAGGAGCTGCGGCTGACTTGACTTCGGTCTCCGGCGAAAGCGTTGCTGGGGTCATGTGGTGCGTTTCCTTTAGGGTGTTTCTTTCCGCTGATCGGGCGGGTACATGATTCACGCTAGCAGTGTGGACGGCGGACCGTTGTAAGACTTTTGTAAGCGACTCTGTCACAGCAAAGACGCACGGATTCGGCACTGAAGTGCGCATGAGGCGGACAGAAGTTGCAGGATGCCCGGAGTGGCGGTCGCCGCGGTCACGACCTCGGCCTGGGCCGGAGCGCAGGTGCATCGCGGACGGTGCACTGATTCCTGTCGCAAGCAGAGGAACGGTTCCGGAAGCAGAAGAGGTTTCCCCCGATGAGTTTCCGGCATGCGGACGGGCGGAGGCGCAGACGCTGAACGTAATTCTGTGGGAGGACGCGATGAAAGGCAGGCCGGTTTTGGCTATGCTGAAGGTGACGCAGAATAAACCACGCAAGGATGATGACGTCCAGATGAATGCCGCCTCTTTCACCTCCCCGTTTCGTTTGAAGCCCACCTTTGCCGCGCGTGTCTGGGGGCGTGATTCGCTTGCTCCCTGGTACGCTTCCACCGGGATGCAGGAGAAGGTGGGCGAGGCCTGGCTGACCGGACCGGGCAGTGTGGTGGAGACGGGGGAGCTTGCGGGCAAGACACTGGGGGAGGTTGCGCCCGGGTTCTTTGGCGGCGGCGAGTTTCCGCTGCTGGTCAAGATGCTTTTCCCGAACGAGAAGCTCTCGGTGCAGGTGCATCCGGATGACGAGCAGGCGCGGGCGATCGGGCTGGCGCGCGGCAAGACGGAGTGCTGGTATGTGCTCGATGCGGAGCCGGGCGCGACGGTGGCGTGCGGGTTGAAGGATGGGGTTGCGGTTTCGGATATGGAACGCGCGATTGCGGACGGGACGCTCGAATCGCTGTTGCGGTTGGTGCCGGTGAGCGTGGGGGATCTGGTGTTTGTGGATGCCGGGACAGTGCATGCGATCGGGCCTGGCGTGACACTGCTCGAGGTGCAGCAGACGTCCGACACGACCTATCGGCTGTACGATTATGGACGTCCGCGCGAGCTTCATCTTGAGAAAGGCCTCGCGGTGACGAAGACCCAGACGGGTGCGGGCAAGATTGCTCCGCAGACGATGGATGGATTCACGCGGCTGATTGCGGCGCAGTACTTCGTGGTCGACCGGTATGAGCTGGGGTCGGGGGAGTCGGCGCGGGTCCAGAACTTCTTGGCGGGTTGCGTGGTAGGACTGGCGGGCTCGGGGACTGTCGGCGGGGTGGAGATTGTGCCGGGTGAGGCGGTCGTGCTTCCGCGGGGCCAGTCTGAGGTCATGTCCGCGGACCGAATGACCTTTGCGTTCTGCTGGGAACCTGTGCGGTAGGGAGAGCTAGACTGCCGCGCTGCGTGCGAGGGCGGGTTCGGCCTTTTCGTCGAGCGGCAGGGCTTCCGTGTCGTTGAAGGCATCGCCGGTTCCGAACAGGCCGACGACGACCAGCAGGATGATCACGGGCTCGATGGGCTGACGGTAGTCTGCGGAGCTGTGCGAGAGATAGTACGGCAGCGGGAAGACGAGTACGGCCGCCAGCAGCGGCAGGACGGAGCCGAAGTCTTCGCGGATCCAGCGGCGCAGCCCGCGCAGCATGGCCCAGGTGAGGAAGACACAGAACGGGACGTTGGGCAGATCCATAGGCTCGACCGCGAGGTAGTGGTGGCTGAAGGACCAGAAGCCGGTCCAGAAGCGGACAGTGCGGCGGACGCACAGCTCGGCGAAGAAGAGCTTGTGGTGGGTAATCCAGTCTTTCGCGAGAACCTCCTTCGAGGCCATATAGGCGATCTCGCCCTGGGCGAGATATCTTTTCATTTCGGCCGGGTTGCTGGCGGGGTGCGCCCATTCGGCGTTGGAGAAGAAGGTGTCGCCGTTATTGCCGGCGTAGATCTCGAGCCAGAAGCCATCGCGGATGAAGCTGTGGGTGTGAAGGACGTGGTCGTTGCGGATGGCCCACGGAGTGCAGACGGCGGCGAACGCGATGCTGGTCGCGAGACCTTTGAGAAACCAGCGTCCGTCGACGCGCCAGACCTTGTAGATCGCGATCAACAGCAGGATCGGCAGCATGGAGACGATGCTGGGATTACAGAGCGCAGTGACGCCGTAGAGCAGGCCGAAGACGATCCAGCCGAGTGTGCCGCGCAGGTGCAGCTTCTGCGCGACAACGAGGCAGGTGGTGAAGAGGAGAGAGGTGAGGGCGTAATCCCAGACGCGACCGGCGGAGAAGTAGATGGCAAAGGGGTAGACGGCCCAGGCGACGGAGACGATGCGGGCGGCGCGGCTGTCCAGCAGGTTGCGGGCGAAGAAATAGAGGGGGATGCAGGTGAGGGAGGAGAAGAGACTGTTGAGTCCGAGCGTGGCGAAGGCGGCTTCGGAGGTGTAAACGCCAAGGAGCTTGAAGATGATGGCGAGCAGGCACGGGTAGAGCGGCGGAACCAGTGCGGTAGGTCCGGAAAAGGGCAGGAAGGGCGAGGAGAAGCCATGGCCGAGAGCGAGGGCGCGTCCGGTCCAGCCCATCTCCCATCCGAAGAGATTGTGATCGATGGAAGGCGCGGCGATGTCGCGGTATCCGGCGACGACAACGACCATGCGGATGGAGAGCGCGAGCAGAAAGGTGACGGTCAGCCAGCGCTCGGGCGAGGCGGCGAGGAAACGGTACAAAGGCCGGAAGAGGTCGGCGAGGCGCGCTCGCGGGGACTGGCTGATGCCGGAGTGTGCGGTCGTGGAGAGAATAGTCGGCGTTCCTTCGGCGCTCTCGAGGCTGTGAGGAGTTTACCGTGGGAGCGGCTTGAGTCTACGCGGGATTCTGGCGTTTGCCGACATTTTGTGCAGGTGGTTTGGGTCAGCGCAGATGCGCTCCCAGCTCGGCGGCGGCGTTGCGCAGGGGCGCGAGGAAGTGGGTCTGCATCTCGAAGACGGGCATGCGCGGGGCGTTTCCGGAGAGGTTGAGCGTGGCGACGACGCGTCCGTTGGGCGCGTAGACGGGGACGGCGAGGGAACGGAGGCCGACCTCGAGCTCCTGATCGACGAGAGCGTAGCCAAGCCGGCGGACGTTGCGCAGAGCGAGCCGAAGCTTTTCGGGTGTGGTGATGGTGCGGGTGGTGTGGGGAGTGAGTTCAGCGCGGGAGAGGTAGACTTCGAGTTGCTCCGGCGGCAGATAAGCGAGCAGGACGCGTCCCATGGAGGTGCAGTAGGCGGGCAGGCGCGAGCCGATGTGGAGGTCGACGGCCATGACGCGGGAAGGCACGATGGTGCGGGCGATGTAGACGATCTCGTCGCCGTCGAGGGTGGCGACGGAGAAGCTTTCCCGCCAGGTCTGCGACATGCGCTCGAGGATGGGCTGGGCGGCCTGGGAGAGCGTGGAAGAGGTGGTATAGGTGTGCGAGAGGGTGAGCAGCTTGGGACGGAGGGCGTAGCGCTGGCCGTCTTCGGCACCCGCGAAGCCGAGCTTCGTAAGGGTATAGAGGCAGCGGCGCACGGCGGCGCGGGAGAGACCGGTCTTGACCGAGAGCTGCGAGATGGTCATCTGGGGGTTTTGCTGTGTGAACGCCTGGATGACAATCAGGCCGCGGGCGAGCGAGGTCATGAAGTTGGGATCGCCCTGGTACTGATCGAGCGAGGCGGCGGGGGTTGCGCGCGCGGGAGCTTCGGGGGCGTTCGCGTCCGGGACGGCGGCCGGCGATGCGGAGAGAGATGCGGTGAGGGGTGTGAGAGTCCGGGCGGAAGACGGCATACGCAATCCTGCTGCCGTCGGTTCGTGCGTGAGTCCAACGCGGGCTCACCGGGCATTCGTGCGATAGACGGCCTGTTCTAACGATAAACGCACAAAGCGTTTCCTCGCAACCCGGCATGTCGTGCCGCGCACAGAGTGGCCGGCGACTCCAGCGGGCGGTAAGTTTTGATTGCGCGTGCGCCCCAGGAGCGAGCGGCGCGCTCTAAGATGAGCAGTGCGGAATGAAGAAGGAGAAGAGAGCTTATGGGAATGACACCACTGACCGAGCGCGCGGCCTGGAAGTCGCTGCAGCAGCACTACAGCGAGATCGGCACGAAGCAGATGAAGGAGTTGTTTGCCTCAGATGCCGTGCGCGGTGAGCGGATGACCGCGGAGGTCGACGGCCTTCTGCTGGATTACTCGAAGAACCGCGTTACCGATGAGACGCTGAAGCTGCTGGTACAGCTTGCGCAGGAGTCAGGCGTGGCGGAGCATCGCGACCGCATGTTTCGGGGCGAGAAGATCAACGTGACGGAGAACCGCGCGGTGCTGCATGTAGCGCTGCGTGCGCCGAAGGACGAGAGGATTGAGGTTGACGGCGTGGATGTCGTGCCTGAGGTGCATGATGTTCTGGACAAGATGGCGGGCTTCGCGGATCGCGTGCGCTCGGGGGAGTGGAAGGGCTCTACCGGGAAGCGGATCAGGAATGTCGTCAACATCGGGATCGGCGGGTCGGACCTGGGACCGGTGATGGCGTATGAGGCTCTGCGGCACTACAGCCAGCGCGATCTGACGTTGCGCTTCGTTTCCAACGTGGATGGGACGGATTTTGCCGAGGCAGTGCGGGATCTGGATGCGCAGGAGACGCTTTTCCTGGTGGCTTCGAAGACCTTCACCACACAGGAGACAATGACGAACGCGCACTCGGCCCGGGATTGGGCGCTGGCGACGCTGAAGGACGAGGCGGCCATCGCGAAGCACTTCGTGGCGATCTCGACGAATGCGAAGGAAGTGGCGAAGTTCGGGATCGATACTGAGAATATGTTCGGGTTCTGGGACTGGGTGGGCGGCCGCTACTCGATGGATTCGGCGATCGGGTTGTCGACGATGATCGCAATCGGGCCGGGTCAGTTTCGCGAGATGCTGGCGGGCTTCCACGCGATGGACGTGCACTTCCAGACGGCTCCGTTCGAGAAGAATCTGCCGGTGCTGATGGGTCTGCTGACGGTCTGGTATACGGAGTTCTTCAACGCGCAGACGGTGGCGATTCTGCCATACGAGCAGTATCTGAAGCGCTTTCCGGCGTACCTGCAGCAGCTGACGATGGAGTCGAACGGCAAGCATGTGACGCTGGACGGCACCCATGTGAACTACGAGACGGGGCCGATCTACTGGGGCGAACCGGGAACGAACGGGCAGCACTCGTTCTATCAGCTGATCCATCAGGGAACGCGGCTGATCCCGTGCGACTTTATCGGCTTTTACAAGACGCTGAATCCGCTGGGGCGGCACCATGACATGCTGATGGCGAACGTCTTTGCGCAGGCGGAGGCGCTGGCGTTCGGCAAGACGGCGGAGCAGGTGAAGGCGGAAGGGACGGCGGATGCGCTGGTGCCGCATCGGGTGTTCGAAGGGAATCGGCCTTCGAATACGATTCTGGCGGAGAAGCTGACGCCGTTCGTGCTGGGACAGCTGGTGGCGCTGTACGAGCATGCGGTGTTTACGCAGGGCGCGGTCTGGAATATCGACTCGTTCGATCAGTGGGGCGTGGAGCTGGGGAAGGTGCTGGCGACGCGCATTCTGGCGGAGATCGAGAGCGATACGCCGCTGAAGCATGATTCGTCGACCAACCGGTTGATTGAGCTTTATCGAAAGAACAAATAGGCGTACGAGGCGACCCCACGTCTCAGCGCGAGACGTGGGGCTTTGCTGCGCGGCGCTAGAGGAGCGCGAGGAGTTCTTCGGGATCCGGGCGGGTGCGCGGGTCGGCGCAGGCGGCGGCGCAGACGATTTCGCCGGTGTCGGCGTTCGGGCGAATGAGGAAGAGGCCGGGCAGCGGAAGACGCCATGCGGAGTCGGGCGCGGTGGTATAGCTGAGGCCGGCGTTGGCGAAGGGGATGTTGACCAGGATGGACTGATAGTAACGGCGCATGGCGGGCGGGATGGTGTGAGCGAGTCCGAACTTCGCGGCGATCTGGGCGCCGGGATCAGAGAGCAGCGGGAATTTGAGGCCGTGCTGCTGGGCGGCGAAGTCGTTCTGGCGGCGGTTTTGCGGGGAGATGGCGACGAAGAGGGCGCCGCGCTCGCGCACGGCGGGGTAGAGATCGCGCCAGGTTTCGAGTTCCGTGACGCAGTACGGGTCCCAGCGGCCGCGGAAGAATTTGAGGATAAGCGGGCCAAGGGCGAGCAGGTCGGCGGAGTGGACGGGCTTGCCGGTCTGAGAGTCGATGAGGGCGAAGGCAGGTGCAGAGGCGCCGGCCTGGAGGACGCGCTGTTCGATACCGGTTGCGAACAGTTCCGCGATCGCCTGCTCTGAGGTGGCGAGGCGTTCCGGCTGTACGAGCGAACGGGTGCGCGCGGTGATGCGGTCGAGGCGATCCTGCAGGGTTTCGGTTGCGGGTGCGGCCATGGATTCATTATCGCCGGGTTATGAGGAGCCGGGGAGTAGAGACGCTTTCCTGAGAAACGCCGCTTCTCTGCGCGCGAATGCGGGTGTCATGCGCCGACGCTGGTGGAAGGCGTGCCGTACAAGATCGTCGGTAACGGCTGGATACGAGGCGAGGGCCTCACTGACGATGCGGTTGCGGGTTCCCCGGCGTTCACGAAGGTTGCGGTCGGCGCGCTCAATCAGGTCGCAGATGGAGGCATCGACCGGTTGGAGGCCATGGAGAGGATGATGCCGAGGTCGGGATCGAGGGAGATGCGGGTCATGCCGGTCCCCAGGTTGCGGAGGACGCAGACGCTTTGTTCCCTGATCTGCGGGGTGGCGTTGACTGCGGCATCGAGTGTGCAACGTGGAGCGGCGTATGAACGGCGCGTTCGACAGCCAGGAGATCCGGGCCGGTGAGGGCGATCAGGTTCAGGTGCGGATGTCTGGCAAGACCGCGTTGGCAGAACCTTGCACGTCACGGCTAACCAATACGAGGCGCACGACTTCTAAGCCGAGGTCTGGAGCGCGACTGCCCCAGAGGGGGTGGTCGATGGCGAATGCGGCCGAGCGCGAAGGACAGAACGAAGAGACGATCGAGACCGACGTACCGGCGCGGATGGACCGGCTGCCATGGTCGGGCTGGCACGCGAAGATTATCACGGCGCTGGGCGTCTCGTGGCTGCTGGATGGGCTGGAGGTGACTCTGGTGGGGTCGCTGTCGGGCGTGCTCGAGAGCAAGCAGGGTTTGGGGCTCACGGATCCGGAGGTGACGTCGGCGGCGACGACCTACCTTGCGGGCGCGGTGATCGGGGCCTTGTTCTTCGGCTGGCTGACGGATCGGCTCGGACGCAAGAAGCTCTTTCTGGTGACGCTGGCGACGTATTCGCTGGCAACGGTGGCGACGGCGTTTTCGCACGGGCTGCTGTGGTTTTCGGTGTGCCGCTTCTGCACGGGGCTGGGCATCGGGGGCGAATATGCGGCGATCAACTCGGCGGTGGATGAGCTCGTTCCGGGAAAAGTGCGCGGGACGGTGGATCTGGTGGTGAACGGCACGTTCTGGGTTGGAGCGTCCATCGGCGCGCTCGCGGCGATGTTTCTCCTGGGGCACCACGGGATCAGCCAGGAGCTGGGCTGGCGTTATGCTTTCGGGATCGGCGGAACTTTGGGCATGCTGGTGCTTCTGCTGCGGCTGCAGGTGCCGGAGAGCCCGCGCTGGCTGATGCTGCGCGGCAAAGAGGGCGAGGCCGACCGCGTGGTGAAGGAGATTGAGGGAAAGGTGGCGAAGGGCAAGCCGCTGCCGCCCCTTGAAGGCGGCAAGCTGAAGCTGGCGGTGCGCGACCATACGCCGATCAAGGAGGTCTTTGCGGCGATGCTGACGAAGGAGAACCGGCCGAGATCGTTTCTCGGGATGGTCCTGATGATCGGGCAGTCGTTTTTCTTCAACGCGGTGTTCTTTACGTATGCGCTGGTTGTGAAAAAGTTTTTCCACGTCCCGGACAGCCAGCTGCCGATCCACCTGCTGCCGTTCGCGGTGGGCAGCTTCTTCGGGCCGATGCTGCTGGGTCCGCTGTTCGACAAGATCGGGCGCAAGCCGATGATTACGGCGACGTATGCGATCGCCGGCGTGATGCTGGCGGCGGTGTGCGTCCCGTTCGCCCATGGGACGCTGGGCCCGCGCGGGCTCGGCATCTGCTTCACGGCCATCTTCTTTGTGGCGTCGTCAGCGGCGAGCGCGGCGTATCTGACGGTCAGCGAAATCTTTCCGCTCGAGATCCGTGCCTTCGCGATTGCGATCTTTTACTCGCTGGGCACGGGTGTGGGCGGAGTGTTGTCACCGGCGCTGTTCGGCATTCTGATCGCGTCGGGGTCGAAGTGGCATGTGGCGGGCGGGTATGCGCTGGGGGCAGTGTTGATGATTGGTGCCGCGGTGTGCGAGGGATTCCTGGGGGTGGAGGCGGCCGGCAAGTCGCTTGAGTCGGTGTCGAGGCCATTGCAGTCGCGCTGAGGAAGGCCGATAAAGGTCACGTCTGCGCGAGACTGGACGGCGGGCGGGAGTTCCGAAACGGAACAGCAATCGTCGGGCTGTTCTGCGGGTGAACAAAGCGAGCGGTCCTTACACCCGGGAGGGGGGGTCTCCCTGGTTCACGGGTCTTGGTGAATGGGTTCGCGCATAAGGTGAAGTGAAAAGGAGGCGAGACGCACGAAAGTGTCATGCCGATTTCCCTCTCTTCTGCGATAGCGTATTTTCGAGGACAAGTTACGAAAGGGGAAACAGATGAAACAATTCTGCTGTGGCGACGTCGTTCCAGGATGCACCGCCACCTTCCGGGCCCAGAGCGAAGACGCACTTCTCACCGAGATAGCGGAGCACGCGCACCGCGATCACGGTATGCCGGAGGTTCCTGCGGCGCTCATTGCTCAGGTCCGTGCACGAATTCACGAGTTGCACGCGTAACTTTCCAGTCTCAAGGCCCCCCAAGATGAGTTCCTCCGGATCCGCGCTGCCTTTCGTTCCCACGATTCATCCCCGCGCACCCTGGCCGCAGGGCGACATGGAGCCGCGTGCGCCAATGCAGTCGCCCGGCTCGAGCAAGCCGCTTCCGGCCCGCATCGCCGACCTGCTCGACCTGGTGCTGGAGCGCCGGGCCGGATTTTACTTTCACTTCCAGCCGATTGTCGATCTCTCGCACGGCGTTACGGTGGGGTATGAGGCGCTTGCCCGTTTTCGCGACGGTGAGGAACACTTCGCGCCCAACCACGTTTTCGAGACGGCGGAGATTTATGGACGCCGCCTGGATCTCGAAGAACTCGTGCTGGCCGAGGCGATCGCCTCGCGCCGTCTGCTTCCGCCGAACTGCTTTCTCAGTGTCAATGTGGGTCCGCGCTTTGCGTTATCGGAGCGCTTCGACCGGCTGGTTGCCCGGTTCGAGAGCCTGCGCGGCATTGTCGTCGAGATTACCGAGGACGAGCATATCTCCGATTACGCCGGGATGCAGCGGCAGCTTGCGCTGATCCGGTCGATGGGCGGTCATGCGGCGATCGATGACGCCGGCGCCGGGTACGCGAGCCTGCAGCACATCATGGAGATCCGGCCGAACTTCATCAAGCTGGACCGCTCCTTCATCCGCGCCTGCAATGCGGATTCGGCCAAGTCCGTGCTGATTGAAGCGCTGGGCAAAGCGGCCAGCAAGCTGGACGCGTGGTTGATCGCCGAGGGTCTCGAGACGGAAGCGGAGCTGGAGGAAGTGATGCGTCTGGGGGTGCCGCTTGCGCAGGGCTACCTGCTCGGCCGTCCGCATCGCGAGATGCTTGCGCTTGACGAGAACCTGGCGATCTCGATGCGCGAACGCAGCGCCTCGATGACCTCCGCCAGCGGCATTGAACGCTCGGTGCAGACGGTTTCGCGCTGCCACACGCGCGAGGAGGCCTGCAGCCTGCTCGCCGGTGAGCCCGCCGGCACGCTGACAGTCGTGGTCACCCCGTGCGGGGAGCCTCTGGAGCTGTTCGAGGTACACACGCACGCCGGCATCCGGAGCGTTCCGCATACGATGCGGGTGCAGCGGGGAAGCGATCCGGGTGAAGTGCTGCAGCGTGCGCTGACGCGTCCGTTTGCCGTGCGCTTCGACCCGATCGTGGTGCTCGACGAGCTGGGCCACTGCGCCGGGATTCTGCAGCTGGACCGGCTGATGCAGGACAATCTGCCGGTCGGCTGAGGATCAGGACAGCCGAGCGCTCCGGCCCGTGTGGCCTTGAAGTCGGCTGGATAGCGATTGGTAACTGATTTGGCGGGGTACGCCCCCGGGGTACTTCAGGAAGTAAAGTCTTCAAACGACTGGGCTTAGGTCCGGACCTCCCGATTCAGTCTTAAAGACGAAAGCCCCGGCGGTGGCCGAGGCAGTAGTGAGCTTCCATCTAAATTGTACCGAATTCGGTGAAAGACTATGCCAGGTTTCAGGGCGTTATTTCCGGGCCCGGTCCGAAACGGAACT
>CAXTVJ010000039.1:6297-33255 GCA_964247715.1 uncultured Acidobacteriaceae bacterium | reverse complement strand
TCGGCACCACCCACCTCAACATGGACGAGCTCGGCATCGACGTCCTCATCGGCGGTTCCCAGAAAGCTGTCATGATCCCGCCCGGCCTCTCCTACCTCGCCGTTGGCCCCCGCGCCTGGGACCGCATGGAAGCCACCTACAACCCCCGCTACTACTTCGATCTCCGCAAAGAGCGCAAGAACGCCCGCGCCGGCGAATCCGCCTACACCCCCGCCGTCGCCCTCATCGCCGCACTCGGCGCCGCGCTCGACTGGATCGCCGCCCAGGCCGCCACCCCCGAAAACCCCGCCGGCGACATCGTCGAAGGCCGCCGCAAGCTCGTCGACAACGCCGAAACCATCGCCGCCATGACCCGCGCCGCCTGCACCGCCATGGGCCTCAAGCTCTTCGCCCCCGACGCGCCCGCCGCCGCCGCCACCGCCATCCTCGCCCCCGAGGGCGTCGACTCCGGCCTCTTCGTCAAAGAACTCAAAGCCCGCTTCGGCGCCATCATCACCAACGGCCAGGGCGAGATGAAGGGTCAGCTCTTTCGCATCGCGCACCTCGGCTTCTTCGACTACATGGACACCATCGCCCTCGTCGGCGCGCTCGAACAGGTCATCGTCAAGTCCCTGCCGCAACTCGGCGTAGAGTTCGGCGCCGGACTCATCGCCGCCCAGAAGGTCTACGCCGAAGCCACTCACCCCGCCGCCATCGAACGCAAATGCCTCTGCGGCCGCGCCGATCCCTGCTGCTCCCTCCAGCACCCCGAAGCCATCGCCTGAGCCATCCAGCTCCTGCGAAAGCCCCGTTGGTTCCCCCGCGATCCCCAGGGCGACCAACGGGAGCACCCACGCGAAGCTCCAAAAGGCGTGCCAACGCCCGCCCCGCGCGCAGCGGGCCCGTGCGGCAGCACCCCGCCATTCACACAAGGCTCCATCCGCAGGCGTATCATCACATGTGCCCGGTTCCATTCTCGGAATCGCACCCGCCAACGCTCCAGAACCGCCGGATCTGCACGAAGAACGAAGGGTCGTACGATGAGCGTCCATCTAGTCAATCCCAGTGACAATTCCTTTGGCACGGCCGTCATCACTCCGCGCTGGCTCTTCGTCCTCGCCGCCGCCACCCCGCGCTCGGCCGGCGACCCCATCCTCGTCGACGAATCGCTCGAGCAGATCGTCCCCGAGACCATCCAGCCCGGCGACATCGTCGGCATCAGCGTCCATACCGGCAACGCCCTCCGCGGCTACGAGGTCGGCCGCCTCGCCCGCGCCCGCGGAGCCTGGGTCGTCTACGGCGGCATCCACGCCACCCTCTTCCCCGAAGAACCCTTCGAACTCGGCCAGGCCCACGCCGTCGTCAAGGGCGATGGCGACGTCGCCTGGGGCAACGTCGTCCGCGACTGCCTCGCCGGAACCCTCGGCCGCATCTACGAAGGCGGCCGCATCGAAGGCCACCAGTTCCTCGCCGCGCGCTGGGACCTTATGAACACCGAAAAGTACATGTGGGCCTCCGTCCAGACCATCCGCGGATGCCCCAAGCACTGCTCCTTCTGCAGCGTCTGGCGCACCGACGGCCAGAAGCCCCGCCAGCGCCAGTTCCAGTCCGTCATCGACGAGATCGTCGACCTCCGCCGCATCGGCTTCCGCTTCATCGCCCTCGCAGACGATAATTTCTACCCCGTCACCCTCACCGACCTCCGCCTCGCCCGCCAGCAGAACAACCAGGCCAGAGTCGACGAGCTCACCGCCATCCGCGCCGAGCGCTTCGAGCTCATGGCCGAGCTCGCCAAACTCCCCAAAGACATGGTCTTCTTCACCCAGATCACCATGGAGGCCGGCGAGGACGCCGAGTACCTCGACGCCATGCGCAAAGCCAACATCAAGGGCGCGCTCGTCGGCGTCGAAGCCGTCACCCCCGAAGGCCTCAAGGCCGTCTACAAAGACTTCAACTACTCCGGTGAAGCCCTCGCCCGCCAGCTCCAGACCTTCAAGAAACATGGCGTCCACGTCCTCGGCTCGTTCATCTTCGGCCTGCCCACCGACAAGCCCGCCACCTTCGACGCCACCGTCGAAATGGCCCTCAAGGCCGGCGTCACCTTCGCCCAGTTCGTCATGATGACGCCCTTCCCCGGCACCGTCGACTTTGGCCGCTGGGAGAAAGAACAGGCCGAAGCTCCCACCCTCGTCGAAGGCACCCCCATCACCCGCTACTGGCTGATCCCCCCCGCCATCCGCCCCAAAATGTTCACCCCGCACCCGTCCATGTCGTCCGACGAGATCCGCGACCGCACCCAGAAGGTCTGGGACCGCTTCTACAACTGGAGCTCCATCTGGCAGCGCTCCGCCTGCACCCCCACCCTGCGCGCCCGTATCGCCTTCATGTTCCTGTCGAAACTCTACCGCCAGATGTACGCCGGCACCGGCATCTCCACGGACAGCGCCCGCCGCAAAAAATCCAAGCGAGCCGCCCGCTGGACCGCCGCCCAGTGCCGCAAGATCTTCCGCGCCACCCCCATGCCCGAGCTCCAGTCCCCCCAATGGGAGCCCAACTGGCGCCTCACCCCGCTCACTCCCGCAGCCGCAACCGCCGGTACGCTTGAAGCCTCACCCTTCACGCTGCTCCCCTGAGCCCGCGCAAGTCACGGCAACCGCTGGAGTTGGAGTCGACCAAACAGAAGAGGCACTCACACCGGTGAGTGCCTCTTTTCCGTCGCAACGCTCGTCATCTATCCTCGTTCGTGTCATCCGTGGTCGCACTTCGCTCTACTTCTGCCCGTCGATCCACCCCTGCACCCGCGTATCCATCGTGTCCAGCGGCAGCGCCCCGCCGTCCAGAATCTCGTCGTGGAACTTGCGCACATCGTACTTCGCGCCCAGCTGCTGCTGCGCCCGCGTCCGCAGCTCCGTGATCTTCAACTGCCCGAGCTTGTACGCCAGTGCCTGCCCCGGCCACGCGATGTAGCGATCCGTCTCCGCCTGCACATCCGCCTCGTCCTCGCCCGAGTGCGCATGGAAGAAGTCCACCATCTGCTGCCGCGTCCAGTGCTTATAGTGCACGCCCGTATCCAGCACCAGCCGGCACGCCCGCAGCAGCTCATCGTTCAATCGCCCGAAGTCCGAGTACGGGTCCTGATAGAACCCGACCTCCTTGCCCAGCCGCTCCGAGTAAAGCGCCCAGCCCTCCACATACGCCGTATACCCTGCATGCTGCCGGAACGGCGGCAGGCTCGGCAGCTCCTGCGCAATCGAGATCTGCATATGGTGCCCCGGAATCCCCTCGTGGTACGCCGTCGATTCCACTGTCAGCAGCGACCGGTGCTGCCAGTCGTACGTGTTGATGTTCACGCGTCCCGGCCGCGACCCATCCGGCGTACCCGGCTCGTAGTCCGCCGCAGCCGCCTCCTTCGCGCGAAACGCCTCCATCGGCACCACCACCACCGTAGCCTTCGGCAGCAATCCGAAAAGCTCCGGCAGCTTCGGCTTCATCCCCGCAATGTACCCGCGGTAGTGGTCCAGCAGATCCTGCTCACTCGCAGGAAACACCTTAGGATTCGTCTTCAGCGACACCCGGAAGCTCGCCAGATCGGTCGCGCCCAGCCTCTTCGCAATCGCCAGCTGCTCCCCCTCGATCCGCGCCACTTCTTTCAACCCCAGCTCATGGATCGCCTCCGGATCCATCGTGGTCGTCGTGTTCTGCCGGATCGCAAACCGGTACAGCGCGTCGCCGTTCGGCAGCGACCACATCCCCTCATCCTTCCGTCCCGCCGGAGCATACGTCGTCTGCACATACGTGGCGAACTTCGCGTACGCCGGCCGCACCTGCGTATCCACCACCGCAAGAATCTCGTCACGCAAACGCTTCTGGTCTGTTGCGGAGATGGAAGCCGGAAACTTCTTCAGCGGCATCGCGAACACATTCGCGTCACCCGCCGGGTCGCCGATCGCCCGTGCCTGCGCCGGCACCTTCTCCAGCAGGAACTTCGGCGGCATCAGCCCGTCCTTCCGCCCCAGTTCGCAGATCGCCACGGTCTCGTCCATCAGCCGCGGAATCTGCTTCAACCGCGCTACATAGTCGTCGTACTCCTTCGTGGTGTCGAAAGGAATAATCGCCACCAGCTGCGCCGTATCCAGATGCACCCCGCTCATCTGGTTCACCGGCATCTCCCACAGCTTCAACTGGTAGCCTTCGCGGCTCTCCTTCAGGTTGCGCACCATCAGCACTTTATTCAGCTGCTCCTGCTCCGGAAAGCCCGTCGTATCCACCGCCTCGAACCGCGCCAGCCACCGCCCCGCCTGCTCGTCCGATTCGCGGATATGCGCCACCGACGCATCGCTCAGCCGGTCGTTGTAGCGCAGATCCCCCACCATCGTCGCCATCTCCGGCGACTGCTTCAGCTCGTACTCCCACTCCTCCGCCAGCAGCTTGTTTAGCGCCGCCCGGCGCGCAGCCACATCGCCCGCGGCAGGCTGCTGCGCGGAGACAGGAAGGATGACCAGAGCGGAGGCAGCAAGCGAGAGAACGGCAAGACCAGTACGAAGCGCGACTGAGAACACGGACACTCCTGAGCAGGGGGATGCACCCAGAATAACCGCAACCATCCACGCCCCCTCACCAGACCATCCTGCTACCCTGTCCACGCATGCTGATCCTCCTCGCCGCTCTCCTGCTGGCCGCCGCGCCTTCACCCGCGGGTGTAAGTCGTCATTCCGGACCAAGTCCGGAATCTCCGTATTTGCTTCCGCCACCCGCACAAACCCCACCCGCCACCCCGGTCTACGGCTACAAGGTCCTCGCAAAATACCCGCACAGCACCTCCAGCTACACCGAAGGCTTCTTCTATCTCAACGGCCTCTTCTACGAGGGCACCGGCCTCTCCGGACACTCCGCCCTGCTCGCCATCCAGCCTGCCACCGGCAAGGTGCTGCAGGAGAACGATCTGCCTCCCGACCTCTTTGGCGAAGGCATCGTCGACGCTGGCCCCAACATCCTCGAGTGGACCTGGAAGTCCCACACCGGCTTCCTCATCGACCGCTTCTCCTTCCGCGTCGTCGGCCAGTTCCACTACACCGGCGAGGGCTGGGGCATGACCCGCACTCCCTCCGAGCTCATCACCAGCGACGGCTCCAATACCCTCCGCTTCCGCAACCCCAAAACCTTCGCCGAAACCCGCCACATCGTCGTCCACGACGGCCCGAAAACCATCGACCAGCTCAATGAGCTCGAGTTCATCAACCGCCCCGGGCAAGCAGCCGAAATCTACGCCAATATCTGGCACTCCGACCGCATCGCCCGCATCTCGCCACGCGACGGCCGCGTCCTCGGCTGGATCGACCTCACCGGCCTCCTGCCCGACACCCAGCGCGTCAGCCCCGAAGCCGTCCTCAACGGCATTGCCTGGGACCAGAAAGGCGACCGCCTCTTCGTCACCGGCAAGCAATGGCCCGCCATCTTCGAGATCAAAATTGTCCCCCCGGCAAAATAGGCCGCTGCTATCCTTCCTTCACAGAGGCTCCCGCAAGATGAAGCGCTCCGTCCACGTCTCCGCCCCGCTGCTCGCCTCGGCCGCGCTCGCGCTCGCCACCACTGGCTGCCGTCACCCCGAACCCCAGCGCTGCGTCGACGAAAAGAACCATGTCGTCGACCAGAGCTTCTGCCAGGCTCAAGGTCTCGCCCAGCCCCAGAACGGCCTGAGCAACAGCCAGATCAACAACCAGCCCGTCTCTCCCGGCTACTGGCCTTATCACTTCTACTACGGCGGATACGGCGGCTTCACCCCGGGCTCCATCGCCACCGGCGGCTCCAGCATCCCCCTCTCCGGCCACAGCTACTCCACCTCCGTCCGCGGCGGCTTCGGCTCCAGCTTCGGCGGAGGAGACGCCGCAGGTGGCGGACACGGCGGCGGCGGAGGAGAATAGGGCAGAGCACCTGGAGCCCAAACCCCATGCAGCGCGTAACCCTCACCCCCCGCCACGATTGGCAGCAAAAGGTCGAAAGCCACGGCCTCACCTTCCACTCGCCCGCCGCCATGGCCCCGCAGCCCTACTGGGACGAGTCCGCCGCGTACCAGTTCTCAGCCGCCGAGATCGATCAGCTCGAAGCCGCCGGCAATGAGCTCCAGCCGATGTGTCTCGCCGCCGCGCAGCACGTCATCGACCACAAGCGTTACGCCGAGCTCGGCATCCCTGACGCCGCCGCGCCCGTCATCGAGTGGGCCTGGAACCAGGAGCCCCCCGCCCTTTACGGCCGCTTCGACCTCGCCTGGTCCGGCGCCACCTCGGGCCAGCCGCCCAAGCTCCTCGAGTACAACGCCGACACCCCCACCTCGCTCATCGAAGCCGCCGTCATCCAGTGGGAGTGGATGGAAGACCTCGGCACGTCCCTCCCCGGCGCATCCTTCCTGCACAAACCCGACCAGTTCAACTCAATCCACGACCGCCTGATCGCCAAGTGGAAGGACGTCCAGGGCTACCTCACTGAACCCGTCTACTTCACCGCGCTCGAATTCCCAAACCCTGATCCCGCCCAGGCCAGAGACGCCGCCGAAGACCTCCTCACCGTCACCTACCTGCGCGACACCGCTAATCAGGCCGGCCTCCAGACCCGCCAGATCGCCCTCCAGGACGTCGGCTGGAACCCCGACCAGCTCGCCTTCGTCGATCTCGACGACCAGCCCATCAGCACCCTCTTCAAGCTCTACCCCTGGGAGGCCATGCTCCACGAGGAGTTCGGCCCCCACGCCCTCGAAACCTACCAGTCCATGGTCTGGATCGAGCCTATCTGGAAGATGCTGCTCTCGAACAAAGGCATCCTGCCCATCCTCTGGCAGCTCTACCCCAACCACCCCCTGCTCCTCCCCGCCTTCTTCGAAAACCACGGCGACCGCGGCGACCTCACCGCGTACGCGCGCAAGCCCCTGCTCTCCCGTGAAGGCGCCAACATCACCCTCGTCGACTCCGGGATCACGATGGCGCAAACCGATGGCGCATACGGCCAGGGCCCCTTCATCCGCCAGGCCCTCGCCCCCGAAGCCGCCTTCCGCGACGCCGCTTGCCGCCAGCGCTTCCCCGTCCTCGGCCTCTGGATGATCGACCAGGACTGCTCCGGCCTCGGCATCCGCGAGTCCGCCACCCCCATCACCGACAACCTCAGCTCCTTTGTCCCCCACTACTTCATCTAGCCAGCGGTATACAGTCGTCTCAGCGGAGGTGAGTCATCCGGATCGAACTGATCGACCTTCCCATGCCGCTCGTGCTCCGGCCCGCCGAGCGCTTGAGCGACGAAGCGCTACTCAAGCTCTCCGAGCGCAGCAAGCCCTATCGTCTGGAGCGAACTCGAGAAGGAGAGATCGTCATCATGACGCCTGTCACAGGACGTGGAAGCATTCAGGAGAATTTTGTCTCTTCGACTCTCTTCGCCTGGACAAAGCAGGACGGCCGCGGCACATCCTTCAACTCCAATGGCGGCTTCAATCTTCCCGACGGATCCTGCCTCTCACCCGACGCAGCCTGGATTCCGCTGGAGCGCTGGAATGCCCTCACCGAAGATCAGAAAGATTCCTTCCTTCCCTTCTGCCCGGATTTTCTCATCGAGGTGCGCTCAAAGAGCGATCGCCGCCGCGTCTTGGAAGACAAAATGCAGCTCTGGATGGAAAACGGCGCAGCTCTCGCCTGGCTCATCGACCCCATCGACGTCACTGTCACCGTCTATCGAGCAGGCCAGCCGCCAGAGACCCTCACCCGTCCCGACTCCATGGAAGCCACCGACCCCGTAGCCGGCTTCATCCTCCACACCGCCGAGCTCTGGCCCGACCCGTAGCATCCAACTCCGCATCGTGCGCGTAAGCTTCCTCTCCTCAGCCCTCCTCCTCAGCACCCTCGCGTTCAGCGCCCAGGCCCAGCAGACGCAGCCGGACCTCACCTCCGCCCAACTCCTGGCCCAACAGCTCTTCGAGCGTTCCGGCTCCACCGGCATGGTCGTCCTCGTCGTTCGTGTCGATCCAGCCCGTGGCGACCAACTCTGGTTCCACGGCTTCGGCGAGACCGCCCCCAGCTCCCACCAGCCGCCCACCCCCGACTCCCTCCTGCGCCTCTGCTCTCTCACCAAGATCTTCACCACCGACCTCCTCGATAAACTGATTCTCGACAACAAACTTCGCCTCGATTCCCAGCTCCAGCAGTTCGCCCCCGAAGGCGTTGCCGTCCCCAGCCGCGGCGGCCGCCCCATCACCCTCGGCGACCTCGCCACCCACACCGCCGGCCTCCCGCGCGAGCTCGGCCCCGCCCCCGCCGGCACCCCGCACTTCACCTTCCCCGACGAAGCCACACGCTGGCAGTGGCTTCCCTCCTCTACCCTGCGCACCGCGCCCGGCACGGCAGCTGCTTATTCGAATATCGGCTTCGATCTCCTCGGCGATGCCCTCGCCGCCGCCGCACACCAGCCCTACCCCAGGCTCCTCGCCACCCGCACCCTCGCCCCGCTCAACATGCGCGACACCACCTTCTCCCCCGACCCATCGCAATGCGCCCGCCTCCTCCAGACCGCGCACGATGAAGGTCCCTGCACCTCCACCGAGCAGTCCGCCGGCAGCTCCGGCCTCTACTCCACCGCCCGCGACATCGCCCAGTGGCTCAGATACCTCCTCGGCACCGGTGCTGTTGCCCAGAACCCCGCCGCCCAGGCCGTCTACCTCCAGCCCGGCCAGCTCCTCCGCATCCAGGGCCTCGAACACGCCGGCGAACCCACCGGCATCGGCCTCGGCTGGGTTCATCTGCTCACGCCGGGCTCCGAAGAAGAGATCGTGCAGAAGACCGGTGGCGGCGCCGGCTTCCTCACCTACATCGCCATCAATCACGCCCGCCACACGGCCATCTTCCTCGCCGCCACCGAGGGCCTGCACGGCGACCCGCGCTTCCATCTCTTCCGCGAGGCCAATAACCTCCTCCTCGCCGAAGCCGGCCTCCCCCTGCTCCCACCCGAGCCCGAACGTCCCGCAGTCACGCGCAAGTCGCGCACCGCCAGAAGCACATCCAGACAAGCACCCAAACGCGCAGCGGCAAAACGTCGCCCACCATCCAGCCGCTGACCCTGACATCCAACCCCACAGGAGAGCTCCGCATGAATCGCCGACACTTCAGCGCCGCGCTTGATGTGCTTGGCCTTGCCAGCGCAGCCGGGGCCCAGAGCAAACCCGACGTCGAACACCTCCAGCTCTCGCAGAACGGCTGGATGCCCAACAACGACCGTCTCCCAGTCCTGCTCTACCGCCACGTCTTCCAGCCTGAATCAACAGACACAGCCGACCGCATGGAAGCCGCCTTCACCCGCAACCAGTGGCCCCCGCAGTGGCGCAACGGCGTCTATCCCTTTCACCATTACCACTCCACCGCGCATGAGGTTCTTGGCTTCGCCGGCGGCTCCGCCCGCCTCATCCTCGGCGGTGAAGGCGGCCACGTCGTCCCCGTCTCCGCAGGAGACGTCCTCGTCCTCCCCACCGGCACCGGCCATTGCCTCCAGTCCGCCGACGCCGGCTTCCTCGTCATCGGCGCCTGCCCGCTCGATCAGCACTGGGACATCTGCCGCACCGCCCCCGGCCCCGAAGCCTTCCAGCGCATGCGCGGCCTGCGCTTCCCCGCCTCCGACCCCGTCAGCGGCCCTACCGGCCCGCTCGTCGCCGCCTGGCACTCCTAAGCCGGCTGGCACCCCTGGGCTTTCTCCTCCGCACGCACCCGCGCCTCCTCAATCAGCCTCTTCGCCTCCACCGGCCCCTTCGTCCCCAGCAGCCGATACGTCTTCTCCGACAGGATCCGCGGGTAGTTCACAAAGAACTCCTCCATGCTCTTCAGCAGCGGACCCGCCAGCTGATCCGCCCGCTCCACCTCCTCATAGTTCCTGCTCACCGCCGCCACCGCCAGCAGGCGATCGTTCCGCTGCGTCCTGCCCCCGTCCAGCTCATCCTCGCCGCAGATCACGCCTATCACCCGCGCATCCAGCACGCACCCGGGAAACGCCGGCTCATCCATCAGCAGCAGCACGTCGATCGGGTCCCCATCCTCCGCCAGCGTCGACGGCACAAACCCAAAGTCGTACGGGAAAATCATTCCCGCCGGCAGCACCTTCTTCAGCACCAGCACGCGCCGTTCATGGTCGAACGCATACTTGTTGCGGCTGCCCTTCGGTGTCTCGATCACCACCTGCAGCACATCCTCGCAATAAGGTTCAATCCCCGAAGGGTCGGTAAGCGGCGTTATCGCTGCACTCATCGCTGCTCAGATGCCGGTTCAAGGGAAGCGTTGGCAAGTTGACAGGCAGCAGCGGCCGATTGCCGTGTAGCATACCGCCATGGAAGTGCACGCACCCGAGCATCCCATCCACACCTGGCGCGACTTCTTCGTCCACCTCGTCACCATCACCGTCGGCCTGCTCATCGCGCTCGCGCTCGAGAACGCCGCCGAAGCTCTCCACCACCGCCACATCGTCCGCGAGGCCCGCGAGAACATCCGCCGCGAGATCGAAGACAACCAAAAGCAGGCGCAAACCAACATCGGCTATCTCAACGCCAACAACCGCCAGATCACGGAAAACCTCCGCACGGTGCAGAAGCTCCGCGCCGATCCCCATGCGCTCGACAACGATAAGCACATGAGCTTCGCTTTCACCTGGTCCTCGTTCGACCGCGCCGCTTGGCTCACCGCCCGCGACTCCGGCGCCCTCACCTATATGCCCGTCGCCGAAGTGCAGCGCTACGCCGACGCCTACAATCAGGCCGATCTCGTCAACGATCAGGCGGTCAAGATCTTTACCGAACAAACCGACCTCGCCGCGCCCATGGTAGTCGAAGGAGGCCCGCAGCTCAACCCGCAGGAGCGCGAAAGCTTCCTGCTCGAGTGCGCCAGAGTCTCCGGCAAGCTCCAGGGGCTCGCGGAGATCACCAGCGAGCTGAGCGACGAGTACAGCGACGTCCTCAAACACTAACCACTCCCCCGCTACTTCGCCGGATACGCCATAAGCCCCAGCTTCTTTGCCGCCTCATCCAGCTGTCCCTGGCTGTGAAAGAACGTACGCGCAGCATTCGATCCCGGATAGTACCGCACCACGATCTCGCGCCCGTCCACCGAGTCGTCGATCCCGTTCTTCAGCGGATACCCCAGCGCCTGCACCAGCGCCAGCGAACCCTCCGCCCCGCTCGGATTCCCGGAATCCGCCACAATCGCATATACTGCCCGGCCCGTGCGGCAGCTGTACACCGTCGCAAAGTCCCCCAGCTGCGCCCCTGCCTTCTCCGCAACCTTCCCCAGAACCACATAGTTGATCTTGGTCGCGTCCACGTACCGACGCGGATCCTCCATGCGCTTGTTCTTCACGTCCGCAAAGTCCGTCTGCGATACGTAATACCCCGGATACGGATCGCCCGCGCGCTGCACCGTCGGCGGGCCGCCTTCGTAGTCGGTCATATACCCCACCACCTTGCCCGCATCGGTCGTTCCCTTCGGTGCCAGCGCATGCTGCAGAATGTCCAGCGTCTTCTTTCCCTTCGGCCCGTACGCGTTCGGCGCCCCGTCCACGTCGACATCCATCTTCACCAGCACCTCGACCGCCCGGCGTCCGCCCACCTGCAGCGTCTGCCCGCCCGCCCCGATCGCCGGACACGCCGCCGCGTCCGGGTTCTTCGGCGGGGTCTGCGCCCCAGCCAGCGGAAGCAGCACAACAACGGCGAGAAGGTCGGCGATTCGTGGTCGGCGCACACTCTTCAAGACGCACGCCGCCCCCGTTTAGTTCTAGCGCTGGCTCCCGCGTCCGTCCACACCGCGCCGAATCGAAGGTTCGTCTGGTTTACACTCACCGGGGGGCTCGGTATCCTGATACGAGGGGCCGAACACCCTCCCCGCGACTTTCGTACCAGCGTTCCCGAAGCACACACAGGAGAGAAATGACATGGCAGCAGTAGACGAGAAGGTCAAACAAATCATTGTCGAGCAGCTTCAGGTGGATGAAGCCGAAGTCACCCCGGGCGCATCCTTCCAGGAAGACCTGGGCGCCGACTCCCTCGACGTGGTCGAACTGGTCATGCAGTTCGAAGAGGCCTTCGATATCCAGATCCCCGACGAGGACGCCGAGAAGATCAAGACCGTCAAAGACGCCGTCGACTACATTGAGAAGAACCAGAAAGGCAAGTAAGCTTCCATGGCAGAGCAGAAGGAGCCGCATGACCAGAGCTCCGGCAGACGGCGCGTCGTCGTCACCGGCATCGGCCTGGTCTGCGGCGTAGGCCATACGACGCCCGAAGTCTGGGAAGGATTGCTGGCAGGCAGAAGCGGCATGGGCGAGATCACCCACTTCGATCTCACCGGTCACCCCGTGCGCTTCGCCGCCGAGGTCAAGCAGTTCGACGCGCTCAAGTTCGTGGAGAAGAAAGAGTCCCGCAAAATGGGACGCTTCATCCACTTCGCGCTCGCCGCCTCCGCCGAGGCCATGCAGCACTCCGGCCTCATCATCGACGAAACCAACCGCGACCAGTTCGGCGTTCACATCGGCTCCGGCATCGGCGGCTTCGACGTCATCGAGCGCGAGCACTCCGCCATGCTCAACGGCGGCCCGCGCAAAATCTCGCCCTTCTTCATCCCCGGATCCATCGTCAACCTCGCCGCCGGCCACGTCTCCATCAAGTACAACGCGCGCGGACCCAACGAAGCCACCGCCACCGCCTGCACCTCCTCCGCCCACTCCATCGGCGACGCCTTCCGCATCATCCAGCGCGGCGATGCCGACGCCATGATCGCCGGCGGCACCGAAGCCGCCATCACCCCCATGGGCGTCGGCGGATTCGCCGCCATGAAGGCCCTCTCCACCCGCAACGACGACCCCACCCACGCCTGCCGTCCCTGGGACCGCGACCGGGACGGCTTCGTCGTCGGCGAAGGAGCCGGCATCCTCATCCTTGAAGCCCTCGAGTTCGCCCAGGCACGCGGTGCCACGATCCTCGGCGAGGTCGTCGGCTACGGCATGTCCGCCGACGCCTTCCACATGACCGGCATGGCTCCCGAGGGCGAAGGCTGCTTCCGCGCCATGTCCAACGCGCTCAAATCAGCCGGCCTCAAGCCCGACCAGATCGACTACGTCAACGCCCACGCCACCTCCACCCCGCTCGGCGACGCCCTCGAATCCAGGGCCATCGAAAACGTCTTCGGCGAGCGCGCCCTCGACCACGCCCTCCCGGTCAGCTCCACCAAGTCCATGACCGGCCATCTCCTCGGCGGCGCCGGCGGCCTCGAAGCCGGCATCACCCTCATGGCCATGCTCCATCAGATCGCGCCGCCCACCATGAACATCGAGAACGTCGACCCCGAGTGCCGCCTCAACTACATCCCCAACGAGCCGCTCAAAACCAGAATCGACTACGCCCTCTCCAACTCCTTCGGCTTCGGCGGCACCAACGGCTCCCTCGTCTTCAAGCGCTGGACCGAATAGCAACAACGCGTACACGGTTCGCAATCGTGTCAGAGCACGGATGGCCACGGATCAAGCCAGAACAGGCATGATCCGTGGCCATCCGTGCTCTTATCTGTCCTGTCCGTGTACGCGTTGGCTCTCAGCTGAACGCCGCGCCCACCGTCGTCAGCAGCACCGTGAACGCCCAGATCGTCACCACCACCACCGCCGACTGCATCACGCTCTTCTTCGAGATCACCGCCATCCCGTACACCATCAGCCCGAGGCCCCACAGCCGGATCACATCCAGCTGACCCAGCAGCGCGCGCACCCAGGGCGACGCATCCGGCATGAAATACGCCAGATTGGTCCCCACCGGGTACTTCTGGTCGAACGCCTCGGTGTTCCCGAAGTAGAGCGTAAGAATCGTCAGCACGCCCAGCAGAAGATACGGCAGCGCCGAGTACCACGTCACCGCAAATACCTGCCCGAAGGTCGTCTTCGCTCCAAGCCCGAAGTTGAACGCAGCCCAGACGATCAGCGCATACAGCGCGTAAAAGATCAAAAACAAAACCGGCAGCGCATACGTGATGCCGGCGGTGATCTTCGCCCCCATCTCCATCGCCTTCGCCTTCTGCGCCGGCTCCATCTGGTTCATCCGGTCTTCCGTCTTCGGGCTCTGCGAAATCGTGTTCTGATACACCCGATCCCACCCCACCTGATGGCCCGTTACCCACGCCGTCCCGCAGATCGAAAGCACCATCAGCAGAAACGGCATCCACCAGCTCGTACTGCGCAGAATGTCGGAAAACGTCTTCGAGGGCGCCACAAACGTATCGACCACGCGCTCCACCTGGTTCAAGCCATGGCTCTGTGCCATCGGCACACCCGCATCCGCAGTCATCTCGCTGGACATTGCAGAATCTCCTTGTTCGGTATGGCAGGATTCTATCCCGCACTCCGCAGGATGCAAGCAAAAACGAAAACACGCCCTTTCTTGTTTCGCCTTCAACTACCTCCTTCCTTGCTTCGCCTTCGACAGCTGCCACCTGGCATTGAGCAACGCAGGCAGGCAGCGCCCACAGAGTGTCATCCTGAGCGGAGCGCGCAGCGCGCAGTCGAAGGACCTGCATCTCTGGCGCGTCCACTGCAAAATGAAAGGCCTCCCACCCGGGAGGCCTCTCGTCCACTGCAAACCGCAGTGTGCTACTGCGTCACGCCGTGCGACTTCTCTTCCTTGATGCGCTCGTTCTCCTTGCGCGCGCCCATCGACCGCTGCCCGTACATATCGGACTGCTGCAGATCGGCCTTGATCGCCGTCGCATTCCCGCACTCCAGATCGGCCTTCCGCCGCGCCGTCAGCGAGAGGTACGTGTACGCCTCTTCGTAGTTCGGGTTGATCTGCACCGCCTTCGTCAGATACTGGTCCGCCTCGCTCACCAGCGGCCCGTTCTCCGCCACCAGCTTCGCGCATCCCGCCTTCGAGAGACCCGGGTTGCCGTCGCCCTTATCCTGCTTGCCTTCGAGGCCCAGCACCGTCACCGCATTCTTATACGCCTGCAGCCAGTCCACCACGCCGATCGTGTAGTTCGCCTCGGCGTCGTTCGGGTCGACCGCAATCACCTTGCGCTCGTAGTCCTTCGCCTCTTCCGGGTGACCCGTATTGCGGTAAAGCGACGCAATCTGCTTCAGCGCATTCTCGTTGCTCGGATCGCGGCTCAGAACCTCCTGAAACCCGTCCAGCGCCTGCTTCGCCAGCTTGTTGTTGTCCGGCGTATCCAGATTCGGCACCACCTGCGACGCATACGTCGTCGCCAGATAAATGCGCGGGTTCATGTAGTCCGGGTCGATATTCACCGCGTTCTGGAAGTGATTCGTCGCGGCTTCCAGCTTCGCATTCTTGAAGTCGGCCACGCCCTTGTTGATCTGATCGTTGGCGCGCAGGCGCTTGCACCCGGTCGCGGAGAAAAGAAGCAAGAGCATCAGGCCGGCAGTCGCCGGAACACGTGCAGACCATTTCATGGGGCGTAATTCTCCTTGAGAAGAGGGCGCGTCGTAACTTTTCGGCTCATCGGATGCACGAGTTGCTCGCAAGTCGACTGCTGACGATTGTAACGGCTCGGATGCCGGAATGCCTAGAGAGCAACACCCGATATGCGCTCTGATGCGTGCAGCCTGCCTCCACGGAGCGCGTCCGCGGCAGCAACGCGTCCACCATGAAGCCGCCGACGCCCCGCACACACTCAAACGAAACAGGGGCCGCCCCGCAAGGCAGCCCCTCTGCCGTCCCCTGACCCGGACTAATCGCCCGAGACCGTCTCTTCGATGGCCGTCACCACCTCCGCCGAGTCCTTCGGAGCCGGCGTAATGCCGCCCAATCCTGAACCAAGACCGCCGATCGCCCCGAGCGGAACGAACCCGCCCTCCGGAGCCTTCTCGCCCAGCACTTCCTTGCGATACAGCGCCGCCATCTTCGAGTTCTCGGCCTCCTGCTTCATCTTCAGATCGCGCGCCCGGATCTTCTCCTCCCGCGCATTCTTCGCGATGCCGCTCTTGTCGAAGGTGTCGTTGGCCGCCGCGTTCACGTGCTCATCCACCAGCACCAGATCGTACGCGCCTTCCTTCTCGAGACCCACATTCTTGCCGCCCGCGAAGATCTCATGCCGGCCATGCTCGTCGTACCACTTCGTCAGCGTCGCCGTCATGTGCATCTTCTCGATGATGTTGCGCCAGCCCACCCCCGTGTTGTACGCGCAGAAGCTGATCTCACCCTCCTGCGTCGCGTACGGGATAATGCACTGCTCGGTCCGGCGGAAGTCGTAGTTGAACAGATCCTGGAACCACATCCCCGCGATAAACAGGAAGTTCCAGCGGTCTTCGCGGCGCTTCTTGATGTCCTCGAGCGTACGATCCGCCGTTACCTTGCCGTAGCTGATCCCGGTCGCGCCAAAGCTCTTATCGAACTTTTGCAGCAGGTCCTTGATCTTGAAGTGCGTCGGCGCATTCTGCGGCGTGTAGTTGCGCATCAGCGCCAGCGCCGCACCCGTGCAGGTCAGGAACTTGCCCCGCGCCGCGTCGTTCACCTTCGCAATATCCTTCGCCAGACGATCCGCATTGATGAACGACGTCACCGGAGCCGCTTCCTTGGTCTCCTTGTCGATCATCAGCGCCATCGAGATGCCGCAGTTCGGATGGCATCCGCAGGAGAGCTGACCCCAGTCGCGATCCGGTCCATGCACCAGGTCCGCCCAGTCCGAAAACGTCGACATAAACGAGATCGGGAACCAGTCGCGCGTCGGCTCGCCCAAGCCCGTCTGGTTCTTCACGTCATGCGCCAGGTGCGACAGCGTATACCGCTGTGCCTGACGCCGCTCGTCCGAAACCTCTTCGTCGCGGCCCGTAAACGAAACCGGCTGGAACGAAAGGAAATTGATCTTCTTGGGGTTGTCGAGCGCGAACTGAATAATGCGCCCCACCTGCTCGTTGTTGATGCCGTTCACGATCGTCGTTACCGGCACAATGTCTACGCCGGCCTCGTGCAGGTTGTGGATCGCCTGCAGCTTCACGTCGAACGCATTGCCCACCTTGCGGTGTGAGTTCGCCGCATTCCCGATGCCGTCGAACTGCAGATACGCATAGCGCAGACCAGCCTCGGCCGCGGCCTTGCTGAATTCCTTCGACTTCGCAAACTCGATCCCGTTCGTCGCCGCCTGCACCGAGGTATACCCCACCTTGCGCGCATACGCGACCGCATCCAGGAAGTACGGCGACAATGTCGGCTCGCCGCCGGAGAACTGCACCGACATCTGGCGCCGCGGCTTGATCGTTACCGCATTGTCCAGCATCGTCTTGATCTCGTCCCACGTCAGCTCATGCACGAATCCCACCTGATTCGCATCCATAAAGCACGGATCGCACATCATGTTGCAGCGGTTCGTCAGGTCGATGGTGAGAACTGACCCACGACCGTGGGTCACAGTAGAAGTCCCGTGGTTGTGCAGCTTCTCATCGTTGTGCGCGCGGATATCGCGCCCCGGGAAGACCTCTTCCAAGTGCTTGAAGAATGCCGTGTCGATCGACATCACGTCTTCGAAGTGGCCGTGGATCGGGCAGTCCTTCACCATCAGGATCTGGCCGTCGCGCTCGATGATCTGCGCCTTGATCTCGCCCACCTTCTCGTTCAGCAGGATCTCGTGCGGCAGCTTGCCGTCGATAATCTGCTGCCGGATCGCCGGAATGCACTTCGGGCACAGCGAATCCGTCGTACGCGGCCACCCGAGCGGAGGCTTCTCCTTCTGGTAGCTCTTCAGCAGGGGCTTGTCGCTCCACTTCGGCGTAAAGCTCTCGTTCGGAGCGATCGAGTTCAGCTTCTCAAAGACCGCCCAGCCCATCTTCGCTGCCTGCACCAGACCGCGTTCCACATACTTCGCCGGCTTCTTCGCCATAATCTTCGCTACCTCTCAGAATTCGTCCGCAAACCCGCGCGGATCGGAAATGCCCTGCTGATCCTAACCTCTGACTCCGGCCCGCTTCCAAACGATGCGCCGACTGCGACGAGAGCGGAGTGTGATGCGTGATTCCCCGGAGCCCGTTCCACTCAGTCGCCCATATCCATCCCAGGCGCACGCACTGAGTGACACCCGCGAGGAGCCACAAAATGACCGTAGAACGAAACCCGACAAGACCCAAAGGTCCGTACAGCGAACGGCAAGAATCTGCACCGAACGGGGTGCCCGCCCGATCCTCCGGTCGACGGCAGATGTTCATGCCGACCAGCGGGAAGCCCACGCGAAGCGCATACAAGTCACAAAGTGACCGCCGCCCGCGCAGGGCCTTGCCGCATCTTCACCGCGACAGATGCACCTTCAACCCAAGCTCCTCCACCTGCTTCGAGAAGAACTCGTTCAACAGAAAACCGAAGCCCGACCCCGCCAGACCCGTGCCCCACGTGCGCATCACCGAACCCACCCCGCGATTCTCCGTCGGATAGTACGCCTGCGTCAGCGCCGAACCCGCCAGATTCCCGCCCAGCAGGGAGAAGTTCACCGTGTCGCGTCCGTCATCCGTACGCGTCACCAGCACCCGCGTAATCGAATACAAAAATCGCCGGCCGCCGCTGTGCCCCGGACCCAGCTGGTAGTAGCGAGGATCCTCATGCGTCAAGGGAGCCAGCACCGAGTCGGAAAAAATCCCTTCCGACGAGTCCCGCGCCGCCGCCGCTCCCAGCCGCTGCCCGTAGCAGCGCGCACACTCCCCAAACGCCGGGCTGCCGTTGATGATCTCCTCAAACGTCGCCGCCACAAACCAGCCTGCCACAGCATACGGCGTCACCGAACTCCGCAGACCCAGTGCGACCTTATCGCCGGATGTGAGCCGCCGCGCACGCTCCCCCTGCTCGATATACCGGTCAAACAGCCCGGCCGTCTTCCCCGCAGCCGGCATCGTGCCCGCATTCTGCTTTTCGGCGGCAGCAAACGTCGCATCCCCGGTAAGCCCTGATGCGTCCAAACCGCCTGATGCGTCCAAACCGCTTGATGCGCCCAAACCGCCTGGAGTGTCCGGCAAAGTCACCGCCTTCGCGAGCCTGACCGCAGCCGCACGCTCCGGCGCTTCAGAAAGACTCGAGCTCACCTCCGCCGGCGGCTGTATACGAACCTCCTGCTGCGCTGCCAGCGGAAGACCGCCACCCATCAGCAGCGCCGCGCAGGTGAACCCTGAAAGAGGCATCCGGCTCGTGAGTCGTCCCGCAAATCTGGAGAATAAACGTTCGTTCATGAGAGAGACACAATCCAATCTTCCGTCCGACGTGATACACGGCAGCAAAGTTGTCCAGCGCATCCAGCCACAGGTTTCCGGGTCCATACCGTTATCAGGTGTGCACAGCAGCAGCTTCCCCGCCACCCGACATCGGCGCATTGCCTCGCTCCAATGATACTGAGAGCGGGACCCGCCGCACCCGACCGCACCCGCAGGAGGTAACAGCATGGCCTACCCCGACCCGTCCCCCTCGCTGAAATCCCTGGACCAGCGCCTCCGCGATGCTGCTACCCACATCGAACAGGACCTCCGCCGCGTCGCCACCTACATTAACGATGAGGTCGTCCCCGACGTCCGCCGCAACGGCTCCGAAGCCCTCCGTGCCGCCTCCACCGAGCTCCGCAAGCTCGCCGAGCGCATGGAAGACGCCAACCGCCCCGCACCTCCGCCTCCCGCCGCCCCGCGCGACTCCTCCGCCAAACGATGAGTCTTCGCCTCCAGCACCGGCTCTGCCAGGCAGGCACGCTCTCCTGCGTCACCGCCCTGCTCACGCTCACCGGCTGCCACCACACGCAGCAGACAGCCCAGTCCCCCGCATGGACCGCGCCCTCCGAACCCGAGCTGGCCGAAGAGTCGCCGGCCCCGCGTCCACGCCCCAGACCCCGCGAACCCGCACCCGTCATCCGCGAAACCCCGGAAGCCCCCGACATCCTCGGCAAACCCAACCTCACCGAGGTCGGCCTCGCCAGCTGGTACGGCCCGCCCTACCATAACCGCCAGGCCGCCGACGGCAGCATCTTCGATCAGAACGCCCTCACCGCCGCCCACCGCACTCTCCCGCTCGGCTCCGTCGTCCGCGTCACCAACCTCGCCACGGGTGAGTCCGTCGTCGCCAAAATCACCGACCGCGGCCCCTTCGTCCCCGGCCGCACCCTCGATCTCTCGCTCGCCGCCTCCAAAGCCATCGGCGTCTACCGCGCCGGCGTAGCCAAGGTCCGCATCGAGGAATACCTTCCCCCCAACGCCGACCCCGAAGGCCGCTGGTGCGTGCAGATCGGCACCTTCCTCACCCCCGACGACGCCATCCAGCTCAAGAACGACCTCAGCTCCCGCTATAGAGCCGCCAAAGTCGTTGAGTTCGCCGGCCCCACCGGCTTCTGGGTCCGCATCAACCCCACCCCCACCGATCGCCTCACCGCCAGCCGCATCGCCGACACCATCCACATCCCCGACGCCGAACCCTACCTGGTCCGCCTCAACTGAAAGATCCGCTGCGCACGGAGCGGTCACTTCGTGACCCGCACACGCTTCGCATGGCCCTCCCGAAGCATGTGTAAGTCATGAAGTGACCGAAGTGACCGCCGCCCGCGCAGGGCACCTCAGGCCTCTAAAAGGTAGTAGAGACCGTAATCCGGAACGTCTTCCGCGGCTCCCGCAGCACGTAGTTCGCACCATACAGCTGCAGCGCCTGCTGATACGTGAAGTCCCCCGCATCCGACGTCGGGAAGAAGCTCCGGAACTCCGCCTGCGAGACCGCCAGCTTTTGCGGCACGCTCTCATACAGCCGCAGCGGGTTATACGCGTAGTAGATCCGGAACGGCGCGTTTACCACCGGCAGAATCACCTGCAGCTCGGCGCCGTTCGACATGCGCGGCACAAAATTCGTGCCCGGCACCGTGCTCAGATACTGCGAGAAGTTCACATGCTGCCCGCCGAAGCACGCACCGTTCACGACTACCGGGCAGCCATACGCCGGCGAGGTAACATTCGTCACACCCGCATAGCTCTCGCGCAGCTGTCCCGCCTGCAGATTGCCCGTCAAGCCAAAGTCGGTGAAAAACGCGAACGTCACCTGATTCACGATCGGGATCCGATACTCCACGTTCGACGTGAACTGCGTGTCGCCGCCCACCGTCACCAGCCGATAAATCGGCAGCGGAATCTGCACATGTCCCGTCGTCGCCGGATCGCCCGGATTCACCGGCACCAGCGACCCGTCGGGATTGGACAGATTGAACTGAATATTGTTCGGGATAAACGTGTACGGCGTCGACGCACGGATATCGAACCCGCGCACATCGCTCTCGCCGCCACCATAGATGCGCCCCTGCGGTGGAGCCACCTCGCCCCCGTACCCGGCCACATGCGCGAACTGGAAGCGGTACCCGAGAACGTTATGCCCTTCCCGGCTTATCTTCAGACCCTTCATAGGGAAAAACTGACGATACGCAATAGCCGGCGAGTAGTACTTCACATTGCCGCCCACACCCGCCAGCTGGATCTGTGCGCTGAAGTCCTTGCCGTTATGCGGACCCACCGCCCGGTCCAGCGACGAGAACGTAAACGTCGGCGTCACGATCGACGAGATAATCCCGTTCAACTGATTCAACCCCGCCACGCCCGACCGGTACGCCAGCGACTGAAACACATTCAGCGTGTTCTGGTTGAACGTCGTCACCGACGAGCGCGACAGCGAATACGAAGCGCCCACACGCGTCACGCCCGAACGCGAAAACGCATGGCGCAGAGGCTCCGACAGAGAAAGCGTCAGGCCCGTCGTCGACGTGTTGTAGTTCGTGAACTGCGACTGCACCGCGCCCGAAAGATTCGCCGAAGCGCCTGAAACCGAATACGCCTTCGCCGGGTTGTAATCGTACTTCGAATCGAACACCTGGAAGCCCAGCGAGATCGGCTTGTTGCGCAGATAAGGCTCCGTAAAGCCCAGCGAAACCGTCCGCGAAAGATCGCCGATATTCGCCACCGCCGACAGCGTCTCGCCCAGCCCCAGAAAGTTGTTCGTCTCGTAGTTCAACCCGACGAACGATCCCGAAAGACCCGAAATACCGCCATTCAGCCCAATGGAGTTCTTGCCCTTCTCCTTCAGCTTCAGCAGCAGGTCCACCGTTCCGTCGTCGGCGTTCTGCCTGGACTCCGAATCCTGATCCGCCTTCAACGCCTCGAAATAGTTCAACTGGTTCAGCCGCAGCAGCGACAAATCCCACAGCCGCGAGTTATACAGCTGCCCTTCCTCCAGCAGCAGCTCGCGCCGAATCACCTTGTCGCGCGTGATCGAATTGCCCTGGAACTCAATCCGCCCCACCCGGAACTGCTTGCCTTCCTGACAGTCGATATCCAGATACACCAGCTTCTTCGCTTCATCGATCCGCGGCGTCGGCGAACCCACGAAGTTGATGTACCCCAGCTCGCCATAGGCCTTCCGCAGCTGGTCCAGCCCCTTGCTGAACGCCGTCGCGTTGAAGTAATCGCCATCCTTCAGCGCGAACTGCGCCCGCAGCACCCGCACATTCTGCACCGCTTTATTGTTCGTGAAGGTGATGCCGCCCAGCCGGTAGCGCTCGCCCTCCTCGATTGGAATCAGAATGTCGATCTTCTTGCCGTGCGTCGTCTTCAGCGTGAACGGATTGATCCCGCTCGTATCCCGCACCTGCGTCTTCGGCTCCTGCGTCAGCGCCTTGAAGTAGCCGCGGTCGCGATACACCTGGCGCACCCGCTCCGAGTCCTCGTCCAGCTTCGACGCGTCGAACGTCCGCGACAGCAGGTTCTCGAGCACAACCGAATGCGGCACGCCGATCGGCTTCAAGTTCACCATCGCATTGCGCAGCGTCCGGTCCGGAATGCTCGGATTGCCGTCGAACAGAATCTTCCCGACCTTCACCGTCGGGCCTTCCTTGATGCGGAACGTCAGCGACACCGCCGCCGGCGGAATCGTCTTCACCTCCGGCCGCACCGTCGCAAACTGGTGCCCGTGCTCCGCCAGCAGTTCCTTCAGCACCGCCGCCGCCCGCGCCATCTTCGTCGGGTCGAACTGGCTCTCCACCGTCAGCCCGACCTTCTCCTTCTTAAACCGCTCGTCGATATCCGAGATCGAAACCGAGTTGTTCCCCGTGTAGTTCAGCTCCCGGATCGTCGGCTTCTCCCGTACATAAATCACCAGCTGCACGCACGCCGGCGTATCCACCCGCTCGATCCGCACATCCTCGAAATAACCCGTGTTCCACAGCGAGTTGAAGTCCCGCTCCACCACCGCCGGATCGTACAGATTGCCCTGCCGCGAAAACAGCCGCGCCAGCACCGACTCCTTCGGAATCCTGCGGTTCCCGATCACCTGCGGCGTGCACAGCGCCTGCGCATTGCCATACTGCGCCTGATCCAGCGCCGCCGGAGCCGCCTGGCCAGCCGGAATCTGCGTCTCCGGCGTCTGCGCCCCCGCCGACGTCATCCCCCACGCGCACGGAATCAGCGCAGAAACCGCCAGCAACGCCGAAAGCGGCCCGTTCGATCGTGGCCGGCTGCGCCCCGTCCTGAGCTTCAAAATTTGTGCCGCTGGGGTCGACCCATCGAGCGCGAGTCGTCGTTTCGCTTGATTTCCGGTAAAAATACGCACACCCTCACAGCCTTCAATTGCTTCCGGCACAAAATCTGTCCTGAAACTCAGGGAGACCTCGATTATAGGGGAGCCGACGCCGGCTGTGCGAGTCAAGGGGCCGCGCCCACCACACCCGCACCAACACCTCTCCCTCGGAACGATACGGCTTGGACGCACCACCCGCTATTCCGTTAGGCACGCTCACCAGCACCGCAGACCCACCCATCCGGTTCAGGAGCCCGGCCGAATCTTCCAGCAAGCCGCACAGAATCCTCAAGATCCTTTCCAGAAGGCGCTTCCGCTAACTGCCCCGATCCGTCTCTTCCGTCCGACCCGCGTCCGTCGTTGCCTGTGCTGCATTCTTCCGGGCTCACCCGCCCCGCACCACCCGCGCAAAAATATCCCCATGCGGCTCATCCGTCGGCACAAAAATCTCATTCGGATTCTCCTGCCCGAACCGCGAAAGATCCACCAGCAGGTTGTGCCGGTTCGGCATCGTCAGCGCAATCTCCGCCACCGCCGCCTCCGCCGCCAGCGCCGCCTCGCCCATCGCAAACAGCGTGTGCTGCACCGACAAGCTCTCATGCTCCGCAAAACACCCCAGCAGCGCCTCCATCACCCGCTTCCGCGCCCCGTCGTAATCCGCCCCCGCCGGCACCCCCGCATACGTCCACTCGATCGTCGCCTCCGTCCCCAGCAGCCGGTCCGCCGTCTCCGGCAGCGTCGTCCACGCATCCCGCCTGAACCCCACAAACCCCGAGTGTCCCGTCTTCAGAATCACCAGCCCCTTCACCCCCGCAGCCATCTCCGGCACACCACCCGCCGCCACCGTCAGCCGCGTCGTCGCCACATCCGGCCCGCGCTGACGAAAAGCCGACCCATGCGGCTCCGCCTCCGCTCCCGCCTTCAGCCGCACCCACATCGTCTCCTCCACCTCCACCCGCATCCGCGTCACCTGCGGGTTACGCTCCATCAGCAGCCGCGCCAGATCCTGCGCAAAATCCTCCATCGTCCGTGCCGCAGACTCCCGCGCCACCGAATACACCGTGTTCTTCATCGTGTCCGTCGCCATCAACCCGGCGTTATCGCCTGCCGTAAACGCCCGCTCGAAGTCGCCCTCGAGCGACAGCCCCAAGGTCCACTCGCGGATCTCATGCCGTTCCCCATCCCGCCACACCTTCAGCAGACGAACCCGCGACTTGCCATAGCGGTTCTCCATCAACAAAGCCATTGTCATCTCCTCACTGCACCCCGGCGAAGCCGTCCAACACCCCACGAAGGTCCTGCCGCAGGCCCCGTGGTGCCCGCCCGGCATCAGGGCGACGTTGCCGTTGCCCTTACGTCCCTCGATACGTACTGAACCCAAACGGACTAAGCAGCAGCGGAATGTGATAACTCGACCCATCCCCCACCACCGCAAACACCACCACCACCTCCGGATAAAGCGTGTCCTGCCCCGCCACCCGAAAGTACTCCTCCGTCGCAAACGTCAGCCGGTGCCGCCCGGCCATCAACAGCTCCGCCGCCAGCAAAGGCTTCACCCGCCCCTCCGCATCTGTCTCCGCCGCAGCCAGCAGCCTCCACGCGCCCTCATCCCAGCGCTCCAGCGTCACCGCCACCCCCGCCGCCGGCTTGCCGGCCGACGTATCCAGCACATGCGTAGAAATCCCGCTCATTCGCTCTCCCCCAGCCACTCACGCAGCCGCAATTTCGTAATCAGCCACTGCTGCCGCGCCGCCTCGTTCACCTCGGTCGCCCGGTCATGCGTCATCCGTTCCTGCAGGATCCCCAGCAGCTCCGCTGCCGTTCGCCCCCGCGCAAACACCAGATACAGAAATCCAAACCGAGCCTCATACGCCCGATTCCCCGCCGCCATTTCGTCCTTCACCGCATCCAGCGAAGCCCGCGCCGTCCCCTGCTCCGCACGCGACCACTCCGCATACTGAGCGCTCGTCCGCCGCGAAGCCTCACTCTCCCCAATCCGCGGATGACACGCAAACGCCGCCAGCCACTCCGCCTCCGGCAGCGCAAACCAGCTCATCTCCGCCTCCATCACCAGCTCGCTAAACACCCCATAGGGCCGTCGCCCCGCCATCGCCCGCGCCCAGACTCGCGACCCGCAGCATGCCAGTAACATCTCCTCCGCCTCCGTGATTGGCAGCGTATTCCAAAGCGCCAGCTCCACCCTCTGTGTCCCTCCGTGCCCTCTGTGTCCTCTGTGTCCTCTGTGCTCGCCTTTGCCGTTAATCCCGCAAACTCATGGATGCCAGCGTCCTCGCCAGCACCGCCACTCCCTTCGCCATCTGTTCCGGCGAACAATACTCATCCGGCCGATGACTCACCCCCCCGCGACACGGCACAAAGATCATCGCCATCGGCGCCACCCGCGCCATAAACAGTGAGTCGTGATAGGCCCGGCTCACCATCCGCTGATACCCCAGCCCCTCCGCCTGACAAGCCGCCGCAATCGCCTCCACCAGCTCCGCATCCGCCCCCGCCGGGTCGTCCCGGTTCAACCACTCCCGCACAATCGTCACCTGACGTCGCGCAGCAATCTCCTCACCCGCCCGAAAGATCGTCTCCAGCACCCCATCCCGCCGCGCCCCGTCCACATCCCGCACATCCAGCGAAAGCCTCACCCGCGAAGGCACACTGTTCACCGCTCCCGGAAACACCTCGCACATGCCCACCGTCGCCACCGTATCCGCCAACCCCGTCCCCAGCGCCGCCCGTTCCACCGCCGCAATCACCTCCGCCGCCGCGACCAGCGCATCCCGCCGCACCGGCATTAACATCGCCCCCGCATGTCCCCCCACACCCTCTACCGTCAACCGCAAACTCGCCGGAGCCGCGATCGCCGTCACCACCCCCACTTCAAGCGCCGCACGCTCCAGCTCCGGCCCCTGCTCGATATGCAGCTCCACAAACCCCGCATAAGCCCCCGGCTTTACCCGCACACTCGCAAGCGAGCCCGTAAACCCTGCCGCCATCCTCACCTCATCCAGCCCGCGCCCATCCGCATCGCGCAGCCCGGCCGCATCCTCCGCGCTCAATGCACCTGAAAGCAACCGGCTCCCCAGACACCCAATCCCAAACCGAGTCGGCTCTTCACTCGTAAACAGCACCACCTCAATCGCACGCCGAGGCACAAATCCCGAGGCCCGCAACGCCCGCACCGCCTCAAGCGCCCCCAGCACCCCCACCGTCCCGTCGTACCTCCCGGCATTCGGAATCGCATCGATGTGCGACCCGGTCGCCACCGCCGCCAGCTCCGGCTCGGCACCTTCCCAGCGGAAAAACGTATTCCCCACCGCATCCACCCGCACCGTCAGTCCCGCCGCCCGCGCCAGCCCCGCAACATAAGCCCGCGCCGCAAGATCAGCCTCAGAAAACACCACCCTCGT
>CAXTVJ010000039.1:0-6197 GCA_964247715.1 uncultured Acidobacteriaceae bacterium | reverse complement strand
GTCGCGGCCTCCTGTTCCAATCCTTATAGATCAGATACTTCGCCGGCCTGTCCCCCTCCGCCACAAACCATTGCGGACAGTACGGTCCCATCCAGATCGCATCCCCCGCCCGCACCGCATACCGCTCATCCCCCAGCCGGTACGTCCCCTCGCCTTCCAGCATCAGCAGCCCATGCTCCATCACATGCACCTCCACCTGCCCCAGCGCCGTCCCCGCCGCATACGTCATCGTGTTCACGGCCAAATCGAACCCAATCTCCGCCGGCAGCAGTGCCCGCACCATCAACCCCGCATCCCCACCCAGCGCCACCGCCGCCACGTCCTCTTCTCTTCCGACAAACGCCGCCGGCGCCGCCACCCCCGCCAGCCCCTCATACCTCTTCTCGAACACCACCAGCGTGGCCGCCGTGATTGCCCGAACGATCCCGCCAAACCCCGCCGGCAGATACGCGTACCCACCCGCACTTACATCTTCGAACCCCGCAATCCGCACGCACCCGTCCAGCACAAAACAAAACCGCTGCACGCCTGCATCGGAGTCAGCCACGGATTCCAGCACCCCGCCCGACGCAAGCTCCGCCGTATACATCAGAAACTCCGCCCCCAGCCGCGGCGAAGCATGCACCACAATCACACCACCCACCACTCCCGGAACAGAAGCCCGCACAAACGCATCCGGCGTATGCAGCAGATACTCCCGCCGCAACGCACTCCGCGTCTCCCCCGCCCGTCCCTCCGGCTCCCGCTCCCTCACCCCCGCACCTCCGTCCGCGCATCCGCATCCATGCGCTCCAGTAACGCCGAAAGCACATCGCAGGCCGCCTGCACATCCGCCTCCCTCACCGCTTCCGCTGGATGATGGCTCAGCCCGCGCGGCGTCCGCACAAACAGCATCGCGCTCGGCACCTTCTCCGCCATCACCATCGCATCATGCCCCGCACCCGAGACCATCCGCGGCGCCTCAAACCCCGCCGCCTCGCAAGCCGCGGCCAAACTCCCCACCAGCCCCGTATCCATCGGCGTAGCAGCCTGCGCACTCATCTCGACCGCGCTCACCGTTACCCCACGCTCCCCCGCAATCCGCTCCGCCGCCTCCAGGATCGTCCGCACCGCCCGCAGCCGAGCCGCATCCTCCGCATGCCGCACATCCAGCGTCAGCACCGCCGTCCCCGGAATCACATTCGCCGCCCCCGGAAAGGCCTCGATCCGCCCCACCGTCGCCCGCAGCCCCGCATCCGGCCACTCCCGCGCTATCCGCTCCACCAGCACCATCCACTCCGCCGCAGCCATCAGCGCATCCCGCCGAAACAACATCGGCGTAGTCCCCGCATGGTTCGCCTCGCCCGCGAACGTCAACTCCAGACGCGTCTGCCCCGCAATCGCCTCCACCACTGTCAACGCCAACCCCCGCGCCTCCAGCACCGGCCCCTGCTCGATGTGACACTCCAAAAACCCGAACGTCCCCGGCGTCATCGCGGCGTCTTTCTCCCCATCATCCAGTCGTCCAGCATCCAGCCCGAACCCGCGCAGCGCCTCCCCCACCGACACCCCGTCTGCATCCCGCCGCGCCAGCGCCTCCGCATCCAGCCGCCCCACCAGCGCCCGGCTCCCCAGAAACGGCAGCCCAAACCGAATCCCTTCCTCCTCGGAGAACGCAATTACCTCCACCGCAAACCTCAGCCGCCGTCCGCCCAGCCCCCGCACCACCGCCAGCGCCACCGCGACCCCCAGCACCCCGTCATACGCCCCCGCGTCCGGCACCGTATCCACATGCGATCCCAGCAACAGAACCCGCATCTCGCCACCATCCGCAGCCGCATACACCCCCCGCACATTCCCCGCCGCATCCACCCGCACCCGCATTCCCAGTCGTTCCATCTCCTCCCGCAACAGCGCATGCACCTGCCGCGCAGCCGGAGAAAGAAACAAACGCGTAATTGTTCCCGCCACATCCGTAAACCCCGCCACCCGCGCACAAACATCCAGCACCCAGACCGCGCTGCTCACCCGCTCTGCAACCTTGTCATTCCGCAGCGCTTCTTCCTTGTCATTCCGCAGCGAAGGGGAAGAATCTGCTGTTCCTCCCCCCACAAACGTCTCGCTCAAACCGTCACCTCCCGCCCAAACGGCTCCGCCGCGAATCGTCCTTCCGCATACACCTCACGCCCCCGCAGAAACGTCCGCTTCACCACGCCCCTGACCCGCCGCCCAACATACGGCGAAACCGCATGCCGAAAGTACAGATCTCTATTCGTAACAGTCCAAGTCGCCTCCGGATCGAACGTAACCAGATCGGCATCGTATCCCACTGCGATCCGCCCTTTACGCGCGTCCAGCCCCGCCAGACGAGCCGGCCCCACACTCATCCACCGCGCCACATCCCACAGCCCGAATCCCCGCTCCGCCGCCGCCGCCCACATCACCGGCAGTCCCAGCGACAAACTCGCAATCCCGCCCCACGCCCCCGCAAACGAACCCTGCTCCAGCTTCTTCATCTCCACCGGGCAGGGCGAATGATCGCTCGCCACCAGGTCGATCGTCCCGTCCCTTAGCGCCGCCCACAGCGCCTCCCGGTTCGCCCGCCCGCGAATCGGCGGCGCGCACTTCTTCAGCGTGTCGCCATCCGCAATCTCCTCCGCCGCAAACACCAGGTAGTGCGGGCAAGTCTCCACCGTCACCCGCAATCCCTCCGCCCGCGCCGCCCGCAGCAGCGGCAGCGCCTCCGCGCTCGCCAGATGCACGAGATGCACCCACACCCCAAACTCCCGCCCCAGCCCCACCATCATCCCCACCGCCGCAACCTCCGCCGCATCCGGCCGCGAAGCCAGATACGTCGCATACCGCCGCCAGTCCGCCCCCGCAGCGTCAAGGCTCGCAGCCGCGAGCTCACAAGGCCCCGCCAGCTCCGCATGCACCAGCAGCGGCAACCCCGTCGCCGCAATCTCCGGCAACGCCCGCCGCAGCTCCCGCTCATCGATCAGCCCAAACCCCGCACACCCCGGATCGATCAAAAAACACTTGAACCCCGGCACCCCGGCCGCCGCCAGCCCGCGCAACTCCCCGCTGTTCCCACGGCCCGGGCCATCCCCCACCGCCCCACCCCACGCCCGCCAGTCCACCCGACACTTCCCTGCCGCAGCCTGCCGTTTCAGCTCCAGAGCCTCCACCGAAGTCGTCTCCGGCAGCGAATTCAGCGGCATATCCACCACCGTCGTCACCCCGCCCGCGGCCGCCGCCCGCGTCCCCGTCCGGAACCCCTCCCACTCCGTCCGCCCCGGCTCATTCAGGTGCACATGCGTATCCACCAGCCCCGGCAGCAGCGCATCCGCCCCGCAGTCGACCACTGCCGCCCCCGCCGGCGCGCAGTCCGCCTCCGCCACCCCCACAATCGTTCCCGCCTCTGCGTCCACCACCACGCACGCAGGCCGCACCCCGTCCGCAAACACCACACGGCGCGAGATGAACGCAGTCAGAGCCAGGCAGCCTCCGCAGTCACAGCGAATCCCTATAACCTACAACACGCCGCGCCCACCCGCGGATGCGAAACCCTCAATCGGTAAGCCGCCTAAGACTCCAGCTCCGCCGCAATCGTATACGCCGCCGCGCCCCGGTCCCACACCACCGTCAGCACGTTCGGCTTACAGCACACTTGGCAGTCCTCCACGTACACCTGCCGCGACCCACCCTGCGGATCGACCGTCGTCTCCACCCACTCAAAACAGCCCGCGCACTGAAACCCGGCCGGATACAGTCTCTACTCCTTCGCGCTTCCCGGAACCGCCCCGTAATCCCGCGCCGGAGCCCCCGCCACCGGCTTCCCTTCCTGCACATAGTTCCGGTTCCACTTCGGAATCTCCACCACATACGTCCCCGGCTTCTCGATCACCGCCTGGCACCCCAGCCGGCTGTTCAGCTGGATATCCGCCGCCGTCTCCATCCGGTCCAGCTCCTTATCCTCCGCCTCCGAGATCCCCACCGCGCCCTGCCGCACCCACAGATGGCACGTCGTGCACGCGCACACCCCGCCGCATGCATGATCGAGAAAAATATGGTAATTCTCGGCCACATCCAGAAAGCTCATCGGCTCCCCATGCCCCTCATACGCCAGCGACCCAAACGGAAACTCCACCGTCTTGTCCTCCGGCAGAAACGTCACCCGCACCACCCCATCCTCAGCAGGCTTCGACACATCCACAAACGGCAGCACCTTCCCAACATGTTCAGACATAATGCCCCATTCTACCGCCCCACCTCCCCGCAAGCGTCTCTCCGCCTGTCATTCCCCACCCTCAGCGAAGTCGAACGGGGAGGAATCCCCGGTAAAGTCCCGCCACCCACAACGGAGCCCCGTCTTCCTGAGCAAAGTCCGGCGCGCACCCTGCGCGGCGGACGCAGTCGAAGGATCTCGACGAACCAACATCCGCCGATACCTTCCAACGCACTCTGCTGCCGCCGCCCGCGCACCACCTCGGCACACACAAGACCGGGTACCCCACGTCTCGCCCCTGAGACGTGGGAATGTAAAACCCCGCACAGTCAGCCTCTCCGCCTTGGCTCCAGGTACCCCAGGCCTTCAGGCTTGGGTCTGCTCGGGTCTCACAGTCGATCCACAAGAAAAGAGGCTTCAGCCTCTGGAGCGAGTCGCGCCACCGCCACCCGCCCATATGGCATCATGATCCCACCGTGCCCTCCTACACTGTCGCCGACTACCTCAGAGAACTCCGCGCCATCCGCAACACCGGCTCCGCCACATCGGAAACCAGCTTCTACCCGCCTCTCTCCAACCTCCTCAACGCCGTCGGCGACTCCCTGAAGCCCAGAGTCCTCTTCTCCACCCAGCTCCGCAACGACGGAGCCGGACAGCCCGACGGCGGCCTCTTCCCGCAGCGTCGCCGGGCTCCCGGCACTCCGCCAACGCTGCAGATTCCCGAGCGCGGAGCCGTGGAAATCAAACCCGCAGGCGATTCGCTCGACCAGCTCGCCCACTCCGCGCAAACCCGCAAATATCTCGCCCGCTACAACCTCGTCCTCATCACCAACTACCGCGAGTTCCGCCTCCTCAAGCTGGCAGCCGGAACCGTCGTCACCGTCGAACGCTACATTCTCTTCCAATCCGCCGAAGACCTCTGGTACGCGACGCCCGACCCCAAACACGCCCAGCTCCTGCCCGACTTCCTGCGTCGCGTCATGCTCTACGAGGTTCCGCTTACCGATCCCAAAGACGTCGCATGGTTCCTCGCCTCTTACGCTCGCGAAGCCCGCGCCCGCGCCGAAGACCACGATCTCCCGTTCTTCCGCAACGTAAAGTCCTCGCTTGAAGAATCCCTCGGCATCACCTTCGAAGGCGAGAAAGGCGATCACTTCTTCCGTTCCACACTGGTCCAGACCCTCTTCTATGGCATCTTTTCCGCTTGGGTCCTCTGGCGGCGTTCCACCCAGGCCGTCCACCACGGCCCTGCGCATCCCCTCACCCCGTTCAACTGGCGTCTGGCCGACGACTACCTCCACGTCCCCATCCTCCGCAAGCTCTTCCGCGAAATCTCCGACCGTCGCACCCTGGACTCCATCCAGATCGCCGAAATCCTCGATCTCGCCGCAGGCGTCCTCAATCGCGTCCAGCCGTCACTCTTCGACGTCTTCCGCGTCGAAGAAGCCGTCGCCTACTTCTACGAGCCGTTCCTCGAGGCCTTCGACCCCGAACTCCGCAAAGAGCTCGGCGTCTGGTACACCCCGCGCGAAATCGTCCACTACATGGTCGAACGCGTAGACCACCTGCTCCGCACCGAACTCGCCCAGCCCCTCGGCCTCGCCAGTCCCAATGTCCGCATTCTCGATCCATGCTGCGGCACCGGAGCCTACCTCACCGCCGTCCTCCAGCGCATCCATCGCACCCTCAGGGAGCAGGCCGGCGACGACGACTGGCAGGTCCCCGACAAGTTCCGCACCGCCGCCCTCACCCGCGTCTTCGGCTTCGAGATCATGCCAGCCCCCTTCGTCATCGCGCACATGGAACTCTCCCGCCTCCTCGAAGAAGCCGGAGCCCCACTGTCCGATGCCCAGCGCGCCCAGGTCTTCCTCACCAACGCCCTCACCGGCTGGGAGCCCGTCAAACATCCGCAGTCGGTCATGTACGAAGAAATGGAGCAGGAACGCGAGGCTGCGGAAGAGATCAAGCAGAAAGGCACCATCCTCGTCAT
>CAXTVJ010000038.1:0-33708 GCA_964247715.1 uncultured Acidobacteriaceae bacterium | reverse complement strand
CTAGAGCGCTCTACTTCGCGAAGACCTGCGACATATCGGCGAAGGCCTTGAATTCGAGCGCATTCCCGGCTGGATCGTAGAAGAACATCGTGGCCTGCTCGCCGACCTCGCCCTTGAAGCGGATGCAGGGCTCGATCTCGAATTTCTGGCCCGCATCGCGCAGACGCCCGGCCAGCTCTTCCCAGCGGTCCATGGTCAGCACCACGCCGAAGTGAGGCACCGGTACGGCGTGCCCGTCCACCGCGTTGTGGTGAATATCTTCCACGCGCATTGCCCGCTGCTTGAGATGAGCCACGATCTGATGTCCGAACAGATCGAAGTCGATCCACTCGTCCGACGAACGCCCCTCCGGACAGCCCAGCTTCTCCCCGTAGAACGCACGGGCGGCAGCAAGATCGTCGACAGGAAAGGCGATATGGAAGGGAGTGAGGGACATGAAGCAATGATAATGGAACGAACGCAGTTGACGGAGCAGGCCCGCTACTCCCTCCTGCATGCTGCCTACTCGTCCGTCTTGCCCGGCAGCCTGACCACGAACTCCGTACTGCCCGGTGCCGAGGAGAAGTGGATGGAGCCGCCGCACTGCTCGACGATCCGATGCACGATGCCGAGGCCCAGCCCGGTGCCGACTCCGACCGGCTTGGTGGTAAAGAACGGGTCGAAGATCTGGGTCTGACAGTCGAGCGGGATACCGGGGCCGTCGTCGCCGATCAGGATGCACAGCTCTTGCCTTTTGTCGTCAGCACCTGCCACCTGCTCGGCCCAGGTGCGCACGCGGATGCGGCCTCCCTCCTTGACTGCATCGATGGAGTTGTCCAGCAGGTTCGTCCATACCTGGTTGATGCCATGGCATCCGCCGGCGAGCAGCGGAAGGTTCGGCGTGAACTTCTTTTCGAGTACGATCCCCTTCTCGCGAATCTTGTGCGCGAGGATGACGATTGTCGCGTAGATGCTCTGGTTGATATCGATGGTCTGCGCGTTGCCCTTGCCTTCGTAGGCGTAGCTCTTGACCGCGTGCACCAGGTCGGTAACGCGCCCGATCGACTCCTCGATGGTGGTGACCAGGCCCATGCTCGAGACCAGCGCCTCCAGCCAGGCCAGCGCGTCCGAGAAGACATCGGCCTCGAATGAATTGCGCGCACATTCGAGTGTCTGCGGGTCGACGCCGATATTGACCAGCGTCGGTGCCAGCTTCCACGCGTTCGCGATCTTCGCGCGCTCCATCCACTCGGCCAGCGCATCCTCCGCGTCGGCCTGTTCGAGTGTGGAGCGCGCGATGTCCGGCTTTGCGGCCAGTGCGTACTCCTGCAGCTCGATCAGGCATTCCTTCTGCTCCTGCGTCATGGGGCGGCGCGTAAAGCGCGCGGCCAGCTCATGCAGCTGCACGAGGTTCTCACGCAGCTGCGAGGAGGCACGACGGGCGGCCGCACCCGGATTATTCAGCTCATGCATCAAGCCGGCAGCGAGCGTGCCCAGCGCCGCCATTTTTTCCTGCTGGAAGGTGGCGTTCTGCACCCGCGCCAGACGCATCGCCATATTGCCGAGAATCGCTTTCCGCACGTCGGGACACTGAAACATAAGTGTCCAGAACTGGTCTTCATCAAGCTCCAGCAGCTCGCACGGCTCAAGCGCCGTCAACGTCGCGGTCGAAGGCATATTCGCCAGCAGCGGCACCTCGCCGAATGAGGACCCGCGCTCGGCGACATGCATAGTGTTCTGCTGGCCGGACGGCGTCATGAAGGCGACCCGTACCGAGCCCTGCAGCAGCAGGCAGAACCGGCGAAAGGTCTCACCCTGGTGTACGTAGACCTCATCCGGCTCGAGATGACGCCGGGTCGAACCCGCGAGACACTGCATCTTTTCGTCCGAGAGCGACGCGAGGACCGTGACCTGGCGCAGCTGCACCAGCAGCTCCGGGCTTAGCGGCTGCGGCATGACGGGATCGGCGGGTTGGCGGACGGATGCGCTCATGACTCCTGCAGACTTGCGAGGTACTGGTGCACGAACTGGATGGCGATCGACCCTTCGCCTACCGCCGAAGCGCAGCGCTTGACGGACCCCTGGCGTACGTCGCCGGCGACAAAGATGCCGGGGACGGAGGTTTCGAGCAGATACGGATCGCGCTGCAGCGGCCACGCGCTCTTCACGCGCGCCTTCACGTCCGGGCCGGCCAGCACGAAGCCGCGCTCGTCCCGCGCAACCTTATCCGGCAGCCAGTCCGTCCTGGGCTGCGCGCCGATAAAGGCGAAGACCGATTGCGCTTCGCGCGCGATGACGCCGTCTGTCGTCCGCAACGTGATGCGCCCGAGATGCGAGTCGTCGTGCTCGCCAGGATGCAGCGCCAGAAGCTCGGTGCGGCTCTCAACGACGATATTTTCGCGCGCCGCGATCTGGTCGATAAGATAGCGCGACATGCTTTTTTCAAGCCCCGAGCCGCGCACCAGCATCTTCACGCAGCGGGCATGCCGGGCGAAGTGCAGCGCGGCCTGGCCGGCGGAGTTAGCCGCGCCCACCACATGCACCTCCTCGTTTGAGCAAAGATTGGATTCGGTCAGGGCCGCTCCGTAGAAGAGCCCGGCACCCGAAAACCGCTCTTCTCCCGGAATATTGAGGCGGCAATAGGACACGCCGGTTGCGATGAGGCACACGCGGCAGGTCACCTCGCGCCCGTCCGTCATGCGGACGATGTGATACCCATTCTCGGAGCGGATCTCGTCGACCGCCTGGGTCAGAAACTCGGCGCCGAGGCGCTGCGCCTGAATGAACGCCCGCTTGGCCAGTTCATCGCCGGAAAGCCCCTCAGGGAAGCCGAGATAGTTCTCGATTTTGGAGCTCGAACCCGCCTGCCCGCCGGGAGCGACCGGTTCCACCAGCAGCGTCTTCAGCCCCTCGGATGCGCCGTAGACCCCGGCTGCCAGGCCCGCCGGGCCCGCGCCCACGACCACGACGTCGTAGTACTCCTGCTTCGCCTCGGTGCGCAGGCCCACTTTGGCGGCGACTTCGGTCGTGGTCGGCTGGACGAGCGATGTACCGTCGGGAAACAGGACCGCGGGCAGCTTCGAGCCATCCAGCCCGCGCGCTTCGAGGGAGCTGAGCGCATTCGGGGTCTGCGCAGGATCAAGCCATTTGAAGTCCACGCGATTGCGCGAGAGGAAGTTGCGCAGCTCATGGTCGCCTGTGCCCCAGCGTGCGCTGACCACCTGAATGCCCTCGTACGGCGGACGGTAGCCCGCCGTCCAGGCCTGCAGCAGGTCGTCCAGCACCGGGTAAAGCTTCTCTTCCGGCGGATCCCACGGCTTATTGAGGTAATAGTGGATGCGTGCCGAGTTGATCGCACGAATCGCGGCTTCGGTATCGGCGTATGCCGTCAGCAGGACGCGCTTGGCTTCCGGGTAGAGCGGCATCACCCGTTCCAGCAGCTCGACACCGGTCATGCCCGGCATACGCTGATCGGAGAGGTAGAGTGCGACTACGTCCCCGCGCTCCAGCAGTTGGCGCGAGACATCGAGCGCGGCCTGGCCGGATGCGGCGCGCAGGATGCGATATCGTTCCCCATACTTCCGGCGCAGATCCTGAACTACGGTTTCGAGCACGCTTACGTCGTCGTCGATGGCCAGGAGGACAGGTTTCGGCATGGGCTTTTCTCGCGCGGAGACACGCGGCGTGCTACACAGGTTTGGATGAGAGGAGAATACGGACGATTCGGATTTCCGCTTGCCCCAAAGGGGTCATCCGGTACCCGGAACGTAACACACGCGCAGGGAGCGCTGTATAGATTGCAGACAGAAGGAAGGCAGGCCTGCACGATCTTCCGATAGAGGGTCAAGGTGGAGTGGAGGTCGGCTCCGCGGGAGGATGTTTCGCATGCACAAGGTCATTCTGGCGGACAATCAGGCGATCTTTCGCGCCGGCACCGCGCGCGTGCTCGCCCTTGAAAGCGATATGCGGATCGTGGCGCAGGTCGCCGAGGCAGAACGGCTGCTGGCGGCCATCCAGAACTTTCCCGGGGCTACGACGCTCTTTTCGACTGGCCTGAGAGCCGACCTGCGCACAGTGGTCACGGCGCTGCGCGAGACCGGCGGACGCGGCATCCTGATTGCGGAAAAGGCCGACGCCGTCGCCGACTCGGCCGCGCGCGAACTCTGCGGGCTGATCCTGCGCAGCGTCACCGCCGCGGAACTGGTCGACTGCGTGCGTAAGGTAGGACGCGGCCTGCGGTTGGTGCCGCCCGTGCAGGCCGGCAACTCCGGCGACGACGTGGTCGGAGCCCGGGTGCGCGACCGGCTCACCCCGCGCGAGATGCAGATCGTCGCGCTGATTGTGCAGGGCTGCAAGAACAAGGAGATCGCCTTCCAACTCGGCACCAAGGAGCAGGTGGTCAAGAACTATCTGCGGAGTATCTACGACAAAACCGGCGTCGGCGATCGGCTGGAACTCGCATTGTTCACCCTGCACCATAAGATTCTTGCCGCCGAGGCCGCGAAGGTGGGGTCGCTGCTGGAGAAGAAAACGGCGTAACACGGATCAAGGCCGATCTAGGCGGGATTGGGGATCATGAGATAAGGCCGGCAAGGCTCTGAAAACGATCAAGACAGAAGGAAGGAACATTTTCCGTCCATATCGTCTTCCATGGTCCCGGTTCCTGTCCTATTGCCGTGAGTCCCGGCACTTATCGGAATGATCCGCGTTACGCCTCTTCTTCTTACAGCCCCATGCGGGCTTCCTCTTCATCGGCTTCTTTGCTGACGTGGCCGATCTTCTCGGCGATCGATTTGCCCTGGGTGAAGAGCAGCAGATAGTCCGGGCCGCCTGCCTTCGAGTCGGTTCCCGACATGTTGAAGCCGCCGAACGGATGCGCTCCCACCATCGCGCCCGTGCATTTGCGGTTCAGGTAGAGGTTGCCGACGTGGAACTCCTCGCGGGCGCGGTCGAGCTTGCCTCGTGACGAGGTGTAAATCGCACCCGTCAGTCCGTACTCCGTGTTATTCGCGATCGCGATCGCCTCGTCGAAGCTGGTCGACTTGATGACTGCGAGCACCGGCCCGAAGATCTCCTCGAGACAGATGCGGGCGGTTGGCGGGCAGTCCGCAAAGACGGTTGGCGCGATGTAAAAGCCGCCCTCCGGCGTGTCGACGGCGTTGCCGCCGATCAGCAGCCGCGCTTCGGCTTTGCCCAGCTCAATGTAGTCCAGCACGCGCTGCTTTGCCGCCGCGCTGATCAACGGTCCCATGTACGCGTTGGCCATCGGCTCACCCTGCTGGATGCCTTCGACGCGGTCGCGCAGCGCGTCCAGAAACGCGTCGTAGATCTCCGCGTCCACGATCGCGCGCGAGCAGGCCGAGCACTTCTGCCCGTTATACCCGAAGGCTGCCGCGAAGACGCCATCGACCGCGATCGCGAGGTCCGCATCGCGATCGACGATGATCGCGTCCTTGCCGCCCAGCTCGAGAATGGTGCGCTTGATCCACCTCTGGCCGGGCTGCGGGTGCGCCGCCGATTCGTGGATGGCGAGTCCCACCTTCTTCGAGCCGGTAAACGCGATAAAGCGAGTCTGCGGGTGCGCGACCACGGCCGATCCGAAGCCCGGACCCTCGCCGGGACAGAGATTCACCACGCCATCCGGCAGACCGGCCTCTTCGAGCAGTTCGACGAACTTCGCCGCCAGCGTCGGCGCGTCCACCGAAGGCTTCAACACCACGGTGTTGCCGGTGACGATCGCCGCCGCCGTCATGCCCGCCATAATGGCGAACGGGAAATTGAAGGGAGAGATCACCACGCCAACGCCCAGCGGGACGTAGCGCAGCTGATTGCGCTCGCCCGGCATCTGGATCGGGGTCGTCGCGGTGTCGAGTTTCAGCGTCTCGCGCACGTAGAATTCGAGGAAGTCAATGCACTCGCCCACGTCCGCGTCGGCCTCGGCCCAGTTCTTGCCGACTTCGTACACCAGCCACGCGCAGAAAGCGTACTTGCGCTCGCGAATCAAACCGGCGGCCTTCAGCAGCAATCCCGCGCGGCTCGCGGGCGAGGTCCGCGACCAGGTCGCGAACGCCTGCAGCGCGGCTTTCATCGCGGGTTCCGCGTCGTCGGCGGACGCGCTCTGGTGGATGCCGACCACCTCCTCCGGCCGCGCTGGATTAATCGAGCGGAGCTTGCCGGCGGTGCGCAGGCGCCGGCCACCGACGATCATGTCGTATTCACGCCCGAACTCCGCGCGCACTACCTCGAGCGCGGCGACCATCGACCGCTTCACGTCGTGGTCGGTGAAGTCCAAGAAAGGTTCATTCGAGAAAGGAGGGAGCGAGGCGAGGCTCGGAGTTGCCATGACGCTATGGTAATCCCGCCGGGCTGCCTGACGGTTTCCGTGGATTCGCCCAGAGCCTCGGCGCATACCATCTTCAGAGATGGTCCGATGGCAACCGCATCCCTGACCCTCCGGATGAGCGTGAAGGAATGTGTCCAAACCGCGTTTAATCCGGACGTTGACTTCGTCGACGGCGTAATCGTCTCCCCTGTGTCCTCGCCCGAGCCCGCGATCCCACCGGCCGTCTGGATCCTCGATCCCCGGGTGCTGGAAGCTCGTCCGCGCTCAGCCTTTACTCGCCTGGCACGCGGCCGATCAAGCCTCCCATACGACCGAACTCGTCCGACTGCCCGGAGTATCATCGGAACTCATGAACATCCGTAGTGTGATGGTCTTCGCGGCGGTCGGCGCAGCTCTCCTCGGTACTGGTGATGCAGGTTTCGGGCAGGCGACCTCAGCCGCTCCAGCGTCCGCGCTCCCGGTCACGCCATCCGGTCTGCTGCGTCCTGCGCTCGACGGGGTCGCGGCATCGCTGGCCGGCTTGTCGGCCGATCGCTGGAGGCTGCCCAAAGATCTGCGCGCCGCGACGAACGCAGATATCGATTCTATTCGCCGGGACTTAGATCAAATTCTGCCTGCGCTGCTCACGACTGCCGATGCGGTCCCTGACGCCGTCTCGACGCAGCTCCCGGTGGCCGGCAACGTAGGCGCGCTTTATGACGTCATGCTGCGCGTGACGGAACGGGCAAAGATGGCCGCGCCGTCTCCCACGCCCGACCAGCTGATCCACTCGCTGACCAGCCTCGAAGCCGCGCGGCGTGCCCTCGCCGATCACATCACCCAGGATGCCGCCGCCCAAGAGCGGCGCGTGGTGCAGTTGCAGACCTCTCTGAACGCCCGTCCGGCGGTGCCGGCGACCCCCGCAACGGCGTCGAAACCCTGCGTGGCTCCGCCGAAACCGAAGCGTCAAGCCAAAGCCAGGACAGCCGCCCGGAGCACGGCAGCCAGGCCACAGTAGATTCAGCCACTTACTCGCTGGTGCTGCCGCCCTCGGGGGTCTGCGTCGTGCCATCCGCTGGAGCGCCGTGATGATGCAGCGTGTGCAGGAAGCCTGAAGCAGTATCGCGGTAGTCCGTAAACAAGGTCACGATGCCAAACGAGATGTAAAAGAGGGCGGCGTAGAACAGCGCGCGTCGCTTCGCGGGCACGTCCACCAGGCGTCGAGCCCAGGAATGACTGCTCAGGCCCACGCATGAGGCGACGATCAACATACCGAGCATTGCCCCGCCGACGATATCGGAACAATAGTGGAATCCGAGATACAGCCGCGTCAGATTGGTCAGCGCGGCGAACGCAAAGGCCCAGCGTCCAATCCTGCGGTTCGCAAGGTAGATTGTCAGCGCCTCGCCAAAGAGCACGGCCGCGTGGTCGCTGGGAAACGAAGACCAGTGGTTGAGTGAGTTTGGATCGATCCCGTAGACCGCATGGAAGTGCAGCGCCGGCTCATGCAGCGGACGAAGGTGGGTCGGCAGCGCAAGCTGCAGTCCGCGGCTGACGATTCCGGAGAGAAAAGCGCTGACCACGCCGATCAGGATGCCGGTGCGCTTGCGCACGTTGTCGGTGTCGAACCAGACATACCAGGCCAAGGTCATCAACAGCAGATTCGAAAACATGTCGCGCTCGAGCGTACGCACCACGTAGTCGAAGACGAGGGAATGGCCGGCCAGACGGTTCAGCAGGTGCGAGATGAAGAAGTCGGGACCATGCACTCCAAAGATTGAGAGCGCCGCCATCGCGATCAGCACCGCCAGCGTGGTCACACGCAAGATTCTCAGGTTGCCGGGGCCTTCGCCGTTCATCTCCTCTGAACGATGAAGGGCGGCATCAGGGGGAAATACCGAAGTGATCGACACGGGTGCCTCAAAGATTAACAAGATTGTAATAGTGAGCTATTAGAGACGATGCCCTTTTGGCGCTGCGGGTTGCTCGAACGTCTACGGCTGTCGCCGATTACCAGATACGGAAACTGCCGCCGGCATGCAGCAGGCTCAGCAGATAGAGCAAGCCCTCGTAATAGCGTCCGAATCCGGTGGGAACGGGTGCGTTCCAGAGCTCATTCACGAACGCGCGCGAGTTCGCGCCGGACGTCGCCGCCAGACTGGCCACCGCCGTGGTTGCCACCAGACCATCTGAATGGACGTTCGAGAGCGGCTTGCCGTCCAGCGTATATCGGTCCACAAAGGTTTTGATGCGCCGGTCCGCGAAGAAGGCCTGAATCCGGTCGCTCAGGACCGTCTCCTCCGCATCCTTGTGCCACCATGAGAAGTCCACCGACCAGTTGCTGGCCGACCGCCAGGAGTCGTAGCCGAAGTGTTCGGCGTGGCCGTTCCACAGGCTCGGGCTTCCGTTGAAGTGCACGCGCTCGGGGGTCAGCCCGGTTTGCGGTCCAGTGACGCGGGCGAAGAACCTTCGGCTCACCGTGGCTGCCTCGGTCCAGAACTCCCGATCTGCCTTCGGTCCCCAGCGCGCCCAAAGCTCGTAAAAAGCCGGCAGGTGATAGGAGGGATCGGTGGTGCTCGCGCCGAAGTTGTCGTTATCCGGAACGAACCGGATCATCTGGAAACGCTCGTTGACCATCGGGCCGACCGTAACCGTACGCACACCGGGCTGCTTGCCGCCGGAATCACGTCCGTCCGGCGGCGGAACGAAGGGTGCGTCGCCCGGATGGATGCGGAACGGCCCGGTCTTCGTTACCAGGGGATGATGCCGCATGAGCGAGAGAATGCGGTCGGCCTGCGCGTGATAATCGTAGAGACCCTTGCCCGAGCCCCAGCGATGATCGGCGAAGTAGAGCGCCATTACCATGTACTCCTCGCCATCTGGCGCCGGGGAGTCGGACAGCGGCGTACCGTCGGCGTTGAGCGACCACGCATAGTAGCCGTACGACGGATTTTCGGGATCGGTGATCCGCATCCAGGTGTTCGCCCAGTTCCAGAGCGCGTCGAACTCCGGCTTGCGGTTCATCTGGACGGCAATCATCATGCCATACGACATGCCTTCCGTGCGCACGTCGTGATACTGAGGATCGTTCATGTAAGCCAGCGGCCCGTTCGCGTTGGCGCCCGCCTCGCAGTAGAGCGTTTGCGTGGCCTTATCGCCGTGAAAGAGCTGCTGGTACGCCGCGTCGATCTTCGCCCGCGTCTCCGCCGGCGCATGTCCCTGCTCGGCGAACAGATCGCGGTAATGATGCGTGGCGTACGCACCGGAGCCGTCCTGCGTGTGAGCGGTGCTGAGAAGCAGGGCAGCGGTGAGGAGGAGTTTCATCGTGTCTCCAGAGCAAAGGCAGGTCAGCCTGACGCGAGACGGGCACCACTTCGTGTGTTTGGACACGCTGCTTGTGTGAAAGCCCGCGCGTGTGAACGGCCTACAGAGACGTCTGTTCGGCGGCCTTCGACATCGTCGCTGTGCGCTCCAGCTTATCCCACGCAAACGGCTTGCCGTCGATCGCCCGCTTCAGCGTCTTCACCAGTACCAGCGAGAAGACCTGGCGGTAGGTGAACCGCTGAATCCAGATATGCACCAGCAGCCACGCATCGCCCTTACTCGCCGGATGCTTGCGCTCGAGCGCGAACGCCAGCGTCGACGCAATGAAGTCGATCACCATGAAGGCCATGAAGAACGCCAGCAGCTTCAGGAAGCTGTCCGCCGACGTTGCCTCGGGATGAAAGTGCTTGTCGACGAAGTAGCGGATCACGCCCAGCACGAACATCAGGTCGATCAGCGGCGAAACCAGCGGAAGCAGGATCTGGAAGATCAGGATGTTCGGCAGGGCGAACAGCCCCATGGCGCGGTGCCGCTTGATCGCGCCGCGATGCTTCCAGAGTGCCTGCAGGATGCCGAAAGACCAGCGAAAGCGCTGCCGCTTCAGCCCGTCCGCGTTCACCGGAGCCTCCGTAAACGCCAGCGCCTGGTCCTCGTAGATGACCGAGTAGCCCTGCTCCAGCAGGCTCATGGTCAGGTCGGCGTCCTCAGCCACGGTGTTGGTATGGTAGCCGCCGCCCGCGCGGACCGGGGCGGTGCGCCACGCGCCGATGGCACCGGGCACGACCATCACCACGTCGAACAGATCGAGCGCGCGGCGTTCGAAGTTCTGGCTGGTGATGTACTCGAGCGCCTGCCAGCGCGTCCACAGATTCACGCGGTTGCCCACCTTCGCGTTACCGGCCACGGCGCCGATCTCCGGGTTTGCGAAGTGCGGGACGAGATTGGTCACGGCATCGTGCGCGATCACGCCGTCGGCGTCGATCCCGACGTAGATCTCTTCGTCGATATGGTCGAGCGCGAAGTTCAGCGCGTCCGCCTTGCCGCCGTTGGGCTTCGTCAGCACGGTCAGCCGGCCGGAGGCAATCTGGTCGGGATACGCGTTCAGCGCCACCTCATACGTCGCGTCTTTGGAGCCATCGTCGATCACCACGATGCGCAGATTCTTGTAGTTCGACAGCATGACCGACCGAATGGTCCGCGCGATCACCTTCTCTTCGTTGTACGCGGGGATCAGCACCGCCACGCGCGGTTGATAGTCCGGCGTGGCGAAGTTCCTGCGCTTGCGGAAACGGTCGATGATGGCGAACAGCCCGATGATGATCAGCCGCGCCGACATCAGCACGTCGCCGATGTAGAAGACGTAAATGATGGCGTGATCGAAGAAGCTGAGCACCGAGTAGGAGATCGAGTCGAAGATGGCCTCGCGCCGCTGGGCCGGATTCAGCGACGGCATCAGCTGGTCGCGGGTCTTACCGATCAGCTCCGAAGCCGGCACGAACTCATACCCGTGCGCACGCAGCGTCGTGATCAGCAGCGGCAGCGCCGCCACCGTCGCGGAGCGATCGCCGCCTCCATCGTGCATCAGGATGACTGAACCGGCGCGGTCCGCATGTCCCTCCATGTCGGCCAGCTGCTGCAGCACGGAATCGGTAATCTCCTGCGGCGTCTTGCGCGGATGCTCATCCCAGTCGTTGGTGTCGATTTTGTTGCCGAGGATCGTATAGCCGCGCTGCTGGATATGATCGACCGGCGCCGCCTGATCGTTCGTATCCGGCTCCTGGTCGATCGAATACGGCGGCCGGAAAAACAGCGGGTGCACCCCCAGCTTCGAGCCGAACAGCCGCTCCGTCAGGCTCAACTGCAGGTCCAGCTGGCCCACCGAGATATCCGAAATATCCGGATGCGTGAAGGTGTGATTCCCGATCTCGTGGCCTTCGCGGTAAACCCGCTGCATCAGCCCGACATTGTCCTCGGCCACCGCGCCGATCATCAGGAACGTGCCCTTGACGTTGTACTTCTTCAGGACATCGAGGATCGTCGGCGTCCAGTCCGGGTCGGGGCCGTCGTCGAACGAGAGCGCCACCTTCCTCGGTTGATAGCCATATTGCTGCAGCGTATACACCGCCGGGTAGGAGGTCATGGCCTCTTTCGTCACCATCTTCAACGGCGCCGGTACGCTGTCGTCGTCGTCGAGCGCCAGCGTGCGCGTGCCCGAATGCGGGCGCGCAATGACCCGGAGGATGTCGCCCGAGCCCTCCGTATCTACGTCATAGCCGGGCGGCACCATGCCGAGCGCCTGCACCGGGTCGATGTGCGTCGGCGTATCCCAGATCTTCCAGAGCGAGCCATCCTCCGAGCCCAGGCGCCAAAGTGAAAACGTCTGGATGCCCAGCGTGCGCGCCGAGCGCATCTCGTTCAGGATCGTCACCGCATCCAGAAACCAGATCTGGTGCCGCACCTTCGCGTCGTTGTCGTCGTACGCGAAGTGCGGATTCAGCGAGTCGCCATCCAGCTCAACGTTCGCCTCCGAATCCGACGCCGCCTGCCACGCGTCCTGGGTCGCGATCCACTGCGCATTCAGCACCTTCGGTTCCGGCTGCCTCGCGTTCGGGTGCTTCGGATCCGGGGCGGGCGGCAGCGCGGTGGTCCAGTCGTACCCGTAGGAGCCCAGCGCGACGATCAGCTTCTCCTTTGGAACCACTTTCAGCGTATTGCGCAGGTTGTCCGTAAACCAGTCGTTGCTCGCCACCGGGCCCGGCTCGGCGTTCGATTCGTGCTCGTCATAGTCCATCAGGATCAGGCCATCGGAGTTCGCGGCAAGTGTCCTGAAATCGAAGTCCGGATCCTGGACCGGCACATTGACATAGAGCTTCAGGTTGCGGGCGTGGAAGTCCTGGTAGAGCGCGGCGATCAGCGCCTGGAAGCCCGGCTGCGCCGCCGTCGGAATCTGCTCGAAGTCCACCGTCAACCCGCGGTAACTGCTGTTCGCCGCGAGAAAGCGATCGATCTGCGTGATGAACTGCGCGCGGGCCGCGTCGCTCTCGAGAAAGGGTCCCAGCGTGTCCGAGAAGCGGCTGTGCAGCAGGTCGTAGTTGTTCACCAGCGGAAACACCTCGGTATCCACCCGGTCGGCCGCCAGCGCGCGCGCCACCTTATTCTCCTGGTCGACATTGTGCACGCCGCCGCGATCCACTACCGCGAACGGCCGGTTGTCCTCCGCCGTGTACGAGGTCAGCGAACCGTCCGGAGTGATCACATGCAGCCACTCCGGGAAGAGCAGGTCGATCTGCTTGATGTGCTCCTTCAGCGAGGAGTAGCTGGCCGCGTCCCAGTCCACATAGAAGGCCGCCCGCAGGCCCTCGCCCTGGTTCAGCGGCACGTCCGAAGGCTTGGTCTCGGTCTTGCGATGTGCGGATCGCGCCAGCTTCATACCCGGCTTCACCGTCGGTCTGGCCGGGTAGGTGAGGGCGCGATAGTTCCGGGTCCGCGAGGCCAGTACCAGCTCCGGCAGCGGCTTCATCCGCAGCAGCCCGACGATGAAGATGGTTCCGCACAGCAGCCCGAACAGCGCCAGCACGTCGAAGATCCGGCGCAGCCGCTTCCACCGCTTTCGCTGCGGATCGTAGAAGACCGGTTTGTTCATAGGGCGTCGCCGGTCGTTCGCGGTTTCAGATGCATGGGCTCTAAAGGCATCGTATGGTGCGCGTCTCCGGGCGTCAACGCAAGCACGAGCCCGCAGCGGGACGCTTCTGAATTTGAATGCTTTGGCGGGTATGATGCTGAAACAATGAGCCTCGCAACCACTCCGGCCCGCCTACGCCTCCGGTGGCATATCGCCGTCGCGCTGGCTGCAGGAGCGCTGCTGCGGCTCTTCTTCGTCTGGCGCTATTCGTATGTGATCGGCGATTCGCTGCTCTACGGCGATCTCGCCATCAACCTGCTGCGCCACGGCCGCTACGGTTTTTCCGACACCGTCCGCGGTCTGCAGACGGTCCGGCCTACGTTAATCCGGCTGCCCGGCTATCCTCTGTTCCTCGCAGCCTGTTTTTCGCTCTTCGGCGTCGGACGCTACACGGCGGTGCTGCTGGTGCAGGTTGCCTTCGACCTCTGGACCTGCCTGCTGCTGCGCGGCATCGCGCGACGTCTGTGGGCGAGCGAACGGGCAGGAATGGCCGCACTCTGGCTCGGCGCGCTGTGCCCCTTCATGGCGACCTACACCGCCGCCTCGCTTACCGAAGTCCTCACCCTGTGGACCATCGCGCTTGCCTTCTATGCCCTCATGCGCTGGCACGAAGACGGCAGAGGGCTGAACCGCTGGGCGTACGCGCTGGCGTTCGCGCTGAGCTACTCCATCCTGCTGCGGCCGGACGAAGGGCTGCTGGCGGCGGCGGTGATTCCGGCTCTGGCCTGGATGGGAAGAGACAAGAGCAAGATCGTCCTGGCGCCGGGCGGGCGGCACTTCGTGCGGTCCTGGACGCTGCGCGTCGTACGCGTGCCATTGATGGTTTCTCTGCTGACTCTGCTGCCTCTGGTGCCGTGGACCCTCCGCAACGAACGCACCTTCCGTACCTTCCAGCCGCTCGCCCCCAAAAACGCCAATGACCCTGGTGAACGTGTACCCATCGGCTTCGAGCGCTGGTATCGCACCTGGGCGATCGACTTCGCCTCCACCGAACAGGTCTACTGGAACTGGAACTCCGACCAGGTCTCCATCGCCGACCTGCCTAACCGCGCCTTCGACTCCGATGAGCAGTACGACACGACCGCCGCCCTCCTGGCCGAGTACAACGAGAACACCACACCCACCCCGCAGCTCGACGCGCGCTTCGACGCGCTCGCACGAGAACGCATTCACGCCGACCTGATGCGCTACTACGTCGCGCTTCCGGCCGCCCGCATGCTGAACATGCTGCTGCGCCCTCGTGCCGACATGCTCCCCTGGCCGCTGGACTGGTGGAGCTTCCGCATGCATCCGGGCGCGACCCTCGGGATGAGCCTCTTCGCGCTGCTCAACCTTGCGTACCTCGCGCTCGCGGTCCTCGGTCTCAACCGCCGCGCGGCCTGGCGTCCATGGGCTCCGGTCGTCGGGTCCATGCTCGCGATGCTCGCCCTCCGCACCGCGCTCCTGCTGACCATCGACAACTCAGAAACCCGCTACACTCTCGAGTTCTACCCGGTCCTGATCGCCTTCGCTGCCGGCGTAGTTACCACCAAAGCAAGTGCCTCACCTTCGCGCAATTATGCGGGTGAATAACGACTATTTCGAACAAGGGCCGCCCTTGAATGCGAATTCCTTCGTGTCCACCTTCCCGTTCAGGCGAATATTCGAGTAGATCGCGGTCGACGTATCGCCCGACGGCGAATAAAACACCTGCTTCAAAGAAACGTCCCGCTCCGGATCGAGCCAAAGCTCCACATGCGTCACGTTGTTGCGCACGCCCGCATCCTTCGGCACGAGATCCAGCTTTTCGACTTTGACCCCGCCCATCGTCTCCGAACCCTTGTCCGTGATCTCCCACGCCCGCTCCAGGTCCGTATACGAGCCGCCAAAGCCGAGCGTCAGAAACGCGTCCACCTTGCCCGACGCCTGATAGCTGTTGAAGCACTTGATGCCGACGTTATAGTCCTCGAGAGTGCCGTTCTTGAACTGCGCAATCCGCTCCGGCTTGCCGTTTGGCCCATCCGCCAGCAGACCCATCTCAGTCGCGCCCGCGCCATCCCGCAAGAAATACGACTTGCCCTGCTGCTTGTCGGTCTCTTTGATCAGCGCCGTATACGCATCGCGCTCCACATCCGCCTGCGCCGAACGGAACCGTGCGCTCGCTGCATTGAGCTTCGCCTTGAAAGCCGCCAGCTTCGGATCGTTCTGCTGCCCGTGCGCCACGCCTGCTGAAAGCCCGGCCAGAGCCAGCCCCGTCGCAAAAGAAACCATACGCATGTATTTCCCTCGTCTCAGCGGGTTAGATGGAGTTTCCGGAGAAAAGTCGTCCCGCACGTGCTCCTTGCTACCGCACCACCCACGCGTTGTACGCCACCACATGCCCGCCCGCGTCTTTCACCGGCTCCCAGCGCTCGATCGCCACCTCACCCGAGATGGGCTCGACCACGCGCAGGATTGCCGCGCGGATCTCCCCGTCCGTCTTCGCGCCGTTCATGTCGTCCGCGCGAATCTGATAAAGGAACCGCGCCGAATCGCCGCTGCGCCCGGCCTCCTTTACCAGCACCTCGCTCGAATGCAGCGCGACCGTCTCCACCGGCCGGTCCTTGAAGTCGAGAAATCGCGGCGTGACGAAGATAAAGAGCAGGATCGCCGTCACCATCACGTCGTAGTGCAGGCTGCCCCGCGGATAGGTCCAGAACAGATAGCTGCGCACCAGCTTCAGCATCAGCCACGCTCCTTCGCAGCGCTCTTGGTACCGCCCGCCGCGCCGGCACGCGGCATCCACGCGCCAGTCTGCGGCCCGATCGTCGGCTGCCCATCCATATAAGGCACCAGCGCCTCGGGAACCCGCACCGTCCCATCTGCCTGCTGGTAGTTCTCGAGGATTGCAAGATAGGTCCGGCCAATGGCGAGCCCGGACCCGTTCAGCGTATGCACGAACTCCGGCTTCTTCGCACCCGGCGCGCGATAGCGAACATTCGCCCGCCGCGCCTGAAATGCGTGGAAGTTCGAGCAGGACGAGATCTCGCGATACAGTCCCTGCCCGGGCAGCCATACCTCGAGGTCGTAGGTCCTGGCCGCTGCGAATCCCATATCGCCCGTGCACAGCAGCATGCGCCGGTAGGGAAGTCCCAACTCTTCGAGCACCGTCTCCGCATCCCGCGTCAGGCGCTCGTGCTCGGCCTCGCTCTGCTCCGGCGCGGTCAACTTCACCAGTTCCACCTTCTGGAACTGATGCTGCCGGATCAGCCCGCGCACATCCTTGCCGTACGACCCAGCCTCCGACCGGAAGCACGAGGTCGCCGCGCAGAAACTCACCGTCAGCTCCGCCGCCTCCAGTGTTTCGTCGCGGAAGATGTTCGTCAGCGGCACCTCCGCGGTCGGAATCAGCCAGTGATCGTTCTCCTGGGTCTCGCCCGGCGTATACGGCCCCTTATCATCCGCGTGAAACAGATCCTCCGCGAACTTCGGCAGCTGCCCGGTCCCGAACAGCGATCGCGAGTTCACCATCGTCGGCGGCAGCACCTCGGTATACCCATGCCGCTTCGTATGCAGGTCGAGCATGAAATTGGTCAGCGCCCGTTCCAGCCGCGCCCCCTGCCCGAAGTGAACCGTAAACCGCGATCCCGAGATCTTCGCCGCGCGCTCGAAGTCGAGAATTCCCAGTGCCTCGCCCAGCTCCCAGTGCGGCTTCGGCGCGAACCCGAACTCTGGCTTCTCACCCCATGTCTTCTGCTCGACATTATCGTGTTCAGACCGGCCCTCAGGCACCGATGCGTCCGGCAGATTAGGCAGGCTCTGCAGCACCTCGCGCAGCCGCTCGTCGGCTGCCGCCGCGGCCTGCTCCAGCGATTCTGCTTCACCCTTCAGCGCGCGTACCTGCTCGGTCAGTGCCGATGCAACCTGGCCGGCCTTGCGCGCTGTCTGGATCTCCCCGGTCAGCCGATTGCGTTCCGCCGCCAGCGACTCCGCGCGGGTGATCGCCTCGCGGCGCGCCTGGTCGATCTCGCGAAAATCGCCCAGCAGCGCATCCGGGTCCGCGCCGCGCGCCCGCAGCTTCGCCTCAACCGCCGGCAGATTCGACCGCACAAACGAAAGTTCCAGCATCCGCACCATTCTATCGAAGCCAATCCTGCCCCACGTCCCCAAATCGGTGCCTCACCCCCGCGAAGCCGGGCTGGTTTGCAGAAGCTCCATTCACAAACCGACTAAAATTCCGCGTTACCCTGTCCCCATGCGTCTTTCCCTCCGCAAATTCCTCGCGGCTTTTCTTGCTGCCGCCGTCGCGTTTCTGCCCGCGCTCCCCGCCCGCGCCGACGTCTATGACGCCTCGCCCAAACTCGTCGTCATCCTCGTCATCGACCAGTTCCGCGGAGACTACCTCGACCGCTATCGCGCCGACTTCAAAACGCCCTCCGGCTTCAATCTCTTCCTCGAGCGTGGCGCCTACTTCACCGATTGCTACTACCAGTACGGCAACACCATGACCGCGCCCGGCCACTCCACCATCGGCACCGGCGCCTACACCGCCGGCCACGGCATCGCGCTCAATCAGTGGTGGGACTTGAATCGGAACACCCGGCACCCGCTCAGCTCGGTCGAGGATGATGCCTTTCCCATCGTCGGCGACCACACGGCCGCCGATGACGGCGTCTCCCCGCGCAACGAGCAGGCCTCCACACTCGGGGACGAGGTCGTCCTCGCCAGCCGCGGCGCCTCGAAGCTCTACGGCATTTCGCTCAAGGATCGCGCCGCCGTGCTCACGTCCGGCCACGCCTCGAACGGCGCCTTCTGGCTCGACCACGCCTCCGGCCACTTCGTCAGCTCCACCTACTGGGGAAACTCTCTGCCCGGCTGGGTGCAGGCCTTCAACACCTCCGGCCGTACCGACCGGGCCACCGCTGAAAGTCACGCCCGCCCCGGTCACTTCTACGACGATGCCGGAGCCAGCCCCGCCAGCGTCTCTTACCTGCTCGACTTCGCCCAGGCCCTCATCGCAGGCGAGCAACTCGGCCGCCACGCCACCACCGACGTCCTCACCATCAGCATCTCGTCCACCGACATCCTTGGCCACAAGGTCGGGCCCGACTCGCCCGAGATGCGCGCCATGATCGACGCCATCGACCTCGATCTCAACACGTTCTTCACCTGGCTGGGCGCCCACGTCGACGGCGGCATGGCGAATGTCTGGGTCTCGCTCACGGGCGATCACGGCATCGGGCCCACCATCAACGGAGCGGCCGCCGCCCGCATGGCCGCACCGCTCTTTAGCGTGAAGAAAGTCATGGCCTCGCTCGAGACCTCGCTCAATCAGCGCCTTTCGCCTGGCGAATCCCACACGTACCTGCTCGAGAGCGAACTGCCGTACCTCACGCTCGACCCGCGCGCCTTCGCCGCCGCCAAAATCTCCGAAGCCGACGCCGAAAACGCCGTGGCAGACCTTCTGCCCGCAGCGTTTGAGGGTTCCGCACCCGCGCCCGCCGCCGGCACCACGCGTCTGCCCGTACGCCCGCTGCTGCACCACGTGTATACCAAGACCCAGATGCGCGCCGGTGCCATCCCCGATACGCCCGAGGGCAGGCTCATCCTCAACAGCTATTCGCCCAATGGCGAGTGGTACGTGATGGTCACGCCCGGCATGTACGCGCAGGCGCAGGCCAGCGGCACCAACCACTACACCCCGTACTCCTATGACCGGCACGTACCGCTCGCCTTCTTCGGTGCACCCTTCATCCCCGGCATCTACCACCAGCCGGTCGAGCCCGTCGACATCGCCGCCACCTTCGCCTCGCTGCTCCGCGTCAATCGCCCCAGCGCCGCCGTGGGCCACGTCCTCACCTTTGCGCTGAAGCCCGCGCAATAGTTCGGCGACTTACAATCGAACTCATGTCCTCCGGCCCCGACATGCGCGTCACCCTCTGCGGCGTCGAGCTCGCCTCCCCCGTCATCGCCGCCTCCGGCACCTTCGGCTACGGCGTCGAGTTCGAGGAGATCGTCCGCTTCGATCGCGTCGGCGCCTTCGTCACCAAGGGCCTCTCGCGCGAGCCCATGGCCGGCAACCCCGCGCCCCGCATCGTTGAAACCGCCGCCGGCATGTTGAACGCCATTGGCCTCCAGAACATGGGCGTGCGCGCCTTCTGCGAGCAAAAGATGCCGCTGCTGCGGAAGATCAAGGGCGCGGTCGTCATCGCCAATATCTTCGGCTTCACCCTTCCGGACTGCCTCGAGGTCGTTCAGGCCCTCAACGACACGCCGGGTATCGCGCTCTATGAGCTCAACGCCTCCTGTCCCAACACCGCGCACGGCGGCATGGTCTTCGGCACGGACGCCAAGATGCTCGATGAGCTCGTGCGCCGTGTCGAGCAGATCTCCATGCGTCCGCTGCTGGTCAAGCTCTCGCCCAACGTCACCTCCATCGCCACCATGGCAAAGGCGGCGGAATCCGCGGGCGCTCAGGCGCTCTCACTCGTCAACACCTTCCTCGCCATGGCCATCGACATCGAATCCCGTCGCCCGAAGATCGCCAACGTGACCGCCGGTCTCTCCGGCCCGGCTATAAAGCCGATCGCCGTGCGTATGGTCTACGAGGCCGCGCGCGCGGTGAAGATCCCGATAGTCGGCATGGGCGGTATCGTCAGTGCCGAAGACGCGGTCGAGTTTCTGCTCGCCGGAGCCACGGCGGTCGAAGTCGGCACCGCCAGCTACGCAGACCCGCGCGCGGTAGAAAACGTCGCGAACAACCTCCGCCGATGGTGCGCCTCGCACCATGTCGACCGCGTCAGTACGCTCACCGGCGGCCTTTCGCTGTGACCTCGCTTCCCGCCGCGTTGCTCGTGCTTGCGACCGTCTCTACTGTCTTCTGCCTCGCGGTCAACTCCTATACCCTGCGCATTGCCTACCCGCTCTGGCGCACGCTCCCCGATGAAGCATTCGCCCCATTACATCGCGAGTATCTGCGCCTGCTCGGCCCCGTCATCACCTTCCCGCACATCGTCCTGTTCTTCGCGGATGCCGCGCTGCTTCACTGGCGTCCGCCCATCCTGCCCGCCGCGTCGGCTTGGCTCGCCTGTACATGCGCCTGGATCGTCGTCGCGATCAGCGCCTTCGCCGCCGGGCCCATCCACGATCGCTTCACCCGCAATGACCGCATCGACCAACCCGGCATGGCGGCACTGCTCGGCATCAGCGCCGCGCGTACGCTGCTGCTGCTTGCCGCGACGATCCTCTACTGCCAGCCAATCTTTACTGCACTCCAGCCAGTTCCGCCGATGTAGCATGTCTGCACAGGAGAACTCCCGACACATGGCTTTACGCCTTCGCTCGCATGCCGCCGCGCTCGCCGGCACTCTCGCCCTCGCGTCTTCTCTGTTCGCCCAAACGACCGCCCAGGCACCCGCGCTCCCGGCTCCGGCCCGCGACGTCCTTCCCGTCCAGCCGCTCCAGGCCCTCCCCTACTCGCCCTCGCTGGATCTCACCAGCCTCGACCGCTCGGTCGACCCCTGCCAGGACTTCTACGCCTTCTCCTGCGGCGGCTGGAAGAAGAACAATCCCATCCCCTCCGACCAGGCTGCCTGGAGCGTCTACGCCAAGCTCGGCCAGGAAAACGAACAGTTCCTCTGGGGCATCCTCGAGGACGACGCCAAAGCCACCAGCCGCACGCCCGTCCAGCAGAAGGTCGGCGATTACTTTGCCGCCTGCATGAACACCGAGGCCATCGACACCCGCGGCATCGCACCCATCCAGCCCGCGCTCGACGGCGTCGACGCGCTCCAGACCCGAGCCGGCATCGCCGCCGCTCTGCTCAAGCTGCACCACGATCTCGCCGGTTCCTACTTCTTCAACGCCGGTGTCGGTCAGGACGCCAACGACGCCTCGCTCGAGATCGTCGAGGTCTACGCCGGCGGACTGGGCCTGCCCGACCGCGACTACTACCTCAAGACCGACGCGCGCAACGTGAAACTCCGCGAGCAGTACGTCGCCTACGTCGGCCATCTGCTCACGCTCGCCGGCGAACCTGCCGGCCGCGCCGCCACCGACGCCCAGGCCATCCTCACCATCGAGACCGCCCTCGCGAAAGCTTCTCTTACGCGCGTCGACCGCCGCGATCCGCACAAGACCTATCACTTCCTCACGGTCGCCGAGCTGCAGCAGCTCACCCCCGCCATCGACTGGAACCAGTACTTCGCCCTCGAAGGCGCACCCGGCGTTGCGAAGCTCAATGTCTCGCAGCCCGAATTCATGAAGGCCGTCCAGTCCGAACTCGCCAGCGAGCCGGTCGAGAACCTCCGGGCCTACCTGCGCTTCCACATGCTCACCGCAGCTGCGCCGTATCTCTCCGCGCCCTTCCGCGAGGCCAACTTCGATTTCTACTCCCGCACCTTGCGCGGCGTCCCCGTCATGCCGCCCCGCTGGAAGACCTGCACCCAGCAGGTGGACCGCGTACTCGGCGAGGCGCTCGGCCAGGAGTTCGTCCGGCGCACGTTTTCGCCCGACATGAAGGCTAAGACCCAGCTCATGACCCAGCAGATCGAGACCGCTATGGGCCAGGAGATCCAGAACCTCGACTGGATGAGCCCCGCCACCAAACAGGAGGCGCTGCGCAAGCTCCACGCTATCCGCAACAAGATTGGCTATCCCGACCAGTGGCGCGACTACACCGCGCTCGAGGTGAAGCCGGATGACTACGCCGGTGACGGCGCCCGCGCCTACCGATTCGAGCTCGCGCGCAACTGGCACAAGCTCGGCAAGCCCGTCGACCTGAACGAGTGGGGCATGACGCCGCCCACCGTCAACGCCTACTTCAACCCGCAGATGAACGACATCAACTTCCCCGCGGGCGTGCTGCAGCCGCCGCTCTACGACCCGAAGCTCGATGACGCGCCCAACTACGGCAACACCGGCGCCACCATCGGCCACGAACTCACCCATGCCTTCGACGATGAGGGCCGGCAGTTCGACGCCAAAGGCAATCTCCGCGACTGGTGGACTCCGGCCGACGCCAAGGGCTTTGAGGATCGCATCAACTGCGTGCGGGATCAGTACGCCGGCTACGTCATCGTCGACGACATCCACATCAACTCCAAACTCACCAGCGGCGAAGACGTCGCCGACCTCGGCGGCACGCTGCTGGCCTACATTGCCTGGAAGAAGCAGATCGCCGGCGAGAGTCTCAAGCCGATCGACGGCTTCACGCCGGACCAGCGCTTCTTCGTCGGCATGGCCCAGTGGGCGTGCGAAAACGAGCGCCCCGAGAACCAGCGCCTCAACGCCGCCACCGACCCCCACTCGCCCGGCTTCGCCCGCATCAACGGCGTCGTCTCCAACATGCCGCAGTTCGCGGCTGCGTTTGGCTGCAAAGCCGGCCAGCCCATGGTCCACGTGCCCGCCTGCAAGGTCTGGTAAAGACGACCACGGATTAATGCGGATGAGCGCGGATCAGAGACAAGACTTTCCACTGATCGCGCTCTATCTTCCAGTACTTGATTTCTAAGTGACTGCCCTTTGTTGCCATTCCGCAGCGAAGCGCACGAATCTGCTTCTTCCAGCCCCTGTCCTTCATCTGTGCGCATCCGTGTCAATCCGTGGTCGGCAATTAAGTCCGTATGAGCCGAGGCCGCCGCTTCACCGCCGCAAAGTGCTGCAGGATATACGCATCCGTCATGCCGGCGATGTAGTCCGCTACTACCCGCGGCACGCCATCCTGTTCGATCTCCTCGGCGTATCCTTCCGGCAGCTCGCCCGGGTTCTCCACCCAGAAGCGGAACAGCGCCGTGACCACCTCCTCCGCCTTATCGTGCTCGCGCTCGAGATCGGGGCAGGTGTACAGCGTGTCGTACAAGTACTGTTTCTCCTGCAGACGCTCGGCTTCCACTTCAGGCGAGAAGGTCGCCACGCGCGATCCATGCGCGCGCAGCTGCGGCAACGTGGTGATGCCCGCGGCCAGCAGATTCGCCCGCGTGTTCGCGATCAGATCGCCGGTCAGGGTGTTCTGCATCAGCTGCAGCGCTTCGTAGAAGAGGTACTTTTCCTCCACTCCCGGATGCCGCTCGGCTACGGTGTCGTACGCGCGCGCCAGTGCCTGTACATGCTCGCGAATGTGCGCGATCTCGAGGAGTCCGGACTCGACGCCATCGTCCAGGTCAGCGGTCAGGTAGGCGATCTCATCCGCCAGATCGATGATCTGCGCCTCGAGCGGAGGATAGTCGCCGAGGAAGTACTGGCTCAGCTCCGGATGCGTCTGCAGGGTGTAGTCGCGTGAGTGCTTCACGATGCCTTCGCGCACGGCGAGCGTAAGATTGAGCCCGCGATGCGCGGCGTAACGCTGTTCAAAGTGCACGACGATGCGCAGCGCATGGAGGTTGTGATCGAAGCGCAGCCCGTGCTGCTGCAGGCATTTGTCGAGGGCGCGCTCGCCGGCGTGGCCGAAGGGCGGGTGGCCGATGTCGTGCGCCAGCGCCAGCGCCTCGGCGAGATCCTCGTTCAGCTTCAGCGTCTCGGCGACCTCGCGGGCGATCTGCGCGACTTCCATGGTGTGCGTCAGGCGGGAGCGGAAGTGGTCGGAGGCGCGCGACGTAAATACCTGAGTCTTGCCCGCCAGCCGGCGAAATGCCCGCGCCTGCACGATACGCTCGCGATCCCGCTGAAACGGATTGCGTTCGGGATGCGGCGGAGCCGGGAACTCCCGCGCCACCAGAGGATCGTTCCCGCCCTCCACCGCGACCGCCAGCGAACTGAAACGCTCATCCATCCTGTCGAGTGTAGCGAACTCGCAATGCTTGCAAGCCAAACTCGTCCGATCGGTATCTCATGCAGAGTCAGAGGCAGCTTTGGAGTCGGGCACGCCGGTGTCACAACAGCCGCAAATGTCGGGTGGAAAGCCGCGAGGACGGCTGCGGGTGTACGCCCCACATTTTGAGGCGGTGTTCCAGACGATTTGGGGGTCGGCTGCGATGCACCTCTCTTAGGAGCAGCCACTTGTCGAAAGCCGCACACTTTGAGGAATTAACCTGGCAATCAGGCCGTTTCGGTGAGCAACAGTACGGCTCCAGATCTTATTGCCTACACCCTGGCTGTGCTGAGGTCGTGTTCCCGCATATTCCATGCTTCGGGGCGCCTGCTCGGTGGAAAGGAAGCAGAGCAAATGCCGGTGGGAGAGAGACGTCCGGAAGAGTCGAGTTCCGGGCGGCACTGGAGCGTGGCTGCGACATACGGCTTTACGGATTCTCTGAGAAGGTCCTCCACGCACTCCGCCGAAAGCGGCCTTGAGAGAAGGAAGCCCTGGATGAGGTCGCAGCCCATGTCTGTGAGCTTCGCGAGTTCTTCCTCGGTTTCGACGCCTTCGGCAATGACGTCCATGGCGAGATTGCGTGCAAGCTGGACCGCGGTTCGAACCAGCTCCGCGCGCCGGGGGTCCTTGTCCATGGTGTGGACGAAGGAGCGATCAATCTTGACGATGTCGCAGGGATACTGCAGCAGGTAATGCAGCGAGGAGTACCCGGTCAGGAAGTCGTCGAGCGCCACCTGGATGCCGAGTTGACGGGCGGCGATGAGGACCTCGGCGACCTGGTGGGCTCCGTTGAGCAGCACGGTTTCGGTGATTTCGAGCTTCAGCAGCTCCGGCGTCATACCCGTTTCGGCCAGGATGGACTGTATGTCGTGGAGCAGGTCCGGGTCGGCGAACTGGCGGGCAGAGACGTTGACGCTTGCGGTGAGTCGCCGGCCGTAGCGTTGGTTCCAGTGACTTACCTGCCGGCAGGCCTGGCGCAAAACCTGCCTGCCAAGTTCAAGGATCAGTCCCGTCTCTTCGGCAATGGGAATAAAGTCGGCCGGCGAGATCAGGCCGCGGTCGGGATGTTTCCAGCGCGCAAGAGCTTCAAAGCCCACCAGTTCCTGTTTCAGGATGGAGTAGATGGGCTGGAAGTAGGCCGTGAGCTGATGGTCGTCGAGGCCGGTGCGGAGTTCGGATTCGAGGCGCAGGTAGTTCTCCGCCGACTCAACGCCTGGGTCGGTGAAGGAGCGGGCCTGGTTCTTGCCTTGTCTCTTGGCCGCGTACATGGCGCAATCGGCGTCGCGCAGCAGGTCCTCGGCACGCTTTGTGCTGTCCCCGAGAGCAAAGCCAACGCTTACACTGACGTGGAGTACGCGTCCCTCGATGCTGACCGGCTGACGAAAGCGCCGGACGACGGCTTGGGCGAGTTCTTGTACGCCGTCTGCAGTGGTGGCAGGGAGGAGGACGACGAACTCGTCTCCTCCGAGACGAACGACCATGTCTTCGGATCGAACCGTATTGCGCAGGCTGCTTGCCACCTCGATGAGGACGCGATCGCCGAAGTCATGACCCAGGCTGTCGTTGATACATTTGAAGCGGTCGAGATCGACGAAGAGGAGTCCGACGCCAGCCGCGGTAGCGGGGTCGGCGAGGCGGAGTTCGAGCTCGGAGACGAGCCGCGTTCGATTGGCAAGGCCGGTGAGAGGGTCGTGCATGACGGCGTGCTCGAGCCGGTTATGGGCGTGGTGCAGCTGAGACTCGCGCAGGCTGGTGCGTACGGCAAAGATGAGAAAGGCAATGGTCAGCGCCACGGAGCCGGGAAGTAACCGGTGCATAGCCAGCCCGCCTGCGGCGGCGATGGACATGACGGAGAGGCCGAGAGCGCTGAGCCCGTGGAAGTGCCCGGGAAGGCGTAGTGGCGGTCGCCGGCCGGAGTCGTCCGCGGGGACGGCGCGGTGCTCGGGCCGGAGTGCCATTGCGGAGAAGAAGAACAGCGGAACGGACCAGCACAGGCTGGCCCACGCGTGGGCCGGCAGCCGAAGCTGGACCCAGCGGTCGCCAAGCGAGGAGAGGAAACCGTAGAGGACGAGAAAGTATCCGAGGCGGCGGAAAAAGGCGCGGTCGGGACCAAGTTCGGAACTGGTATACCGAATGGCCCAGGCGAGGATGAGCGCGCCGCTCTGCAGTTCATACGCGACGGAGACGGAGAGCGCGGCCACATGCGAGAAGACCAGCGCATAAAGCAAAGCGAAGAAAACGCAGGCTTGGGCGGCATCGAGCCAGTCCACCCATTCCCAGCGTGAACCGGAGCGTCGTTTGACGAGAACGAGCAGGATGGGAAAGGCGAACGCCATCCACAGACGATCGGCGGGAGACGGGTAAGGCATCTCCGTGCCCAGCCAGAGGATGCCGTATGCGTAGTACATCTGCGCGGCGGAGTAGATGATGAAGCCGGCGCTCAGCTGCTGCCAGGCGGAGCGGGCGTAGGGGTCGGAGCTCTCGTGCGCGCGCTTGAGGCAGATGCAGACGACAAGCAGAGCCGCGATCAACTGGACGACGTTTGACGCCTGGGCCTGCTTGCTGCAGAAAAGCAGGACGCCAACGTGCGTGAGGGCGGTTGCGCTGAGGAAACCCAGCCAGAGCGAAGTTGCAGAAGACTTGAATCGCACCAGCATCGGGAGGGGACCGCTTTCCGTGTGTCCGGCGTCGCTCCCGTGGAAAGGGGGCCACTGTTTCGGTTGAGCCGCTGTCGTGAACCAGCGGCACGTGAGACCGTCTGCCGCGCAGTGAAGATATCGGAGATTCTGGAGACCAGGACGATGCCACTTACGGGCGACCCGCTCCCCCATTCGTACTCGGGCGGCCTGGCGAAGGGCGCCGACCCTTGCTGGGTCCAGTCATGGCGGCGATCGGACCTCCGATGTCGTACCGCTTCGGGTACGGGTGGTGGAAATGGTGGGTGGTGGGGGCGGGCTGTTGATGCGATGATTAATAGTGTTGGGGCGGTGGGTTGCTGCGGCTTCCGGGCGTGAGTTGGCGCGCGGGCTTCGGGGCCCGGTCGTCTCCGAGACTGCTGAAATGAGGACTTTTCTGCCATGCCGGATTCGACTGGGAACTCAGGTGAGAATGGGTCGGGTACTGCTTCGGGCGTCACGCCTGAGAACGATCTGCGGATCCACTTCGACGATGCGATGCCGCGGGGCGCGCGGATCAAGGTAATCGGGGTGGGGGGCGGCGGGAACAATGCCGTGAACCGCATGATTGCTGCGCATGTGGAGGGTGTGGAGTTTATTGCGGCGAATACGGATGTGCAGGCGCTGCAGGTGTCGCAGGCTCCGGTGAAGCTGCAGCTTGGGGTGAAGCTGACGAGCGGGCTGGGGGCGGGGGCGAATCCGGATATCGGACGGCGGGCGGCGCTCGAGGATTCCGACAAGATTATCGAGGCGCTCGAGGGCGCGGACATGGTGTTTGTGACCGCCGGGCTGGGCGGCGGGACGGGGACCGGCGCGGCCCCGGTGATTGCATCGCTGGCGAGCGAGATGGGGGCGCTGACGGTGGCGGTGGTGACGCGGCCGTTTGCGTTTGAGGGCAAGCGCCGGATGATGCAGGCCGAACGCGGCATGCAGGAGCTGCTGGAGGCGGTGGATACGGTCATCGTGATTCCGAACGAGAAGCTGCTGGCGGTGGCGAAGGACGCGGGCTTCTTCGAGTCGTTTCGGATTGCGGACGATGTGCTGCGTCAGGGCGTCCAGGGAATTTCGGACATCATTACGATCCCGGGGGTAATCAACCGGGACTTCGCCGACGTGAAGACGACGATGGCGGGGATGGGCTACGCGGTGATGGGGACGGCGTCGCGCTCGGGGGCGGACCGGGCGAAGGAGGCGGCGGTGGCGGCGATGGCGAGCCCGCTGCTGGAGGCGGGAGCGATCGACGGTGCGCGCGGGATCCTGATCAACATCACAGGGTCGTCGAGCCTGAAGCTGAACGAGGTGAATGAGGCATCGACGATCATTCAGAACGCGGCGCATGAGGACGCGAACATCATCTTTGGCGCGGTGCTGGATGAGTCGATGGGCGATGAGGTGAAGATTACGGTCATCGCGACGGGCTTCAAGGAGCAGGACGCGACCAGGGCAAGACGGGAACGGATGCTGGCGGAGTCGACCCTGCCGACGGCCCGGTACGACGCGCCGGTCGGTGGCGGGCGGGGCGCCTGCAACGCGGCTGAGGTGCCGATCGCGCCGAGGGTGACCACGCCGCGGACGCCGGTGGAGAGTGTGACCGTTGCGCCGAAGGCTGCGGCGGTACCGGTGCCCGAGCCCACGCAGGAGCGGATTCTGGTCGAGGCGATCCATGCTGCGCCCATAGGGGCGGCTACGATCCAGGCGGGGCCGATGGCGCCTCCGGTCATTGAGGTGGAGCCGGATCTTTTAGAGCAGGTGACGGGCGAGACCTCGGAGGGTGAGGTGGGTTGGGAGTTGACGCCCGATGCGCCGGTCGCTCTCCCGCCGGTGCCGCAGCAGCAGAGCGCGCCGGAGCTGGTTCCGGTGCCGCGGTCGGTTTTCGATGATGAGTTCTTCCGGACTGGGCGCGAGGCGGCCTCGCACGCGGCGGCTCCGAGTGGGGCGGTAGCCGCAGAGGGCCGGATGCCCTCGGCGCGTGGCTTCGACGGACCGGACGCGGTGAGGCCGATGCGGTTTGAGTTGGAACCTGAGACGGCCGACGTCGTAACGCGGATGCCATTCGGACAGCCGCAGACGGTGCCGGTCGAGGCTGGGGAGTCGGATGAGCTGGACATTCCGGCGTTTCTGCGGCGAGGCCACTAAGCGGGATCACGGTTCAGGAACAACTTAGCGGGGCGTCATCGGGTTCAATGGGTCAGGAACAACCTGGCACGGCATCAAGGGGATGCCGGGTCCGCGAAAGTGCTACTTGGCGGGGGACGGCGTCGTCTTAAGATAAGAAGAACGTAAGCCGGTGGCGACGGCTTCGGCGTCTGGCTTGCATGTGTGTGGGGAGACGGGATGCGCGGTGCGGCCCGGCTTTTCTGGATGGTTTGAACCTTGGGGGTTGCGGGATGACGGTTTCGACCGTGTGGCAGCGGGTTTCGGTGGGTTTGTTTTCGGGCCTGGTAGGTGTTGGATTGCTGTTTCCCGGCGCGGCGCAGGGCGAGAGCCGGCATCATGCGCGGGCGGGTCATGCGGTGGCGCACGCGGCTGCTTCGGGACGTGCAGCAGCGGGACGAGCGGTTTCGCGCCACGAGGCGGTTTCGGGGCGTGCCGCGGCTCACAGGTCGGCGAGAGGCGGAAGGGCTGGGCGGTCCGGCAGGCATGCGGAGCGCGAGGAGGCGGTGGAGTCTCCGTTGGCGACGTCGCGGGTGCGCTATGTGCGCGGACGGCATGGGCGACTGATGCGGGTGGCCGAGCGGCCGCGGTTTACGGGGGAGCGATTCTATGCGAGTTCGTTCGCGGATCTGAGCCAGCTGACTTCGGGCGATGTGACGGCGGGTGAGGACGCGACGGTGCGTGCGGCGCTGATCTCGGCACTGGGAAATATGAATGGGACGGCGCTCGCGATCGACCCGGCGTCGGGCAAGATTCTGGCAATGGTGAACCAGAAGCTGGCGCTCTCGAGCGGGGCGGAACCCTGTTCGACGATCAAGCTGAGCGTCGCGCTGGCGGCGCTCGATGAGGGGCTGATCAAGAAGGATACGCCGGTGGACCTGGGCGGCGGGTACCGGCTGGATCTGACGTATGCGCTGGCGAAGTCGGTCAATCCGTACTTCGAGACGCTGGGGCGTGCGCTGGGATTCGAGCGAGTGAAGCACTATGCGAACCAGTTCGGGCTGGGTGAGCTTGCCGGGTGGAACATCCCGGGCGAGCAGTTGGGAGTGTATCCGGATCAGGAGTTGCCGGCAGCAATGGGCGGCGTGGGCCGGATGTGCTCGTTTGGCGAGAGCGTGAGCATGACGCCGCTGCAGCTCGGTGCGCTGGTGAGTGCGATCGCGAATGGCGGGACGCTCTACTATCTGCAGCATCCGCGGACGCCGGAAGAGGTGGCGTCGTTTACGCCGAAGATCAAGCGGACGCTGGATATAGGTCCGCTGATTCCGGAGATGATTCCCGGGATGATGGGCGCGGTGAATGCGCCGTGGGGCACCGCGCGCAGGCTGCGGCTGAGCTTCACGGAATTTCCGGTGATGGGCAAGACGGGAACGTGTTCGAACAATGGGACGCGGTTTGGCTGGTTCGGCTCCTATGCGGATACTCCGACGGGACGGATTGTGACGGTGTTCTTTCTCGAGGGCGGACGGCCGACGTTTGGGCCGAAGGCGGCGGAGCTCACCGGCGAGTTCTACCGCGCGCTGTACGACAGCCGCTGGTTCGAGAAGAATCCGTCAGGGGCGAATGAGGCGGCGGTGGCTACGAAGTAAGGCTGTAACGTACGAGGCTCGGCGCTTGCCGGGCCTTCAGGCGTCTCAGGGAGATGCGATCGGGATGAATTCCTGGCGGTGGTGGAGCTCGGCGGCCCCAAACCGCAGGTGTGCTTCTGGTGTAAGTTCCACCTTGAGACGGTGTCGTTTGCCGTCGCGGTTGAGCGGCCGGAAGCCGATCGTGTAGCGCAGGTGGAGCTGCGTCAGGAGCTCGTTGAGCGCGTCGGAGAAGTGCGTCGGATCACGCGTCGAGTCGACTGCACCGCCCGTCTCGCGGCTGTAGTAGTGGACGAGATGATAGGTTTCGCCCGAGTGATTCACTTCCTGGAAGGGCGTGGGTACCCCTGAGGGTTCTGCGGTCAGGCCGATGGGTGCAGAGGATTGATTGACGCCGACCACGTCATACCAGGTACCATCGTTGAGGCCGTAGACCATCGCCGAGCTTTCCAGCAGATCCTTCAGGATGCTTTCGGCTTCGTTCGCGTGGGTTCCGCAGCGGTCACCGTACAGGAAGAGCAGGATGGGCTGGCGATGGGTCGATCGCTCGTCCGTGTTGTCGAGCATGAGCCGGATCATCCGCTGCATGGCGAGCTCTCCGGTGCGGGTGTTGGTGTCGGTGACGGGCTTGCGGTTGAGGATGTCTTCGATCTTGCTCAGGGCGGCGTCCGGATCGTGGCCGGCGGGCAGATCGACAGCCGCGTCGCCGTTATCGCACCAGTGGGCTACGCCGACCAGGTCGTTACCGGCCAGATGCGTCAGCGCTGGCTGGAGCAAGTTCGTCTTGCCATGCAGGAACATGGAGTGATGGCCGATGGGCTGGTCGTCGTTGCACTCGACGATCAACCAGAGGGCGATAGGGCGGTCGGTGTGCTCCGCGGCGATATCGAAGCTCTGAATCGGCATCTCGTGGCCGTTATCGAAGACGCGGAAGTCTTCGCGCCTGAGATCGGTGAGGGCTTCGTGTGTGCGGAGTCCCGGGAGCCGGTGCGCGATCGTGACGTCCACCAGGGTGAGATTGGTGGATACATGGAGGGTGAGGGACGGGTCTTGTGCGCGGGCATGCGAAAGCAGTGAAGCGAACGCCGCGAGCAGCGCACTGACTGTTCTGCGTCCGGCACCCATGAGGAGCAACTCAAACAAGAGCGGGCGTGTGCGTCAAGAGCCGGCAAGTGTAAATCGCATAAGATCGCGCGGGCGTTACTTCGTGGGGTGTTGGACCGCTGCGCGGTGAAAGGCTCAGTACTTCGGCATGCCGGGGTCAATCTTGTCGGCCCAGTCGAGAATGCCGCCGGCGAGATTTTTAACGTGGGTAAAGCCGGCGTTCTTGAGCATGACGGCTGCCTTCTGCGAACGGGCTCCGGAACGGCAGTGAACCACGATCTCCGCGTCTTTGGGGACAGGGATCTCGTTGAGGCGCTGCTCGAGTTGGCCTACCGGGATGAGCGGCGCTCCGAGCGAGGCGATAGGAACCTCGTGCGGCTCGCGGACGTCGAGCAGAAAGAAGGGCGCGTGGTCATCCTGCTTGCGCTTGAGCTCCTGGACGGTGATCTGGGGGATGCCGTCTACGACTTGGCCGGAGACGTTCTGGTCTTTCGCGACTTCGAGCGGGCCGACTTCGGTCGGCTTGGGGACGCCGCAGAACTGGTCGTAGTCGATGAGCGCGGTGACGGTGGGGTGGGTGCCGCAGACCGGGCATTCGGGGTTCTTGCGCAGCTTGAGCTGGCGGAAGTTCATGCCGAGCGCGTCGACGAGGAGCAAGCGGCCTACGAGCGAGTCGCCGATGCCGAGAATGAGCTTGATGACCTCAGTGGCCTGGATGATGCCGACCAGGCCGGGCAGGATCCCGAGGACGCCGCCCTCGGCGCAGGACGGGACGAGGCCGGGCGGCGGCGGCTCCGGGTAGAGGCAGCGGTAGCAGGGGCCTTCTTCGGTGGCGAAGACGCTGGCCTGGCCTTCGAAGCGGAAGATCGAGCCATACGCGTTCGGTTTGTTCCCGCTCAGCACGCAGGCGTCGTTGACGAGGTAGCGTGTCTGGAAGTTGTCGGTGCCGTCGGCGATGATGTCGAAGTCTTTGAAGATCTCCATCGCGTTGGCCGAGGTCAGCATGGTGTTGAACTTGACGACATTGAGGGAGGGGTTCAGGCCTTTCAACATCAGCTCGGCGGAGTCGACCTTGAGCTTGCCGACGGTAGCGGTCGAGTGGATGACCTGGCGCTGGAGGTTGGAGGCGTCGACGGTATCGAAATCGACCAGGCCTAGGGTGCCGACGCCGGCGGCGGCGAGATAGAGCGCGAGCGGCGCGCCGAGGCCGCCGGTACCGACGCAGAGGACCTTCGCGGCCTTCAGCTTCTGCTGGCCCTCGTAGCCGACCTCCGGGAGGATGAGGTGGCGGGAGTAGCGGGCGATCTCCTCGTTAGTGAGCCTGGGGAGTTCGGAGATGTCGGGAAGCGTGGCGGTCGTGGTCATTTGGGCCTCATGAGATTGGATGAAGTCGGTACGGCGCGGATTCTCAAGTAGGGCTAGACACAAGCAGGTCCTGCGATCGTGCGCTCCGCTCAGGATCATAGGTACTGAAGGAGCGGGCAGATGGCCGAATGTCAGCGGCCGCCGGCGATCGACGGGATGATGGTGAGTTCGTCGGTGTCCTTGACGGGGGTGGATTCCTTCTCGGGAAGGTAGCGGATGTCTTCGTCATTGAGGTAGAGGTTGACGAAGGAGCGGAGTTTGCCGTCGGCGGAAAAGAGGTTGTTGCGGAGCTCCGGGTGCTGGGCGACGGCGGCTTCGAGAGCGGCCTGGACGGTCGGACCGGAAACCTGGAGCGAGTCCTGCCCGCCGGTAAGCGCGCGCAGCGGAGTGGGGATGTGGATGAGCATGGATTCTCCTGAGGAGCAAGGGTGTGGGAAGAAAGAGAAGACAAGCCGGAGGTTTGCACGGCTTAGAGCTGGTCAGCGCGCCTCAAAGACAGCAGGGGCGACAACAGCTCGGACAACAACAGCGGGATGGGGTGCTGGCGTGCATGGAGGTCAGGCGCGGGTCTCTACGGACATCATAATCTCGATGGGCTCGTCTTCGAAGCGTTTGTCGTCTTCGCAGGTACCCCGGAGGAGAAAGGAGTTGGTGACATCGGCGTGGCCGTTGGCGATGCGGGTGATGACGTAGGAGCAGCCGAACCAGTGGGCTTCGGCGAAGTCGGTGGCGGACCACTGAGCGGGGTGATC
>CAXTVJ010000037.1:33422-35925 GCA_964247715.1 uncultured Acidobacteriaceae bacterium | reverse complement strand
AACCACTCCACCCCGATTCCAATCCAGACAACCACCGTGAACCCGATCGCCACCAGTCAACCTCCCGCTACCCCAAGGAAGCTGGTCAGCCCGCATTGCCCATCCTGCTGCCCCGGCGAACAGTCCAGCATCCAGCCCGCCGCGCCTCCCAGCAGGACCGATGGCGATAAGAGCACCGGGATCGAGAGCAACCGCAGCCACACCGGCCACGCACGCCAGTGTCGAAGCATGGCCTATTCTTGAGCCTCCCGCCGCGCCCGAAACTCCGCCGGCGTAGGTATCGCCTCCAGATCCCGTCCCGCGAACATATCCGCGAACAGTGCCTGCATCTCCGCGAAGATCAGCCCGTTCGTCGCCATCACCTCGCGCGAGTCCAGCGTGAACTTCCCCCCATTGAAATGCGTCAGCGTTCCGCCGGCCTCTTCCACCAGCAGCACGCCCGCCGACGTATCCCACGGGTTCAGGTTGAACTCCCAGTACCCGTCCAGCCGCCCGCATGCCACATACGCCAGGTCCAGCGCCGCCGACCCCGCCCGCCGCACCCCATGCGAACGCAGCGTCACCTGCTGATAAAAGTGCACATTAGGCGATTGATGCCGCTTGTGCGAAGGGAAACCCGTCGCAGTCAGCGCCTCCTGCAGGCTCTTCGTCTTCGAAACATGGATCCGGCGCCCGTTCAGCCACGCACCCTGCCCCCGCTCCGCCTTGAACAGCTCATCGCGCAGCGGGTCGTAGATCACCCCCGCCACGATCTCGCCATCTTCGTCTTCGCGAAGCTCCGGCCCGCGCCGCTCCAGCCCCAGCACCACGCAGAACACCGGAAATCCATGCGCGAAGTTCGTCGTCCCGTCCAGCGGGTCCACATACCAGCGATACGCGCCGCGCAGCCGCTCCCGCGTTCCCTCTTCGCCGTAGATCCCATGCTCCGGAAACCGCTCCGCCAGCCGCTGCTGGATCAGCTCCTCGCTGGCCCGGTCCGCCTCCGTCACGATGTCGACATCGCCCTTATACTCGGCCGATACACCGCGCTCGTAAAACCCGCGCAGCAGCCCGCCCGCTTCACGCGCTATCGCCTCCGCCGCATCCGCAAACTCGAAATTCGCCACTGATCCCCCATCTATTCCTGAAAACACCGCGAAGCGGTCCAAGACCCTACGAAGGTCCTGCCCGAAGGCCCCGTGGTGCCCGCCCGGCGCCAGGGCGCATTTGCCTCTGTTTCTAATTACCCGCCTTCGCATAGTATCCCGACCGATACCGCAGATTCACCCCAGGCGTATCCGCCCCGTCCGTAAGCTCGATCTTCAGCCCGCGATACCCATCCTTGCGGCTGTGCACCGTACTCGCCGCCGCGTAGTAGCCCAGCACATACTGTGTCCGCAGATCGTCCGAAACCTGCTGCAGCTTCGGCCCCAGCTCCTTCGGATCGGTCACATAGTAGTACTTCCCGCCCGTATCCTCCGCCATCTGGATCAGCGCATGTTCCCCGCCCGTATTGCGCCCCGCATCCGCATAAATCGGCACCACGATCAGCGCATACACCACCACGCCCGCCTTCTGAGCCTCTTCCAGAGCCTGCGGATACTGCACCCCGTGCACCGTATCCCCGCCATCGGTGATCAGCACCAGCACCCGTCGCCGCCCGCCCGCCGCATTCGTCTCCGCCAGCCGGTCACTCGCCGCAAAGATCGCGTCGTACATGGCTGTCGCATCGCCGCGCGTCAGCCGGTCGAACCCCTCGCTGATCCGCTTGCGATCGTTCGTAAACGGCACAATCTCATCCACCGTATCCGAGAACTCCACCAGATCCAGCTCATCGCCCGTGCCCGTCGCCGCCTGCCCTTTCGCGTTGCCTTCAGCCCCATCGCCCTTGGCCGAATTCCGCAACACCGCCTGCACAAACTTCTCCGCCGCCTGCTTCTCCAGCCGCGCATTCCGCAGCACGCTCTCGCTGCCATCGAGCGCCAGCACAATCGAAAGCGGCGTCGTCGACTCGCGATCGAAGAACGCGATCCGCTGTTCCCTTCCATCCTCCAGCAGCCGAAAGGCCTTCTGCGCCAGTCCACCCACCGGAGCCCCATGCGCATCCACCACATTCACCGCCACCGTCACCAGCCGCGACTCCAGCTTCAGCGTGGGAACCTGCCCGACCGGCACCCGCTCAATCGGAGCCTGCGCCGCACACACCCCCGCCAGCCCCAGGACCCCAAGGCACACCAACCCGAAACCCCTGCAAACACCCACGCTCTCCCGCAAACCCATCCAACGTAAGACGTACCCACTCCCCATGAAGTCGTCCACCCGGGCCACTCGACCTTCTCTGTGCCCCTCCGTGCCCTCTGTGTTCTCCTTTGCCCTTGCGTTTGCCAAAGCCTTCCCCCAAAGCCAAAGCCTCGGGAAACGTTCCGCCATCCGCCATCGCGCGCTTGCCTCAGCTTCCCCCAAGAGCCAAAGCCTCCGGAAACGCCTCACCGTCCGCCATCGCGCGCTCGCCTCAGCTTTCCCC
>CAXTVJ010000037.1:12004-33322 GCA_964247715.1 uncultured Acidobacteriaceae bacterium | reverse complement strand
AAGCCTCCGGAAACGCCTCACCGTCCGCCATCGCGCGCTCGCCTCAGCTTTCCCCCAGAGCCAAAGCCTCCGGAAACGCCTCACCGTCCGCCCACACTGCCCCGTCCACGAACGTCTCTTTCTTCCAGATCGGCACCTGCTTCTTCAGCGTGTCGATCAACCACCGGCACGCGTCGAACGCCGCCCCGCGATGCGCGCTCGCCACCACCACCAGCACGCTCGTCTCCCCTACCTGCAGGCGCCCCAGCCGGTGCAGCAGCGCGACATCCCGCACCCCGAACTTCATCACCGCCTCCGCCGCCAGCGCGTTCATCTGCGCCAGCGCCATCTCCCGGTACGCCTCATAGTCCAGATAAAGCGTCTGCCGCCCGCGCGTATTGTTCCGCACAATCCCGTCAAACACGCACACCGCCCCATCCGACCCGGCCTTGATCTCCGCCATCACCTGATGCGTGGGCAGCAACTCATCCAGAATCTCAATCCACATACGCACCCCCACTCACCGGAGGCAACAAAGCCACCTCATCCCCCTCCTTCAATTCCGTCTCCCGCCCTGCATATTCCCGGTTCACCGCTACCGCCAGCGCACCCCACAAAGCCACCTCCGCCGCGCACCGCACCCGCAGCACCTCCAGCAGCGCGCTCACCTGAGCCCCGTCCGCAAGCTCCACCCGCTCCCGCTCGCCGCCGAAGAACTCCTTCAAGACCCCGAAATACAGCACCTGAACCGTCACCCCCTCATGCTACCAACCCCGACGAACGGCGCTTACTTGACCATCCCCTCCACCATCGCCACGGCCGCGTTTGGATCGATCAGGTGCAGCCGCCCATCCGCACTCGGCGTAGCCGTCTTCTCCATGATCCCCAGCACCTGCTCCGGCGTCAGCTTCGGGTCGACCGCGAAGAGTTTCGCCGCCAGGTTCGCCACATTCGGCGAGGCCATGGACGTCCCCGACTCTTTCATCCGCGTCCCCCCAGGCACAAAGCTCTCCACCTGATACCCGTCCGCATCCAGCAGCACCGTCGGCCCATAGCTCGTAAACGACGTCTCATCACCCGCCTGGTCCACCGCGCCCACCGTCACCAGGTTCGGCAGCTTCAGCGATGCCGGCACATCGCCAAGAAAGCTCGCATCGCTGTTCGAGTTCCCCGCCGCGCACACAAACAGCGTGTTGGGCGCGGCCGCGATCGCCCCCGACACCGCATCCCGCCACACCGCGTACACCTGCGCCGCCAGCGCCTTGTTCGTCGCCGCCGTCTGCGGGCTGGTCTTCTGCAGCCACTGCTCGATCTCGCCCTGGCTGTCCGCCCAGCTCATATTCACCACCCGCACGTCATGCTCGCGCAGATAGTCCCCCACCATCTTGAAGTCCGCCTTGAACGTCTCCGCCCACGCCACACTCGGCACAAACGGCAGGTCCGGCAGCGCATCGTCGAACTGCACCACCACCAATCGCGCCGCCGGATTCCCCTTCACCGCGATCCCCGCCACATGCGTCCCATGCGAGTACTGCCCCAGAAACGAAAACGTCTCGCCAAAATGCGCCATCTGCTCCGGCTTCATCGTTGAGATCGTCGTCCGCGCACTCGCCGCCGCCAGCGTATCCAGCCCGTTCTGCAGGTCGTCGAACCCCTGCTCCAGCGCCAGAAACTTCGGATATTCCTCCTTCTGCTCCGCCGAAAGCGGCTGCAGATCGCCGTTGTACAGAGCTCCCTGCTGGTCGAACGCCAGCCCGTGCGGACTGTGCGCGCCCGGCTTCGGATCCACATACAGCAGCCCCGGATACAGCGCCGTATCCACCCCCGAATCGAAGATCGCGATCCGCACCGGCGTCAGCTTCTTGTCGCCGGGCGTAAACGTCACATCCCGCGCCGCCCAGATATCCGCCTTCACCTCCTGGTGCGCGGCGACCGCCGGCGTCACCACCGCCAGAATCGGCGCCTTCAACGGCAGCAGATACCGCTGCTCGAGCCGCAGATCGATCAAGCCGATCGCACCATCCAGCCCGATCGTCTCATCCGACTTCGCCGCCTCCGGGTCCACCGTCCCCTTCACCTGATTCAGCAGCATCTCCGGAGTCACCATCGAGAAGCTCGACTTGAGCCCTTTCAGCGTCTCCACCGCCCCCGGCGGCAGCCCCTGCACCTCGCGCGCAAAGTCCTTCTGGAACGCCGCTTGGAACGCCGGCCCGGACGAAGCGCCCACCTCCTGCGCCGCCTCGATCATGGGCCGCGTCATCAGCCCCGCGGTTGCCTTCGCCTCCGGCTTATCCTCGAGCGCCACGATCCGGTCCAGCGTCTCCGCCGCACCCTTCCAGTCCTGGTTCAGCATCTGCACATCCAGGCGCGCGCTATAAAGCTCCCGCAGTGTCGCCTTATCCGCGATCTCGTATCCCGCAAGCACCGAGTCCACGTCCGCCTCCACCTTGTCGGCGAACACGTCGAAGGTCGCATCGTCCGCCGCCATCAGCGCGCTCGGCGGCCCGCTCAGCTTGTACGAGAAGCCCGGCAGATCCGCAGCCGTCCTTACCGTCTTCTTCGCCGTACCCTGCGCCCCGCCCGCCGCCACCCACGCCGCACATACCAACCCAGCCGACACTCGACGAAAACGGCTCACGCACACACTCCACAAGGAAATACCGTGAGCCTATCCCGTCAGGGCATGATAGACAAGCCGATGATGCAAAGCGTCAATCTTTTCCCTTCATCCGCTTCGCCTCCTCCAGCAGCTTCGACCCCTTCTCCGCCAGCTTCTTCTCATCCGCCTCGCTCTTCGGAACCGGCTCCCCCCACGCCGCCGCCTGCAGCGCCTGCCGCGTCGGCTCGCCGTCCTTCACCACCGGCCCCGGCGGGTTCGCAAAATGCCTCCGCAGAAATGATCCCTTCCGCTGCTTCTTCTCCACCGTATCCGCCGCGCCCTTCACTCCCGGCCGCAGATGCCCGCCCGACGCGTCGTTGTATGCCTTACGCCCCGCAGCCGTAAGCCCGCCCTTCGGATCCTTCCCCTCCTTCGGAAGCGTCACCGACCGTCGGCTCGGCGGCTTCGCAGCCGTCTTCTTCGCGGTGGCCTTCTTTGCAACAGTCTTCTTCGCAGGAGCCTTCTTTTCCGCAGCCTTCTTCGTCGTCATCACAGCCCTCCAGACTCGCTCGGACGACTCACTGCCCCCCACTCGTTGTGCCACCCCAAAAAGAAAAGGGGCAGCTCGAAACTCCGAGCCGCCCCGCCATTCATCCGCTGAGACTCAGCCGCTTACACAGCCGCGCTCAGCACCTCTTCCCGCACTTCCTCATCCTGCTCCACCTCGACCTCGGTCTTTGGCAGCGCCACCGCCAGCACATCCTCGATCCGCCGCGCGTAGTGGATCGTGATCCCTTCCGTCTGCTCCGGCGTCAGGTCTTCATCCACCTGCTGCTTGCAGTCGATCGGCATGATGACATCGCGCACGCCAGCCCGCTTCGCCGCGAGGAACTTCTCCTTGATCCCGCCCACCGGCAGCACATCGCCCGAGAGCGTGATCTCGCCCGTCATCGCCGTCAGCGGACGCACCGGCTTCTCGGTCAGCAGACTCACCAGCGCGGTCGCCATCGTCACGCCCGCGCTCGGCCCGTCCTTCGGAATCGCTCCCGCCGGCACGTGAATATGCAGATCGATCTGCTCGAGAAAGCTCTCGTCCAGACCCAGCATCGTCGCATTCGACCGCACCCACGTCAGCGCCGCCTGCATCGACTCCTTCATCACGTCGCCGATCTGCCCCGTCATCGAGAAGCCGCCCTTCCCCTTCATCTTGTTCGCCTCGATGAAGAGGATGTCTCCGCCCGCCGGCGTCCACGCCAGCCCGACCACAACGCCCGGCCGCCGCGTCCGCTCCGCGATCTCCGTATCCACGCGCACCTTAATCCCGCCCAGGAATTCGTGGATAATCTCCGGCGTGATCGTCAGCTGCTCCGTCCGCCCTTCGGCGATCTTGCGCGCCAGCTTCCGCACCACCGTCCCGATCTGCTGCTCGAGCTTGCGTACCCCGGCCTCGCGCGTGTAGTGCCGCGCCACCAGCGCCACGCTCTCCGTCGGAAAAACGATCATCTCCGGCGGCACGCCGTTCTCCTTGATCTGCCGCGGAATCAGGTACGTCTCCGCGATCGCAACCTTCTCTTCCTCCGTGTACCCCGTCAGCTCGATAATCTCCATGCGATCGAGCAGCGGCCCCGGAATCGTGTCCAGCTGGTTCGCCGTGCAGATAAACAGCACCTTCGACAAGTCGAACGGCTGATCCAGGTAGTTGTCGCGGAACGTATTGTTCTGCTCCGGATCCAGCGTCTCCAGCAGCGCGCTCGCCGGGTCCCCGCGGAAGTCGCGCCCCAGCTTATCGATCTCATCCAGCATAAAGACCGGGTCCTTTACCTCAACCCGCTTCAAATGCTGAATGATCTGCCCCGGCAGCGCGCCGATGTACGTCCGCCGATGACCGCGAATCTCCGCCTCGTCATGCATCCCGCCCAGCGAAATCCGCGAGAACTTGCGATCCAGCGCCCGCGCAATCGACCGACCGAGGCTGGTCTTCCCCACACCCGGAGGCCCGACGAAGCAGAGGATCGGTCCCTTCATATCCGGCTTCAACCGCCGCACGGACAGGTAATCGAGAATCCGGTCCTTCACCTTCTTCAGCCCGTAGTGGTCCTCATCCAGGCACTTCTGCGCCTTCAGAATGTCCACCTCACCCGAGCTCGTCTTCGCCCACGGCAGCACCGCCAGCCACTCCACATAGTTCCGCGTGAGGGAGTAGTCCGCCGCCGCCGGATTCATCCTTGAAAGCCGTCCAAGCTCCTTCAGCGCGTCCTTCTGCACCTCTTCCGGCATCCCCGCGTTCTCGATCTTCTCCCGCAACTCGGCGATATCCTTCTGGGTGTCGTCCACATCCCCCAGCTCCTTCTGGATCGCCTTCAACTGCTCCCGCAGGTAGTAGTCACGCTGCGACTGCTGCACCGAATCCTGCACTTCGCTCTGGATCTTCGAGCGCAGCTGCTGCACCTCCAGTTCCTTCGCCAGATGCTTGTTGATCCGCTCCAGACGCGCGTACACATCCGGCGTCTCCAGCAGCTCCTGCTTGTCGTTCGTCGTCAGAAACGGCAGGCTCGACGCGATGAAGTCCGCCAGCCGCCCCGCCTCCTCAATGTTGATCGCAATCGTCTGCAGATCGTCCGAAAGCGTCGGCGACGACGTCACGATCGTCTGAAACTGGCTCACCACATTGCGCTGCAGCGCCTCCAGCTCCGGCGACTTCGACGCCTCCACCTCGTCCAGCACCGTGTACTCCGCCGTCATAAACGGCTGCAGCTGCGTGTACTCGCCCAGCCGCACCCGCTCATTGCCCTCGGTGAACACAAACAGGCTCTGGTTCGGCATCTTCACAACCTTGTGCACCGTCGCCTTCGTCCCCACCGCATGCAGGTCCGTGCCCTCCGGCGTGTCGTTGCGCGCGTCCCGCTGCGCCACCACCAAAATCGTCTTCTCCTCGCCCAGCGACTGGATCAGCTGGATCGAACTCTCCCGTCCCACCGTCAGCGGAAGCACCGCATGCGGAAACAAGACCGTATCCCGCACCGGAAGCACCGGTACCGAACCGCCCTTCGCCTCAATGCGTCCCACCGGCTCGCCGGCAGTCGGCTTGATCACGCTTACAAAGTCATTCGCCATGTTGAGTGTCCCTCTATCAACCTTCCAGCTATTCGATGCATCATATCCCGAGCAGGATGCGATACCAGCTCGCGGCCCGCATCGTCAACAGCTCGATCATCTCGGCCCGACGCAGACTCGTTTGTTCCTGATAAAGCCGGTATGCCCCGAAAGGGTCACATCCTGTCTTCTGGCTATCGGCAGTTCACGCGCCGGCATCAGGCAAGTGGCTAACCCGCATACGATCCTCTTGCAGCGCGTCCGGCCCACACGCATCCGTCGCTCCGTACGATGCCGCCCCCTCTGCCCACGCGCGGGTTTCCTGCGGCTGGCCAATCACGCCATCAAGCGAGGTCACTCTGCCCCGCATCCGTATTGCTCAGCGGCTCTGCATGCTCCTGGTTTCGCTCTCGCTCGAGCTTCCAACCGGCACCCCGGCCCGAAATCGCCCCAGCTCCCGCAGGAACTCACAGCCGTCCCGAAGCTCCGCCAGACCGGCATCCACCCGCCCCGCATCCTCGAAGCGAAAGTCCACAAAGAACACGTACTCAAAGGGTCTGCCCGGCACCGGCCGCGACTCAATTCGCGTAAGGTTCGCCCCCATCCCGGCCAGCACCTCCAGCGCCCCCAGCAGAGACCCCGGCCGATGCTCCAGCGCAAACGCCAGACTCACCTTGTCTGCCTCGCCACCGCTCTGGGTGCTCCAGCTTCGCGAAGCGAAGGCGGGATCGGACACCACAGAACTCACCAGCGTCAGAAACCGCGTGTAGTTCTCCCGGTGATCCTCCACCCCCGCCACCAGAACCTCCGCCCCGTACTCCCGTGCCGCCAGCTCCGGCGCGATTCCCGCCACATCCCGCCAGCCCCCCGCCATCACCTGCTTCACCGCGCCGGCCGTGTCGTACGCCGGCACCACCTCCATGTCCGCATGCGCCCGCAGCCATTTCCGGCACTGCGAAAGCGCCACGGGATGCGACATCACCCGCCGAATCTCCGCCAGCCTCACCCCCGGAGCGGCGATCACGTTATGCCGGATCGGCAGCAGCGTCTCCCCCACAATCGTCAGCTCGCTCTCGAGCAGCAGATCCAGGTGCTCGAACACCGACCCATGCAGGCTGTTCTCGATCGGCAGCACCGCAAGGTTCGCCTCGCCGCGCTCCATGCGCTCGAACAGCTCTACCGCCGTCGCGCACGGCACCAGCTTCATCCTGTCCGGCCAATCCGCCGCCACTCGCAGCGCCGCCATATGACTGTTCGAGCCACGTTCTCCCTGGATCGCTACGCGTACCCCGCCGTCAAGCCCCATCCTCGATCCCACTCAAAATCCTTTCGTTTCCTCTCGATAAGAGCAACCTCGCCCCATTGCTCCGCAACCTAACACAAAGACGGCTACGCGCCCGCTGCACCAGCTGAAGGTCGATTTCAAGGCCGAGGCACAGGAGACTGTAATGCTCTGGACCATCACGATTATCCTCTTCGTTCTCTGGCTGGTCGGCCTCGTCAGCGGCTACACGCTCTCGGGCTGGATCCACATTCTGCTCGTGCTCGCCGTCATCGTCCTCATCTTCAACCTGCTCTCCGGTCGCCGCGCTCTTTAGCGCGACGCTGACCCAAACGGCGGGCGTGAAGTCACGTCCGCCCCGCACCTCCAGCACGTCCAAGAGGTCTCACCATGAACGACAGCAAAGCAGCAGGCGATTTCAACGAAGTCAAAGGCAAGATCAAGCAGGGACTCGGCGAGACCTTCAACGACCAGTCCCTCGCCAACGAAGGCGCAGCCGAGCAGGTCAGAGGCCATGCCCAGCAGACCTGGGGCTCGGTCAAAGACACCGCCCACAACCTCACCCACTCCAACACCGCCACAAACTCAAAGGTCGAAGCCGAGCACGACGCTCACGACACCCGCAACTCCGTCACCGGCGCCGTCGAGCACGCCAAGGAGTCCATCCAGCACGGCCTCGACCATCTCACCCACAAGGCCAACGACTAATCTCCGCCTCACGCACCCACATCAAGCCCCGGCCACAGGCCGGGGCTCTCTGTTTGCTTGATCCATCCGCAGCTGTCGTGGAAGCGCCGTTCCGGACACCATCCGGAATATCCAGATTTCCTCCCCTCGGTGGGGCAAGGTGAGGCGTGTGGGCGCAACGGAGTCAAGAGCTAAAAGCTCTTCAACGCACCAGCAAAGCCCCCGCCACAAACCCGAAAAACACCACCGAAATCACCCCGTTCAGCAGAAAGAACGCCGCGTTCATCCGGCGAATATCCTTCGGCGACACGATCGATTGCTCGTAAAGCAGCAGCCCGGCCACAACCACCGTCCCCACATACCCGATCGTCCCCAACCCGAAGACCCGGTCGATCATCACCGCCAGCGCGACCACGCCCACATGCATCGTCCGCGCGATCCAGAACGCGCCTTCCATCCCGAACGCCGCCGGAATCGAGTTCAGTCCCACCTGCCGGTCATGCTCAAAGTCCTGACATGCATACAGCACGTCGAACCCGCCCACCCACAGCATGACCAGCAGCGTCAGCAGCAGCATCCGCCGGTCGTAATCCCCCCGAACCGCGATCCAGGCGGCAGACGGCGCAATCCCCAGCGCCAGCCCCAGCACAATGTGCGACCACCGCGTCACCCGCTTCATGTAGCTGTAGCCCAGCACCACCACCAGAGCGAACGGCGCCAGCTCCAGCGTCAGCCGGTTCAGCATCGCCGAGGCGAACACAAACACCGCAACCGACACCACCACAAAAGCCGCCACAAACCCTGCCGAGAGCTGCCCCGCCGGCAGCGCACGCATCGCCGTCCGCGGATTCGCCTTATCCAGCTCCGCATCCACCAGCCGGTTGAACGCCATCGCCGCCGACCGCGCCGACACCATGCACACCACAATCCACAGCAGCTTCATCAGCGGAGGCCACCCACCTGCCGCCAGCATCGCCCCCGAGAGCGCAAACGGCAGCGCAAAGATCGAGTGCTCCCACTTGATCATCTCCAGCGTCACCGCCGTACTCTTCAGCACCGAAGCCATATGTCTATGCTAGACGCTGACCAGTGCCCCGCGACGCACCCGCGTTCGATGCCGCGCAAACGGTTGCTAAACTCTCACAAAGAGACCTCATGCCACAGCATTCCCGGAAGTTCTTCCTCACCACCCCGATCTACTACGTCAACGCGCGCCCGCACATCGGCCACGCGTACACGACCATCGTGGCCGACGTCCTCGCGCGCCGTCACCGCCTGCTGGGAGACGAGACCTTCTTCCTCACCGGCACCGACGAGCACGGCCAGAAGATCGAACGTTCCGCATCCGCGGCGGGCGTTCCGCCGCAGCAGTTCGCGGACGAGGTCTCCGCCAGCTTCCGCACGCTCTGGGACCGCATGGGCCTCACCTACGATCGCTACATCCGCACCACCGACCCCGGGCACAAACGCGGCGTCCAGAAGCTCTTCGCCGCCCTCCAGGCCGCCGGCGCCATCTACAAGGACACCTACACCGGCCAGTACTGCGTCTCCGACGAGACCTTCGTCGACGTCCCCCCCGGCGCCCCCTGCCCGGACTGCGGCCGCATTACCGAAACCATCTCCGAGACCAACTACTACTTTCGCCTCAGCCAGTACCAGCAGCCGCTACTCGACCTCATCGAGTCCAACCAGCTCCTCATTCGGCCCGAAGCCCGCCGCAACGAGGTGCTCAGCTTCCTCCGCGGCGGCCTGAACGATCTGAGCATCTCCCGCACCAGCTTCAAGTGGGGCATTCCGGTCCCCGGCGATGAAGAGCACGTCATCTACGTCTGGCTCGACGCCCTCGCCAACTACATGACCGCCCTCGGCTACGGCAGCGACGCGCCGGAAGACGAAGCCCGCTTTGCAAAGTACTGGCCCGCCGACCTCCACATCGTCGGCAAGGAGATCATCCGCTTCCACTGCGTCTACTGGCCCGCCTTCCTGCTCGCCGCCAACCTGCCGCTCCCCAAGCAGGTCGTAGCCCACGGCTGGCTCCTCTTCGAAGAGTCCAAGATGTCGAAATCCCGCGGCAACATCGTCCGCACCGAGACCATCCTCGACGCCTTCAGCCCGCTCTGCCCCCCTCCTTCCACTGAGCTGTCATCCCGCAGCGAAGCGGAGGGAACTGCGTCTCCTGACGCCACTGAAGCCGAGCGCAAACGCCACCAGGACCTCTTCGCCGCCGACGTCCTCCGCTACTTCCTCCTGCGCGAGATCCCCTTCGGCCAGGACGGCTCCTTCTCCTTCGACGCCCTCATCACCCGCTACAACGCCGACCTCGCCAACGGCTACGGAAACCTCGTCAGCCGCACGCTGAACATGATCCAGAACTATTGCGGCGGTCAGATACCGGCGCACAATACCTGGAGCAAGACAACGATCATTGTCATAGATCCCGAAACCTCGGTACACCAGCAGGTAGAGGTCGACGATCCTAAGCTGTCTCAAGATTCCAACGCAGTCATACGCTTCTATGGCGACGCGTTTTCGAAGTTCCGCTTTGCTCTGCCACTTGATCCTGACGCAGCAAAGAGGTCGAAAGCAGGGGTTACAGATTCCGTCATGTACTTAGTTGGCCAGACCGATGGCTATATCACCTCAAAAGCGCCATGGAAGCTGGCGAAACAAGAAGGTGCCGTGCCAGAACTGCACGAGACCCTCTATGTCTGTGCCGAATCCATCCGCATCATCACCGCCCTGCTCTACCCCATCCTGCCCTACGCCACCGCCTCCGTCTGGCGTCAACTCGGCCTCGGCGACATCGAAGAAGCCGCCCGTACCGGCCAGCTCAATAACCTCCAGTGGGGCGGTCTCAAGCCCGGCACGAAGCTCGGCCCGCTCGCCCCCATCTTCCCCCGCGCAGACAAAGGACTCGCCCAGACTATGACCGACATGGAATCCCCAAAGCCGATCGAATGCGTCACTGGCCCTGACGATCCCGCAGCCGCCAAACTCGAATCCATCACCACCCAGCACGACGCCGCCGACCCCGCGAAGACGGACCTCGGCACAGCGCCCATCGCCAGCGAACCCGCGCATGGATCAACCTCACCCGAAGCCGGCCCGCGCACCGCCTCGCTCGCCGAACCCAACCCCGGCGCGCAGGTCGCCGGCTCCGCCGCCCAGACCACCGAGCGTCCCGGCACCCCGTCGCACACCGAAGCGCCCGCCTCCGGCATCTTTTCGGGATCCCCAGCGGACACTTCCCCCCAGATCACCATCGACGACTTCGCCAAAGTCGAGCTCCGCGTCGCCCGGATCCTCGTCGCCGAGCGCATCCCCAAGGCCGACAAGCTGCTCCGCCTCGAGGTCGATCTCGGCTTCGAAAAGCGTCAAATCCTCTCCGGCATCGCCGAGTGGTACACCCCCGAGGAACTCGTCGGCCGCCGCATCGTCGTCATCACCAACCTCGCCCCGCGCAAGATGCGCGGCCTGGAGTCCCACGGCATGCTGCTGGCCGCGTCCGGCCCGGTTGGCGAAGGAGAAGCCGGCGGCAAGCCCCATCTCGCCACCTTCGGCGCCGATGCCGATTCGCTTCCGCTCGGCGCCCGCCTCAAGTAGACACGGGCGCACCTACTCCGCCTTCTGCACGCCAACCGACACGACAAAGTAGTTTGCCGCGGACGTGCCCACATTCTTCAACCCATGCAGTCGGTTCGAAGCCGTAAAGATGATATCCCCCGGCCCCGCCGGCTGCGCCGCGCCCTCGTTCAGAAACTCCAGCGTTCCCTCGCGAATCAGCACAAACTCCGTATTCGGGTGCCGGTGCGGAGGATGCGGCATCTGCCCCGCCGGCAGCACCGTCTCATGCACCTCCACGAACTCACCTGTGGGCAGCGTCCCCGCCAGCACCTGTCGCCCCGAGCCGCCGTGCGCATACGTCTTCACCGGCAGATCCCCGTACCGGAACACCTTCGACACCGCCAGCGTGCCGTCGTTCTGTCCCTCCGCCTCACCCGCGATACCGGCCAGCATCGCCACCACCAGCCCCGCCATCACATCCCGCCGAGTCGTCTCACCCATGCACGACATCCTACGGCAGAGTCCAACCTCTTGCGTACCTGAGCCTCTGGCTGGAAGCTAAGAGCTGGAAGCTGCCCCGCCATGATCGATACCCACGCCCATCTCGACTTCTACGACGACCCTTTGCCTATCCTCGCCAGCGCCCGCGAAGCCGGTCTCACCGCCATCCTCGCCATCGGCATCGGAGACGGTCCCGCCACCATGCACCGCGCGCTCGCCCTCGCCGAGACCCACACCGACCCCGAGCTCGCCCTCTACGCCTCCGCCGGCATTCACCCGCAGGAGACCGCGCAAGCCACCCCTGAAGCCGTCGCCCAGCTCGCCGAGCTCGCCCGCAACCCGCGCCTCCTCGCCATCGGCGAGATCGGCCTCGACTACTATCACCTCGATAACCCCGACCCCGACATCCAGCAGGCTGCGTTCGTCGCCCAGATGCGCGTCGCCGCCGAAGCCCGCAAGCCCATCCTCATCCACTGCCGCACCAGCGAGCTCGCCGGCGACAAAGTGAAGACCCGCTTCGGTCATCGCGATGCATTCGCCGAGCTGATTGAGCTGATTCGACAACACTGGTCCCCCACCGGCCTCCCCGGCGTCATGCATTGCTTCTCCGGCTCTCCCGCCGAAGCCCGGCAGGCCGTCGAAGCCGGCTTCTATCTCTCCTTCGCCGGCAACCTCACCTACCCCAAAGCCTTCGGCATCCAGCAGTCCGGCCGCGAAGCCCCCGAAAACCGCATCCTCATCGAGACCGACAGCCCCTTCCTCGCGCCCATTCCCCGCCGCGGGCAGCAGAACCAGCCGGCATTCGTCGCCCACACCGCCGCGTTCCTCGCCCAGCTCCGCAACATCACCCCCGAAGCGATCGCCACCCTCACTACCAAAAACTTCCACAGCCTCTTCCCACACCTGCCTCAATAGAGAATCCGTCTTGATCGGTGTCATCGGTGAAGATCGGCGTTAAGCTTCTTCCTCCCGCATAATAGACAGTCGAGAGAGGATTCCATGGCAGCCGATAACAGCTTCGACGTAGTCAGCAAAGTAGAACTCCAGGAAGTGAAAAACGCGATCGATCAGGCGCTCAAAGAGCTCGGAGCGCGCTTCGATCTCAAGAACTCCAAATCGAAGATCGAGCTTGAAGGCACCGACACCATCCAGCTCGCCTCGCAGGACGAGTACAGCCTCACCGCCGTCAAAGAGATCCTGTCCCAGAAGCTCGTCAAGCGCGGCATCTCGCTCAAGAATCTTGAATACGAGACCGTCGAGCCCGCAGCCGGCCAGTCCGTCCGCCAGAAGATCAAGCTCAAGCAGGGCATCGAGGGCGACAGCGCCAAGAAGATCGTCGCCGCCGTCAAGGACTCCAAGCTCAAGGCCCAGGCCTCCATCCAGGGCGACACCGTCCGCATCACCTCCAAAGACCGCGACATTCTCCAGCAGATCATGGCCAGACTCCGCGGCGGCGACTTCGGCGTCGAGCTCCAGTTCACCAACTTTCGCTCCAACTGACACCTCCCGAGGCACTCCGATGATGCAGCTCACGTACTGCGCACAGAACGCTCCGCTGCCGGTCTTCGTTGACGGCCTCGGCGGCCAGGAAGACGAGCTCGACGACGTCCAGTCCGGCGAGCTCGAACCGCGTCCCGGCGACATCAGCTCCGGTGCCAGCAACACCGTTCGCAAAGAAAAGAAAGAACACGAGATCACCAGCAAAGATCCCGCACCCGAACCCGGCACCACCGACCCGCGTCCCTGGAGCGAAGCCCGAACACCGCTAAGCTGACTGACGGGTGCGGCACGCCTGCTGAAGCTCGCCCGTGCACACTCGCAGGCAACTTTTGAACAGGATCAAATTTCCCGAACAGCTCCGCTCCTCAAAGACCCGCCTGATACTCTAAGCAGGAGTGAGCATGCCCTCCATCGCGACCGCAGACGAGGTCATCGATCTCCTCCGCGACGACCTCTCCGCGATCGAGCGTGAGTTTACCCGCCAATCCGCCTCGCCCGTCCGCGTCATCACCGACATCGCCGAGTACCTCATCGCCGGAGGCGGCAAGCGGATCCGCCCGCTCCTGCTGCTGCTCTCCTCAAAGGCCCTCGGCTGCAAGTCCGCCGCCCGCATACGCCTCGGCGCCGTCGTCGAGATGCTTCACACCGCCACCCTCGTCCACGACGACATCATCGACGAAGCCGACACCCGCCGCGGCCGCCCCTCTTCCAACACCAGCTGGGGCAACAGCAAGTGCGTCCTCGCCGGCGACTGGCTCTACATGCAGAGCTTTCGCACCGCCCTCGAGGAGCGTAACTTTCGCGTCCTCGACCTGCTCATCTCGCTCACCCAGCAGATGGTCGAGGGCGAGCTCCTGCAGATCGAAAAACTTGGCCACCTCATCAACGAGGAAGAGTACTTCGATCTCATCTACCGCAAGACCGCCTGCCTCTTCAAAGTCTCCATGCAGCTCGGTGCCGCCATCGCCGACTACACCTCGCATGCCGGATCCCGCGACGAGGTCGCGCCCTTGCCCGGCGACGAAGTGCCGCCCTACGACCAGCAGCTTGGCGAGTACGGCCGCAACCTCGGCCTCGCCTTCCAGATCGTCGACGACGTCCTCGACCTCACCGCCACCGAAGACGTCCTCGGCAAGCCCGTCGCCTCCGACCTCCGCGAAGGCAAGGCCACCCTCGCCGTCATCCACGCGCTTGAGCGCGGCACCGGAGCCGACCGCGAGGCCATCCGCACCGTTCTCGCCGACCGCAGCTTCACCCGCGTCACCCACGCCGAGATCCTCGAAATCCTCCATCGCCACGGCTCGCTCGACTACGCCATGGACACCGCCTGCGCCTACGCTGAAGCCGCCCGCCTCTCGATCGCCGACCTCCCATCCTCCGACGCAAAGCGGGCCCTGCTCTGGGTTCCCGGCTTCGTCACCAGCCGCGACCGCTAGGTACGTCTGGCGTAGGCTGATCGCATGAGTGCGGAGAAGAACACAGTCGACTCCGTCCGCGAGATCGTTCCGGATCTCCTCGTGCCGGAACTGAAAGCCGTTCGGACTCTGTCGACACACACTCCTCGAAGAGACGCGCCTGCGTCCTGAAAGCCTCGAACAACTCATCAAGTTCGGGGTGAAAAAGAACGGGCGGCTCATCCAGCAGGGTGACGAGAAGAACGCCCAACTCATCCAGAAGAACGACGAGACGAACGCGATGCTCATCCAGCGTAGCGGTGAGCGAAACGCCCAGCTGATCCGCGCTCTCTCCGAAAAGCTCGACATTGCCATAGACATCCGCGAGCGCCTCGCGGCCGTCGAAGCCCGCCTGCCCCGCCAGTAACTCTCCTCGCGCTCCCATTCTGCGAAAATAGCCAGGTGAAACAGATTGCCATCCTTGGCTCCACCGGCTCCATCGGCACCTCCACTCTCTCTATTTGCGAGCAGTTTCCCGACCGCTACGCTCCCATAGCCCTGGCCGCCGGCTCCAACGTCCAGCTCGCCTTTCAGCAGGCGAAGCGCTGGCGCCCACGCCTCGTCTCGCTCGCCACGGAAGAGCACGCCGCCCAACTCCGTACCCATCTCAAAACCGCCCACATCACCGGCATCGAAGTTCTCCACGGAACCGCCGGCTCGGTCGCCGTCGCCACATTACCCGAGGTCGACTTCGTCGTCTCCGCCATCGTCGGCGTGGCCGGGCTCGAGGCCACCTACGCCGCCGTCCAGGCCGGCAAGACCATCGGCCTCGCCAATAAAGAGTGCCTCGTCGCCGCCGGCGAGCTCATCCTCGCCGCCGCCCGCGCCCATAACGTTGCGCTTCTCCCCATCGACTCCGAGCACAACGCCGTCCACCAGTGCCTGCGCGGTGGCGCGCCGCAGGAGGTCGCTCAGGTCTGGCTCACCGCCTCCGGCGGCCCCTTCCGCAACACCCCCGCGGCCGACTTCGAGCACATCACCCCCGCGCAGGCGCTCAAGCATCCCACCTGGGTCATGGGCCGCCGGATCACCATCGACTCCGCGACCATGATGAACAAGGGCTTCGAGGTCATCGAGGCCTGCCGCCTCTTCGATCTCCCGCCTGCTCAGGTCCGCGTCACCGTCCACCCGCAGTCCACCGTTCATTCCCTGGTCGAGTTCATCGACGGCTCCATCCTCGCGCAGATCTCCGTCACCGACATGCGCCTGCCCATCCTGTACGCGCTCGCCTTTCCCGAGCGCCCCAGATCCGATCTCACCTTCGACCTCGCGAAGCTCTCACACCTGGATTTCGCCGAGCCCGACCTCGCCCGTTTCCCCTGCCTGCGCCTCGCCTACGAGGCCGCTGCCGCCGGCCCGTCCGCCTGCATCACCCTCAACGCCGCCGATGAGATCGCCGTCGCCGCCTTCCTCGATGGAGTCATTCCCTTCCTCGGCATCCCGCGTACAATCGAGCGTGTACTGGAGCTCACTCCGGCCTCCGTCCCCGCGTCTCTCAGCGAGGTCCTCGCGGCCGACCGCGCGGCCCGGACGGTCGCCCAGGAAGTCATCCGCGCAGCCCGGACCTGAGTCCCGCACAGGGCCAGTCCCGCACCGCAAGAGGTCGCCGCTTTGTCGCTGTTCTCCGCCTCCAGCCTCTCCGCGATTCCCGAGCTCGGCATCGTGCTCGGCATCATGGTCATCGTGCACGAGTTCGGCCACTTTGCCGCGGCCAAGCTCTGCAAGGTCCGTGTGGAGACCTTCGCCATCGGCTTCGGCCGCAAGCTCTTCGGCTTCGAGACCGGCGGAACTTCCTACCAGATCAATCTCCTGCCCCTCGGCGGCTACGTCAAGATGGCCGGCGAACTTCCCGGCGAAACCCACAACTCCGACGACCCGGGCGAGTTCCAGAACCATCCCCGCTGGCAGCGCGCCATCATCACCGTCGCCGGCCCCGTCGCGAACTTCATCCTCTCGCTCCTGCTCATGACCGGCCTCTTCATGGCCCATCACGAGGTAATGGACTTCCTCTCCGCGCCCGGCGTTGTCGACTACGTCTCCCCAGGCAGCCAGGTCGCCAGAACCGGCATCCAGCCAGGCGACAGCATCGTCCACTTCGACTCGCTCGAAAACCCCACCTGGATCGACATCGAGCAGCGTGCCAGCATGGACATCAACCAGCGCACGCCGTTCTCCTACCTGCATGCCGGCAAACGCGTCGATACCACCATCACCCTCGATTACAAGGGCCATCCGCAGGACTTCGCCTTCGAAGAGCTCGGCGTCATCCCCACGATGCAGAACACGCCCGTCCAGGTGGCCAATCTCGAACCCGGCATGCCCGCCGCCGCAGCCGGCCTCAAGCCCCAGGACACCCTCCTCGCCATCGACGGCCAGCACCTCCACTCGGTCCAGGCCCTGCTCGCCTTTCTTCAGGACCACGGCGGCAAACCCGCCCAGCTCACCGTGGAACGCTCCCCCGCAGAAGGCCAGTCAGCCACCGTCCAGATTCCCATCACGCCCGCCTACGCCGACGGTCAGGAAGGCAAGCAGTGGCGCCTCGGCTTTACCGCCGAACCCCCGCCCGTCCACGTCGACCATCTCCCCCTCACGCAGGCCATCGCCGCCTCATGGGACGACAACCTCAAAAACTCGAAACTCATCTTCGAAGTCATTCAGCGCCTGCTCACCCGTCAGGTCTCGGTCAAGTCGCTCTCGAGCCCGCTCGGCATCGGCGTTCAGGTCCATCAGGCGTTCGACATGCCCGGCTGGCTTCCCATTATCCAGACCATGGCCATGATCTCGCTCAACCTCGGCATCTTTAACCTGCTGCCCATCCCCATCCTCGACGGCGGCATGATCGTCTTCCTCTTCATCGAGTCCCTCATCCGCCGCGACCTCAATCCGCGCTTCAAAGAGCGCATCTATCAGGTCGCCTTCGTCTGCATCATCCTCTTCGCCGCGGTCGTTATCTTCAACGACATCACCAAGTTCCTGCCCGTGCATCCGCGCCCCTGACCCGGAAGGCGAGCTTGACATCCTGAGCGGAACAGACCCGTTCGGGTCTGTTCTCGCCTGTAGTCATCCTGAGCGAAGCCGCGCAGCGGAGCAGTCGAAGAACCTGTTGTATCTGGAGACGCATCTCTCCGCAGCAGACTTACTCGGCGTCCTCTACCGGCTGCTCCTCTGCGCCCCGCCTTGCGCCTTTAATCATCCCCGCCGGAGGCCCGTACCTTCTCGGTCCGCGCGGCTTCCTGCACTTGCGCGTTCACGCCCGAGGCCGCGCTCTGCTTGTGCCGCCCGCCCGCGGCGCCGCTGCTCAATACCAGGTAAATCACTCCAACAACCACCAGCAAGCCCACTGCCACCAGCACGAACGTAATCATCGTCAGACCTCAATCTGGTGTGAGTCCGCGCCTGCCGTTCCCGTTGCTTCCCGGCGTTTCACCGCTGCCGCTCCAGTCCGCGCAACTCGGCCACAATCTCCTCTGCCGCCAGGCGTCCCTTCTCCATGTCTCCCGGCCCGTAGCTGATCGCGCCCACCCGCGCATGTCCTCCCCCGCCGTACCGTTTGCAAACCTCCGACAGATTCACCAGCTTCTCCGGCGCACGCGTTGTCCACGGATTCGTCCCCACCGAAACCTTCGTCCGTGCCTTCGACCGCGTCACCGCGATCGTGTACGTCGCCTCCGGATAGAAGAAATACGGGATGAACTTATTCAGCGCATCCGTCTCCCGGTCCAGGATCACGCACTCGATCACGCCGTCCTTCAGCTCCGCCCGTTGCCGCACCACCTCGATCGACGCCTCCTTCTGCGCCCACAGCGGAGCCAGCTTCTCGGCCACGAACGGCTGCTCCAGAATCTGCGGGAACGGCATCGACGTCAGCAGCGGAATGATCCGCGGGATGAACCCCGCATCCTGCGCATTTTCGATCACCAGCGCGATCTTCATCGCCGGCTCCCGCATCTCCACCGCCGCCTGCGCACTCTCGAACCGCGCGCCGTCGATGATGTTCGCCCAGTGCAGCAGGTCGCCCAGCCCCGACGTATTAAACCCGAAGCGCTCGCGCCCCACATCGGCGATCAGCCCCGTGCAGGAGATATAGTTCGGATCGAAGAAGAACCGATTCGCCCGCTCCGTCCCCATCGCCGCCTCAAAGTGCTCCCGCATCTCCGGCGTCAGAAACGCGCTCTCATGGTGATCGAACCACCACGTCAGCTTCGGCGACATCGAGTACTTGAAGTCCACGATCGCGTTCTCATCCGGCCCGAAGATGTCGTCGCTCATCGCGCCGCCCGGCTGATGCGCGAGCCCGCAATACTCATAGCCGTCAGCACCGCCGACGCACTCGCGATGCAGCTTCGTAAACACAGCCGCCGAACACGCGCCGTCAAAACAATTATTGTGGTGCAGTACACGCAGAATCATGCGATCGTCAGGTCCCCGCCCCAGAATCGCACATCAGGCCCTTCAGGCAACAACCAACTTCCGTCCGCGCTGCGGAACTTCCCGCCCGCCCGCGCGTATTCCCTCCTTCACCCCGCATCGGCTACCATCGGCCCTGAAGCGTCTGCCCGAGGAAATCATGAACGAAGTCCGCTCTCCCGACGCACCCATGCTCTCCCCCCAGAAGGCGCCGCGCCCCACCATCGGCCGGTTCTTCTTCGGCGATGACGGTCTCCGCGCCGGCTGGAGCTTCCTGCTCTTCATCCTGATCCTCGGCCTCACCATCGCCGGCGAAACCACGCTCATCAAGCATTTCCACCTGATTCCAAAGCCACCCGCCAAAGGCAGCGCCGAGGCAGCCGCCGCAGCCGCCCAGGGTCAGAGCTTCAACGGCTTCTTCATCCCCGAATTCTTCCTCTGCTCCGCCGTTCTCTTCGTCGCCTTCGTCATGTCGCTCATCGAGCGCCGGCGCTTCGCACGCTACGGCCTTACCCTCAGGCGCATGCCGCGCGACTTCGCCCTCGGCCTTTTCTGGGGATTGTTCTCGCTCTCGCTGCTCATCGGCATCCTGCTCCTCACGCACACCCTCGCCTTCGACGGCGTCCTTCTCCACGGGGCCGCCGCCGCTGTCTACGCAGCGAAATGGTTCCTCGGCTTCTTCCTCGTTGGCCTTTTTGAGGAGTTCTTCTTCCGCGGCTATCTCCAGTCGACCGTCTCCCGCGGAATCGCCGGCATCGTCCGCGCACTCGACCCGCAAAACCGCTCCGCCTTTCAGTGGGGGTTCTGGGGAGCCGCCTTCATCTTCTCCGGTCTCCTCTTCATGGCTGCCCACCTCAGCAACTCCGGCGAGAACGCCGCCGGCATCATCAGCGTAGGACTCGCCGGCGCTATCTTCGCCTTCTCCCTCTACCGCACCGGCTCACTCTGGTGGGCGATCGGCTTCCACACCACCTGGGATTGGGCCCAGTCCTACCTCTACGGCGTCCACGACTCCGGCACCGTCGTCCAGGGACATCTCCTCGCCAGCCACCCGCTCGGCGCCCCCATGCTCTCCGGCGGAGCCGACGGCCCTGAAGGCAGCATCTTCCTCATCCCCGTCTTCCTGCTCGCGCTCCTTATTATCCACCTCACCCTGCCCAAACGCGCTTACCCCCTCACCCCCGACCAGAGCCCGCCGCCGGACCTCGAGCCCGCCATCGGCTACGCCGACGCTTCCCCCGCTACCACACACCCGGCCATGTAGACTCAGGCTCAGATCATGAGCCAGTACCCATCCGAGACTCCGGAGAACCCCGAGCCGCGCCTCGCCACGCGCTTCAGTCGCCATCCCGACAACCAGGCTGTCGTGCCCGAACCGGCAGCAAACAACTGGCACCCCCACCATCCCGCCGCCGTCGCCGCCACGCTCCCCCCCGCGCTGCCCGCTGAGCGCACCCGCCGCAGCAAACGCCGCACCGCCCGCCTCGCCCTGCGCGCCGTGCTCGCCTTCGTCGTCTTCCTCGCGATCCTCGGCACCGCCGGCTATCTCGTCGCCCGCCACTGGATCCGAGCGGCTATCGTCAACTCGCTCCCGCAGGTCGACGGCTCCCTCGCCGTCCAGGGTCTCTCCGCGCCTGTCACCGTCCAGCGTGACGCTCAGGGCGTCCCTCACATCCACGCCGCCTCAGTCGACGACCTCGTCTTCGCCCAGGCCTTCATCACCGCTGGCGACCGTCTCTTCCAGATGGATCTCCTCCGCCGCCATGCCTCCGGCGAGCTCGCTGAGATCCTCGGCTCCAACCTCATCGATCACGACAAGCTCCAGCGCACCCTCCAGATCCGCGCCGCCGCCGACCGCGCCATCTCCGTGCTCCCCCCCGACCAGCTGCACGTCCTCGAGGTCTACAGCCGCGGCGTCAACGCCTCCATCGCCGCGCAATCCGCGCACCTTCCCGTCGAGTTCAAGGTGCTCGGCTACGAACCCGCCCCGTGGACCCCGCGCGACTCAATCCTCATCTCCCTCGCCATGTTCGAGGACCTCACCACCTACTTCCCGGTCAAGCTCGCCCGCGAACAGCTCACCGAACAGCTCAAACAAAACGGAGCCGGCGATCTCGCCCAGGATCTCTACCCCACCTCCACCTGGCGCGACCACCCGCCCACCAAACCCGAACCCGACCTCACCCTCCCCGGTCCACCGCTCCAGCAAGTTCCCCTCGACGAATCCCAGGCCGCCCTGCACCGACCGGCCC
>CAXTVJ010000037.1:9446-11904 GCA_964247715.1 uncultured Acidobacteriaceae bacterium | reverse complement strand
ACCGCCTCCGGCAAGCCGCTCCTTTCGAACGACATGCACCTCAACACCACGCTTCCCGGCCTCTGGTACGAAGCCGATCTCGAAGCTCCCATGCAAGGCTCTTCCGAACCCCTGCATGTCGCCGGCGTCGCCATCCCCGGCCTTCCGCTCATCGTCGTCGGCCACAACAACCACGTCGCCTGGGGCTTCACCAATCTCGGCGCCGACGTCCAGGACGTCTACATCGAGACCACCCGAGGCTCCGGCGATCGCGAGGAGTTTCAGGCCGTAACCGCCGGTCAGCCCGCAAGGCAACCCAACTGGCAGCCCGTCCAGCATTTCGACGAGCTCATCCGCGTCAAGCACGGACGTAACCTCCACTTCGACGTAGCCGCCACCCGCCACGGCGACACCCTCACCCCCATCCTCACGCCGCTCCTCAGAGGCGAAACCCGCACCCTCGCCCTGCGCTGGACCATCTACGACCCCCACGCCATCCAGGTCCCAGTCCTCGACGTCGCCACCATGCACGACTGGCCCAGCTTCCTCGCCGCCTTCGCCAAGTGGGGAGGCCCCGGCCAGAACGCCGTCTACGCCGACGACCAGAACCACATCGGCTACCACGCCGCAGGCCAGATCCCCCTGCGCGGACCTGCGCCCGCCACCATCTCCCCCGACATCTCTGCAGATCAAGCTGCAGCCGCCGACGCCCAGCCAACACCCCCGCCGGCAGCCCGGCGCAGCGGCCCGCTCAGCCCCGTCCCGCTCGTCCCCAGCCCCGACCACGAGTGGTCCGGCTATATCCCCTTCGATCAACTCCCGCAGGTCTACGACCCAACCGGCGGCGTCATCGCCACCGCCAACGCCCGCGTCACCCCCGATGACTACCCCTACCCCATCTCGCTCGACTGGGGCTCACCCTACCGCAACGAGCGCATCTGGAAGCTGCTCGACCACCGCAACAACCTCAAGGCCGCCGACATGCTCGCCATCGAGACCGACGTCTACTCGGACTTCGATCATGTCCTCGCCCAGCGCCTCGCCTACGCCATCGATCACTCGCTCGCAGCGCCGGGCGTCAAGTACAAGCCCGCCCAGCTCCAGACCCTCCACCAGGCCGCCGACCTTCTCCGCGCATGGGACGGCCGCCTGACCACCGACTCAGCGGCCGCAGCCGTCGTCTCGAGCGTCCACACCGTCCTCTGGCCGCTGCTCCTCGAACCCCACATCAAGACCGTCAGCAATCAGCAGAAGAGAAACCTCGTCGAAGCCGCCGAGCTCTACAAGTGGGACGCCCGCGACTACGCCCTCGAAGAGATCCTCCAGCACACCCCTCCGCGCTGGCTCCCGCAGGGCTACGCCGGCTGGGATGACTTCCTCGCTTCCGCCATCCTCACCGGACTCAGCGAAGCCCACGCCCCCTCAGACCTCACCAAATGGCGCTATGGCAGCATCCACACGCTCGATATCGAACACCCCATCTTCAGTCAATCCCCGTTGCTCGCAAAGCTCGTCGGCCGCCCCATCGGCACCGGCGAACAGCCCCAGTCCGGTGGCGCCCAGACCATCAAACAGGTCGGCCGCACCTTCGGCCCCAGCGAGCGCTTCACCGCCGACCTCGGCAACCTCGACCACTCCACCCTCAACATCGTCCTCGGCCAGTCCGGCAATCTCGCCAGCCCCTGGCTCCTCGACCAGTTCCAGGCCTGGTACCACGGCACCACCTACCCCTTCCCCTTCACCGACGCGGCAGTCACTCAAGCCACCACCCACACCCTCACCCTCACTCCATAGCAGGAAACACCTGCCGCGCAGCGCTCCCGTCGAGCGCGGCAGAGATCGTGTCGACCAGCGGGAGAACCACGCCACGCGCAGGAAAGTCACGAAGTGACCGCCGCCCGGCGCAAGGGCGACGTTGCCTTTGCCGCTGTTCGTTATAAAACAAAAACATGCCCCAGCGAGCCCACCGTTTCCTCATCCCGCTCGCGGCCTTCTTCTGCATCCTTCCCATCCTCCTCACCGGCCCCTCCTGCGGTCACGACTTCGACTTCCACGTCCTCTCCTGGCTCGAAGCCGCCTCGCAGTTCGCTCACCTCCACTATCCCCGCTGGGCCTACACCCCTGCCTTCAACGCCGGCGAACCGCGCTTTCTCTTCTACCCCCCGCTCTCCTGGACCCTCGGCGCCTTGCTCGGCCTCATCCTCCCGTGGACTCTCGTCCCCGCCGCTTTCACCTTCCTCTGCCTCACCCTCAGCGGGTTTACCGCCCACCGTCTCGCCGCGCGCTACGCCGGCCCGGCCGCCGCCACCCTCGCGGCCACCGTCTACCTCGCTAACCCCTACATGCTCTTCACCGCGTACGAGCGCACCGCCTATGGCGAACTCCTCGCCGCCGCCTGGCTCCCCCTGCTCTTCCTCGCCGCCCTCGCCCCGCGCCTCCGCATCATCCCACTCGCGATCCCCATCGCGCTCCTCTGGCT
>CAXTVJ010000037.1:0-9346 GCA_964247715.1 uncultured Acidobacteriaceae bacterium | reverse complement strand
TCGCCCCGCGCCTCCGCATCATCCCACTCGCGATCCCCATCGCGCTCCTCTGGCTTTCAAACGCCCCCGCCGGCGTCTTTTCCAGCTACGCGCTCACGATCCTCATCCTTACCCGCCTGATCCTCCGACGAGAGCAGCGCCTTCACCTCGCCCTCACCGCCGCTGCCGCCACTCTCCTCGGCCTCTGTCTCGCCGCCTTCTACGTCCTCCCCGCCGCGTACGGGCAGCGCACCGTTCAGTCCAACCTCGCCACCGTCCCAGGCATGCAGATCGCCGACAACACCCTCTTCCACCACATGCCCTACTCCATCGACAACGTCGCCCACGACCTCGTCCTCCACACCGCCTCCCTCATCGCAATCACTCTCCTCGCCGCAGTCCTCCTCACCTCAGCCGGCACTCTGACCCGACGTCCTGCTCCCTGGTGCCTGCTGCCTCTTCCCTGTCTCACCGGCCTCATCGCCTTCTTCCTCACCCCTCTCTCGCTCCCCGTCTGGTCCCACATTCCCGAGCTCCGCTTCCTCCAGTTCCCCTGGCGACTCACCGCCCTGCTCGCCACCCTCCTCGTCATCACCGCCGCCCTCGCGCTCGACCGCATCCCCACGCTGGAAACCCTGAGCCGCTTACGCGCCGCCATGCTGCCCATCCTGCTCGCCCTCGCCCTCGTCACCCCCGCCTGGCTCACCTTCCACCAGCCCTGCGACCCCGAAGACACGGTCGAAACCCGCACCACCCTCTTCCACTCCCCGCAGGGCACAGACCCCACCGACGAATACACACCCACCACCGCCGATAACGACGCCCTCAAGCCGGGAAACCCGCCGTACTGGCTCGTCCCGGAAACCGAAACCGACGCCTGCGATCAACCCGCCCCCGCCACCGCCACCCCCGGCCAGGCCCCGCAACACCTCACCCTCGACATCCCCCAGCCCGAACTCCTCATCCTCAACCGCCGCGACTTCCCCGACTGGCGCGTCACCGTCAACGGCCAGCCCGCGACCTCCTGCGGACGCAACGACGGCCTCATCGCCCTCCCGCTCCCACCCGGCCACGACGTCATCGACCTCCGCTTCCACGCCACCCCCGCCCAGCCAGCCGGCCTCGCCCTCACCGCCCTCGCCGCACTCACTACCCTCACCCTCGCCCGCCGCCGCAGCCTCACCTGACCGGGTGCCCTACCCTCGCGAAGCCAGGGTAGGTTCGCAGGCCGCCAGGCCAGCCGCACCCCCCATCCGCTAAACTTTCCTTCGACGATCCAGCACGACCAAATCTCCACGCCAGAGGCATCCAACCGCCCATGCCGAACCAGCCCGGACATCTTCCCGAAATCCTCACCGACATCCCCGCACTCCTCCGTGCCTACGACGACCTCCGCCCCGATCCCACCATCCCCGCCCAGCGCGTCGCCTTCGGCACCTCCGGCCATCGCGGCTCGTCCTTCACCACCTCGTTCAACGACACCCACATCGCCGCCATCACCCAGGCCATCGTCGAGTACCGCCGCGAACACCGCATCGCCGGCCCCCTCTTCCTCGCCCGCGACACCCACGCCCTCTCCGAGCCCGCCTTCCGCACCGCGCTCGAGGTCCTTGCCGCCAACTCGACCCTCACGCTCGTCGACTCGTCCCTCGGCTACACCCCCACCCCCGCCCTCTCGCACGCCATCCTCTCTTACAACAAGAACCTCGTCAACGATCTCGCCGACGGCATCGTCATCACCCCGTCGCACAACCCCCCCGAGGACGGCGGCTTCAAGTACAACCCGCCCAACGGCGGCCCCGCCGACACCGCCATCACCAAATGGATCGAAAACCGCGCCAACGCCCTCATCGAGGCCGGCCTTGAGGGCGTGCAGCGCGTCCCCTTCGAACAAGCCCTCATCGCTCCCTCCACCGGGCACCACGACTTCCTCACCGCCTACGTCGACGATCTCTCCAACGTCATCGACTTCGACGTCCTGCAGAACTCCCAGCTCAAGCTCGCCGTCGACCCCCTCGGCGGAGCCGGCGTCGCCTACTGGCCCCGCATCATCGACCAGTACAACCTCAACGTCACCCTCCTCAACCCCACCGTCGACCCCACCTTCCGCTTCATGACCTGCGACTGGGACGGCAAGATCCGCATGGACTGCTCCAGCCCTTACGCCATGGCCTCCATGATCGCCAACAAAGAAAAGTACGACGTCGCCTGGGCCTGCGACACCGACCACGACCGCCACGGTATCGTCACCCGCTCCGCCGGCCTGCTCAACCCCAACCACTACCTCGCCGTAGCCATCGAGTACCTCTTCACCCACCGCCCGGAATGGTCCTCGCAGGTAGGTATCGGCAAAACCCTCGTCTCCTCCAGCATGATCGACCGCGTTGCCCACGGGCTCCACCGCCCCATGTTGGAAGTGCCGGTCGGCTTCAAATGGTTTGTCGACGGCCTCGTCGAAGGCTCCCTCGGCTTCGTAGGCGAAGAGTCCGCCGGCGCCACCTTCCTCCGCCGCAACGGTCAGGTCTGGACCACCGACAAAGACGGCCTCATCTGCGGCCTGCTCGCCGCCGAGATGACCGCCCGCACCGGCAAAGACCCCGGCCAGCTCTACACCGAGCTCACCGCGAAATACGGCTCGCCCGTCTACCAGCGCATCGACGCCGCCGCCACCAAAGACCAGAAAGCCAAGCTGGCCAAACTATCACCCGCAGACGTCCACGCCACCATCCTCGCCGGCGACCCCATCACCGCCATCCTCACCGAAGCACCCGGCAACCACGCCGCGATCGGCGGCCTGAAGGTGACGACAGCCGAAGGCTGGTTCGCCGCCCGTCCCTCCGGCACCGAAGACGTCTACAAGATCTACGCCGAGTCCTTCAAAGGCGAAGCGCACCTGAAGCAAATTCAAACCGAAGCCCAGTCCCTGGTCAACTCAGCCATAGCCTAGTTGTCTTCACGCGCAAAGCGCGTCCAAACCCCACGAAGGTCCTGCCGAAGGCCCCGTGGTGCCCGCCCGGCGTCAGGCCGCACTTGCACTTAGAGGAGAACCATGAACCGCCGCATCCTCCTCCAGAACCTGTCCATCTCAGGAGTCACCCTCATGCTGCATCCCGCCCTCGCCTCGCTCACCGCCGAAGACGTCACCCCCACCACCGTCTACGAGCTCCGCGTCTACCATCTCAACCCCGGCAAGCTCCCCCTCATCCTCGACCGCTTCCGCACCCGCGAGACCGCCATCTTCACCCGCTGCGGCATGCACAATGTCGCCTTCTGGACCCCCACCGACGACCCCGCCAACGCCGAACCGTTCGGCAAAACCCTCGTCTACATGCTCCGCCACGCCAGCCGCGAAGCCGGCAAAGCATCCTGGGCCAAATTCGTCGCCGACCCCGAATGGATCGCCCTCAAAGCCGAAACCGAGAAAGACGGCGAATTCGTCAACAAAATCGAAACCACCTTCCTCGCCCTCACCGACTTCTCGCCTAAGCTCTAACCTCTCGCAATCGCCAACGCCCACGTCTCGCATCGGAGACGTGAGCTGTGTTTCCGCACGATACACTTCCCCCGTGCACACCCCGCCGCACACCACCCTCCTCGGCCGCACCCTCCTCACCGCAGCCTTCCTCACCCTCCTCATCTCCTGCGCGATCGCGCTCACCAAAGCCGCCCATTGGCCGCTCGTTGGCGACGCCGCCCTCATCCGCTACGTCGTCTTCCTGCTCGAAACCGGCCACGAGCCCTACGCAGGTATTCGACATCAACCTCCCCGGCTCGTACCTGCTTGAATCCGTCGCCATGCGCCTGCTCGGCCCCGGAGCCGCAGGCCTCCGCCTCTACGACGCCGCGCTCTGCCTGGCCGCCTGCTGCCTCATGCCGCTGCTCGCCGCGCGCACCCTCCGCGCCCGACTCTTCGCGCTCTCCGCCGCGCTCCTGCTCACCCTCATCCACCTCGACGACGGCATCGCCCAGGCCGGCCAGCGCGACCTCGCCATGACCGTCCTCCTTCTGCTCGCCCTCGTCTTCCTCCTGCGCCTCTACCCCACTCGCCCGATCGCCGGCACGTTCCTCTTCGAACTCACCGTCGGCCTCACCCTCATCGTCAAACCCACCCTCCTGCCGGCAGCCCTGCTCCCACTCTTCCTGCGTCCCCACACGCTCAGTTCCAGGCCGCAAGACTAGCCGCCGCCCTTACCGGCCTCGCGATCCCCGCACTCTGCACCAGCCTCTGGCTGCACCATCTCCACGCCCTCGCGGCCTTCTTCCAAGTCTTTAAGAGCATCGGCCTTCTACACGGACATCTCGGCCGCCGCCCGATCCCCTACCTCCTCGGCCACGCCCTCTCGCCAATCGCGTTCCTGCTCGTTCCGTGGGCCGCCATCCTCTATCTCGCCCGCCCAAAGCTCACGCCCGAACGCCGCATCCTCCTGCTCGCCCTCGCCACCGCGCTCTTCTCCTACCTCGCGCAGAGTAAGGGCTTCCCCTACCATCGCTACCCGCTGCTCGCCCTTCTGCTCCTGCTCATCTCCCCCGATCTGGAGGCCGCGCTCGCCGTCCCGCGAGCCGCCCTCCTCGCCCTCGCCACCGCCGGCCTGACGGTCTTCTTCCTCGCGCCTCACCTCACCCGCGACATCGCCTCCTTCAAGACCGCGGCACCCTTTGAAGAGCATCTCGCCGCCGACCTCGAAGCGCTCCCCGGCCAGTCCGTCCAGTGTCTCGACACGTTTGGCGGCTGCCTCAACACGCTCTACGACCTGCGCATCGCGCAGCCCACCGGCTTCCTCTACGACTGCTACCTCTTCGCGCCGCCCAGCCCCACCCGCGACCGCTACCGCGCCGCCTTCCTCGCCGCACTCCAGTCCACCCGCCCGCCGGTCCTCGTCGTCACCGACCAGCTCTGCTTCAACGGCCAGCGCGATCCCGACAAGCTCGCCCGCTGGCAGCCGCTCCAGGCTTTCGTCGCCACCAACTACACCCTTCGCGACCGGTATAGCCCCACCACGCCCGAGCGCTGGTGGCACCGCAGCGAACTTCCGCCTGGCTACGCCCTCTACATCCGCAACCCATAGCCGCCCACTCGCCCGCTTACGCCGCAACGCGGTACAGTAAGCGTGCAACGCAGGAGCACCAAACTATGCCCAACCTCCCCTCCTTCCGCCTCGACGGCCAGACCGCTCTCGTCACTGCCTCCTCCCGCGGCCTCGGCCGAGCCATCGCCCTCGCGCTCGCCGAAGCCGGAGCCAACGTAGCCCTCGGCCTGCGAGACAAATCCCAGGATCACGGCCTCGTCGCCGAAATCGAAAAACTCGGCGCCAGAGCCCTCCCGCTCCAAATGAACATGTTGAAACTTGACGAGGTCCGCGCCGCCATCGCCGAGACCGCCCGGCACTTCGGCCGGCTCGACATCCTCGTCAACAACGCCGGCGTAGCCCCCACCAACCTCGCCCTCAACGTCCGCGAAGAAGACTTCGACCGCACCCTCGCCGTCAACCTCAAAGGCACCTTCTTCGCTGCCAAAGCCGCCGCCGAGATCATGCAGAAACAAGGCTACGGCCGCATCGTCAACATGGGCTCGCAGGCCGGCGCCGTCGCCCTCCCCACCGAGTCCATCTACTGCATGACCAAAGCCGGCATCGCCCACCTCACCAAGTGCCTCGCCATCGAGTGGGGGCCGCTCGGCATCCTCGTCAACGCCGTCGCCCCCACCTTTATCCGCACACCCGGCACCGCTCCCGCGCTCTCCGACCCCGCTTTTGAAGCCGAGACCATCCAGAACATCGCCGCCCTCCACCGCATCGGCGAGCCCATCGAAGTCGCCGGAGCCGTCGTCTTCCTCTGCTCCCCCGCCGCCTCCCTCATCACCGGCCACACCCTCCTCATCGACGGAGGCTGGACCGCCATCTAGGCCGCATCCAACCTCCCCATGAGCCTTGAAACCCTGGACTTTGCCGGCCTCCCCAACTGCCTCAAACTCTCCAACGGCACCGTCGACCTCATCGTCACCACCGCCGTCGGCCCGCGCATCCTCTTCTACGGCCCCACCGGCGGCAAAAACCTTCTCGCCCTCCATCCCAACGGCCAGAAAGAGACCGCCCTCGGCACCTGGAAGGTCCTCGGCGGCCACCGCCTCTGGTGCTGGCCGGAGGTCTTCCCCGCCACCTACGCGCCCGACAACTCGCCCGTCCCCTGGACCACCGACGGCGACCTCTCCATCACCCTCCGCCAGCCCGTCGACGCCGCCGGCATCGAAAAGCACCTTCGCATCACCCTGGCCTCCAGCGGCACACAGGTCACGCTTGACCACACCCTCACCTCGCACTGTCTCTGGCCCGTCGACATCGCCGTCTGGGCTATCACGGTCTGCGAAGTCGGCGCGTCCATCCTCCCGCGTGTCCCCTTCCGCTCCCACGACGACTACGTCCCCGTCTCCCAGCCCCTCGCGCTCTGCGCCTTTACCAATTTACAAGACCCGCGCTTCTCCCTCGGCCTCAAGTACCTCCTGCTCCGCGCCGATCCCGCCAAACCCGGCTCCCAGAAGCTCGGCCTCCTCAACAAAGAGGGCTGGTGCGCCCACCTCACCGGCGACACCCTGCTCCTGAAGACGTTCGCCTACGACCCCCAGGCCGCCTACCCCGACTTCAACGTCAACAACGAGGTCTACGTCGAAGGCGCCTTCCAGGAGCTCGAACTCCTCGGCCCGCACCGCGTCGTCGAGACCGGCGACTCGCTCTCCCTCTCCGAAACATGGCACCTCTTCGAGCAAATCGGCATCGATCACACCTCCACCAACCTCGAAGCCCTCGATCAGGCCCTCCAGCCCATCCTCACCCAACTCCACCTCAAGTAAGGCGAAGGCTCAACACGGATATGAGGGACGACGGATCAGGCTCCCCTTGTTGTCATTCCCAAAGGAAATCTGCTTTACGCCTCCAACACTCGTTCGTCTTTGCCTTCTTCCTTAAGCAATCCTTTGTCTTTGTCCCTTAACCAGTCCTCCGTCTTTGCCCTGTCGCTGACCCGTCCTTCGTCTTATCCGTTCTTATCCCGTCTTGATCCCTCTTATCCGTGTTACGCCTTGTCCACCTGCGGTTGACATCCCTTGACGGGCGGCGAACACTTGAGAGGCGAACCCGATGCCCACCAAGATCGCTTCTCTCCAGACCCCGCCCACCACCAATCGCCATCTCATCCGCTGGGTCGAGAAGATGGCCGAACTCTGCCAGCCCGACCGCGTCCACTGGGTCGACGGCTCCCAGGCCGAGTACGACTGGCTCTGCGACCAGCTCGTAAACGCCGGCACCTTCACCCGCCTCTCGCCGGAGCTCTGGCCCGGCTGCTTTTACGCCCGCTCCAGCCCTAGCGACGTCGCCCGCGTCGAAGACCGCACCTTCATCTGCTCGCTCTCCCGCGACGCCGCCGGCCCCACCAACAACTGGGAAGATCCCTTCGTCATGCGCAAGAAACTGAAAGCCCTCTTCAAGGGATGCATGCGCGGACGCACCATGTACGTCCTCCCGTTCTCCATGGGCCCCATCGGCTCGCCCACGTCCGGCCCTTCCATATCGCAGATCGGCGTCCAGCTCACCGACTCCGCCTACGCCGTCGTCAACATGCGCATCATGGCCCGCATCGGCCAGCCCGTCTTCGCCGAGATCGACAAAGACGAGAAGCGCGTCGTCCCCTGCGTCCACTCCGTCGGCGCGCCGCTCGCGCCCGGCCAGCAGGACGTCCCCTGGCCCCAGAATGACACCAAATACATCGTCCACTTCCCCGAAACCCGCGAGATCTGGTCCTACGGGTCTGGTTACGGAGGAAATGCCCTCCTGGGCAAAAAGTGCTTCGCCCTCCGCATCGCCTCCAACATCGCCCGCGACGAGGGCTGGATGGCCGAGCACATGCTCATCGTCGGCGTCGAATCGCCCGCCGACGCCCATGGCCGCACCGAAAAAACCTACGTCGCCGCCGCCTTCCCTTCCGCCTGCGGCAAGACCAACTTCGCCATGATGATCCCGCCCGCCGGCTTCGAAGGCTGGAAGGTCTGGACCGTCGGCGACGACATCGCCTGGATCAAGCCGGACAGCACGGGCCAGCTTCGCGCCATCAACCCCGAGTCCGGCTTCTTCGGCGTCGCTCCCGGCACCAGCGAGAAGACCAACCCCAACGCCATGGCCACCCTCCGCGCCAACACCATCTTCACCAACGTCGCCCTCACCCTGCGCGACGGCGTCCCCGAGGGCGTCTGGTGGGAGGGCATGACCGACCTCCCACCGTCGGCACCTGGTCTTTCCATCCAGGACTGGCGCGGCGCTGCCTGGTCGCCCCCAAGCGAAACCCCCGCAGCCCACCCAAACGGCCGCTTCACCGCGCCCGCCCGCCAGTGTCCCTCCATCGACCCCGCGTGGGAGGACCCCGAAGGCGTCCTTATCTCCGCCTTCATCTTCGGCGGACGTCGCGCCCACACCGTCCCACTCGTCTACCAGGCCTTCAACTGGTCCGCCGGCGTCTACGCAGGCGCTACCATGGGCTCGGAGACGACGGCCGCTGCGAGCGGCGTCGTGGGAAACGTCCGCCGCGACCCCATGGCCATGCTCCCCTTCTGCGGCTATCACATGGGCGACTACTTCCGGCACTGGCTCCGCATGCAGCGCTCCCTCACCAGCACCCCCCGCATCTTCCACGTCAACTGGTTCCGCAAAGACGACCAGGGCCGCTTCCTCTGGCCCGGCTTCTCCGAAAACATGCGCGTCCTCCGCTGGATCGTCGACCGCGTCCGCGGCCGGGTTCGCGGCAAGGAAACCCCTATCGGCTGGGTTCCCAAATTCACCGACATCCACTGGCAGGGCCTCGACTTCCCCTACGAAAAGTTCCAGCAACTCCAGCTCGTCGACCGCGACGCCTGGAAGCACGAGGTCATCAATCACGAGGAGCTCTTCATCCAGATCCACGACCGTCTCCCCGCTGAGATGGTCTATGAGCGCGAGCTGTTGATCTGCCGCCTCTAGGCAATCACCGCGAACACCCCGCAAAGGTCTTGCCGAAGTCCCCGTGGTGCCCGCCCGGCGTCAGGGCGATGTTCCTTCTGCTCTTGCCTCCTGCGAAATAGGCCTTGACTTCCCCACCCCTGAACCGTATCTTTATCTCAGGGCAAGGTTCCTCGCGCTTCGCGTTGAGTCGAGCTGGCCTTACGAAGTCCACCCACTTCGTGCTGTACCGGAACAGCCACGCAACAGCCCCCACCGCGCTGCGTGGCTTTCCTCTTTTAAAGCGCCCTGCTCTTCAACCTGCCGCGCCCTGCTCTTCAACCTGCCGCCTGTGCCACCAACTCGTGCCTCGATGCCGCAACGGCAACACGTCGGCAGTTGCGCCCGTC
>CAXTVJ010000036.1:13361-36021 GCA_964247715.1 uncultured Acidobacteriaceae bacterium | reverse complement strand
TCGATGAGGGTGTCGACGACGGCGAGGTTGACGTCGGATTCGAGGAGGGCGAGGCGGATCTCCTGCATGGCGTCGGCGATGTTTTCTTCGGAGATGGTTCCCTGGCCGCGGAGGGTCTTGAAGGAACGCTGGAGTTTTTCGGAGAGGGATTCGAACATGGCTTCTTCAGTATAGAGGCGCGAAGGGAAGGCAAAGGAGAGCACAGAGAGCACGGAGGGCAAGGAGGATCACAGAGAGGGACACGTGCGGAGGTGGGTTCGTGGCAGGAGTGGTTCGCGGAGTTGGGGAGTGCGGTTCAGGGAGAAGGCGCGCCGGATAATGACCGTATGAGCGGTCGGCTATCGACGGCGTTAAAGACGGCTGGTATCGCGGCGTCTGCGGGTGCGGGGGGGAACGCGCGTCTGCTGCGGGAGTATGTGGATTACCTGCGGGTGGAGAAGTGGTTGCGGCCTTCGACTGTGGAGGCGTACCGGCGGGATCTGGAGCAGTTTGCGGAGTTTCTCGAGACGCGGGCGGCGAGTGCGCATGGGGTGCTGCTGCGGGCGGGGCAGGAGGATGTGAGCCGGTTTCTGGAGGATCTGCGCGGGCACGGGGTGGAGAGCCGGTCGATCGCGCGGAAGCTGAGCGGGTTGCGGGGGTTCTATCGCTGGCTGCTGATGGATAAGCGGGTGGAGGGGGATCCGACGGTGAATGTGGAGACGCCGACGAGCTGGAAGGTGCTGCCGAAGTCGCTGGCCGAGGGCGAGGTGGCGCGGATGCTGGAGCGGACGGAGACGGCGGCGCGGGCGGCGGATGCGGATGCGGTGGCGCTGCGGGATCACGCGATTCTGGAGCTGCTGTATGCGGGCGGGCTGCGGGTGGGGGAGATCTGCGCGCTGAAGGTGGAGGATGTGCGGCTGGATATGCAGCGGGCACAGGTGCGGGGGAAGGGCGATAAGGAACGGATCGTGCCGCTGGGGCGGCGGGCTTGCGAGGCGTTGATGATCTATTTGGAGCGGGGGCGGCCGGGGCTGGTGCGGGCGGGTGTGGGCTTGCGTCGGGAGATCTTCTTGAGTGTGCGGGGGCGTGCGCTGACGCGGCAGTGGGTTTGGGAGATGGTGAGGAGTTGTGGGGAGGGCGGGAAGGCGAGTCCGCATATGCTGCGGCACTCGGCGGCGACGCACATGGTGGAGCATGGGGCGGATTTGCGGAGTGTGCAGACGTTTCTGGGGCACGCGGATATTGCGACGACGCAGGTGTATACGCATGTGGCGCTGGGGCATTTGAAGGCGGTGCATCGAAAGCATCATCCGCGGGGGAGGAGCAGGGACAGGGACCAGGGATCAGGGACCAGGGAGTAGCGTGCCAGAGATGATCGACAAGAGCGGGCGCGGGGTTTCGGTGTTTGCGGAGGCGGCGGAGCTGTTTCTGCGGGTGATTGCGGCGGAGCGCGGAGCGAGTGAGCATACGGTGCGGGCGTATGGGCGGGAGGTGCGGGCGTTTGCGGCTTTCCTGGCAGAGCGGCTCGGCAGGAACGCACGGCTGGATGCGGTGGAGCATGGGCATATCCGGGCGTATCTGGGGGTGCTGTATGAGCGCGGGCTGGGGAAGGCGAGCGCGGCGCGGGCGCTGGCGTCGATCCGGAGCTGGTTCAAGTGGCTGGCGCGGGAGGGCAAGGTGAAGCAGAATCCGGCGCTGCTGGTGAGTACGCCGAAGCGTCCGGTGCATTTGCCGCGGGTGCCGAGCGCGGAGGAGGTGAACCGGGTGCTGGAGTCGCTGGAGGGAGCGGCGAAGGGGAAGAAGGTGCGGGCCGGGTCGACGGAAGAGGTGGGCGCGTGGCCGGAGCGGGATCGGGTGATCTTTGAGCTGCTGTATGGGTGCGGGATTCGGAATAGCGAGCTTTGCGGGCTGGATGTGCGGAGCGTGCGGTGGGCGGATGATGCGGTGCTGGTGCGGGGTAAGGGAAAGAAGGAACGTCTGGTTCCTCTGGGAGATGAGGCGGCGGCGGCGCTGCGGATGTATCTGCCGGTTCGCGAGGCGAAGCTGACGGCAGCTGGGAAGGGTGCGCTGGTAGCGGCAGGGCCCCTGATGTTGAATCTGCGGATGCGGGGGACGTGCCGGCTGACGACCAGGAGCGTGGGACGGATTGTGAAGGCGATCGCGTTGAGCCGGGGGCTGCCGGCGGATGTTCATCCACATACGCTGCGGCATGCGTTTGGGACGCACATGCTGGAGGAGGGCGCGGACCTGCGGGCGATCCAGGAGATGCTGGGGCATGAGCGGCTGTCCACGACGCAACGGTATACGCAGCTGACGGTGGGGCAGGTGCAGCGGGTGTACGAGGAGACGCATCCGCGGGCTTTGTAGGCGCGGGAGGGTCGCTACAGACCAGGCACACGTCTCTGGGACGACTGCGTCTCACTGTTTTGCCAGGGGGAGCTGCATGAAGATCATTTTGACGTTGCTGATTTGCCTGGGTACTGCGTGCGGCCAGGGACAGGTGGAGACGGTTGCGGGGGAGCCTGCGAACCTCGGGCCGGCGAAGCAGGCGCTGGTGCGGTATCACGATTGCGTCGAGTCGGATTGCTACGGGCCGCAGATGGAGCGGCAGAGTGAGCTGGCGCTGGGCTTTCTGAGGGCGAGTGCGGCGGGTGCGAAGCCCGGGGAGAAGCTGGCGGTGGTACTGGATATCGATGAAACGGCGCTGGCGAACTGGGTGGTGGAGCGGCATGACGACTTCGGGTATATCCCGCAGGACTGGAACTGGTGTGTGACGCTGCGGTGTGGGACGGCGATCGCGGGGACGCTGCGGGTATTTCGAGAGGCGGAGCGAGATCGTGTGGCGGTGTTTTTCATTTCGGGGAGGCCGGAGACGCAGCGGGCGGATACGATTGCGAACCTCGAGAGTGTCGGGTATGTGGGGTTTCAGGGTCTGGCGTTGCGGCCGGCGGATCGTTCTGCGGGACAGACGACGACGGAGTTCAAGTCGGGCGAGCGCGGGAAGATTGTGGCGGCGGGGTACCGGATCGTGCTGAATGTGGGGGATCAGATGAGCGATCTGAACGGCTTGTACGCGGGAGAGCACTCGGTAAAGCTGCCGAACCCGTTTTATTACATCCCGTGAGCTTGCTCACAGGCGGAACGCAAGAGGACGCGGAGGCAAAATGCCCAGAGGGCGCGGGGTACGGCTTGACCCGCACCTCAGCTTTGCTGAGAGGAGATACCCGGTGTGGCGGTGGTGGTTGAGTGTATGCCGGCGCAGAGGGCCTGGAGTTTGCGGACATTGCGTTCCGCTTCGGCGTGGTCGGGGGTTTCGTCGGGGTCGTTCCAGCCGGTGAGGTCGGCTTTGGGATTGGACTGGACGACGATGCCGTCTGGGCGGGGATTGATGATGAGGTCCTCGTAGAGGATGCCGTAATCGATCTCGGGCTGAGGGGGAAGCCAGCCGATCTGGCCTCGAACGGGCGTGAGGGTGTTGTCGCTGAAGAGGGCTCGGGCGGCGTAGCCGGTGCAGTGCAGGATGACGGGTTGGGGAAGTGTGGCGAAGTCGGCTGGTATGTGGAACTCGCGGGTGACGAAACGGCCCCCGGCGCTCTGGAAGGTCTCGGAGAGATGGTGCGTATAGGCGGTGATGTCGAAGACGAGCTCGGTGCGGCGGCGGGCCCACTGCGTGGGAAATGGGTGGGTGCGGGGCGGGAGATCTTGCCGGGCGGGGAGGATGTCCTGGATACGCGGGGTGAGCCAGGCGAAGTGGAGCGGATCCTGTTCGCGGAGCTGCTGCTCGTAGAGGTCGGGGTGAGGGTTGGAGAGGTAATAGCGGTCAGTAAGCGCGATGGGAGAGCCGGGCTGGTCCAGCAAGGATTGGTAGACGCGCCAGGAAGTACGGGTCATCTGCTCCCACCGGGCGGGGAAGCCGGGCGGCATGGAGTGTGTCAGGGCGATGCGGGAGTCCGGGGTGAAGGCCCCGGTGGCGCGGAAGGAACGGGTTTCGGACGGGCGGTCTCTGGCGTAGATGGTGACGGAACGGCAGCCGGCGCGCTGGGCGAGACTGGCGGCGGTGAGGCCGAGGGCTCCGCAGCCGATGACGGCTATGTCGGTGGTGGACGGGTCCCGGCCGTGGAGGGCGAGATCCAGGGCGAGCGCGCCGGAGCCCCAGGAGAGCGACCATCCGGAGCCGCCGTGGCCGTAGTTGTGTACGACTACTTTGTCGCCGACGCGTTCGGCCTCGACGCGCGGGCCCTGGGCGCGGAAGGGTCGGGTGCAGACCGTGATCTTGAAGAGGCGGCCGGGGTCGGCCTGGATGGGCGGAAGGCTCTTCATCAAGGAGACGGCAAGTTCGCCCTTGCGCCGGGCGGGCGGTCACTTCGTGACTTCTACATGCTTTGCGCGGATGCTCCCGTTGGTCCCCGGAATGTCTATACGGGCCAGCGGGAGGACTGCGGGCAGCGTATGAAGTTCAAGAAGTGACCTAGTAGCGGGGGATGTTGGGGTCGATGCGGCGGGACCACTCGTCGATGCCGCCGATGAGCGACTGTGCGTGGTCGAAGCCCTGATTGCGCAGCCACATGGCGACCGAGAGGGAACGCGCGCCGTGATGGCACATAACGATGATGGGCTGGTCGGGGTCAAGCTCGGCGTGGGCGCGGGCGGGGATCTCGCGCATGGGGATGAGGGTCGCGCCCGCGATGGAGGCGCGTTCGTGCTCCCAAGGTTCGCGCACGTCCAACAGGAAGGGAGCGGCGGGGGTGTTGCTGTTTTCGGCTTTGAGTTTGAGGAAATCGTCGGGGGTAATCTCGGGCGGCAGCATGGGTTGAGGATAAATGGTGTCAGCGCTCCCAAAGAGCGGGCCTGCATGCATCTGAACGTTACGGGACCCCTCATTTTCTTATTTGCCCAGCTTCGCTTCGCGATGGCAGGCCACCCGGATGCGACGGGTGAATTTGTGTTGTAGCAGGGCGCTGATCGCGCGAGTATGGTTCGAGGAGATGGATTTGCAGGAGAAAGTACTGATCGTGGAAGACGAGCTGCACGCGCGGACCGGGCTGACGGAGCTGGTGCAGAGCTGGGGCTATCGGGCGCGCGGGGCTGCGGACGGGCTGGAAGGTCTGGAACAGGTGACGGCGTGGACGCCTTCGATCGTGGTGACGGACCTGAAGATGCCGCGCATGGACGGGATGCAGCTGCTGCAGCGGATCGGCGAGCTGCCGATGCGGGTGGTGGTGGTGATGCTGACCGCGCAGGGGTCGATTGAGAGCGCGGTGGAGGCGATGCGAACGGGCGCGTGGGATTATCTGCCGAAGCCGGTGGACCCGGCGCGGCTGAAGGCAGTTCTGGAGAGCGCGAGCCGGCAACTGGAGGCGGATGCGGAGGAAGAGAGTGCGCCTGCGGCGGAGGGACGCGGTGCTGGTTCGGTGACGGGCCAAGCTTCCGCGTCGGTGGGTTCTTCGGGAGGGCTTTCACTGCGCGGGGGGTTGAAGCATGCGGGGCGGCTGGGAGAGCTGGTGGGGTCGTCGCCGGAGATGAAGGCGGTGTTTTCGTTGATCGAGCGCGTGGCGGGCTCGAATGTGAGCGTGCTGGTGACGGGCGAGAGCGGGACCGGCAAAGAGCTGGTGGCGCGGGCGCTGCATGAGCTGAGCGGACGCCGGAACAAGCCGTTCGTGGCGGTGAACTGCGCGGCGATACCGGAAACGCTGATCGAGAGCGAGATCTTCGGGCACGAACGAGGCGCATTTACGGGGGCGCAGGAGCGCAGGGCGGGATGCTTCGAGCTGGCGGAAGAAGGGACGCTGCTGCTGGACGAGATTGGCGAGATGCCGGCCGGAACGCAGGCGAAGCTGCTGCGGGTGCTGGAAGACCGAAAGCTGCGGCGGCTGGGGTCGAAGCAGGAGGTGCCGGTGGATGTGCGGGTGATCGCGGCAACGAACAAGGATCCGGAGAAGGCGGTGGCGACCGGCGAGTTACGCGGCGATTTGTACTACCGGCTGAATGTGTTCAACATTCAGATGCCGCCGCTGCGGACGCATCCGGGAGACATACGCGCGATCGCAGAGAAGATGATCGCGGATATGAACGAGAAGCATGGGTGCCGGGTGGAGGGGCTGACGCCGGAGCTGCTGCGGAAGTTTGAGCTTTATCGGTGGCCGGGGAACGTGCGCGAACTGCGCAACACGGTGGAGCGGGCGGTGGTGCTGGCGGGCGAAGGTTTGCTGGGGCTCGACGATCTGCCGGTCGGGTTTGGCGAGGCGCAGGCGCACACGATGCCGGGAAGTGAGACCGCGGTGCATGTCGAGGTGGGGACGACCGTGGATGAAGCGGAGCGGCAGCTGATTCTGAAGACGCTGGAGTCGACCCACAACAATAAGACGCGAGCGGCGGAGATTCTGGGGATCAGCACCAAGACGCTGCAGAACAAGCTGAAGGAGTATGCGCGGGAGTAAGACACGGGCGTACGCGGATCAGATGGCGAAGTGTGAATGAGAGACGAACAGTGGATGACGTGTCTATTTGATCCCTGTCTTGACTTCTGTTATCCGTTTACGCGTTTGTTTTGGGGGCTGGTGAACGGATGCGGCTGAGGACGAGACTGGTGGTGGCGGCGACGATGGCGACGTTTGCCATCGTGACGCTGCTTTCGGTGGTGTTTCTGGGGGAGTTGCTGCGGCAGCGCATCGCGCAGACGGCGGCGAGCAATGACGTGATGGCGCGGCAGTTGCTGATGATGACGCGGCAGGCGGTGGAAGTGGAGCTGCCGAAGCATCCGCCGGCGGATGCGACGGAGGAGTCGTTCAACGCGGCGGTGGCGGATGCGTTGCGGAGCTATCAGCCGCTGCTGGACACGATGGACGCGTTTGTGCGTTACAGCCCGTCGGTGCAGGATGCGAGCGTGACGGATGCGCATGAGCTGACGCTGGTGAGTACGGATCCGACGATGCTGAACCAGCCGCGCGCGGATCGGATGCGGTTTTCCCGGCTGCGCGATGAGGGCGTGGTGGCGGAGGGGCGCGAGCTGATGGGACAGCCGAGCGTCCTCGATGTATCGATGCCGCTCGAGCGCAACGGACGACCGTTTCTGACGGTGCATCTCGGGGTGCGATCGACTTTTCTGAAGAACAATTATGTGCCATGGCTGAGGACGGGGTTGCTGCTGGCGGTGCTGGGCGGGGTGCTGGCGATGTTGACGGCGGGGGTGCTGGCGAGCATCGCGGTGCGGCCGATCGAGGAGATCAGCCGGCGGCTGGAGCTGCTGGCGGGCAACGACGCCGAGCAGCCGGCACCGGCGACCGGCAGTCCGGATGCGATGGTGCGGGTGACGCGCTCGATCGAGCGGCTCGGGGTGCAGATCGAGACGAAGGAGGCCGGCTATACGAGCCTGCAGGCCAACCTGACGCAGATGCTGGACACGCTGCGGGATGGTGTTCTGCTGTTTACGGGCGAGGACCGCGCGGCGATGGCTTCGGATGCGGTGGAGCATTTTGTGGAGACGGGCGGACGATCGCTGGTGGGGCTGCGGCTGGCGGAGATTTTCCAGCCGGAGACGGCTCTGGGGCGTGCAGTGCTGCATGCGTATGAACTGGAGGCGAATATCGCGGGCGAGCTGGTGCAGCTTGAGGATGGGCGCGAGGTGGAGATCTCGGTCGACCAGATCGATAACGGGCAGGACCGCAGGGTGCGGGTGGGGACGCTGGTGACGCTGCGGGATGCGGGGTCGGCGCAGCGGCTGCAGAACGAGCTGGAGGTCTCACGCAGGCTGGCCGCGGTGGGACGGCTGACGGCGGGCGTGGGGCATGAGGTGAAGAACCCGATCAACGCGATGGTGGTGCATCTGGAGCTGCTGAAGAGCAAGTTGGCGGCGAACCCGGGCGCGGTGAACGGCGCGGAGCGGCATGTGGAGATTCTGGCCGGAGAGATGCAGCGGCTGGATCGCGTGGTACAGACGCTCGCGGACTTTACGAGGCCCATGGAGCTGCGCCTGGCGGATCAGGATGTGAAAGAGCTGGCGCTCGCCGTGGTGGAGCTGACTGGCGCGGAGATGGCGGAGAACGGGGTGCGCTGGGAGGTGGCGCTCGAAGCGGTAACGGTACGGGCAGACGGCGAGCTGCTGAGGCAGGCGCTGCTGAATCTCGTCTTGAATGGTATGCAGGCGATGGAGCGTGGCGGGGTGCTGCGGCTGACGGTGAAGCGTGAGCGCGAGTTAGCAGTCATTCGTGTGACGGATGAGGGGGCGGGGATTGCGCCGGAGCTGATGCCGCGGATCTTCGAGCTGTACTTTACGACCAAGCCGAAGGGATCGGGTATTGGCTTGGCGATGACCTACCGGATCGTGCAGATGCATGGCGGCGCGATGGAGGTACAGTCGGAGGTGGGCCGGGGTACGGAGTTCACGATTCGTCTGCCGGCAGTGTACGGCGGCGAGCGGGCGATGATCCGGAGTGGGACCGGGCTGGAAGCGGGGAGACGGGCATGAGGCGGGGACGGGCATGGACGTGGGTGCTGGCGGCGGTGCTGTGCGCCGGCGCAACCGGCTGCCGTCACCGGCGGGTGGTGGTGGTTCCGCCTCCTCTGCCGCCGATGCCCGCGGTGGAGCTGAGCGATGCGGATGCGATGGCCCCCGGGTTGATTCCGGAGGTGCCTCTGACGCCCTCGCCGATGCCGAAGAAGGCTGTGGTTCCGCGATTCAGGATGAGGCGAAAGCCAGTGGAGCCGGTGGCTCCCGTAGTTCCTGTCCCCGAAGCCGCGCCAGCTCCAGTTCCTGCGCCCGTGCCGGCAAATGTAGTGGGTTCGCTCTCGACCGGCGGGGATGCGGGGCCGGCCGCGAAGCAGCGCGCGGCGGATGCGCTGGCGGCGGTGGAGAAGCGGCTGGCGGGGCTGCCCGCGCCTTCCACCGATGCGCATCGCGAGGGGCTTGTGCGGGTGCGGAACTTCGTGCGTCAGGCGCGGGAGGCGCTGGACACGGGCGATGCGGACGGGGCGCAGACGCTGGCCGTGAAGGCGGGGTTGCTGCTGGATGATCTTACAAAGTAAGCGTTAGAAGATGCGGAAGTTCACCTCGATGTTGAGCGGAACGTCAATGGGTTCGCCCTTGTGCTCGCGATCGATCGTCCATGCTAGGCGGCTATGCCGTGGCAGTTTTTGAACTTCTTTCCGGAGCCGCAGGGGCATTTGTCGTTGCGGCCTACTTTGTCGCCGGTGCGGGTGGGTTGACTGGGGGATTCGGAGGCGGCGGCCCCGGACTGGCGGGCGCGCTCGAGTTCGCGTTCCTTGCGCTTCTGGAACTCGCGCTCGAGGGCGTCGATGGTGGTGGTGGCCTGGCGGCTGGGCTGGACCTGCGGAGCCTGCTGCGCCGGTTGCGGCAGTGCCTGCGCGGTGGCTCCGGCGAGTTCAAGCTCCTGCTGCTGCGCGGGCTGTTGATTCGCAGCCTGCGCCGCGGCGAGCTGCTCGGCAGTCTCAATGGGCTGGCCGTCGGGGCCGATGATCTGCATGCGGTAGAGGTGGCGGGCGGTGTCCTCCTGGAATCGGAGCATCATCGCCTCGAACATGTCGAAGGACTCTTTTTTATAGGCGACGAGCGGGTCCTGCTGGGCGTAGCCGCGGAGGCCGATGCCTTCCTTGAGGTGGTCCATGGCGAGGAGGTGATCCTTCCACAGGCCGTCGAGGACGGAGAGCATGACGATGCGCTCGTGGTAGCGCATGGTGGAGTCGCCGAGGATCTGCTCTTTGATGGTGTAGCGGGCGCGGAGCTTGTCGTAGATGGTCTCGCCGAGGTCGTGGCGGCTGAGGCCGGCGACGTCGAGGGCGTCGGTAAGGCCGGAGACAGAAGCAGAGCCCTCCGCCGCGCTGCGGGATGACAACTCCAGAGAGGAGGATGAGGAGTCGGATACGGCGTTGAGGTCTGCGAAGCGTACGCCGAAGATGTCGAAGAGGCCGCTGAAGGCCTGGTCGAGCTTCCACTCGTCGGGAGCGGCTTTTTCGGGAGCGAACTCGTCGAGGATATTGGACAGGATGGTGGCGGTGTAGTCCTCGGTGATGAGCTGGCGCTGGTCGACCCCCTCCATTAACTGCTTTCTCAATCCATAGACGGCCTCGCGCTGCTTGTTCATGACGTCGTCGTACTCGAGGACGTGCTTGCGGGATTCGAAGTTCTGGGTTTCGACGGCCTTCTGGGCAGCCTCGATGCGCTTGGAGATCATGCCGCTCTCGATGGGCACCCCCTCTTCCATGCCGAGGCGCTGGAGCAGGCCGGAGACCCACTCGCGCGCGAAGATGCGCATGAGGTCGTCTTCAAGCGAGAGATAGAAGCGGCTGGCGCCGGGGTCGCCCTGACGGCCGGCGCGTCCGCGGAGCTGATTATCGACGCGGCGGGATTCGTGACGTTCGGTGCCGAGGATGAAGAGGCCACCGGATTCGATGACGGCGTCGTGTTCGGCTTTGGCGGCGGCTTCGTGGCTGGCGACGGCGTCGTCCCAGGCCTGCTGCGGCGCTTCAAACTCCTGGCCGGAGTAGTAGAAGCGGAACATGCCGGGTCCGGCCACGGGCTGGATGGCGCCTTCCGCGGCGGAGACGGCGCGGGCGAGATTTTTGCGGACGAGATCCTGGCGGGCCATGAAGTCGGGGTTGCCGCCGAGGAGGATGTCGGTGCCGCGTCCGGCCATGTTGGTGGCGATGGTGACCATGCCGAGGCGTCCGGCCTGGGCGACGATCTCAGCTTCCTTCTCGTGGAATTTGGCGTTGAGGACGACGTGGCGGACGCCCTTGCGCTTGAGGATGTCGGACAGGAGCTCGGACTTCTCGATGGAGGTGGTGCCGACGAGGACAGGCTGTTTTTCGGCGTGCAGGCGCGCGATCTCATCGGCGACGGCGAAGTATTTTTCCTGGGTGGTCCGGAAGACGACGTCGGAGTACTCGATGCGCTGCATCTTGCGGTTTGTGGGAGTGACGACGATGTCGAGGTTGTAGATTTTGTCGAACTCGGCGGCCTCGGTCTCGGCGGTTCCGGTCATGCCGGAGAGCTTTTTGTAAAGGCGGAAGTAGTTTTGGAAGGTGATGGTGGCGAGGGTCTGATCCTCTTTGCGGATCTGGACGCCTTCTTTGGCCTCGACGGACTGGTGCAGACCGTCGGACCAGCGGCGGCCTGGCATGAGGCGGCCGGTGAACTCGTCGACGATGATGACTTCGCCACCCTTGACGACGTACTCGACGTCCCGTTTGTAGAGGTGGTGAGCCTTGATGGCGACTTCGACGTGGTGCTTGAGGTCCCAGTTTTCGGGATCGGCGATGTTGCCGATGCCGAGAAGCTGTTCAATCTTCTCCCAGCCTTCGTCGGTGACGGTGATGGCGCGGGCCTTCTCGTCGATGACGAAATCGCCGGACCAGGTCTTGTTGTCGACGGTCTCGATCAGTTCGCCGAGCTCGAGTCTGGGGATGATGACGTTGACGCGGACGTACTTGTCGGTGGTCTGGTCGGTGGGGCCGGAGATGATGAGCGGGGTGCGGGCCTCGTCGACGAGGATGGAGTCGACTTCGTCAACGATGCAGAAGTAATGCGAGCGCTGGACCATGTCGGAGAGCTCGAACTTCATGTTGTCGCGGAGATAGTCGAAGCCGAACTCGTTGTTGGTGCCATAGGTGATGTCGGACGCGTAGGCCTCGCGGCGCTGCTGGTCTGAGAGATCGTGGACGATGACGCCTACAGTGAGGCCGAGGAAGCCGTAGATCTTGCCCATCCATTCGGCGTCGCGCTTGGCGAGATAGTCGTTGACGGTGACGACGTGGACGCCGCGGCCGGCGAGCGCGTTGAGGTAGGCGGGGAGAGTGGCGACGAGGGTTTTGCCTTCGCCGGTCTTCATCTCAGCGATTTTGCCCTGGTGGAGGACGGTGCCGCCGATGAGCTGGACATCGAAGTGGCGCATGCCGACGATGCGGCGGCCGGCCTCGCGGACGACGGCGAAGGCCTCGGGCAGGAGTTCGTCGAGCGCGGCCTTTTCGGCGGCGGCGAGTTCGTCCGCCTGCTCTTTGGGGTCGAAGCCCTCGATGGCTCTGGCGATGCGGGCGCGGAACTCTGCGGTCCTTTCGCGGAGCTGCTCGTCGGAGAGCGGCTGGATGGAGGCTTCGAGGGCGTTGATCTGCGCGACGAGCGGCAGAATGCGCTTGACGGCGCGTTCATTGGAGGTTCCGAAGACTTTGGAGATGGCTGCGTTAAGCAAGATGACGTCCTTTGAGGCGGTCGCGCGGGGCTTGCACTGGACCGGGCGGGCGCGGGTGTGCGCGCACTCTAGTTTACTGGATTTGGGTGGGCGGGATCGGGGTTCGGAGTCTTACCTTCCCGCGTCTGCGAGGCGAGACGCGGGGCACCCGACTGTTTGGGAGCGAGCCCGGGCAGCTAGGGAGCGTTGGGGGAGTGGAGCAGGAGGGCGGGATCTTCAGGCGCGTGCGGCGTGGCGATGCCGGCTGCGGGACGCGGAGACGCTGGATTCGTTGTGCGGGCGGCCGGGCGCGGGGCTATGCGGAGTCTGGCCGCGCGTGGGGCGCGGAGGGCACGGGTGATGGTGGCCGGGAGAACCGTAGCGAGCCAGGCGTTCTGGCTGAGGGCGTCGCTCGTGGCGCAGGGCTGGCCGGCGTGCGCGGGGGCGCAGGCGAGCAGGACCGCGAGAAACAGGAGCGTGGACCTCATGCGTGCAAGGGTATCATTGCGGGTTTGTAAAATCGCTGTTTTGCCGAGAGGCTTCCATGTTGAAGACCCACCCTGGTGTTGCGAGGGCAGGGCACCCGCACTGGCGGCGTGAGAAGACAGGTCCTTCGACTGCGCTCGCGCTTTGGGCTGGCTTCGCTCCTGGAGGACGATCGTTGTGGGCGGCTCGAAGAGACGATTCCCACCATAGCTCGCCTGTGCCTCGCGATCATGGGGTACCCGCTTTCCCGTAGAGGCGGTCGGCGTTGGAGTGGAGGACCTGGTCGGCGAGGGTGATGGCCTGCGGGCGAGAGATTTCGCCGTCGCGGAGCATGCCGGTGAGGGCCAGTGCGAGGGCGATGCGGGCGTGGCGGGCGGCGATCCATGCGGACTCCTCCCAGCCGAGGGCGTCGGTGAAGGGGTAGCCGTCGGTCCCGAAGAGGATTTTGTCGGGGAAGGTCTCGAGCCACTCGCGGAGCCAGCCGGCGAGGGTGCGGGGCGGGAAGGTGAGGGACTGCTGGGAGAGATCGAGGAAGACATTGGGCTTCTGAAGCAGGGCGCCGGCCTCTCGGACGAAGGGCCAGCCCCCGTGGAGCATGACGAAGCGGGTGTGGCGGAGGGTGGGGTCGTTGAAGACGGATTCGAGCAGCAGGGGGTTGCCGCCGGCGATGGAGAAGTAGCCTCCGCCGCCGGACATGGTGTGGAGGTGGACGGCCATGCCGAGGCGGCCGGACTCGCGGGCGATATAGCGGAAGAGGAAGTCCTGGAGGAGCTTGTAGTCGGCGGGGGTGCGGGCGGCGTTGCCGTAGGCGCGGCGGGCGTCGTCGAGCGATGGGTTGGAGAAGTCGAAGGAGCGGAGGTAGGCGATCTCGAACTTTTCGGCGACGGCTCCGGCGGCGCGCTGACGCTCGAGCGTCGGGGTGACGACGCGGGCGAGGTAGGCGTCGAGCGTAGCGGGGGGCTGGCTGAGGCCGAGATCGGCAAGGTACTTTGCGCGGAGTTTTTCTTCGAGCGGAAAGAAGAGGCGCTTGTCGGGCGTCTGTGCTTTGAGCAGCGCATTGTCGAAAGGGAAGAGCAGCGCGTCGACATAGGGCACCCAGCGGAAGCGCGGGGCGGCCGAGTCTGCTGCGTGCTGGCCAGCGAGGGTCTCCATGCTGACGCGGTTGGCCAGCATGGTGCCGATATCGGCCTGGTCGAGCACCCACTGGTCGAAGTGCGTGCCTTCGCGCTGCTTGATCGCGGCGCGGGCGGCTGCGAGGGCTTTTTGCTGGTCCGGCGTGAGCGGCGCGAGGAAGGGTGCGGGTGCCGTGTAGCCCCAGAGGGCCTGCCAGGCGGCGGGAAGCTCGGGATTGTCGGGGCGCCAGGCGACGACGTCGGTTTCGGGTTCCATGTTGTCGACGGGGAGGGCGTCGAAGTTCCGGTCGGTGGAGTCGTCGGGCGGGGGCAGGACGGGGTGGGCGTGGTTGTCGACTGCTGGAGTGGAGAGGATGTGGGCGTAGAGCTCGGGATCGAGGTCCTGCTGGAGCGCGGGCGGGAGCTGAGCGGGCGGAAGCGGCTGGGGAGCGGGCAAGACCTGAGCGCGCAGAAACGGCGTAGACAGCGAGAGGAGCAGAAGAGCGAGGCTGAGGGGGCGCACGAGGAGAAGTTAGCACGGCGTCGGGAGCATTCGTTGCTGCTGATTTGTCCCGTTCCGAGACACCGGTGCCATGAATTTCGGAATGATCCCAAAGTTGTGGTGAATTCCATTGACAGTTGCAGACGGCGATCCCACTATCGTGGGAGTTCAACGTTGATACAGGCTTCCGTCTCGGGCGCGAGAAAAGGTACTGCCATGCGTATTGTTCGGCTCTGGTTTGCTCTGGTTTTTTGTCTTTCGTGGGCCGCGGGTTCCGCGGCTCGTGGTCAAAGCGTGAGCTTTGGCGCGGTGAACGTATGTCCGAAGACGAGTGCTGCGCCGGTATCCACGTGCGGGAAGACGGTTGCGGTTCCGCTGACCGGCCCGGTGAGCAGCGTCAACCCGACTCTGTCGCTGACGTTGGCGGGTCCCGACTTTTCCCTGTTGAGCAAGCAGTGTGTGGCTGTGAGCGGGCAGGCGGGCATGTGCGCGTGGAGCGGCGAGGTTGAGTTTTCGCCTTCGGAGCCGGGGCTGCGTCGCGGCGGCATCGAGGTGGCGGGAGCGAGCACGCCAATTTACCTGGAAGGCGTTGGAGACGGTCCGGAGATCGCGTTTCCGTTGTCTGGACCTCTTGCGGTCGGCGGCGGCCTGAACAAGGGCGCGGGCATCGCGGTGGATGACGCAGGCGGCGTGTACACGGTCAGTTCGGGCGACGGCAGGGTGTACCGGCAGGAGCTTGCGGGCGGGCCGACGGAGCTGCTGGCGAGCGGGCTGAGTCTGCCGACGGGGATCGCCGTGGATGGCGCGGGCGATGTGTTTGTGTCGGAGACGGCGGCGGGCAGGGTGGTGGAGCTGACGGGATCGGCAACGACGACGATCGTCTCGGGGCTGACCCAGCCTGGCGGGCTGGCGATCGATGGCATGGGTGATCTTCTGATCGCGAATACCGGCGCAAACACGGTGGTCGAGTATTCTCTGCTGAGGAAGACGGAGAAGACGGTGGGCACGGGGCTGAACGCGCCGGAAGGCGTGGCGTTCGACGCCGCGGGCAACCTCTACATCGCGGACACGAAGAATAACCGCGTGGTGAAGGTACCGGCAACTGGCGGCCTGGAGACCACGGTGGGAACCGGACTGGCGCTGCCGTATGGCGTGGCGGTGGACGCGGCCGGGGATGTGTATATCGACGACAGCTACCATCTGCAGATCGTCGAGGTGAGCGCGTCGGGAGTGCAGACGGCGTTTACTACGGGTTCGACCGCGGTCTCGGAAGGGATAGCGATCGACGAACTGGGCAATGTGTTCGCGACTGACACCCGCGATGCGTGGGCGCTCGAGTACCCGGATACGGCGAATCCGGTGAGCTTTGCCGCGACACCTGTCGGGCAGCCGAGCAGCGACAGCCCGAAGCCGGGTTCGATCCAGAACATCGGCAATGAACCGCTGATGCTTGCGGGAATCAGCGCGTCCACCAACTTTAAAGTGGATACGGGGGCAGGGTTGTGCGCGGCTGGCCAGACCCTGGCTGCGGGCCAGAGCTGCAAGCTGGCGTTGAGCTTTGTGCCGACTGCGACAGGCAGTCTGGCGGGAACGGCGGTGCTGACGGATAACGCGGGCAACGGCAGGCCGGCGACGCAGACGCTGGCTCTGAGCGGGACGGGGGTGACGGCGGTGACGGTGACGCTCACCCTGTCGAACCAGGTGCTGACGTATCCGGGCGGGGCCAACCTGACGGCGTGCGTGAAGGGCGTGAGCAATGCGTCGGGATCGATCAAAATCTACGACGGGTCGACCCTGATCGCGACCGTGCCGGTGCAGGGCGGGGGATGCGCGTACTACTATCTTTCGGGGCTTGCGGCGGGCAGTCACGAGCTCTCGGCGGAGTGGGAGGGCGATGCGACCCATCCCTGCGTGAGGTCCTGCTGCGTGGTGATCTGCATCCAGCCGCTGCCGATCGGGGATTTGAATTTGAACTGCTGGAACCCGACCTTTGCCTACGGGGCGGACTACCAGTGCGCGATCGAACTGGGATCGAATGCGGGGGCGGTTCCGGGACAGATCGAGTACATCTTCGATGGCAGGGTCGGATGGCTGCCGCTGGTGAATGGGTCGACCCATCTGGATCTGCCGAAGCCGGCAGTGGGGAACCATACGCTGGTGCTGGAGTATCCGGCGCAGGGGAACTTCGCGGCGGCAGGGCCGGCGACCTTTACGTTCGTGGTGACGGCGGCGCCGGTGCAGGTGTCGGTAGTGCCTTCGGCGTGGACGGTGAAGACGGGAACGAGCGTGACGTTTACCGCGTCGGTGGTTTCGTGGAGCGCAGGTCCTCCTGCCGGTACCGGGCAGATTCAACTGTTCGACGGGTCGAAGCTGCTGGCTACGCTTCCGGTGAACGCCAGCGGGCAGGCGGCGTATGCGGCCTCCGCTCTGGCGCAGGGGACCCACACCATGACAGCGACCTACGTCAATGGGGTGAACTACGGGACAGGATCAGGGACGGCTACGATCAACGTTCAGTGGGTCCAATCCGTAAGAAGGATCCGTGGACGGTACTGACCGTGGCCTTTTCTTTTGTTCCACGGCGCACTCCGGTTAGTCTTTCGTGATGCGGACAGTTGGGTGGTTGATGGTGGGCCTGGTGTGCTGTGCTTATGCGACGGGCATGACAGCGCAGGGATTTCCGACGAACGAGCAGATGCGGCACATACGGAGGATGGGGGATCCGCGGCTCTCGCCGGATGGCAAGCGGGTGCTGGTGAGGGTCCAGGAGGCGACGGCGGATGGAGCGGCTTCGCATCTGTGGCTGGTGGATGTGGATGGGGCTGGTCTGGAAGGTTCGAAGGAGCCTCGGCAGCTGACGTACTCGCCCGCGGGCGAGAAGACAGACAAACGGGGCGAGCGGGATGGCGAGTGGATGCCGGATGGGCGGAGCGTGCTGTTTCTGGCAAAGCGCGGCGAGCATGTGGAGCTGTTTCGACTGCCGATGGATGGCGGGGAGGCGAAGCCGTTTCTCTTCAAGGTGACGCCGCTGGTGGATGAGTCCAAGCGGCCGGGTGCGATTCCGCCGGCTGATGCCGCAAAGAAAGAAGATGCCGCAAAGGACGAGAAGCTGGAGCCGGCCGAGGTGGACGTGTTGAACTTTCGGGTCTCGCCGGATGGGAAGACGATCGCGTTTCTCGCGAGCGATCCGGAGACGCCGGGTGAGAAGAAGCAGAAAGAAGCGAAGGCCGACGCGCAATGGGTCGATCATGACCTGCATGGGTCACGGCTTTATCTTTATGACCTCGCGACGGAGAAGCTGACGACGGCGGGGGTGCCGGTGGATGTGCGGGCGGCGAGCTGGGCGGCGGACTCGAGCGCGCTGGTGGTGGTGCGGGAAGAGGCGAATGGGGCGAGCGAGATCGCTCCGGCGAACAGTGCATGGGTGGTGAAGCGCGACGATGCCGCGCATGCGGAGCGGCTGGACGGGATCCCGGCGACGGTGGAGACGGCGAGCTGGTCGCGGGATGGACAGGCGATCTGGTATCTGGCTCAGGCGAAGCAGGATGCGCCCCCGGGGTATGAGGATCTCTATCGGTACGCGGTCGCGACGAAGGCGAGCGTGAATGTGAGCGATGGCTTCGCGGGCTCGCTGCGTGGGGCGGAGCCGATTGCGTTGACAGATGGCGAGGTGGTGGAGCTGGGGGAACGCGGGGTCGAGGCTCCGGTGCTGGTGTTCGGCAAGAGGCGCGAGGTGAAGGTGCCGGTGGCGGTGGTCTCGAGTGCGGAGACGAACGACGCGCGGAACGGGTGGGTCTTTATGGGGTCGGGCGGCGGTGTCCGGACGGAGCTGCTGTATGCGAGCTCGCTGGATGGGACGGCGCGGGTGCTGAAGACGCCGAAGCTGGTGCCGGAGGGCGTGGGTTCGACCGCGCCGAAGCGCATTTCGTGGACGAAGGAGGGGTTCACGATCGACGGTCTGCTGTATCTGCCCCCGCAGGCGAAGACGGGCAGGGTGCCGCTGGTGGTGGATGTGCACGGCGGTCCGCTGGGTTCGCACCTGGACGCGGATGCGGCGCTGATGGAGTTTCTGCTGGGACAGGGGTGGGCGGTGCTGCGGCCGAATCCCCGGGGGAGCAGCGGGCGCGGGGCGAAGTTTGCGGCGGCGAACAAGAACGACCTGGGCGGGGGCGACTATCGCGACATTATGGCGGGGGTGGACTTTGTGCTGAAGACGGAGCCGCTGGACCCTCAGCGGACTGCTCTGATCGGGTACAGCTATGGCGGGGAGATGGCGGGATTTGTGGAGACGAAGACCACGCAATTCAAGGCGATTGTGAGCATGGCTCCGGTGATCGACCAGAACAGCGAATATGGGACCGAGCGCGGGTCGTGGTACGACCAGTGGTACTTCGGCAAGCCGTGGGAGCATGAGGCGGATGCGTGGCGGCAGAGTCCGCTGGCCGGGGCGGCGCAGGCGAAGACGCCGTTTCTACTGATCCAGGGCGAGAGCGATACGACCGATCCGCTGGGGCAGAGCCAGGAGATGTACCGGGCGCTGCGGCAGATGAAGGTGCCGGTGGAGATGGTGACGTATCCGCGGGAGGATCATGGGCCCCTGGCGATCGGGTTGTTCGGGGAGCCTTCTCCGGAGCCCTGGCATGGGTTCGACGCAAGGCAGCGGATTGTGGAGTTTGTGGGGAAGGCGTTTGCGGCAGGGCAGTAGCAGGTGGCGTTTGCCCCATTCATCGCTTTGCGATGAATGGGGCACTCAAAGTGTCGGCGTCATTCCCACCTCAACTTCGTGAAGGTGGGGCACCCGGTTCGGTTATGCGGGTGTGGTGGCGGTGAAGCGGAGGCGGATGTAGTCGGCGGTCCAGAGGTGGGCGGTGTCGTCGTAGAGGATGGGTTTGAGCAGGGCGACCGTGTCGGTGACGGCTTGGTCGCGTGCTTCGGGTGGGAGCTGGTCGAGGACTCCATTGCGGAAGGTGTTGAGCCAGATCGTCATGCCTTCTTCTCCGTTGGGGAGCGGCGTGGGGCGGGGAAGGATGACGATGGTCTGGACTTTGAAGCCGGCCTGTTCGAGGAGCGTGCGGTACTGCGTGGCTGAGGGGTAGAAGCTGGCGGCGAGGAGTTCAGGGTCGAGGCCGTATGGGGCGAGAACGGCACTTAGCCCGGTGCGGATGGCGGCGATGTTGCCCTGGCCACCCATTTCGGCGACGAGGCGGCCACCGGGGCGCAGGGCACGGTGAAGCGAGGCGAGCAGGGCGGGCTGACGGTCGCGGGCGATCCAGTGGAGGGCGGCGTTCGAGAAGATCGCGTCGAACTGGGCGGTGTAGGGGAGGTCGGTAAGGGAATGGTGATCGACTTCGAGGCCGCGGGCGCGGGTTGCGGCGACCATGGCGGGGGAGAGGTCGACTCCGCGGACGTTGGCGCCGGAGGCGGCGATGCGGGCGGTGAGTTCGCCGTCGCCGCAGCCGGCGTCGAGGATGTGCTCGCCGGGCTGGGGGTTGAGGGTGGCGAGGAGGTCGTGGGCGAGGTCTGCGACGAAGCGGCCGTGGGTGGCGTAGGCTTCGGCTTTCCAGGTCTGGATGGGGGCGGGCATGAAACGATTTTGCATCGGATAGGATGAGCTTGCGACTGGTGAGGAGAATTGGGTGAAGAAGCTCGCAATGTTGTTGGGTTTGGCGCTGCTTGCGCCGTTGGCCGTGAGAGCGCAGCAACCTGCGCCTGCGGTGCCGGCGCTGGATGGGCATGCGACGCTGACGGTGGGAACGGTTTCGCTGAGTGAGGGTGCGGGGTTCAAGCTGCTGGCTTCGTCGGGCGGGTGGGTGACGGGGCCGATCCGGCGGGTGGGGCAGGAGAAGGGGGATGTGCCGCAGATGAACGGGGCGGTGCTGCTGGTGTCGCGCGCGCCGGCCGGCGGCACGTCGCTGGATTCGCTGCACCGGTACGGGAAGAGCGGGGCGGCGATGGTGGTGGTGGAGGACGATGCGTCGACGCGGCAGATGTGGTCGGAGGCGGGAGATAAGACGCAGATGCCGCTGGGTCTGCAGGGCGAGGGTTCCGGGCCGACGGGCGCGACGATTGTCGCCGTGAGCCGAGTGACGATGGACAAGCTGCTGGCGGTGAAGGATGGCGAGTCGGCGGTGCTGGCGGTGCATCCGCTGCAGCGGACGGCGCCGATGCAGGGAGCGGTCCAAGGGGCAGGGCAGGGGCAGGCGGGAGAAGGGAATCAGTGATGGCGACGATGACGGCGGCGGTAGCGTTTGCGAAGGATCATGGGGATCGGTTTGTCGAGGAGTTGAAGGAGTTGCTGCGGATTCCTTCGATCTCGACCGAACCGGCGCGGCGTGAGGATGTGCGGCGGGCGGGGCAGTTTGTGGCGGATGAGCTGACGCGGCTGGGGCTCGAGCATGTGGAGCTGATCGAGACGTCGCGGGATGAGGAGATCGTCTCCGAGGCGAACGGGCCGGGGCGGGTGATTCCGGCGCGGGTGGGGCATCCGCTGGTGTATGCGGACTGGCTGCATGCGGGAGCGGACGCGCCGACGGTGCTGTTCTACGGGCACTATGATGTGCAGCCGGCGGAGCCGCTGGAGGAGTGGCTGTCACCGGCGTTCGAGCCGGAGGTGCGGAACGGGAACCTGTATGCGCGCGGGGCGGTTGACGATAAGGGCCAGATGTGGATGCATGTGAAGGCGCTGGAATCGCTGATGGTGGCGGGCGGCGGGAAGCTGCCGGTGAATGTGCGGGTGATCGTCGAGGGCGAAGAAGAGGTCGGCGGCGAGGGGATTGCGCGGTTCGTGCGCGAGCATGGCGACCGTCTGAAAGCGGATGTGGCGCTGGTGAGCGATACGGATATGTTCGCGCCCGATCTGCCGACGCTGTGCGTGGGGATGCGCGGGATGATCTATACCGAGATCGAGGTGCGCGGGGCGAAGAGCGATCTTCACTCGGGGCAGTATGGCGGGGCGGCACCGAACCCGTTTGTGGGGCTGGCGCAGATTATTGCGAAGCTGAAGGATGAGGATGGGCGCATTCTGGTGCCGGGCGTGTACGACAAGGTAGCGGCGCCGACGGATGCGGAGAAGAAGGCCTGGGCGGCGCTGCCGTTTGAGGAGGAAAAGTATCGCGCGGATCAGGTGGGCTCGGTGGCGTTGACGGGCGAGCCGGGGTTTGGGGTGCTGGAGCGGCTATGGGCGCGGCCGACCCTCGAGGTGCATGGGATGCCGGGCGGGTTTATCGGTGCGGGTGCCAAGACGGTGATTCCGGCGAAGGCGATGGCGAAGGTGAGCATGCGGCTGGTGCCGGAGATGGAGCCGGCGGAGACGTTTGCGCAGTTGAAGAGCTATGTGGAGAGCATCGTGCCGAAGGGCTGCACGGTGGAGGTGCGGCTGATCCACTCGGGCGATCCGTTTGTGGTGAGTACGGAGAACCCGTTTGTGGGCGCGGCGACCGAGGCGATGAAGACCGTGTTCGGCAAGGAGACGGTGTTCGTGCGCGGGGGTGGGTCGATCCCGGTGATCGGGGATTTTGTGCGGGTGCTGAAGACGCCGACGCTGGTCATGGGGTTCGGGCTGCCGGACGACAATCTGCATGCGCCGAACGAGAAGTTCAACCTGAGTAATTTCCATCGCGGCATCGAGTCGATTGTGCGCTGGGTGGAGCTGGTGGGGGCTTAGGGTGGAGCTGCCCGCGGCCTATTGCCCGATGCCGGTGAGCGGATTTGTGCTTGCCGGCGGGCACAGCTCGCGGATGGGCAGGGATAAGGCGCTGCTGGAGCTTGCGGGCAAGCCGCTGGTGGCGCATGCGGTCGCGAAGCTGCGCCGCCTGTGCGCGGAGGTGGCGATCCTCTCGAACAACGAGGCGCTGACGGCGTTTGCGCCGGTGGTCAGGGATCTTCATCCGGACTGCGGGCCGATGAGCGGGCTGGAGGCGGCGCTGGCGCATACGGCGCACGACTGGAGCGTGATTCTGCCGGTCGATGTGCCTCTTGTGCCGACATCGCTCTTGTGGGACTGGATGCGTACGACTCTGGATGCGGACAAGCGGTATGGGACGCGCTTGTCGGTGCAGGTAGTGGGTGCGGTGCCGCAGCCGACGTTTTGCATGGTGCACCGGGAGCTTGGGCCATCTCTGACCGAGGCGCTGGCGGCGGGACGATACAAGCTGTATCCGGAGCTGGTGGCTGCGGCGCAGGCTGTCGCGGGCGCGGGCGACGGGTGCATGCCGGTCTTGCGGTATGTCTGGAGTGAGGGAGCGACGTTCCGCCCAATGGGTGGAGTGGGGCTTCCGGGGTGGGCCGGGACGACTTCGGCTCAGGCGGCTGCGGGGCAGATGTACTTCATGAATCTGAATACGCCGGAGGACTTCGTGCAGGCTGAGGAGCATGTGGACGTGCTGGATACCTGAGGGCACAGG
>CAXTVJ010000036.1:0-13261 GCA_964247715.1 uncultured Acidobacteriaceae bacterium | reverse complement strand
CAGCAGAGTGCGAGGACGACGGCGTGGAGGCGGCGGGTCCGCTTCGGATAGGCTGGAGCTATGGCGGATGAGAACGTTCCACTGGCAAACGGTGAGCCGGACAGCGCGGCGGAGGAGCAGAAGCCGGAGTTTGCGCCGACCCCCGAGGTTCACCATTCGGATCCGGACGCACCGCTGATCGCGGAGGTTTCAGAGGATGTGGCGGCGACTGTCGGCGAGTTCATGGATCAGGCGGCAGCGCAGAACGAGGCCGCGGTCGACGAGCTTCCGGAGACGAAGTCGCACCAGCATGTGGCGTACATCGAGTTCCAGAGAGTTTCGAAGTCATTTGGCAGCTTCGAGGTTTTGAAGGAGGTCTCGTTCTGCGTGAACTCGGGGGACACGCTGTGCATTCTGGGACGCAGCGGCGTAGGCAAGTCGGTCTCGCTGCAGATGCTGCTTGGATTTCTGAAGCCGGACTCCGGGAAGGTACTGGTGGCCGGCGAGGACATTACGGGATTCAAGGAACGGCAGTTGCAGGTGATCCGGCGCAAAGTGTCGATGGTCTTTCAGAGCGGGGCGCTGTTCGACTCGATTACGGTGGGGGAGAATGTCGCGTTTCCGCTGCGCGAGCGCGGCGACATGGAAGAGGATCAGATCGCGCAGATCGTGAAGGGTCTGCTGGAGATGGTGGGAGTGGCGGGAATGGATCATCTGCTGCCCAGCGATCTTTCGACGGGGATGAAGCGTTCCGTGGCGATCGCGCGGGCGCTGGCGACGCAGCCCGAGGCGGTGCTGTACGACGAGCCGACCACCATGGTGGACCCGTTGATGGGGCATCTTCTGGGCAGTCTGATCGAGCGGCTGAAACACCAGCTTCATCTGACGAGTATCGTCGTGACGCATGATATGCGGCTGGCGCGCCGCCTGGCGGACCGGGTGGTTTTCCTGCATCAGGGAGAGGCGCGATTTTTTGGGACGATGGAGGAGATGGATCGCAGCGACGATGCGATCCTGAAGGAGTTTCTCTCCCTGGATGAGCTGGTCCTGCCGGCCTAGATGCCGAAAGCGGGACTGAAAAGCGGACGCTTTCGTCGAAAGGGAGCAGGAAGTAATGCCCTGAACGCGTGGAGTCCAGATTCGGTTTGGGTGCTTCCCTCTGGCGTATTGCCTTCTTTGATCTGTGCCAGTATGCTTCGGTAAACAAAAGTAACTAGAGCGCGTTCGTATGTGGGATACGCTTCTATCCGGGACCCTTCCATCGTGGAGACGTGTGTGCAGGGGAGACCAGGAGCCGAAACGGCAGGGTAACGCGAAGCACTCGTCGTTTCGAGAAACTGGTGTGTTGCTTCGGGCAGGCGGATTGAGCACGGGGAGACGTCTGGATGGCTACACCGGACTACTTGCAGCAGGTCATCGTTTCGGGCAGGCGACGCAGCCTGCGCGGGGCCGCCGGCGCGCGTACAGGAATCTTCCAGAGACCTTCCGTGACGAGCCTGATCTGGGCTTCGCTCGACATGATGACGGTGGTGGTTGCGGCTGTGATGGCGGCGCGGATGCGGATCGCGGAGACGGCGAGCCAGGCAGCTACGCTGATCCCGCATCTTCTCGTGTCCACGCCTCGGATCGATATGTGGTATTTGCTCTGGTTCGGGATCTGTCTCGTCTTTTTCACCCGGTCCTATGGTCTGTACACCTCGATTCAATCGCGCTCCGGTCTGCATGAGCAGCGGATGACGGTGCAGGCTACGCTGACGGCGGGTCTGCTGCTGTGCGGCGCGCTGTATCTTGGGGATGGCAAGGCGGTCTCGCGCATTGTGGTCCTGCTGACGGTCGGGTTCACGGGCGTGCTGCTGTGCGTGCGGCGGGCCATCTGGCGACATATGGAGTACACGCGCTATCGGGAGGGTCTGGAGACGCGCAACGTGCTGATCATCGGCGCGGGCCGGGTCGCGCATGCGCTGCGCAATCATCTGGAGTCGCTGCGGCACCTGGGCTTCCGGTTCAAGGGATTCGTTGCGCTGACCGAGCGCGAGGCGGAGTCGGGCGACGCGGATGTGATCGGAGATGTCCGGAATACGCTGTCGCTGGCGCGTTCGCTGTTTGTGGATGAGATCTTCTTTTCCGTACCGGCGGATAAGAAACTGGTCATCGCCCTGGTGGAAGAGGCGCGCGCGATGGGGATTGATGTGCGCGTGGTGCCGGATCTCTACGACGGCCTTGCCTGGAACGCGCCGGTTGAGTATATCGGGCAGTTTCCGACGATTCCGCTGCATCGCCGCGATTTTCCGATCGGTTCGTTTCTGCTGAAGCGCGTGCTGGATACAGCGCTGTCGTCGCTTGCGTTGACGTTGATGTCGCCGGTGATGCTGGCGGTGGCGATCGCGGTGAAGCTGGATTCGAAGGGGCCGGTTCTTTACAAAGCGTCGCGGATCGGGCGCAAGGGGCGGACGTTCTCCTGTTACAAGTTCCGCACGATGGTGGCGGATGCGGACAAGCGCAAGGCGGATCTGGAGCATATGAACGAACGCGAGGGCGTTCTGTTCAAGATCGTGAACGATCCGCGCATCACGCGCGTCGGCAGGCGACTGAGGAAGTACTCGCTCGACGAACTGCCGCAGTTCTATAACGTTCTCCGCGGCGACATGAGTCTGGTCGGGCCGCGGCCGCCGATCGCAAGCGAGGTAGAACAGTACGATCTGGCACATCTGCGCCGGCTCGACGTGCTGCCGGGCATCACCGGGCTGTGGCAGGTGGAGGCACGGCAGGATCCTTCATTCGATTCCTATATTTCGCTCGATACTGCGTACGTGGAGAACTGGAGCTTCTGGCTGGACCTGAAGATTCTGGCTCGGACGATTGGGGTGGTCTTCGGCGGGACGGGATCTTAAGGCAGAGCGGAGTTCCCCGGGATCGGAAAGAAGAAGCTGTCGCTGCGACGCTGCTTTAGACTGGACAAGTGAAGATCGCGCTGGCGCAGATTGATCCTACCGTGGGAGATTTCGCGGGGACTACGCGGAAGATTCTGGAGTTTGCCGGGCGTGCGGCGGAGCTGGACGCTGACCTGGTGATCTTCCCCGAGCTCGCGGTCTGCGGGTATCCCGCGGCTGATCTGCTGGAAAAAAGGTCCTTTGTGGAGCGTTCTTCGCAGGCTCTGGATGAGATTTGCGCGTGGACGACCGGGCGCGCGAAGCCGGCGGTGCTGTGTGGGGGCGTTTTGCCGGTCGAGGGCGGTGCGGAGGGGAAGCATGTGCGCAACGTGGCCGTGCTGATGCAGGCGGGTGCGGTACGCGCTACTCAGACGAAGATGCTGCTTCCGTTTTATGACGTGTTCGACGAGCAGCGGTACTTTGAGCCTGCCGTGAAGCAGAGTCTTTCGACGATTCAGGCGGGCCATGCGGGCGAGTGGCCGATTGCCGTGACGATCTGCGAAGATGCCTGGAATGACAAGGGCTTCTGGCCGCGGCGGCTGTATGCGGTCGACCCGGTAGAGCGGCTGATGGAGCGCTGGGGCTCGCAGCCGGCCGGGCTGGCGCGGCAGTCTCGCGTGATCGTGAATATCTCGGCCTCGCCCTGGTGGCAGGGAAAGCGGACGGTTCGGCAGGAGATGCTGGGGGCGCTGGCGCGGCGACATGGAGCCGTGGTGGCGATGTGCAATCAGGTGGGCGGGAACGACTCGCTGATCTTCGACGGGAGCTCGCTGGCGGTGGGGCCGGATGGCGCGGTGATCGCACAGGCGAAGTCGTTCGAGGAAGACCTGATTGTCTTCGATACCGATGCGGTCGCCTCTTCCGGTGCTGTTGACGAGGATGGATTGCAGGCCGAGGCAGCGGCAGAGGCGGCGCAGGACGGATTTGAGCCGGCGGCGACGTGGTATGCGCTGGTGCTGGGGACGAGGGACTATGTGCGCAAGTGCGGTTTCTCCAAGGTGCTGATTGGACTGAGCGGCGGGATCGATTCAGCGCTGGTGGCGGCGATCGCGGTGGAGGCGCTGGGCGCGGAGAACGTGATGGGTGTCGGGATGCCGAGCGGCTACTCGTCGGAAGGCTCGAAGGACGACGCGCGGGATCTGGCGCTGCGTCTGGGAATTCACTTCGAGCTGCTGAGCATACACGATGGCTACGAGACGATGGTGCGGACGCTGGAGCCGCTGTTCGCCGGCACGGAGTTCGGGCTGGCGGAGGAGAATCTTCAGTCGCGGCTGCGCGGGATGCTGTTGATGGCGATTTCCAACAAGTTTGGGGCGCTGGTGCTGACGACCGGCAACAAGAGCGAGATGTCGGTGGGGTACAGCACGCTGTACGGCGATATGGTGGGAGCGCTGGCGGTGATCGGCGATGTGATGAAGACGCGGGTGTATGCGCTGGCGCGGTATGCGAACCGCCAGCGTGAGGTGATTCCGGAGAGTACGCTGACCAAGGCTCCGAGCGCGGAGCTGCGGCCGGGGCAGAAGGATACGGATTCGCTGCCGGCGTACGAGGTGCTGGACCCGATTCTCGAGGGGTACGTGGAGCGATACTGCAGTGCGGAACAGATTGCGCGCGAGCATGGGCTGGACGTTGCGATGGTACGAGATGTGTTGAAGCTGGTGGAGCGGAGTGAGTACAAGCGGCAGCAGGCGGCTCCGGTACTGAAGGTGACGAGGAAGTCGTTCGGGAGCGGACGGCGGTTTCCGATTGCGGTGACGTATCAGGTTTGAGTGGCAGAGATGACAGGCCGCAGTTGCGGCAGAGGGTTGGCACGTTGAGGCAGGCTTTTGAAACGGCAGCGGGAACGGCGGCGATTGCGATACTGGCGGCGATGACGGGTGCGGCATGCGCGCAGACGGGGACGACGGGAGCGCAGCCGGCAGGTACGGCTCCGGGTCAGCGGCAGACCCCTCTGCAGCTGCAGTCGCTCGCTCCGGAGACGGTGGCGGATCCGTTTCCGCCGGTCAATCCAAAGTATTTTACGGTGCAGACTCCAGATGCAGCCACGGTGGACAGTTACCTGAAGGCAGTGATCGGGTACGATCCGAATCGGATCTGGAAGGTAGCGGCAATCCAGCAGACGCCCGCACCCGGCGTCAGCAGGGTGACGGCGCTGGTAAGCGAACGGGTTCCGAACGCGAAGGTGCAGGAGGCGGTCTTCTTTGTGCTGCCGGACGGCAGGCATCTGCTGGATGCGGGATCGGTGCTTCCGTTTGGCGCGCAGCCGTATACGGAGACGCGCGACCTGCTCCGGCAGCATGCGGACGGGCCTTCACAGGGCGCGCCCGGCAAGGATCTGGAACTGGTCGAGTTCGGCGATCTGCAATGCCCGCACTGCAAGGAAGCGCAGCCGATCATCAAGCGGCTGGAAGACGACTTTCCGAATGCGCATTTCGTGTTTGAGAATCTTCCGCTGACCGAGGTACACCCGTTCGCGGAACGCGCCGCGCTGTACGGGGTGTGCGTAGCGAACGCCGCGGGCAATGCAGGGTTCTGGATGTATGCGACGTACGTCTACGGACACCAGGAGGAGCTTACGGATGCGACCGGCATCGCGACGTTGAAGGATGCGGCGCGGCAGGCGGGAACGGATCCCGCGATGATCGCAGCCTGCTCGACGAAGCCGGAGACGCAGGCCACAGTGGCGGCGTCGGTGAAGCTGGCCGGCGAGCTTGGGATCGACCATACGCCGACGCTGGTGGCGAATGGACGCGTGCTGCCGTTGAGCGGGATCAGTTACGAGACGCTGCGACAGATTGTGGCGTACCAGGCGACGCGCGATGGTATCGCGGTGCGGAGTCCGCTGCCGTTGCCGGCGAGGTAGTGATTCGTGGCTGCGTGCGACTCGCTTCGCTCACTCAGGATGACCCTTCGTCTGGCTGGGACCTGAAGCGCCGTACTCCGGCCGGGCGAAGGACTGGAGGTGCTCGACGGCTTCGGCGGCGCGGGCACGAAGCTGAACGAGCTCTTCAGGCTGCTTGCGGTGCAGTGTGGTGTACGGCATTCTGAGGCGGAAGTTGCCGGCGAGCAGGGCTTCGTTGCGCTCGAGAAAGGTCCAGTAGAGAGCAGTGAAGGGGCAGGCGTCGGGGGTGAGGGACTTTTTCGGATCGAAGCGGCAGTGCGGGCAGAAGTTCGACATGCGGTTGATGTAGGCGGCGCCGGAGACGTAGGGCTTGGTGGCGGTGAGGCCGCCGTCGGCGTAGGTGGCCATGCCGAGAACGTTAGGCTCGACGACCCAGTCGTAGGCGTCGACGTAGGCGAACCAGAACCAGTCGGTGAGTTCGCGCGGGGAGAAACCGCAGAGCGTGGCCAGGTTGGAGAGGACCATCAGGCGGGTGATGTGGTGCGACCAGCCTTCGTCGATGACCTGGTGGACGACGGTGTCCAGGCAGTGCAGGCCGGAGGGCGTGCCCCAGTAGGCGGCGGGAAGAGGCAGCGCTGCACCGAGGGCGGAGGGCGTGGCACCGGCGTAGGGGTCGGCGGTTCGGAGCTCCCGGGAGCTGTAGGCGTGGGCGGCCTGGGGTGTCTGGTCGGGGCTGACCTCTTGCGAAACGGCGCGAGGCTCGTCGGGAACATGGCCGCGGAGAAGGCGATAGCCGTCGGTTTGCTCATGCAGGTGACGCATGAATTCACGCCATCCAAGTAGTTGACGGATAAAGCCTTCAGCGTTGGCGAGGGATACGGTACCTGCTTCAGCGCGGGCGGCGACCTCACGGACGAGATCCATAGCGAGCAGACGGCCGAGGTTGAGCAGGACCGAGGTCTTCGAGTGGAAGAGCTGGAGCTCGTCGTCACGCATGGCGTCTTCAAAGCGGCCGAAGTGCGGGAGCGCGTGATCGAGGAAGAAATCCCAGAATTGATCGGCTTCTGCCTGGGTGCAGGGCAGATTGAAGCCGGTCGAGATGCCGAAGTGGTGGGGGTAGGTCTCCTCGACCAGCGTGATGACCTCCTGAGTGACAGGGTCGGACGGGAACTCGGGGAAGCATGGGACAGGGATCTCGCCGCGGTATGGATTTCGGTTATCGGCGTCGAAGGAGAACTTGCCGCCGACGGGTTTGTCCTTGCGCATGAGGATGCCGGTCTTTTGGCGGATGCGACGGTAGAACCGGTCCATGACGTAGCTTTTGCCGGGAGTAAAGGCTCCGTAGGTGTCGAGGAAGTCTGCAGATTGAGAGCACCAGGTGGTGTCGGGGACGATGGTGAGGTTGAGGCCGCGCGCCTGCGCCTGGGCGAGATCCAGGCGAAGCTCCCGCTCGGCGGGCGACATGACGGTGAGTGCGGGGAGCCGGTGCGTCTTCTGGAGCTCGAGCAAAGCGTTGCCGTGCGAGTCCGGCGAGAAGTGGTAGAGAACGGCTACGCCGCGATCCGCCTGCTCGAGGGCGAAGTGACGCATGTTCGAAATCAGGACGATCAACTTTTTCTTGTGATAGGGCCGGCGCAGGGCCTTGGCCGTGGACTCCACGATGACGATCCCTGTGTCTTCGGCGGCCTGTTCGGTAAGCGGGCCGGTGCGATCGGTGTACCGGTCATAGGGAATGTAGATCCAGCGGCGTTGTTGCAGGTCGGCGACGGCAGGAGCGGCGGCCGCTAGGCGTTTTCGGAAGACGGACATGGTGCTCTTCTAGATGGCAGATGGAGGGAGGCAGGGCAGCGTGGCAGGAGCAATTTCCTGTGTGCCGCTTTTTCGTTTCGGCCTCATGAACTCCAGAGCGGGAAATGCCGCAGAAGGTGTAGGCGTTCTCCACAGGAGTCGAGCGGAAAACGATGAAGAAAGTAGTCAGCAAGCGATATAGTTCTCCTGATTTCCCGGTTTATCGCACGTCAGGTGACCTGAGCAACGGCCTGCGTTGTGGAAAAGGATGGGTGGAGGATTCGCATGAGGGGCTTGCATCAGGTGATCTTTGGAGCGCTGTTGATGGGGGCGGCTGGCATCGGCGTGGTCCGCGCACAGGATTCGACATGGACGAAGCCTGGCGCATTGGGAAGTCCGGCCACGCAGCCGGGCGCTCCCACAATGATGCCCGCGCCGGTGCAGACGGCACCGGCACAAGCGAGTCCGCCTTCAGGTGCTTCCCGGGAGCCGCGAAATACGATGCAGGACGGGGGCGCGGCCGATGTGCAGACTGTTCCTGCGGCAGGCACTCACCCGACGGGCTATGTTCCGGTACCGGGAAAGCAAGGAAAGCTGGAGTATGTCGGGCCGAAGGCAGTAGTCGAGCTTGCGCCGACGCCGATGCTGGACGAAGAGGGACGGCAGCGGCTCGATCCGGAGGGCAAGCCCATGTTCGATCTGCCGGTGAAGCAGCAGCGCGACAAGCATGGCAATCCGCTGTTCGATGAGCAGGGCAAGCCGGTGTTCCAGACGACGGCCAACCTCGGATATGACGACAAGGGCAAGAAGATCCACGGGAAGAAAGAGAAGGCGCCGAAGACGGTGGCGCTCGATATCGAGCGGGGCACCCTGACGGTGGACGGAATGACGGGCAAGGCGGGGCTGAACTACGACATTAAGAATTTCAAATATGTGTACCTGTATGCGCCATGGATCGGAATCACGATTGTCTCTGATTCGCCGTTTCCGGGCGCGATCGAGCAGAAGGAAGCGTTCAAGGATCAGACGCTGACGGTGACGGTCGAAGATCATACGTTGCAGCTTTATTCGGATAAGCGGCTGCTGGGCAAGAAACCGGAGCCTGCGTACGTTGCGGTCGATCGGAGCTTCAAACTGCCTTCCGCATTCCCGGTGATCGGGTATGGAGAGACCCTGAAGCCGCCGTATGCCTGGCCGGGCTCGAAGGAGAACGCATCGCTGAAGAGTGCGCCGCCGGTGCTGCCGCCGAGTCTTCGTCCGGTGACGCTGCTGCAGCCGTGCGCTGCGGGCATGATGCGTGAGCCGGGCAGGACGGCCCTGCCGGGGGAAAATCTGCCGCCGCCAGCGTGTGTGCCCATCACTCGAGCGCTTCCGGGCGCAGGCACGCCGAGGGCGGTGGCCGACGCGCAGCCAGCCGCAGAGGCCGCCGGTCCCGGGCAATCCGCCGCTTCGCACCAGTAAGGAAGGCCGGCGGGAGCCGGCGGCGTAGCTCCAGCCGATGTGATTGCTCCTCGGCTCACCCTGCGAAAGGGTGAGCCGTTCCGTTTATGACCGTGCGGTCCGCATGGTCCTGAACCGCCAAGAGCCTCTCCGGCGAAGAGCGCTACATTTTCCTCTTGCGCTGACGTTCGCAATCCTGTAACAACAGGGGTAATTCATAAAAACGCTTCGAGCGGGCCTCTGTAGGGCAGACCGCCGAGGACGAACACAAGCCTGCGCCTGAAACGGCGCACACGGCCCGTTTTACGTTTTCTGGAGGAAGAATGACGCTTCGCAGGCATGGAATTGCCTTTGCTTGTTCGCTCGCACTATCCGCGCCGGTTTTGGTTGCAACGGCCGCGGCTCAAAATGCCACCACTTCGCTGCGCGGCACGGTCAGGGATCCCAGCGGGGCCGTCGTGCCCGGGGCCGTGATCCAGCTGGAGGCCAAGGCGACCGGCCAGCACCTCACAGCGACTGCGTCGGCATCGGGCGAGTACACGCTGGAGCAGATTGCGCCCGCGACCTACACGATCACGGTGACGGCAGCGGGCTTCGGCGCGCAGACGAAGCTGGCGCAACTGCTGGTCAATCAGCCGGCGAAGATCGATTTTTCGCTGTCGCTGCAGGCCAACACCGAAGTGGTGGACGTCTCGGCGTCGGCGCAGTCGCTGAATACGACGGATGCGTCGCTGGGCGATGCGAAGAACAACGAATACATTCAGGCGCTGCCGAGCGAGACGCGGAATCCAGCGGACCTTGTGTCGTTGGAGCCCGGCGTTTTCTTCCTGCCTACTCCTGTGCAGAGCGCGCCGGAGCAGGACAGCCGCTCCGGGACGGTGAACGGCGAACGTTCCGATCAGGGCAACATCACGCTGGACGGCGTGGACGATAACGATCAGGTGCGCGGGCTGGCGTTCTTCCCCGTTTTGCGCGAGACGCAGGACTCGATCGAGGAGTTTCGCACGACGACCGGCAATGCGAACGCGGATGCGGGGCGCAGCTCAGGCGCGCAGATCTCGCTGGTGACGAAGTCGGGCACGAACAAATACCACGGGGCGGCCTACGAATATTTCCGGCCTTCAAATACTGTTTCGAACGACTACTTCAACAAGCAGGCGCAGCTTTCCAGCGGCCTGGACAATCGTCCTCCCAAGCTGATCCGCAACATCTTCGGAGCGGATGTGGGCGGCTTTGTCGTCAAGGATAAGCTGTTCTTCTTCGGCAACTTTGAAGGGCAGCGGCAGGCGGAGAGCGCGGTGGTGACGGCGACGACGCCGACGGCGCTGTTCAAGCAGGGTGTGCTGCAGTACACCAGCGGTGGCCAGAACGTGCAGGTTTCGCCATCACAGCTGGCCGCGCTCGATGCGGGATGCACGGTTTGCGATACGTCGGCTTACCCGGAGCCTGCGGGCGCGAACCCGAACGTGCTTGCTTATTTTGCGCAGCTGCCCACCGCCAACAGTCCAAATCCTGGAGCGGGCGACGGGGTCAATACGGCGGCGTACACGTTTGCCTCGCCCAATCCGGTGCGGCTCAACACGAGCATTGTTCGCCTGGACTACGACCCGAACAGTAAGCAGCGGATCTTCGCGCGCGGCAACTTGCAGAAAGACACCATCGCAGGAACGGAGCAGTTTCCCGGTCAGGCGCCTTCGACCGCGATTATCGACAATACCAAGGGCATGACGTTTGGCGATACGTGGACGATTACCACGTCGCTGGTGAACGATCTGCGTTATGGCTACACGCGGCAGGGATACGGCAACAGCGGCCAGGGATCGGGCGACTATGTGGACTTCCGCTTCCTGTCCTCGCCGACGGCTGAGTCACGGAACACGATCGTCAGCGTGCCGGTAAATAATCTTATCGATAACCTGACATGGACCAAGGGCGCGCATACGCTCTCTTTTGGAGCCAATTGGCGCCTTGTGCATCAGAACCGCACCGGGACGGGCGACTCGTTCAACAGCGCTTCGACGAATCCGTACTGGCTGGGCGGCGCACCGCCTGACCCGACGACGCTCGGCCTGCCGCCGGTGGACAGCGGCTTCGAGAACTCGTATCTCGTTGCGTATGCCACCCTCGTGGGCACGGTTCCCTCGGTGACGGACGTTTCCAACTATGAGGTGACGAGCGCGACAACTGGCACGCTGCTGGCGGACGGAGCGCCCGTGGTCCGGCACTTCAAGGCAAACGAGTATGAAGGCTACATACAGGATTCGTGGCGCGCCCAGCCTAACCTGACGGTGACGTTTGGACTGCGCTATACACTGCTGCAAACGCCCTGGGAGACGCACGGGCAGCAGGTGGCACCCAACATCGATACCCATACCTTCTTCGAGCAGCGGGAAACTGCAGCGCTGGCCGGACAGATTTACGATCCGGATTTCGCCTTTACGCCCAGTGGCCCGTACTACCACAAGCCAGGGCTATGGCCGCAATCCAAGGACAATTTTGCGCCCCGGTTTGCGGTGGCATACTCGCCCAACGGCAAGACATCGGTCCGTGCAGGCGCAGGCATGTACTACGATCACTACGGCGAGGGCCTGATCAACACGTACGATCAGAACGGGTCGTTCGGGTTGTCCAGCGCTGTGACGAACCCCGCTGCGGGATTCACCACGGAGACGGCGCCGCGCTTTACCGGAAACCGGAACATTCCTTTCAATAACGGGGCGGTCGCGTCCACGCAGGCGTTTCCTTACACCCCCGGCGATGAATTCGCGATCACGTGGGGCTTGGACAGCAAGCTGAAGACGCCGTACACCGAGGCCTTCGACCTCTCGGTTCAGCGGGATCTGCCGGCCGGGATGACGCTCGAGGTCGCCTATGTCGGGCGACTGGGGAAGCACCTGCTGCAGAGTTTGGATTTGACCCAGCCAGTCGACTATACCGATCCCCAGGGCGGCGGCGATTACTATAGTGCGGGTACGCAGCTGTCGAAGATCGTGGACGCCCATGGCGACGGACCCGCAACGGTCGGTGCCATCCCTTATTTTGAGCATGTGTTCCCGTATATGCAGAATCTTGAGTATCCGGGCGAAACGGCGACACAAGCCATCTACGACTATGAGTGGGCACCGTCCCGCGAGGATCTGGGGGCCACGACGGCTTTGGCGGACCTCGATGAATTCTGCTACGCAGAATTTGTAGGCCAGCCGCTTCCATGTCCGGCGAATCACGTTCCGCGTTTCTGGCAGAATCAGTTTGCCTCGCTGTACGCGCTCTCGACGATCGGCATGAGCTACTACAACGCGGCCCAGGTTACGCTGCGCCGGCCCAGTCGGCATGGGCTGCAGTTCGACATCAACTACACCTATTCAAAGTCCATCGACATGGGTTCGGATGCGGAGCGCACGTCGGAGTTCTCGAGCGCTGCGACGACGGGCACGGCAGGAGCCGCCAGCGAGATCGGCAGCAGCTACCGGCCGTACCTGAACCGGGCGCGCTCGGATTTCGATACGCGACACATTGTGACGGCGGACTGGGTGTATCAGCTTCCGTTCGGCAAGGGACGCGCGTATCTGAGCAACATGAACTCGATTCTGAATGCGTTCATCGGGGGATGGCAGAGCGACGGCATCTTCCGCGTGACGAGTGGTCTGCCGTTCTCGCTGTTCGAACCGGGCTATACGACCGACTGGCAGATTCCGGAGTACGCCGTGGTGACGGATCCTTCGCTAAAGGCTCATCTCCACTTCGACTCCAAAGGAAATCCGGTCTACTTCGCCAGTCCAACGGCGATCAACAATGGCGTGCTGACCGGAAATCCGGTGCGCCTGCCCTATCCGGGTGAAGATGGCGAACGGAACAAGTTCACCGGCGACGGCTATCTGGATCTCGACTCGGGCCTGGCGAAGAACTGGAAATTGAACGAATACGGAACGCTGCGGTTTACCTGGGAGGTTTACAACGTGACCAACACGGTTCGTTTCGATCCGTTCTCGATCGCGCCGACCTTGACGCAGACGAATCTGGGCACCGCATCCAGCGAACTCAGTCAGGCGCGGCGGATGCAGTTCTCGCTGCGGTACGATTTCTAGCTGCTGCGATGTAAGCCGAAGCGTTTCCTGCAATCGACCCGCACCTGCAACTCGGGTGCGGGTTCTGTTTGCTCGCAGGCGGTCTCAAGCAGCGGAACGGAGAGTCTGGAGCAGGCCGATGATCTGAAGGAAGTTGGAGAGATGATGGAGGCGCGGGTCGGGATCGAACCGACGCATAAAGGTTTTGCAGACCTCTC
>CAXTVJ010000035.1:0-36458 GCA_964247715.1 uncultured Acidobacteriaceae bacterium | reverse complement strand
TGGGCGATCTCGCCGGCGACCTGGTGCTGGCCGTGGCCGTCGGTGGGTTCGCCGATGAAGACGGAGGCGAGCACGAGCGGGCGGTAGAGGCGGACGGCGCGGACGGCGTCGTAGAGGACGCGGTCATGGGTCCACTTGCGGAAGGCCTCTTCTTTGGTCTTCGAGAATCCGAAGTCGACCTCGGTGCCAAAGAACTGGTCGGTGCCGGTGAAGCGGTCTTCGGCGAGCAGCTCCTGGGTGCGGATGAGGCCGAGCGCGTCGTTGAAGTCGGCGGACATAAGATTCTGGCCGCCTTCGCCGCGATTGAGCGTGAGCATGGCGACTCTTGCCCCCTCGCCGCGGGATTCGAACGTGAGCATGCCGCTGTCTTCGTCGTCGGGGTGGGCGACGATGAGCATCAGAGAGGCGCGGGTGCGGAGCTTGCGCAGGAGCTGCTCAAGCGCTGGCGCGCCGTGGTTGATGGGCAGCGTGTCGGCGAGCGCAGGCGCGGAGACGCGCTCGCCCATGAGGTTGGCAGGGTCGTCGATCTGCTGGGCTGTCAGCGGCAACGACGAGAAAAGCGCGAGGGCGGCGAGCGTGCGGGCCTGCATGGGTTCATCTTTGCATACGGGTAGAAGCCAGGTGCGCCCTTGCGCCGGGCAGACGGTCCATTCGTGACTTCATACGCTTCGCCTGGTCCTCCCGTTGGTCGGCACTTGCTTCTGTTCAGGCTAGACTGCGGGTATCGAAGATGAGGCACAACTCGGGCGCACGCTGACCCTCCCCGGCGCGGTCGCGGTCAACATGCTGGACATGATCGGCGTAGGGCCGTTTATCACGCTGCCGCTGCTGCTGAGCGCGATGGGCGGGCCGCAGGCGATGCTGGGTTGGATCGCGGGCGCGCTGCTGGCGGTGTGCGACGGGCTAGTGTGGGCGGAGCTGGGCGCGATGATGCCGGCGGCGGGTGGCTCGTATCGCTTTCTGCGGGAGATGTTCCCCGGGCGCGTGGGGCGGTTTCTGGCGTTCCTGTTTGTCTTCCAGCTGATGGTCTCGGCGCCGCTCTCCGTGGCGAGCGGATGTATCGGGCTGTCGCAGTATGCGGGCTATCTGTGGCCTGCGCTGCGCGGGACAGCGTGGCAGTGGGGACGCGTGCATGCCGGTCCCGGGACCGTGGTGGCGATCGCGGCGGTGGCGCTGGCGGTGGGGCTGCTGTATCGGGGGCTGGCCAGCCTGCGGGTGATCTCGTATGCGATGTGGCTCGCGGTGGTGGGAACTCTGTTGTGGATCTTTGCGACGGCACTGGTGAAGGGGCATCTCGCGTTGGCCTTCGACTTACCCGCGGATGCCTTTCGGTTGACGCCGGCGTTCTTCTCCGGGCTTGCGGGCGCGATGCTGGTGGCGACCTACGACTTCTGGGGCTACTACAACGTGACCTTCCTGGGCGCGGAGGTAAAAGACCCGGCGCGGACGATTCCGCGGGCGATTCTGATCTCGATTTTGACGGTAGGGGCGCTTTACATGGGCCTCAATGTCGCCGTGTTGGCGATCGTCCCGTGGCGTCCGCTGGTCGGGATGCATGACCTCGGCGAGCGCCAAGCGCTGATCGCGTACTTCATGCAGACGGCGTACGGCGGGGCGGCTGGCGCGGCGATGGGAAAGCTCGCGGCGGTGCTGGTGATGGTGGCGGCGTTTGCGAGTGTGTTCTCGCTGCTCTTGGGCTACTCGCGCATTCCGTTCGCGGCGGCGCGTGATGGCAACTTCTTTCGTTCGCTGGGCAAGCTGCATCCCGAGGGGAAGTTCCCGCATGTTTCGCTGCTCTGGCTGGGCGGAGTGGCGGCGCTGTTCTGCTTCTTTACACTCGGCGAGGTGATTGCCGGCTTAGTCGTCCTGCGGATCCTCGTGCAGTTTGTCGCCCAGCATGTGGGCGTGCTGTGGATGCGCCGGACCCAGCCGGACCGGCCTCGCCCGTTCCGGATGTGGTTGTATCCGCTGCCGCCCCTCGCGGCGCTGGCAGGGTTTGGATGGATTCTGGTGGGACGGGTGAACTTTGGAAGAGAGCTCGGGATGGCGGCGGGTGTGGTCGTGGTGGGAGCGGTTGTTTACTGGTTGAGAGAGGCCAGGGCAACGGCAAGTTCGAATTGACGCCGCGCGGGCGCCACTTCGCGGGGTCAGGAGCTTCGCACGGTCCTCCCGTTCGTCGGCGTGGAGGTTCGCCTGTTTGCGGCTTGGTAAAATCATGACATGAGCGAGATTCTCGAGGCGGAAGCCACGCCGGCCGCCACAACCCACGCCCCAAAATACACCCGCAACACTCCCTTTGCGTCGCGCGTGCTGGCCAACTATCTGTTGACCGCCGAAGGCTCCGAGAAGGAGACCCGCCACGTCGAACTCTCGATCGAAGAGGGCATGACCTACACGCCAGGGGACGCCGTCGGCATCATCCCGGAGAACCGGCGCGAGGCGGTGGATGAGGTGCTGCAGGCTCTCGGATATACCGGCTCGGAGCGCGTGCTCGACCACTACAAGGTCGAGATCGATCTCGACGAAGCGCTGCGGACGCGACTGGCCATTGGCAAACTGACGCGCGGCAGCGTGACTCAGTACGCGAAGCTCGACCCTGAGAACATTCGCCTGAAGTCCATGACCGGCCAGGAAGGCAAGGCGCTGGCCGAGGAGTACTGCTACGGCCGCGAGTTCGTGGACCTGGCGACCGAATTCCCAGGACTGATCAGGCAGCCGCAGCAGCTGTTTACGGTGCTGGCGCGATTGACGCCGCGCATGTATTCGATCTGCTCGAGCCAGAGGCTGCACCCGGAAAATGTGCAGACGACGGTACGCGTGGTGCGCTACGACGCACACGGACGCGAGCGCCAGGGGCTGTGCTCGGGACACCTGGGCGAACGTGCGCCGGTCGAAGAGACGATGCCGATCTTCCTCCACGCGAACGGAAACTTCCGGCTGCCGGAAGACCATTCCGCGCCGGTAATCATGATCGGGCCGGGTACGGGCATTGCGCCGTTCCGGGCGTTTCTCGAGGAACGTCAGGCGCTCGGCGCGCCCGGCAGGAACTGGCTGTTCTTCGGCGAGCAGAGGCGGTCGCTCGACTTCCTCTACAAAGACCAGCTGGAAGGGATGCACCGGGACAAGTTTCTGACGCGGCTGGAGACGGCGTTCTCGCGCGACCAGGCGAAGAAGGTCTACGTCCAGGACCGCATGCAGGAGCACGCGGCGGAGCTCTACGCATGGCTCGAAGAGGGTGCGTCCTTCTATGTCTGCGGCGACGCCACGCGCATGGCAAAGGACGTTGAACTGGCGCTGCTGGACGCGATCGCGAAGGGCTCAAACGGCACGCTGGACCACGCCAGCGAGTATCTGGCGAACATGAAAAAGGCAAAGCGCTACCAGCGCGACGTCTACTAGCAACCAGAACGAAACGGTGTAACACCGACAGCACGGATGAATCACAATCAAGCGAAGTAAGACATGATGCCTGGTCTTATATCCTCTTATTGTTTCATCTGTCTTATCCGTGTTACGCCTTATCTCCTTACCGGACCGGGTGGCGTTCGATCGCGACAGCATGGTAGCGGGCTGCGCGTGCGTGGCGATAGTCGTCCAGGTTGGCCGGCGGCGCGGTCGCGTCGATGGCGCCGATATCATCCGCATCGGTCTGCGTGTGCAGTGCCGCCAGATCGTTGCGCAGGCTATAGCCCCGCGCGGCGCTGCAGCCGAGGGTGGCGGCGGCCGCAAAAGAGAGCAGGGTGGCGGCGGCCAGGCGCGTAAGTCCGGCCTGTAGGTTCGCGTGCATGGTGTCATCCCTCCCGATGCAGTGCCAGCGTAGCTCGCTCCTGCAGGGGAACCTATCCCACAGGAGAAGCATGCGGCGCCTGTTTGGTTGCATCGGCGGAATCGCCCGCGGCATCAGCGCAAAGTGCTGAAAACCTCCTTTTCGGAGCCACAGGCGAGACTAGACGCGTGCATCATCGTATCGCCAGGTGATGATGCTGTCCTTGATGGTTCTTAGGTCGAGATTCTCGGTGAGCGTGCGATGGACGAGCGCGGGGAGCTCGGCGTCCGAGGCGAAGCGCAGGGCGATCAGTTGGGGCGTCGCAAGCCGGTACGCGGCTTCGGGCGAGACCAGCGCCGAGATGCGCAGACGCTCTTCAAGGCGGATCACGCGGTCCTGCACGCGCAGCGCGTAAATCCGCTGGTTGAAGTTCAGCAGAAGCAGCGCGAACGCCACGATGACCAGCCAGACGTACAGAAGTTTGTGATCGTGTGCGTGGGCGGCGAGGTCGATCGCAACGCCGAAATTAATCAGAAAGACCGGCAGCAGGACGAAGTGGGTGAGGGGATTGGTCGCGGCACCCTGGCGGGCGGCGGGTTCGGGCGTAGACGTGGGCATGTGCGGATCGTACACGGGCAGCGTTAGGCTAAATACATGGCGGCTGGGAAGAAACGGATTGGCGTGCATCTGGGGACGGCGGGCGGATGCTGGACGGCGGTGAATCGGGCGGTCGAGGCAGGGGCGAACACGTTTCAGGTCTTCAGCTCCAGCCCGCGCATGTGGCGTGCCGCGCCGGTGAAGCCGGAGGACGCGCGCAAGATGCGCGATCTGCGGGCGCAGCACGACGTGGGTCCGATCTCGATCCACGCGAGCTACCTCATCAACCTGTGCAGCCAGACCGAGAGCGTGCGCGAGAATTCGACAGCTGCGTTTCGCGGTGAGGTCGAGCGTGCGCTGGCGCTGGGAGCCGAGAACCTCGTGCTGCATCCGGGAAGCTGGAAAGGGTTGACGCGCGACGAGGGACTGCGGCTCGCGGCGCAGTCGATCCAGCGGGCCATCGATGGGATCGACTTTGCGGGCGCACCCGACTTCCGCATTCTGATCGAGAACACGGCCGGCGCGGAGTTCTCGCTCGGCGGCAAGCTCGAGCAGGTGGCGGAGCTGGTCGAGTGTCTGCGGGCCTGCGCGCCGGTTGCGGTGTGTCTGGACACCTGCCACGTGCATGTGGCAGGGTACGACCTCGTATCGCCGGACGGCTACATCGAGACCACAAAGCTCATCGCCGACACCGTCGGGTTCGAGGCGGTGCGCGTGTGGCACTGCAACGACGCCAGGGCAGCGATGGGTTCGAAGCTGGACCGGCACGAGCATATCGGCGAGGGCACCATCGGCGCGGAGACGTTTCGGCGGCTGCTGCACGATGAGCGCTTCGGCAACGCAATATTCATCGCGGAGACGCCGGTGGACGCTCCGGGCGATGAGGCTCGCAACGTCGGCGTGCTGCGGACTCTAGCTGCGGGGTAAGAGCAAAGAAAATTCGCGCTTCGCAGCGCGGGCGGTCACATCGTGACTTCTCATTGCGTCGCTCGCTCCTCCCGCTGGTCGGCACGAGATTGGTGGCGACCAGCGGGAGCACCACGCGACGCGTGTAGAGGTCAAGGAGTGACTTTGAAGGGGTGCGCTTCGAGGAAGAGATACCGCGCGCGCTCCGTATCGGTCTTCGCCTGCGAGGCGGGCGCGTCGAGATGCATCACATCCCAGGCCGTCGGGCCATAGTGCGGCCACGCGGGCAGCGGTTTGCCTTCGGCGTCGGAGCCATTCGGATCGCCGGTGCGCGCGAAGTTGCTCCAGTACGACATCATCAGGTCGGAGAGCGAGCGGTCGGCCGGCCGCCAGGTCGCGCCGGGGCGCGAGTCCAAGGTACCGAAGACGTACTCGATCTCGTCCGAGTGCCAGGCAAGCCCGCCTGGGTGGAAGGTGCTCGCCGGCGCGGGCAGATCGAAGCGGTAGCGATAGACGGGTGCCTGCCCGGTCTTCACCTGCGCCTCGAGCCAGCGCCAGGTGGAGAACGCGATGAAGCGGTCGTCGGCCAGGTCTCCGGCGGAGCGCAGGGCCTCTTCGTCCGTCGTGGCGGGATACGCGGCCAGGAATGCGTCGGCGTCCGCGCCGTACTGCACCCGGGCCTGCGCCTGGAAGGACGCGGCGGTGGGCGGCGTGGGTGCCTTGAGGACGCCCTCGCGCACCTCGTCGGCGTTCCATCCGCCAAGCGTGGGGATATGCGCCTGTTCGCCGGCGGCGTAAATGTCGGCAACGGGTTTGGGCAGGAACCAGCCGTCTACATCGGGGCCGAAACGCGGAGGATGGCTGGTCTTGGAGGACGCGGCGGTGACAAGCTGGTCGGCAGTCAGCTTGCGCAGATCTTTGAGCTTCGAGGTGCCGAAGGCGTCCTGGGCGAACTTCGCGTCCGTGGCCTCGGCTTCGGCCAGCGCCGGGTAGGGCAGGCCGGTGGAAGCGAAGGCCGCGCCGCTTTCGCCGATGGCATGGGCCAGCAGTCCGCGCGAGAGCGGGGACGCCATTTGCGACGAGACCGAGAACGAGCCGGCGGACTCGCCGAAGATCGTCAGGTTGGCAGGATCGCCGCCGAACGCACCGATATTTTCTTTCACCCAGGCGAGGGCCGCAGCCTGGTCGAGCAGGCCATAGTTGCCGGAGGCGTGGTGGGGCGACTCCGCCGTAAGCTGCGGATGCGCAAAGAAGCCCAGAATGCCGAGCCGATAGTTGAGCGTGACGACGACCACGTTGCGCTGCGCCAGAAACTGTCCATCCTGGCGAGCCTCCGAGGTGGACCCGGCCGTGAAGCCGCCGCCGTAAACCCAAACCATCACCGGAAGCTTGGCATCGGGCTGGTTTCCGGTTTGCGCGCCTGCAGGCGTCCAGATGTTCAGCGAAAGGCAGTCTTCGCTCTGGCCGGGATCATGGAAGACCATGTCCTGGAAAGGGCTCGTCTGGATGCAGCGATGGCCGTAGTCTGTCGCCTGGAAGACGCCGTGAAACTTCTTCGCCGGCTGCGGCGGCTGCCAGCGCAGCTTGCCCACAGGCGGCGCGGCGTAGGGGATGCCGCGGAAGACGTGCACCTTGCCCTCTGCGGCGAGGGTGCCGCTGACCTGGCCCTGCGCGATCTGGAGCGTGGGTGCCGCGGCCGCCGGAGCCTGCGCGTTGGACCGTGCGGACACGAGGGCGGCGGAAAGCATGGCTGCAGCCAGAGCGGCGCGGTGCGAGAGATCAGGCATGAGGGCTCCTGAGATTTCACGCTAGCACAGGCGGACGGCTTGGGTTCGGGCAGGCTTCCGCGTCGGCGATCCGTTACGCGATGCGGATTGTGCGTGGAGGCGGGCGTCTGCTTTGGTACTCTCCATTCCATCTCGCTCCTCCAAGGACCTCGATGCGCCGATTGATCGCCTCGCTTTGCCTCCTCAGCACCTCCGCCTTCGCGCTCGCCCCCGGCAGTCTTGACCCGAACGGCCCCGCCCAGCCGCTCCGCGGGTACACCGCCGAACACTCGACCGCGGAGCTCCAGTGGGAGATGAAGTTTCAGGTGATCCCCGATCCGGCGCGTCTGCGCGAAGATATGCGGCGGTTGTCAGCGCGTCCGCATCATGTCGGCTCGCCTTACGACCACGACAATGCGGAGTGGCTGCTGGCGCAGTTGAAGAGCTACGGGCTCGACGCGCACATCGAGGAGTTCTCCTCTCTGTTTCCCACGCCGAAGTCGCGCCAGCTCGAGCTGCTGGGACCGACGCGTTTCATCGCAAAACTGCAGGAGCCGGCGCTCGCGGTCGATCCGACCTCCGGGCAGAAGGCCGAGCAGTTGCCGACCTACAACGCCTTTTCGCGCGACGGTGACGTGACCGCGCCGCTGGTCTATGTGAACTATGGCGCTCCGGATGACTACAAGCAGCTGGAGCGCATGGGCGTGTCGGTCAAGGGCGCGATCGTGCTGGCGCGCTACGGCCAGACGTGGCGCGGCATCAAGCCGAAGCTCGCGGCCGAGCACGGCGCGGTCGGGTGCCTCATCTTCTCCGATCCGGCCAACGACGGCTACTCGGTCGACGACGTGTATCCGAAGGGCGCGATGCGTCCGCCGGAGGGCGTGCAGCGCGGCAGCGTGATGGATATGCCGGTCTATCCGGGAGACCCGCAGACGCCGGGCTATGGCTCCGTCGCCGGAGCAAAACTGCTTCCGTTCGATCAGATCGAGACAATCACGAAGATTCCGGTGATGCCGATCTCGTACGCCGATGCGCAGCCGTTTCTGGAATCACTGCAGGGCCAGGCGGTGCCGCGCGGGTGGCGTGGCGGGCTGCCGATCACCTATCGCACCGGGCCCAGCGTGGCGAAGGCGCACCTCGCGCTCGCCTTCAACTGGGATCGCAAGCCGCTGTATGACGTCGTCGCAAAGATCCCCGGCGCGACGCTCCCCGACGAGTGGGTCATCCGCGGAAACCATCACGACGCGTGGGTGAACGGCGCGTCCGACCCCATCAGCGGCGCGGTCTCGGAGCTTGAAGAAGCGCGCGCGCTGGGCGAGCTGCTGAAGCAGGGATGGCATCCGCAGCGGACCATCCTCTACTGCTTCTGGGATGGCGAGGAAGAGGGTCTGCTGGGCTCGACCGAGTGGGCGGAGACCCACGAAGACGAGCTGCGCCAGCACGCGGTGGCGTACTTCAACTCCGATGGCAACGGGCGCGGCTTCTTTGAGGCGGAGGGCTCGCACTCGCTCGAGAACTTCATCGATGGCGTGGCGCGCGGGATCAAGGACCCGGAGACGGGCATGTCGATCCGCGAGCGGGCGCATCTGCATGAGATCGCGACGGCTTCCACGGAAGAACGCGCGCAGCTGCGATCCAGACCCGACGCCCGCATTCCTTCGCTGGGGTCGGGATCGGACTACTCTTCGTTTGTCGATCACGTTGGCGTGGCGAGCGTCAATCTCGGCTTCGGCGGCGAGGACGACGATGGGCAGTACCACTCCATCTACGACGACTTTTACCTCTACACGCACTTCCTCGATACGCAATTCGTCTATGAGCGCGCCCTCTCGCAGACGGCCGGCACAATGATCCTGCGCATGGCCGATGCCGATGTGCCGCCCTTCCAGTTCGGCGATCTGGCGGAGACGATCCATACCTGTACGGGCGAGGTAAAGAAGCTGGCGGATACCCTGCGCGCCGAGACGAAGGAGCGCAACACCGAGATCGCGGACGGCGTCTACAAAGCCCTGCAGGACCCGAAGAAGACGCTGGTTGCGCCCGCGGCCGAGCCACTGCCGCCCTACTTCAACTTCGCGCCGCTCGATCAGGCTTCAGACGATCTGACCGCAGCCGCGGCCGAATACGACAAGACCATGGCGCATGCAGCCGGCACCGGCAACGCGGCAGGCAACTCAGCACTAGACCTGCAGCTGATCAAGGCGGAGCAGGCGCTGCTCGACCCGGCCGGGCTGCCGAAGCGTCCGTGGTACCGCAACATGGTGTACGCGCCCGGGCTCTACACCGGCTACGGCGTCAAGACGCTGCCGGCGGTGCGCGAGGCGCTCGAAGAAAAGCAGTGGAGCGAGGTCGACGGACAGATTGCACGGACGGCGGCCGCGATCGAACGCGAGGCGGCCCTGCTGAAGGCTGTAACGTCGGCTCTGCAGGGCGGCGCATAGCGGACGTTCGTCCTCTCCGGTCGGCGCGGAGCGGCTCCCGCCCGCCCGGGGAGTATCATTTCTCCACCGGCGCACGTCTAACCCGTGTCGCCGCCGTCGCGGTTGTCTGGAGAGCCCTGCCTCATGCCGAAGAGTTCGAAGATTTTGCTGCTTGCCGTCTCCGTTGCCCTGGTGCTGACGGTGTTCCTCGGGGTTCATACCAGCGGCGTTTCGGCCGCGAGCGACCCGCAGGATGGCGGCGCCTACCGGCAGATTAACGTGTACAGCGAGGTGCTGCGGCACATCCAGTCCGACTACGTCACCGTCCCCGACATCCCCGTCGTGACCAACGGTGCGCTGCGCGGCCTGCTGGAGTCGCTCGATGCCGACTCCAGCTATCTAACCCCCGAAGACTATAAGGCGTACAAGCTCGACCGCTCGAAGGATGCCGGCAAGGCGCAGGTCGGTCTCAATGTTTCGAAGCGCTTCGGCTATGCGACCGTGGTCTCCGTGGTGCCGGGCAGCCCGGCGGACAAGCTGGGCCTCGTCGACGGCGACATTCTCGAAGCGGTCGACGGCCACGACACGCGCGACATCTCGCTGGCCGTGATCCGGCTGATGTTGAACGGTCAGCCGGGTACGCAGGTTTCAGTCTCGGTGGTGCGTCCGAGCAAGGCAGTCCCGGACAAGCTCGACATGACGCGGACCGTGGTCGCGATCCCGGCGGTCAGCGATCAGCTCTACGAGAACTCGTCCATCCTCTATCTCAAGCCGGTGACGCTCGACCACGAGCATGTGTCAGCAATCGAGACGAGGCTGAAGAACGCGGACAAGGCCGGGCAGAAGAAAGTGCTGCTCGACCTGCGCGACGTCTCGACCGGCGACATGGCCGAGGCGGTGCGGCTGGCCAACTTCTTCCTGAAGACCGGCACCATCGCCACCCTCGAAGGCCAGAAGGTTGACAAGCAGGTGTTCTCGGCTGAGTCTTCGAAGGCCATCGATCCGAGCTCGCCGCTGGTGGTGCTGGTCAATCGCGGCACGGCCGGCCCCGGTGAGCTGGTGGCGGGCGCGCTGCTCGACGATAAGCGCGCGCAACTGGTGGGAGAAAAGACCTTCGGCGAGGGCGCGCAGCAGAAGACCTTCGAGCTGCCGGATGGCGCCGCGCTGATCCTCTCGGTCGCCAAGTACGAGACGCCCTCGGGCAAGAAGCTGCAGGATGACGCGGTCACGCCGGACGTGCTGGTCGCGGGCGTGCAGCCCGACCAGGGTACCGGCGAAGACGACGCAACGGAGTCCACCACCACCTCGACGACTCCCGTAACCAAGCCCGGTGCCGTAACCCCTGTCCCTCCCGTAGTCAAGCCGGCTCCGGCCCCTGACGATCAGTTGAACAAGGGATTGGAACTGCTGAAGAACAAAGCCGCTTAGCCCGTTCCGCTCCACTGAAGCAGATGCCCCGCCTTCGCTCGCCGAAGGTGGGGTTTTCCTTGTGCGGAGCAAGGAATGGAGCCCGCAGTCCACCCCCGGTGATATCCTCTGGAGGCCGTGAACAGCCTCCTCAAGGACGAGCAGCAGACCCCGGACGAAGAGCTCGCGGCCCCTTCGTACCAGCCACCCGCTACCATGCGCGAACGCCTGGAACGCGCGTGGCGGACCTTTACGCTCGACGAAAGCGACTACCCCTCCCGCAGGCTGGCGGCCCGCGCCATGTATCGGCGTCTGCTGCTGCTCACCGTCGGTCTGGGCGTGCTGTTCGGCGCGGTCATCGTATTTTCGGTCGACCTCCCGCAGATGGAGGAGCTGGCCCGCTACCGGCCCAACACCACCACCGAGCTGCTCGACGTCAAGGGGCGCGAGATCGGCTCCTTTGCGCTCGAGCGGCGCGTGGTCGTGCCGTACACCGACCTGCCGCCCCACCTGCGCGACGCCATCGTCTCCATCGAAGACAAGACCTTCTGGACCAACTGGGGCGTCAATCTGCTGCGTGCCGCCGAGGCTGCCTATCTCGACATTCATACGCACGGACGGGTGCAGGGTGCTTCGACGCTCACCATGCAGCTGTCGCGCAATTTGTTTCTTTCCTCGCGCAAGACCTACGCGCGCAAACTCGAAGAGATCTTCCTGACGGTGCAGATCGAGCGCCGCTTTACCAAGGAACAGATCTTCGCGCTTTATGCGAACCAGATCTATCTCGGCCATGGACGCTACGGCTTCGAGGCAGGCAGCGAGTTCTTCTTCTCGAAGCACGTCAAGGATCTGACCCTTTCCGAGGCCGCCCTTCTCGCCGCGCTGCCCAAAGGCCCCGAGTACTACTCGCCGCTGCGCTACCCGGAGCGCGCCCTGCGCCGCCGCAACCTGGTGCTGTCGGAGATGGAGCACGACGGGAAAATTACGCCCGAGCAGGCCGCCTCCGCCATGGCCGAGCCGCTGGGCCTGCACATCGAAACGCCACCGAATTCCATCGCTCCGTACTACATCGAAGAGGTTCGGCGTCAGCTTGAGAAGGAATATGGCGTCGAGGAAGTGCATGGCGCGGGCCTGCGCGTCTACACCACGCTCGATCTCGACCTGCAGCAGGTGGCCAATAAGGCCGTGCTCGATGGATGCGCGCGCTACGAGCGCCGCCGCGGGTGGAAGGGACATCTGCAGAACGTCGCCGCCGGCGGACTCGATATGGAGACCTACGAGCATCCGGACTGGAACCACGCCGTCGCCGAGGGCGATTATATCCACGGCATGGTCACCGAGGTGACGAAGTCCCGGGTGCTGGTCAAGCTGGGCAAGCAGACGGCTGCGATGACCGCGGCGGACTGGGGGTGGACGCAGCAGATCCGTCCCGACTTCCTCAAACCGGGCGACCTCGTCTACGTGCAGGCGGCCGGCATCAATCCCGACGGGCTGGTCCACGCGAAGCTCGAGCAGGACTCCGGCGCGCAGGCGTCGCTGATGGCAATCGACAACTCGAACGGCGAGGTGCTGGCGCTGGTGGGCGGGCGCGACTTCAACCTCAGCCAGTACAACCGCGCCACGCAGTCGCAACGCCAGGTCGGCTCGTCATTCAAGCCGTATGTGTATACGGCGGCCATGGAGAGCGGTATGAAACCGAGCGACATCGTGGTCGACGCGCCGACCAGCTTCCGCACGCCCTCCGGCTGGTACACCCCGCACAACTACGAGCCCGACTGGAAGGGCGCGATGACGCTGACCGCCGCCTTCGCCGAGTCGCGCAACATCCCCGCGCTCAAGCTGGCCGATCACGTCGGCATCAAGACCGTCATCGAGACCGCGCGGCGCTTTGGCATCACCAGCCCGCTCCCGCCGTTTCTGCCCATCGCCATCGGCGCGGCGGATATCACGCTGGCCGAGCAGGTGGGCGGCTTCTCCGTCTTCCCCAACGACGGCATCCGCATCGAGCCGCACTACATCCGGCGCGTCACCCAGACCGATGGCGTGCCGCTCGACGCGCATTCCCCGCAGGTAAGCGAGGTGATCTCGGTCGAGACCGCGCGGCAGATGATGGTCCTTCTGAAGGCGGTGACCACCTACGGCACGGCGGGCGTGGTCTCGAACATGCACCACCCGTTCGGCGGCAAGACCGGTACGACCAACGACTTTACCGATGCCTGGTTCCTGGGCTTCTCGCCGTCGGTCACGGCAGGCGTGTGGATGGGCTTCGACACCCATGAGTCGCTGGGACCTAAGGAGACCGGCGCCAAAGCCGCGCTGCCCATCTGGATGGACTTCATGCAGGCGGCGATTCAGGGCAGGGACGACGAGCAGTTCCCCAGCGAGAACGCGCCCAAGAAACATCTCGACGTCAGCGTGACGCCGGATGCCTCGAACGATACCGCAAAGCCGGACGACGCGGACACAGACGATACGGACGACTCGTCGAAGCCAGCGCCGGCTCAGGAGACGCCCGCCCCCGCGCCGCAGCCGGTTCCCGTCGCACCGCCCACGCAGCAGGCGCCTGCGGACACCACGCCCGCAGCCTCCACCCCGGCCAGACCGGCACCCATCGTGCGCACGCCACCTGTCGTGCGCACGCCACCTGCCGGTGCGCCGCCTTCGCCGGCTCCCCAGTAGCGGCTCCGCTGATTTACTGGACCGAGTAGATGGAACGGATCTCCAGTGCCCGCGCGGTCACCGTAGCTCCGGTCGTGGCAATCAGCAGCGGCACCATCAGCGAGTCGGCATGGCGCGTCAGCTCCAGGAGAAACGCCGCCGACGAGAGCGGCCCAAGCGTTGCGGCCGAGAGCAGCGCGGCCGATCCGATCAGCGCGCACGATGCGGCATCGTTCGCCGGCAGCACGTGATTCCAAAGTCGTCCGGCACCATCGCCCAGCAGCGCGCCCGCCGTCATCGTAGGGGTAAACAGCCCGCCGGGTGCGCCGCTGCGCAGACAGAGAACCGTCGCCAGCGGGCGCAGCACGATCAGGCAAAGCAGCAGTCCCACAGGGAACTCGCTGGCAAAGGTGAGCTGCACGATGTTCTTGCCGTTCCCCAGCAGCTGCGGAAAGCGCATCGAAGCGGCTCCCAGCAGGGTAAAGATCGCGACCGGCATCACGGCGAGCCTCCAGCCCTGCGGCTTGTGCGTCTGCGCCCAGCCGATCGCGCGCACGTATCCCACGGACACGAGGCCGAACAGCGGCCCGATCAGGAGGGACCAGAGCACGAGCGAGTGCGTCGCCTGCAGCTCCGGGAAGGTATAGGCGGGCTCGTTCGGCAGCAGCAGCCACGAGACCGCGACACCGGTAAACGAAGCCGCGAACGCGGGCAGCACGTTGCCCAGCGTCAGTGAGCCGAGCAGCACCTCCGCGGCGAAGAGCGCACCGCCCAGCGGCACGTTGTAGGCAGCCGCCATCCCCGCACCCGCACCGCAAGCCGCCAGCAGCCGGCGATGCTCGGGTGAAATGCGGCTCCAGAATCGGTTGCCGTCCGCAAGCTTGTTGGCAAAGACCGCGCCCGTATCCTTCAGCGCGCCTTCGCGCCCCAGCGCGACGCCCATCCCGACGGTCACGATCGACAGCAGCGCCTTGACCAGTGTCGAGCCGGTGGCAATCTGTCCGTGGTTGCACCAGATCGCCTCGGAGAGTCCATGGCCGCCCGCCCCCGGCCGGAGGCGCTTCAGCCCGTAGAGCACCGGGCCCGCCAGCAGCCCGGCCAGCACGAGCGCCACCACCCGCCGCTCCGGCGAGGCCTGCTGGACGCCGTCGAGAAAGTCGCCGTGCGTGTAGTGGAAGCTGAGATGTTGAACCAGGCGCAGCAGACGCATCAGCAGACCGCCCGCGAGTCCCGCGCCCGCGCCGGTTGCCAGCAGCAGCAGCCACGTCTTCGCGGAGAGCGGCTCGGCCGGAACGTTGGGTTGAGGCGAGGTCTGGGCCGTCATGCCGGGTAGGAGCTCCACTCTCCAGGCGCCGCGCGTTTATTCAACCCGCAAGCACTTCGCACAACGCAAAGAAGCGCTGGGTCTGGGCCACATCGCGGCCGATCTGCGCCTTCAGCGCCTCGGGCGACGGCCACCTCCGTTCGCCGCGCAGAAAGTACAGGAAGGTGAGCTCAAGCGGGGTCGATTCAGTAAGCTCGACGGGGTGGAAGTCGAGCAGATGGGTCTCGACCGTAAACGAATCCTTACCGAACGTGGGCCGGTTGCCGACGTTCGTCACACCGCGAAACGTCTCCTCCCCCACCCGCAGCGTGGTCACGTACACGCCGTGGCCGGGCAGCAGTTCCGGGTAGCTCGCCAGGTTGATCGTCGGCACGGTGTAGCGGGTGCCGAAGCCGCGCCCGGAGGCCGGCGTGCTCCGCACCGCGAAGGGTCGGCCAAGCAGCGCGCGCGCCCGGCTGACCTCACCCGAGGCGATCAGTGTGCGAATGCGCGAGGAAGAAACCGGCTCGCCCCGCAGCAGGAACGGCGGGTACGCGACCGCAGTGAAGCCGAGCGTCTCGCCCATTGCCGCCAGGCCGTTGATGTCGACGGAGGCACCATAGCCGAAGCGAAAGTTTTCGCCTTCATGCACCTCGCGCACGCACAGCCCGTTGCACAGGATCTCGCGTGCGAAGGCCTCCGCCGTCCAGCGCGAGAAGTCCGGCGTAAACGGAAGCACTACCGTCGCATCCAGCCCGGTTGCGGCGAGCAGATCGAGCTTTTGCGCAAGCGGCGTGATCAGCGCGTGCGGCGCGTCCGGTCGCAGCACCCGCACCGGATGCGGATCGAAGGTGAGCGCGACCGAGCGCAGGCCCAGTGCGCGGGCGCGGTCGAGCACCTGGCCGATCACCCACTGATGACCGCGATGCACGCCGTCGAAGTTTCCGATCGTCGCGATAACCGGGCCGAAGCCGGCAGGCAGTTCAGCAAGCGAACGAAAGACGTTCATGCCGGGGTCTCCGGCGCGATCTCAAAGCTGAGCTGCAGGCCGTCGTACGCCAGCCGTATGCCATCGGGCAGTGCGGCGTCCACGGCGGCGTGGTCGATCTCGTGCGACATATGGGTGAAGAAGGCGCGCTTCGGCTTCAGCTCTTCCACATACGCGATCGACTTGGCCAGATGCGAGTGGCTCGGGTGCGGCTGCGGGCGCAGCGCGTCGAGAATCAGCAGATCGAGCCCGCGCAGCGCGTCGAGCGTGGCCCCCGGGATCTCCGACATATCGGTCAGGTAGGCCGTCGAGCCGAAGCGGTAACCGGTGATGGTCTCGCGTCCATGCGTGACGGCGAGCGGCTGAAACCGCGCGCCGAAGAGGTCGATTGCGGGCGAGGGCTGGCCGTCTGGGTCGCGTTCGATCTCGTGGATCTGCACTCGCGCACTGGTCGGGTACGGATCCGTCCGAAAAGTATAGGCGAAGACCCGGCGCAGCGTGGCCGCAGTAGCTGCATCGGCATACAGCGGAAGCGGCCGACCGGTCCGCTTCTCGGTGCCGAAGGAGAGCGGACGCAGATCGTCCATGCCGAGAATATGGTCGGCGTGGTGATGGGTGTAGAGCACGGCGTCCACCTGCATCACGTCCTCGCGCAGCGCCTGCGAGTGAAAGTCGGGACCGGTGTCGATCAGCACAGTGTGATCGCTGTACTCCAGCCGCACCGATGGCCGCGTTCGGCGGTTGCGCGGCTCAGAGCCCGGCGTCCCGACAGGAGCGAGCGCCGACCGGCAGACCGCGCACGTACACCCGAGCGTGGGCACGCCCATGCTGGTGCCTGTGCCCAGAAAGGTAAGTCGCGCCTCCACCCCGGCGGACACTCTAGCGGACGATCCTGGGTCCGCCGGGCCCACCCGGTCCGCTGGAGGGTCCGCCGAAGCCGCCCGGGCCGGCTGGTCCGCCCACGCCGCCCGGCCCGCCCGCGCCGGGGTTGCGCGCCGCTGCCTGGCGCGCGATCGCCTGCGTCATCTCGAGGAACGCGAGTCGCAGCTCGAAGAGTGCGGAAGAGAGCAGCGTCTCTTCGCTCTTCGTGAGATTGCCCTTCGTCTTCTCGGCCAGGATGCCGATCATGTCGATCGACTGACGCGCTCCCAGCAGATCGACCCGCGGCTGTTCGCCCGGCTGCGTCGCGCCGCCCAGCTGCATCACGGCCTGCATGTACACCGACTGCACCAGCGATTCAAACGAGAGCGCCGGCGGGTGATCCGCGCCCGGATCGGCCGCCCGCATCGCGAGGTCGATCCGCTCGGCGGTGGCATCGAACGCGCGTTTCGACTGCTCCATCTGTTCTTCCGTCGGCGCGGGCGGAATCCCATCTTCGCCCTCACCCGACTGCTCCCCGGGGCTGCCGGCGTCCTGCCCCGCGTGCCCTCCCGCCAGCGCCTCCATCGCTTCGATCGGCGAGGTCTCCGCGGGCGGGGCCGCATCGGGCGCAGGCATCTGAACCACATTGCCGGCGTGCTCCGGCTCCGGCTTGAACTCGAGCGGCGACTCCGGCGTCGCGGCGGAGTTCTCCGGCGCTGGAGCAATCTCGACGCCGTCGCGGGGATCGCCCTCGGCGGTGAACTTGCGGCGGTCGGTGATGACGAAGGGCAGCGTTTTGTCGGACATAAGGGGCTCTCGGCTCTTTTCTGTGGTCCTGCCTGTCGGATGCGCGGGGCGGGGAACGCGGCTCAGGATCGCGGCGAAATCTGCCATGGCAGGCGGACCGGCGTGGCCACGCCGCCCGGGTAGTGGAGCACCGTGCCCTTATCGAGCACCTCGCGCCGGATGTAGCCCAGCGCAAGCGTCACCGTGCCCTCCGGAAGCGCGATCGCCGCCGCACTGGTCAACTCACCCAGCGGCTTCTCGGGCGCGGCAGGATCGAACACAGGCGCGCCGGCCGCCGAAACCGGCCCGCCGAGCGTAAAGCCGGAGAGCGTGCGGTGCAGATTCCCCCGCGAGTGGATGCGCTCTACGATCTCCTGCCCCAGATAGCAGCCCTTGCTGAAGTGCAGCGCCCGGGATCGTTCGCCGGGCTGCGCGGTCTCCTGCGGCAGCTCGCGCTCGCGGATATCGACCCCAAGGCGCGGCGTACCTTCCAGCAGCCGCAGCTCTTCGAACGCCTCCTCGCCGACTGGCGAAACGCCCGCTTCCGCCAGCGCTTTCGTCAGCTTGCCGACCGTCTCCGTGTCTGCCCAGAGCTCGAAGCGAGGAACCAGCGGGCTGTACGCATGGACCACATCCACCGCGGCCTCCGCAAAGCCGGCCTGCGCGAACCGCATCGGCGCCAGTCCGCTCACCGGAAACCCCAGCGCGGCGAGGACTTTCTCTGCGGCGGGGCCGGCGACGACCAGACCGGCCCTCGATTCAAGCGCCGTCAACTCCACGTCGTCCATGATGATGAAGCGGTCAAGCATCTCGATCATCGCCGGGATGCGATCCTGCGCCGTCTCGAGCAGGATCGAGTCGGCCAGCATCCACGCGGTGGCATCGGCCTGAATGCGGCCCTGCGCACTCAAAAAATAGTTGTAGCACCCCTCGCCCGGCGCCAGCGCCTGGATGGCGTTGGTGGCCATGCCGTTCAGCCAGCGAACGCGGTCCTCGCCCGTCACCCGGATCCAGCCGAGCGCGTCGGCCGGGGCATACCCGGCATGCGTAAGCAGGGTCGCAACCCCGGTCTGGCGCTGCTGGCGGCCTGTCGACAGGGCAGTAAGTCCGGGTATGGTTTCCTGCGTGGATGCGGACATCTCGATACACTCAATTATAGTCGCCGAGCCGGTCTGGATAGACTGCCGCAGGTGGCCTCCGAACCCGACGGGAGAGTGTCTTTGATCGAAAAACAGCAGGCCGCGGCATGGCTCGTGGCCCTCACAGTCTTCGGCACCGTTTGCAGCCAGACACGGGCCCAGACCCCGACACCCACCCCCGGCCAACCCCCGCCTCCCGTCACCCAGACACAGCCGCAAGCCTCAAGCCAGACCCCCGATCAGGACCACAGCGCCGACAGCACGAAATCGATGACGAAGCAGCAGGCGAAGGAGCTCTTCGCCTCGGTCGATCAGATTCTCGCGTTTGCCGGCCACGACACGGGGCTCGCGCCGCCCGCTCACGTAAAGCGCCGTCTGGTCTCGCGCGGAGAGGTGAACGCGTATCTGATCAAAAATTTCGACGAGGACGAGAGCTCGAAGCGCCTCCAGCGTTCCGAGATCGTGTTGAAAAAGTTCGGGCTGCTCTCCCCGGACTTCGACCTGCGCCCGTTCCTGCTCAAGCTGCTCACCGAGCAGATCGCCGGCTTCTACGACGACCGCACGAAAACCGTCAACCTGCTCAACTGGATCGATCCGGACGAGCAGAAGCCGGTCATGGCGCATGAGCTCACCCATGCTCTTCAAGATCAGAAGGTCGGCCTCGAGAAGTGGTCTTCGAACCCATACAAGGGCATCTCGCACACCTTCGCCGAAGACAATGCACGCGTGGCCGTCGATGAGCTTGAGACCGCGCGTCAGGCGGTCGCGGAAGGCCAGGCGATGCTCGTCTTCCTCGACTGGACGATCAAGGACACGGGCAAGACGCTGGCCGAATCGCCCGCGATGTGGGACAAGATCAAAGACAACGTGGCCGATACCTCCAGCTCGCCGGTGATGGCGCGCGCCCCCCTGCTGCTGCAGCGTTCGCTCGAGTTTCCCTACGTGGACGGCCTTACGTTTGAGCACACGCTGGAGACGCAGCCGGCCGGCAGACAGCTCGCCTTCGCCGGCGCGCTCGAAAATCCGCCCAGCTCCAGCTTCGAGATCATGACCCCGAAGGCTTACCTCGCGCACGCGCCCGTGCCCATGCTGCGCCTGCCCGATGTCCATCCGCTGCTCGACGCCGCCTGGGAGCCGTATGATCTCGGCGTGATGGGCGAGCTCGACGTGGAGATGATGGCCGACCTGTTCGGCGGCCCGGAGATCGGCCATGCCCTCGCGCCCGCGTGGGATGGCGGCGTCTACTATGCCGCGCAGCGCAGGTCCGCCACGCCCGCGGAAAAGACGAAGACCGGCTCGCTCGCGATCCTGTACGACTCGCGCTGGAAGTCGGCGGAGGCCTGTACCGGCTTCGCCAATCTGTATGAGGCGTCGCTGGGACGCAAATATGCGAAGCTGACCGAACGCACGGCTGACGAGCAAGACTCGCGCGAGAAGGTCTTTTCGACCGAAGAGGGCGACGTCCTGCTCTCGCGCTCGGGCAACACCTTCTGGATCTCCGAGGGCTTCCCGCTCGCGGAGGCACGCAGGCTGCGCGACAGCACCACCGACGCGCAATCCAGCGGCCCGGTGCGCATGGCGAGCGCGCCCGCGCACGAACTGACGCTTGGCGTAGCCCGCGAACTGAGCGGCTTCGGCGTGCTCAAGACCGTGTTGAAACCCTAGCTCTCGGCCCGTCGGCTGCCAAGCCAGCGGGCATTCCTGATAGCCTCATCTCTGGCTGGAACGTCTGGCCGGAACGAACGATTCTCTGGCTGGAACGAACCATTCGCGGGGAGAGAATGCTGTGCAGAAGGTAGAGATCGGCATCATCGGGGGCAGCGGGCTGTACGCGATGCCCGGCATCACCGGCCTGACGGAACACCGCATCGACACGCCCTTCGGGGCGCCCTCCGACGCGCTCATGGTGGGCGAACTGGATGGCCGGCCCGTCGCGTTCCTCGCCCGCCACGGACGCGGTCACCGCATCAGCCCCAGCGAGCTCAACTTCCGCGCCAACATCTACGCGCTCAAGTCCATCGGCGTCGAGTACATCCTCTCCGCCTCGGCGGTCGGGTCGCTCAAGGAAGAGCACAAGCCCACCGACTTCGTCATCCCCGACCAGTTCATCGACCGCACGTACGCGCGCCACAGCACATTCTTCGGTGACGGCATCGTCGCCCATGTAGCCTTCGGCGATCCCGTCTGCGCGGTCGTCGCCAAGGCGTTTCAAGACGCGTGCGCGCAGGTCGGCGTCGTCGGCAAGCGGGGCGGCACGTACGTCTGCATGGAAGGCCCGCAGTTTTCCACCCGCGCCGAGTCGAACCTCTATCGTTCCTGGGGAGCCGACGTCATCGGCATGACCAATCTGCAGGAGGCGAAGCTCGCGCGCGAGGCCGAGATGAGCTACGCCACGCTCGCCATGGTCACCGACTACGATTGCTGGCGCGAAGGCCACGACGACGTCACCGTCGAGCAGGTCGTCGCCGTTCTGCATCAGAACGCCGAGAACGCCGGCAAGGTGGTGCGCGCCGCGGTCGCCGCCCTGCCCGCCGGTCCCAGCCCGTTTGCCGGAATCCTCAAGTACGCCATTCTCACCGACCGCAGCGCCATCCCCGAGAGCGCGAAAGAGCGTCTCGGCCTGCTTATCGGAAACTATCTGTAACAGTACGCTTCCGTAACCCCACTCAAGATCGCTTAGCGTTACAAGAGGAGCAGCTGGTGTCTATTCTCGTAGTTGGATCCGTGGCCTTCGACACCGTCGAGACCCCGCACGGCAAGGTGGAGCGGGTCGTCGCCGGTGCCGCCACCTACTTCGCCATCGCGGCAAGCTACTTCACCAGCGTGCGTGTCGTTGGTGTCGTTGGAGAGGACTTCGGCCCCGGGCAGGAAGAGGTCTTCCGACGCCGCAATATCGACATTCGCGGCCTCGAGCACGCGCCCGGCAAGAGCTTTCACTGGACCGGCGCGTACACCGGCTCCATGAACGAGGCGCAGACGCTCGGCACCGACCTCAACGTCTTCGCGAACTTCGAGCCCAAGATTCCGGAAGCGTATGCCGACTCCGACTTCCTCTTCCTGGCTAACATCGACCCGAAGCTGCAGGCGCGCGTGCGTCGGATGATGCCGAACGTGAAGATGGTCTGCGGCGACACCATGAACTACTGGATCAAGGATCACCGCGCCGCTCTCGACGAGGTCCTCCGCGAGCTCGACGTGCTGCTCATCAACGATGGCGAAGCGCGCATGCTCTCGGGCGCGCACAACCTGGTCCATGCGGCGGAGCACATCCTCGCGCAGGGTCCCAGATCGCTCGTCATCAAGCATGGCGAGCATGGCGCCACCGCGTTTTTCGGCGTCAACTCCTTCACCGACGGCCATCGTCTGCGCCATCCCTTCCGCGCGCCCACCCTTCCGCTCAATAATCTGGTCGACCCGACCGGTGCGGGCGACAGCTTCGCCGGCGGCTTCTACGGCTACATCGCCTCGCAGCCGCAACTGACGCCCGCCGTCTTCCGCCGCGCACTCTTTTATGGCGGCGTCATGGGCTCCTTCGCGTGCGAACGCTTCGGCACCGAACGAACCGCGAACCTCTCGCGTCATGAGATCGAAGAGCGCTTCGAGCTCTTCCGCGAGATCTCGCACCTCGACTACGAAGCCGGGGCCACCGGGGCAGGGGAGCCCGCAGCGCGGTGAAGACGGTCTACAAGCCGGGAACACCGCGCCGCGCGCCACGCGGATTCGGCGGCAGCACCAGCCGCTTCTCCGGTTCGCGTTCGTCCGATCCCCGCGCGTCCGACCCGGAAGCCATCTATCCCGCCAACCGGCAGGAGACCCTGCCCATCGCCCTGATGTCGCTGACCGTCGCCTTCCTCGCGCTCGCCGTCTCCGCCAAACAGGGCTACATGATGCTTTACGGCGATGCCGTCGCCCACCTCGGCATCGCGCGCCGCATCGTCGACAACACCCAGCCGGGCTTCATTCAGCTCGGCAGCCCGTGGCTTCCGCTGCCGCATCTGCTCATGGTTCCGCTGGTCTGGAAGATGGAATGGTGGCAGGATGGCATGGCCGGCGCCTGGCCGTCGATGATCTGCTTCGTGCTCGCCGTCTGCGGCCTTTACCGCCTCGCGCGCCGCATGATGCCGACCATCTGGGCCTTTGTCGGCGCGGCCTTCTTCGCGCTCAACGCCAACCTGCTCTATCTCGCGACCACGCCGATGACGGAGCCGCTTTTTCTCGCCATCCTGGTCTGGTCCGTACTCGTTCTGTGCGAATTGCTGGACGCCATCCGCGAGCAGAAAACAAAAACAGTCACAAACCATCTCGTACTGCTTGGGCTGCTCAACTTCGCCGGCGTCATGACGCGCTACGACGGCTGGATTCTCGCCTTCGCGATCTGGTGCATCGCTTCGTATCATCTGCTGCGCCAGGGCCCTGTCTTCCGCCGGAACATCCCGGCCTACGTAACCTTCACGTTGATCACCCTGGCCGGGCCGCTCCTCTGGTTCTGGTACAACCACGTCTTCGGCCACGACTGGCTGGATTTTCTCCGCGGACCGTACTCGGCGAAGGAGATCGACCGCCGCACCTCGCCGCCGGGATCGCATCATCACTTCGGCTGGCACGCGCCGGCCTGGGCGCTGCTGCTCTATCTGCGCACCACGCAGGTCGATACCGCCGCATGGGAGACCGGCTTCCTGGTCTTCTTCGCCTCAGCGTGGGCGACGTGGGAGGCATGGTGTCGCAGGCTCCTGCCTGCGCCACGCGCCGCGCTCCTGCTGCTGTGGCTGCCGGTACCCTTCTACGTCTACTCGGTCTCGTACGGGTCGGTGCCGATCTTCATCCCGCAGCTCTATCCGCACGCGTTCTATAACTCGCGCTACGGCGTGGAGATGCTTCCCGCGTTCACCATCTTCACCGCCTTCGCGCTGTATTTGTTGGCGCAGCGGCTGAAGATCAGACGGCCGGAGCTCGTGAAGTATATGCAGCCCGTCGCGCTGGTCCTGTGCGTGCTCAATCTGCTCTTCATGCTGCATTCCGTGCCGCTGGTGCTCAAAGAAGGCATGGTCAACTCGCAGTCCCGGATGTCGGTCGAAATACCACTCGCCGAGCAGCTCGCCATGCTGCCCAAAGGCGAGCCCATCCTGATGGACAATACCGACTACGTGGGCGCGCTGCAGATGGCCGGCATACCGCTCAGGCAGACCATCGGCCCCGCCGACTACTACCACTTCCACGAGGCGCTGAGCGATCCCGCCCACAAAGCCGCCCTCGTCATCACCAGCGACGGCGACGCCATCTCGCAGGCGCTGGGCAAACATCCCGCCGGGCTCACCGAGGAGTCCATCACCTGCGTCACGCACCAGCCCTGCCTCCACGTCTACCGGTCCAAGCTTTTCTCCGGGCCTGCAGGAGGTAGCCGAAAATGATCCCCTTCGTCAAAGCGCACGCCTGCGGCAACGACTTCCTCGTCATCCAGGAGAAGCATGCGCAGGGCCGTCACAGCGAACTCGCCAGGCGACTCTGCGCCCGCAACACCTCCATCGGCGCCGACGGCATCGAGTTCCTGCAGCGGCGCGCGGATGGCAGCTTCTTCCTGCGGCTCTTCAACTCCGACGGCTCAGAGGCGGAGCTCTCGGGCAACGGCACGCGCTGCGCAGCCGCCTGGCTGGCCGCGTCCGAAGGCCTGCGCGAGATGCGCTTCGGCACCCACGGCGGCGAGCGCACCTGTCGCATTCTCCGGGCGGAGTCGCCGCACTTTGAGGTCGAGAGCGCGATGGGCGTCCCCCGCATCATGCAGCGCACCATCGTGCTGGGTGGCGTTGGAGAGATTGCCGGCGCCATGGTAAACGTCGGCAACCCGCACTTCGTGATCCGGGTAGAGAGTGACGATTTCAGCGCGCATGGGTTGCCCTGGGAAGAGCTCGGCGCGAAGATCAGCGTGAGCCCGCTGTTCCCGCACGGCACCAACGTGGAGTTCGTCCGCGTCCTCTCTCCGGACGCGATCGAGTTCCGCATCTTCGAGCGCGGCTGCGGCCCGACCGCTTCTTCCGGCACCGGCACCTGCGCCTCCGCAACCGCCGCAATCGCGCTGTACGGCGCCGCACGCGAACTGACCGCAACCGCCCCGGGCGGCCCGCAGCGCGTAGTCTGGCCCGCAGCCAGCCAGCCGATGCTGCTCACCGGCCCCGCCGAGATCGTCTGCACCGGCGAGGCGTACGGATGAGCGCAAATCCCATCGATCCCGGCGAAGCTCTGCTCCGTCCGCGTGCGCTGCGGCCCGGCGCGACGCTCGCCATCGTCTCGCCCGCCAGCACCCCGCGTGAGGAGCGCGTCCATTCCGGCACCAGGGCGCTCGACCAGGCGGGCTATCGGACGAAGCTCTTCCCGCATGCCCTGACGCGCGGACCGCTCTACTACGCCGGCACAGCCGAGCAGCGCGCCGCCGATCTCCACGCCGCCTTCGCCGATCCCGAGGTCGACGGCATCCTGTGCACGCGTGGCGGCTGGGGTTCGGCCGAGATCCTCCCGCTGCTCGATCCCGCCGTCTTTCGCGCCAACCCGAAGCCTTTTCTCGGCTACAGCGACCACACCTCGCTGCAGCAATGGCTTCGCAACCAGGCCGGGCTCATCAGCTTCTACGCGCCCATGTGCGCGGCCGACTGGTGGAAGGCGGACGGCGTCGAACGCGCAAGCTGGCACGCCGCACTCGAGGGCTCCTCCCACTGGACGCTTGGCCCGGAGGCCGGCCTGCACGTCCTGCGCCCCGGCATCGCCGACGGCGAACTGACGGGCGGATGCATGGCGCTCGTCGCCGAATCCCTGGGCACGCCCTACGCCGCCCAGCCCATTCGCACCGGCTCCATCCTTTTCCTTGAAGACATTCAGGTGAAGCCCTATCAGTGGGACCGCATGCTGGTGCACCTGCGCCAGGCCGGGCTGCTCGACGGCGTACGCGGGATCGTCTTCGGCGACATGAGCCAGTCCGCACCGGCCGACGAGCTGCCCGCCCTCAAAGCCTCGCTCCTGCATGCCCTCCACGACTTCGCGGGACCCATCGCGATCGGCCTCCGCAGCGGACACGTGGACCGCAGCAACCTGACCCTTCCGCTCGGCGTCAAGGTGCGGCTCGCGCTTGATGACATCGAGAACCCGCGCATGCACTTCCTCGAAAGCGCCGTCACCCTCTAGCCTGAAGAGATGGAGCACTATGCAGACCGGGCCTGATCCTTCGCGGCATATCGACACAGCAAGCATGAATCCGCGGCAGATTTATCTTATCGGCATCTGCGGCACCGCCATGGCGTCGCTCGCCGGGATGCTGTGCGCGGCTGGCCACACCGTCACCGGCTCCGATGCCGCGGCGTATCCGCCAATGAGCGATCAGCTCGCCGCGCTGGGCATCACCGTCCACCAGCCGTACGCCGAAGTCAATCTCGATCCGCTGCCCGATCTCGTCGTCGTCGGCAACGCCATCTCGCGCGGCAACCCGGAGCTCGAGCGCGTGCTCGACGACCGCATCCCCTTCTGCTCCATGGCGGCGCTGCTGCACGACGAATTCCTCACCGGCCGCGAGCCGCTGGTCGTCGCCGGCACGCACGGCAAGACCACCACCACCAGCATGCTCGCATGGATCTATGAAGTTGCAGCGCGTGCCGACGCGCGTTTTGCCGCATCGTTCCTCATCGGCGGCGTCGCCGAGAACTTCGGACAGAGCTTCCGCGTGCATCCCCGCATGCCGGAACAGATCCATCCGTTCCTCATCGAGGGCGACGAGTACGACACCGCCTTCTTCGATAAGGGCCCCAAGTTCCTGCACTATTTCCCGCACGCGGCCATCCTCACGCATGTGGAGTTCGACCACGCCGACATCTACACCGATCTCGAACAGGTGAAAACTGCCTTCAAGCGCTTCGTAAACCTGATCCCGCGCTCCGGCAGGCTCGTCGCCTTCGACGGCGCGGAAAATGTAACCGAATGTGTCTCCCACGCCTTCTGCCCCGTCGAACGCTACGGAAAGCATCATGAGTCGCACTGGCGCGTGCGCAATCTCACCCACGAGCGCGGCGGCGTGCAGTGGACGCTCGACCGCGCAGGCCAGCCCTTCGCCGAACTCTTCCTGCCCATGCCCGGCGAGCACAACGCGATGAACGCGACCGCCGCCGCCGCGCTGGCTGCGGGGCAGGGTGTCCCCGCCGCGGCGATCGTGGAAGCGCTCGGCACCTTCAAGTCCGTCAAGCGCCGTCTCGAAGTCCGGGCCGAGGTGCGCGGTATCGTCATCATCGACGACTTCGCGCATCATCCCACCGCCATACGCGAGACCCTGCACGCCCTTCGGCTCGCCTACCCCGGACGCCGTCTGGTCGCGGTGCTGGAGCCCCGCTCGAACACCCTGCGCCGCAACATCTTCGAGAACGCGCTGGTCGAGAGCCTCGCGCTGGCCGACCGCGTCGTCCTCTCGGACGTCTTTCAGTCGAACGCCATCCCCGCCGGCGAGCGGCTGCACCCTGAAGTGGTCGCCGCCGCCCTGCGCGCACGCGGCGTTCCGGCGCATCTTTACGCCGACGCGCCCGCCATCGTGGCGGCCCTCGCTCCGGAGCTCCGCGAGGGCGACGTCGTCGCCATCCTCTCCAATGGAGGTTTCGGCGGCATCTACACGCTGCTGCCGGACGCGCTGAGATAACCTGAAAGCTGGATGTTCACCACCGTCAAGCTGCTCGGCTTCTGGATCTTCTTCGGCGCCATCGCCGGTATTCTCGGCATCCCGTGGACGCTCGTGACCCGCAATATCGGCTCGATGTACCGGGCAGGGAACTGGATCGCCCGCGCAGGTCTGCGCTTCGCCGGCATCCGCGTGGTCGTCTCCGGACGCGAGAACATTCCCGCCGGTCGCAGCTGTCTCTTCCTTTCCAACCACGTCTCCAATCTCGATCCACCGGTGCTGTTCCCCCTGCTTCCGGGTCGCTCGTCGGTGCTCCTGAAGCGTGAGTTGATGTCCATCCCCATCCTCGGCACCGCCATGAAGATGGCGGGCTTCGTGCCCGTCGAACGCGCCGCCCGCCGCGACTCCGCGCAGGCCAGCGTTAACGCCGCCGCGGGCGCTCTCGCCGCCGGCCTCAACATTCTTATCTTCCCCGAAGGCACGCGCTCCGGGGATGGGCGGCTGGGCCCGTTTAAGAAGGGTCCGTTCTATCTCGCGTTGCAGTCCGGTGCGCCGATCGTTCCGGTCGCGATCTCCGGCACGGAGCGCATGATGGGGAAGGGAAGCAACATCGTCTCGGCAGGCGTCGCGCAAGTCAAGTTCCTGCCGCCGCTCGATCCGGCCGCCTTCACCACGCGTGAGGATCTGCGCGCCGCCGTGCACGCCGCCATCGCCGCAGCCCTGCCCGAGAGCATGCGTCCCCAGCCACACGCCGTTGCAGCCTGATTTGCCTAGTGCGCTCCACCGTCCTTGATGATGGCGTTGAACCCGTCGCCGCCCAGCCGCTGCTTCATCGCGTCGGCATCCTTGCGTGTGGCGAACGGCCCCACCTGCACATGCAGCAGCGCGTCCTGCGGCTCGTTGCGCACCGTCACCGCGTACCCCCGACGCTTCAGCGCGGTCGCCACCATGTCGGCATCTTCCTGATGCGTCACGGCCGCGATCTGAACCACAATCGTGCCGGAGCCGCTCGCGACCGGCATTGCCACCGCAGCGGCTGCGCGTGCCGGCTTCGCCTCATCGGCATTGGCGGGGTCGCCCACCACCTCGCCATCGGCCGCCGTTACCTTGCTGCTGACGGGTGATTCCGCCGCAGCCTGCGGAGGCGTGTACGGCACCGTCACCGACGCGCCCGCAGCGGGTTTGGCGGCGTCCGGATCCGGCGTGCCCGCGGCATTGCCGGCCGCCGGCTTGAACCCCGAGAAACCCGTGCTGGAGCTCGGCGTCGCCGCCGTGTTGATCGGCGTCGGCCCCGACGCCTTCCGGCCCATCGAGTAGCCGAAGCCGAAGAACACCGCGCACAGCACTGCCAGCCCGAAGAAGATCAGCAGGATCGTCATCGTGCCCAGGTTGATCTCGCGTTCGCCGTTGCCGCGTGCCGTGTCGATCTCCTCGCCGCCTTCCCGGTGCAGTAGTGTGTTCACGTGCGCTCCCTCAGGAACCCGCTAGAAGTGTACAAAAAGTCCTACCGTAGGCTGGATCGTATCCGTGTGCTGGTGATCGCGAAAGTAGGTCGCCTGGAAGTCGGGCGCGTTGAAGAACGTCTGCCGAAACGCCGCGCGCAGACCGAACGGCCCTTTGCCGATCTGATCCTCAAGACCCGCGCTGTAGTAGTACGTTGCGCGTGCCTGGCTCGTCGGCAGCGACTGGCCTCCGCCCCTCGTTGGACGGAAGTCGGTCGTGCCGCCGCCTCCGCTGACAAACGTCTGGAAGCCGAACACACGCGGCGTGTGCACCACGTACCCCAGGGTCGTCTCCATCACCGTGGCCTGCACGTCCTCGATATACGGCGTCAGCACCTGCGTCCCGGTCGTTCCGGGGTTCACGCTCGTTCCTGTGAAGTTCTGCGCGGAGCGCGAATAGACGAAGTTCAGCTCGAATCCCACCAGCGGCGAGCGCGTGTAGCGAATCTGCGCCAGCCCGCCTACCGTGTTGCTTGGTCTGTCATTCAGCGTGGTGTCGTTGGTCGTGATCGGGCCCGACGTGCTCGTGTTCAGCAGCCCGGCAGCCGAGAGGCCGAAGTCGACATGGCTCAGCAGACGCTGCGTCGTGGTCTGCTGGGTCTGGGGCGTATCCTGCGCGAAGGCGGCTCCGGCCGAAGCCGTAAGCAGAACGAGTGCGCCGGCATTCAGAGAACGGCGGCGAAGTGTTGCGGTGTGCATCCTCAAGAGACTCCCTTACGTGCGGAGAGGTGAGTGTTCAGTCTGGCGCGCTCCGCATCGCGTGACCCAAAACCGGCAAACAGACCGCCCCTGCGCTTCAGCCGGCGCGCCATCAGCGCCATCCGGCCCAGACGCTGGCTCACGCAGGCGAAAAGAACGCCGGCAAACACCGCCACCGCCAGATGCGGACGGTACGGCAACGCAAACAGCCTCCACAGCCCGGCCGAGCAGGCCGCCGCCGCAAGCAGCGCAGACAAGCCGCGCGCAGGCTGCACAATCCCGACCAGCAGCAGCAGCAAGCCCGCCAGCAGCAGCGCCACGCCCTGCGGGTCCAACGTGAATCCCGCCATTCGGTGCAGCGAAAGCAGAACGGTCAGCAGCCCCGCGCACCCCGGCACAATCGCACCCGGACAGTTCGCCTCGAAGTACATCAGGAACACGCCTGCCAGCAGCGCCAGCACGGCGAGATCGACGGAAGAGAGCGTTGCACTCACTGGAAGCTTTGCCCGTGCTTCTGAATCTCCGTCCGCGTCGCCAGCGCCGCCGCGTTGGTAGGCTGCAGCGCCAGCGCCTTCTGGATCTCTGCCGCAGCGCCCGCAAAATCCTGCCGCTTGACGTCGATCTGCGCCAGCGTCAGATACGCATCGAAGCTCCCCGCCAGCTTCAGCGATGCCACCGCCTCGGTGCGCGCATCGTCCAGTGCCCCCGTCCGCATGCGGATCTGCGCCAGCGCCAGATGCGCCTGCGCGTTGTTTGGATCCGCCGCCACCGCCGCCGCGAACTCCTGCTCCGCCTCCGGCAGCAGACCCTGATTCAGATAGTCGCGTCCAAGCTGCGTATCCTCCGCAGCCTGCTGCGCCGGGGGCAGCGTCGCCAGCCGCATCTGCCGTATCTGGTCCAGCTGCGCCGCCGCCTGGCGAAAGCCGGCCTCCGAGTAGTTGCGCTTCAGCCGCTCGGACGGCTCAAAGCCGTTCGCCGGCTTCGCCGCCCCGCGTCCGGCGGAGATCATCTGCTTCAGCGCGGCCGCCTCGGTGTCGCCCGCGTGCAGCCGCAGCGTGGTCTCCACCTCACGGTTCGCTCCGGCGAAGTCACCCTTCCGCAGCAGGCTCACCGCAAGATTGTAGTGATAGTCCGGGTCGTTCGGATCGGTCGTCGTGGCGCGCACAAAGAACGAGCCGCCGTCCTTGCCCTGCCGCGCCAGCGCCACGCCTTCGTCATTCACCACCTCCGAAAGCGGCAGCCGCGCCGCCACGAAGTCGAACGCCTGCGCCGCCTCGGCATACTTGCCGTTGTTGAAGCGCGCCAGGCCCAGATAAAAGTTCGCCTGCAGCGCCAGACGGCTGTTGGCCGGAACCTTCGCCAGCACTGCCGCCGCCTGGTCGTAATCGCGCGTCGTGTACAGCTCCTTGCCCAGCGCCAGCTGCGCCGCCGGATAGTCCGGCTGCGTCTCCACCGCCAGCTGCAGCCGCTTCACGCGCTCGGCCGAGGTCGGCGCATCCGTCCCGCGCACATAATTCTCAAACGCGCTCAGCCCCACGCCGCCCGAAGCCCCGATAAACGTCTGCTCCGACACCGCGAAGTGCGGATCGATCTGCTTCGCCGTCTTCCACGCAATCGCATTCTCCACGTCGAACAGACGCGCCAGCTCGCTCGAGTCCGCCAGCGGCGGCGAAAGCCTCAGCTTGTTCGTCTCCAGCACCTGCGCCTGCACGGAAATCCTGCTGTTCGCGTCGAGGTTGTAGCTGCCGACGATCACATAATCCGCGTCCAGCGTCTGCGCAATGCGGATCGTCGTCGCCCGCGAAGGCCGAAAATCCGCCGGCAGTCCAAGATGATCGAGCGCAAACAGCCGGTCGTCATGCGAGATGGTCACAAAGCCCGCCGAACTGAGACGCGCGTCCAGCGTGTCCGGAAACGAGTCCCCGATCCAGCTCAGCGAAGGATTTCCCGAGCGGTTGTCGAACGGCAGCACCAGCACCACGCGCCCCGCCTCCTTGGCCTCCGGCATCCCCGCCTCCTGCGCCCCCGAGGTCGACGCACTCTGCGCCCGCGCCACGACGGCGGTCACGCAGCACGAAATCAAGGCGGCAGCAGCCACCAGAGGACGAAGTCGAACAAGCTTCAGCACCCTCCGATTGTAAATGCGCCCGCGCCCCGCGCCGCACGCGGTCCGCCCAAACAGGCGCGGTTCCCCAGAAGCACCACCGACAAAGCTCATCAGTCCAAATGGTCCCGTCAGGCACCTGACCGGAAGAAAACTCTTGAGCATCTGTGAGTGTATGGTGTACACATACACAAGACACCCATGCGCCTCCTCCTTTTCGCCCATACGCTCCGATCCCTGTGCTGGCAGGCTGCAACCCGCATGCACGATGGACCCTCGCGCGCCTCCCGGCACGCCCTCTTCCAGTTCTCCCCGGGCATGAAAATCTCCATCGGGATCATGGTCGTCTTCGACCTCTACTGGAGAGCAGCCGCCCGCAACAGCGCCAAAGCGCAATCCTCGGAGTCCGCCGCGTCCCGCTGGCTGCATCTCGTCCTGCTCAACGCCGGCGTCCTCCTGCTCATAGTTCCAGTCCCCGGATTGACGCACCGGTTCCTGCCGGAGGCGCGCGGCCTGACGGTCTTCGGCCTCGCGCTCCAGGCAGCCTTCTTCCTGCTGGCGATCTGGTCCCGCCGTCATCTCGGCGCCAACTGGGCCGGCGAGGTCCGCATCGCCGCCGGCCACCAGCTCGTGCAATCCGGACCCTATCGCCTCATCCGTCACCCAATCTACACCGCCCTGCTCGGCATGTACGCCGCCATCGCGTTCGTCTCGGGTGAGATCCACGCTCTGCTCGCCGTCCTGCTCATCGCGCTCGCCTACGGGCGCAAGCTCCGCCTCGAAGAAGCCGCCCTCACCGAAGCCTTCGGTCAATCCTTCACCAACTACCGCCAGCACTCCTGGGCCCTTGTGCCTTACCTGTTCTAAGTCCACCGGCCTCGGCAAGGAGATTCCATGGCAGACACCCTCATCGCCGCACCTTCCGCCAGACACCCGCTCCGCAACCCGCAGTACCGCCTGCTGTGGGCAGGCGGCACCATCTCCGGGATGGGCGACCAGTTCTACTTCGTCGCCCTTCCGTGGCTCATCCTGCAGCTCACCGGCTCCGGCATTGTGCTCGGCACCGTCACCATGATGGCGGCCATCCCGCGCGCCGCGCTCATGCTCCTCGGGGGCGCCGTCACCGACCGCATCTCGCCGCGCCGCATCATGATGCTCACCGCCTCCACGCGCACCGTCCTCGTGGCCGCCGTCTCCGTGCTCCTCTGGACCCGCTGGCTGCACCTGTGGCACCTCTACCTGCTTGCCCTCGGCTTCGGCATCGCCGACGCCTTCGCCGGACCCGCCGCGCAGGCCTATCTGCCCTCGCTGGTCGCGCCGGAGCAGCTCGCCGCCGCCGGGTCCGTCGGCCAGTCCACCGCGCAGGTCATCACGCTCGTCGCTCCCGCGCCGGTCGGCCTTTTCATCAAGGCCTTCGGCACCGCATGGGCCCTCTTTATCGATGCCATCAGCTTCCTCTTCATCCTCGGCGCTCTCTGGCGTCTGCCCGACCCCCCTGCGGCGTCTGCCGGCGCACCTCGCCGCCCTATGCTCCGCTCCATCCTCGATGGCCTGCACTACGTCAAGAGCGATGTCGCCCTTTCCTCCCTCATGCTGGTCGTCGCTGTGCTCAACTTCGCCATCGCCGGTCCCCTCAGCATCGGCATCGCGTTCATCGCAAAGCAGAGGTTCGGCACGCCTCTCGCCTTCGGCCTGTTGATGTCCGCCGCCGCCGCCGGCGCGCTGATCGGCACCCTGCTTGCAGGCCTGACAACACACCGCCGCCGCGGCCGTCTCCTCCTGGTGGTCAGCACAGTCATCGCGCTCTGCCTCGGCTGCATCGGCCTCGTCCAGCGGGAGCCCCTGCTGGCCGCCGTGCTCTTCGTGATGAGCGCCACCGCCGCCTTCCTCAATGTGCAGCTCATCGCCTGGTTTCAGCAGCGCATCGAGCGCGCCATGATGGGCCGCGTCATGAGCGTGCTCATGTTCGCCTCTGTCGGCCTGATGCCGTTTTCGCTCGCCCTTGCCGGCTTCGCCCTGAAGTGGAGCCTGCCGGCCACCTTCCTCATCGCGGGAGCCATGGTCCTCCTCGTCACCCTGCTGGCAGCCTCGCATCGCCCCGTGCGCGAGATCGACTAGCCGCGAGACGTTCCAGCAACCGGGGACAAGCCCCGACGCCACGAGGTCGCGCTCGCCCCGGCCTTCAGGGCGCACCTGCCGTTCTCTCGACATCCACAGTCGCGAAAACCAGACTGTATGGTGTACACATACACAGGTATCGATGCTTCTCATCATCCGCACCGACGATCCCCGCCCGCTCTACCAGCAGGTTGCCGACGGGATTAAAGACCTCATCGCCCGCGGCGACCTCGCCGAGGGCTCGCCCCTGCCGCCCGTCCGCCAGCTCGCCGCCGACCTCGGCGTCAACCTGAACACCATCGCCACCGCCTATCGCGAGATGCAGAAGGACGGCCTCATCACCGTCCGCCACGGGGCAGGATCGGTCGTCGCGGCGCGTCAGACGACCCCCCGCCCGCAAGCCGAGCTCGTCACCCCCCTGCGCACCGCCCTCACCCGCTTCGTGCTCGCGGGCTGGACCAGGGAACGCATCCTCGCTCTCGTCGAACAGGAACTTACCGCCACAAAGGAAGCTCGATGAACACGCTTCTCGCTCCGAAGCACTTCGACATTTTGATCTACCTCGTCCTCTGGGCCAGCCGTCTGCGCGGCTTCCAGCGGCGCTGGCAGCAGCCGCACCTGCGCGGGCCGGAGTGGTTCTTCGAGACGCCCGTCCAGCCCGGCTTCTACAGCGGCCCGGGCTGCGCGCTTTTGCGTCGGTACGCCTGGCGCATGGCCATCCCCTGCCTTATCGATGTGGTCACCGTCGCCGGTTTCTTTTTGACCCGTCGCGGCGTGTGGCTGCTCGTGGCCACCCTGGTGCTCGCGCCCGTCATCCACCTCAATCATCTGCTCAACGTCGCGCGCTCGGAACGCGAGGCGCTGCCCTGGGCCGTCTCGGAGCAGACGCAACCGGCTCCCGCGGTCGGCTTCTCGCTCACGCCCCGGCGTCTGCGCGACTACAGCAACCGCACCCTCGAGATCCTCTTCGCGCTCGGCTCCCTCCTCCCCTTCCTCGTGCTGCTGCACCTCTACCGGACGGGCCGGCACAACGCCCGCACCATCTTCTGGACGCCGGTCGTCTACCTCTACCTGCAGCTCGGCATCCTGCTCATCAAACACGCCATCGTCACCTGGCGTGCCCCGGTCCCGCTCATCCAGTCCGCCGAGCACGTCGAGATCCGCGCCACCCTGCGCCGCTACTACCTGCTCACCTGCGATCTCAACCGCGCCGTCGCCGTCACCGGCATCGTCTTCTGGCCCGTTCTGCTCTCGCTCCCGCAGCGTCTTTTCCTGCCATTCAGAGAGACGTGGGGTGCTGTATGGCTGGTGCTCCTCATCGCTGCCGCCATCTGGACCGAAATTCGCCGCAAGCAGCTCGTAAACCTTAACCTCAAAGCCCGTCCCGTGCGCCTTCCCGACCTCTCCGGCAATCGTGACGCCGCACGCTGGCCTCTCTGCTGGCAGCCCGGCATCCCCATGCTCGTGCTCAAAAACGACTGGGGCTACTCGCTCAACCTCGGCAACACTCTCACGTTCATAGGCATGGCTTACCTCGCCGGCATGGCTGTCCTGCTCTTCGTCGTCAAGCGCTGACCCGCGGGAACAGGCAACAGATCAACACGGATAAGAGAGATAAAACGGATAGCCGGGAGGACGACACTGGTGAGAAACAAGAAGCTTTAAACAACACGTTCCTTCCAGCAAGCAGTCCCTTCCAGTCCTTGCTCATCCCTCTTAATCCGTCTTATCCCCCGTATCCGTGTTGAGCCGTTGCACTTCAGCCTGCACCGGCCCATACCGCTCGAATCGCAGCACCGCCGCCCACTCGCCGTGCGCCTCCGCCTGCCATACCACCTTCCCATGCAGCAGCGCGGCCACCTCGGCGGGGGTCAGGTCGCGGTGGAAGTCGAAGTACCTCGTGTCGGCCGCCTCGGTCTGCCGCGTCAGTCCCGTCCCGTGCGGCACCCACTTGGTCGAGAAGATCAGCGCCGTATCGTACGCACCCTCATCCTGCGCCGCGCGTTCGATCTGCCCCTCCGAAAAGTTGTCGATCGCCACCGTCGAGAAACCCTTCCGTGTATATCCGAGGTCCGGATACGAAAGCTCCGCCGTCGCCGGCCACGCCGTCAGCACCGTCGCGCCCGGATAATCCCGCGCGATGACCCCGATCGCCCGCTGATGCAGGACCACAAAGGCGCGATAGGTCAGGTTGTCCTCCGGCGCGAAGCTGTAAGGCGGGTTGATCGTCAGCGCCAGCACGAACGCCACGCCCGAGAGCGCGGCCGGCCCCGTCCACCAGCTCAGGCGCTCGCGCCACAGCGCCACGCACACCAGCAGGATCAGCGGATACATCGGCAGCAGATACCGCGTCAGCAGCGCGCCGCCCAGCACCGAAAACGCCACGGCATTCGCGGCGATTACCACGCCCAGCGTTGCCAGCGTTGTTGCAGAAAGAGCACGTGCCGGCATCATCCCGGCGCGCCTCCGCATGGGCAGCAGGGCCAGCGCGCACACCACCGACACAAACATGTTCATGTGAAAGAACAGATGGCTCAACCGGTGCCAGAGGCTGATCAGAATCCGTGCCGGCGAGAGATTCGCCGTAGCGTTGTACCGCAGAAACTCCGGATTCCCGAACGCAAACCCGGTCACATGCCGGTGATACGCGTACCAGCACGCCAGTGGCAGAGCAGGGAAGAGCAGTGCCGCCACCGCACCCCATGCCGACTTCTCTTCCTCGCCACTTGGAGGCTCACCACCCGACCCGGAACCTTCGTCATCCTGAGCGAAGCGAAGGACCTCCGCATCCGTCCTC
>CAXTVJ010000034.1:26179-38733 GCA_964247715.1 uncultured Acidobacteriaceae bacterium | reverse complement strand
CTGGAGCTATGAGTTCCTGGCAGCTTCATCTGCGGCATCCGCAAATTCATAGCGTCCCGGGAAGAGTCGCCGGACTGAAGACCTAAAGTCTGGAAAGGGATCTCCACCCCCCGTATGTCATGGCTGAATCTCCTAAGACAGTGGAGCTCAGCGATGAGCTTTGATCCCGTCGCAAGCTCTTTGCGGCTCGCATCATTCTCGAGGCGGCAACAATTTGGTGCAGTGAAGCAGACGGCCACGGAAGTGGACAAGACGGATTGGCCAGACGCGGACCGACTGGAGGGAGGCGATGGACGAACGCAGAACGGGCGGAGAGTGTGAGCTCCCCGCCCATTTGCCGCGGTTCGTTGGGTTGAGGTTAGAAGTTTAATCTGAGCTGGAATTCCGTAGAACGCGGTGCGCCCTGGTCGAAGGTACCGGTCTTGCGGCTGACGCGGTACTGATTGCTGGCGAGGTAGCCAGAAGCTCCGTTCACAGCGCCCAAGCCGTTCGTTCCACTTGATAACAGGTCAGCCGCTGTCTGAATCGCACCAGTCGGACCGCCATAATTTGCAAAGTTTGCTACGTTGTACATCGCGACTCCAGGCTCCAGGCTCAGCCCTTCCCGGAAACGGTTCAGCCGGATGGGATACGACACATTTGCATCAAGCGTCCTTAGCATACTGTTCGCAAACGGATGTGCGGGAGCAGGAGCAAGGAACGGTGTAACTCCATTGCCCAACGCCATTTCCTGTGTCGTGAATAGACCGGAAGCTACTAGCGTCTGACCGGCAGGCGTCAAAGTGCCAGCGTGAGTCCCGTTGTAGTTCGCAATCAGGTCGTTCAGGTTGCCGGGCTTGACCTGACGCATGTACGCCCCGGGATTGGTTCCGGGTACCAGGTCGCCGGTCTGACCATCTCCGTCGAAGTCGCTGCGGAAGATCTCTCCCGGGGCAGCGCCTTGCGTGTCAACGGTGAGATTGGTCGGAACAGCGGACTCAATGTGAGTGATCAGACCGACTCTAAGTCCGTACTTCACATCCACAGATCCACCGAACGAGAAGATATGCCTTCTGTCCAGACCTGCAGGCCCGACGACGGTTCCAGGCTCACGATTGTCATAGGATGGCGGGCTGAAGAACGGATCGGAGGTGCTGATACCGTTTGCGCCGGTTGAGGTGACGAAGCTGGAATAGGCATATGATGCCTCGAAGTTACTCTGCAAAATGCCAGGAAGCGGGTTTGTAGCCTGATGACGCAGATTCAGCTGTAATCCGCTGTACCCGGCTTTGCCTTGTGGAAGCGAGAAGGTACCGACTCCGACGGCCGGGTTAGCACCAGGAAAAGCTGATGCTACCCCGGAGAAAGAACCCGGGTAGCCGGCGCTGGCCCCCCTGCCCGAATCCAGACCGTTTGCCGCAAATTCTGAAATCAGGGCACCGTTTGCGATGGCACAGTTGATGGAAGCCTGGCTATACCCCTGCGGGCACATCGGATAGCCGCCGTCCCCCGTAGCATTATTCGGACTCAGGGTCTTGGTGACCGCCGCTTGGGCATTGGCCAAGCTGAAGTAGCGCGAGTCGCCGACGTGGTTCTCGTCTACCGTTTGTTGGATGCGGAACGTACCAAGATGGATAAAGTCCGCGGAGAGCACCAGACCCTTCATGAGCTGCTGCTGAAAGCCGAAATTCACATTGATGGAGTAAGGAGAACGATAATTCTGACCATAAGCAATGTCGCCGTTCTGAATGGCAAGACCATAACCCACAAAGCCTGTATTCTGACCCGCGACTGGACCGGCGGCACGAGCATCAGCCTGCAGTTGCAAAACGTCTGCGGATCCCGCTCCGATGGATTCGCTGCAGATCGTTGAAATGGGGACACCAGTGCTGGTTGCGGTAACGACCCCTTTGCCCGCAATCGGGTAAGAATCAGTTCCAGCGCAGATTGTGGGATAGGAAGCGAAGAGACCTGTCGGGAGACGGGAAGCTCGGTCGAACTGAACGTTGTTGAAGACGTTGCTTTCGTAGAAGAGGCCAATCCCGCCGCGGAAGACCGTCTTATTGCCGAGGACCGCAGGGGCGTAGGTGAAGCCGAGCTGCGGGGCCACGTTCCTGTTCGGCTGAGCCACGCGGCCGCCGAGGTTCGGCCCCCACTGATTCAGGAGCTCATCATTCCCGGTACAGGGAACACTGCTGAAGTTGGCGCTTACGATCTCAGAGCAGGTGATCGGAGCGAGATCGGAGTTGGTGCGACCAGTGTCGCGGTCGTAACGAGCTCCGAAGCTGAGGGTGAACGTGGGGCGAATCTTCCATGAGTCCGTCAAATAGAAGCCGGTACGCCAGTCTTCCAGCGCTCCGCCCGGCAAACCGAATCCGGGCTTTTCGGAAGCGTATCCGAGATCATTGGAGATCTGAATGTAATACGGTGAATAGCCGTTTACCGGATCATCCGCACAGGGAGTTCCTGCCGCAACGCCAGGGCAGGTCTTCAACACCGTAGGTGCCCCGATCACGGCAAGTGGACCGAAGCCGAAGAATGCCGCGAGACCTCCCCCCTCGATACGGTTCAGGCTGGCTCCATAACGAACCTGGTGAGCACCTTTCGACCACGATCCGTCATAACGAAGCTGCTTGTCCGACTGGAAGGTTTGCTGGGGTGCGTTGGGGTTTGGACCCGTTTCCAGACCGTCAAAGGTTTCAATGCCGTATCCCGGTATCGGATTGTAGATCGAAGTGCTGGTGCCGGTCGTGTCTCCGATCAGGTTGTGGAACTTCTCGTAGCTGCCGCGGATGCTGTGGGTAAGATGCCCCTTCGCGAAGTCGGCGCCGCCGGCGATTCCGTCCGCATTGTCACGATTGGAGTATGTCGAGTACACCGACCCCGTGGCATACGAGTTGGCCTCATAGTTCACACGACCGAAGAGGTGTACTCCGTAGGGAGCGTTGTAGTCCAGCCTTCCGGTGGAGTACGTGTCACGGTCGGGGCTGGCTACGTTCGGATAAGCATCTTGGATGGCACTGAACTCCGAGGGAAGCGAGACACCGGCGGATTGATCCTGCTTCAAACGTTCGGAGTTGGCGAAGAAGAAGAGCTTGTCTTTGATGATCGGACCGCCGACGTTGCCGCCGAACTGGTTACGCTGAAAGGGATCGTAAGCGCCCTGATATTCGGCGGCGCCGACGCGCTGATCCTGGAAGTTATAGAATGCCTGACCGTGGAAGGAGTTGGTGCCGGAGCGGGTCGACGCCAGCACCGATCCGGAGGAGGTGATATCGCCGGAGACGTCGCCAGTCGCCCGGCTGATCTCGAGTTCCCCGACGGATCCCTGCGACACATTGAAGATGGTCGTGCCTACGGTCTCGTCGGTGACGTCCTGACCGTCAAGGAGGATGCGGGTCGTACGTCCGGAGATGCCGTTGAAGGACAGGGCGGAGTATCCGGCCTTGGTGGGGTCGAATCCGCCGTCGCCGCTCCCGCCGGGCTGAAGCTGGACGCCGGGCTGCAACTGAGCGAAATCGAGAATGTTGCGGCCGTTCACCGGCAGGGTATCGATCTGCTGCTGCGTGATGACACCGGTGACGCCGATCTGTTCCGTGTTGACCTGCACGGAACCGGCGTTTACCTCGATCGTTTCCGTGCTCTTGCCCACAGTCAGCTTTTCATTGCCGCTTGTCACCGTTCCCGTCCGAACGACTGTGTTCACTTCAAGCTTTTCGAAGCTGGGCGACGTCACAAGCAGGGTGTACGCCCCGGGATTCAGCGGTCCAAGGCTATAGAAGCCCGCTTTATCCGTCACAAGCGTGTGGGTATATCCGGTATCCGGAGCGGAGATGACGATCGTTGCACCCGGAACCACAGCTCCGGAGGAGTCGGTGATGGTGCCCTGAATGGAACCACCGTTGACGGAGATGGCCTGCGAAAAGAGCGCTGGAGGGACGACGGCGCAGGTGGCCGCGAGGGCCAGACTGAGGACGAACGAGCGAGAACCGTGTGTCATCTGGAAGGAAAACTCCTTGAAGCTTCGGCAAGCAGGTGAGCCGGAGAGTAAGAACCCTGTCGACTGGAAGGCCAACGGACCTGAAGAAGAGCGTGTATGACACGAGAGCTGCACGTCAGGTGCCAATGCGTGGGACGCGGGTCTGCGCTGGAAACGCACGGGTTGCATGACAGTCGGGTCACAGCCGGGCAAATTCTGGAATGTGTGAAGTGGAGGAACACTCAAGGTCGCTATGGTTTTTCATAGGAGAAGGCAACCTCAGCAGCCGTTCCCTCTGTCGCCACTTTCTGAAACACTGATGGTATGAGCACAGCGACCCTCAGCAAGACCCAGTCCAGCGTGTTGACCAGCCGAATCAACCGCATCGAAGTCTCGGCGACGATGGCCATCACGGCTGAGGCGCTGCGCCTGAAAGCCACCGGGATCGATCTGGCGGACTTCGGGGCGGGCGAGCCGCACTTCGAGACGCCGCGGCACATTAAGGACGCCGCCATCGCGGCCATCGAACAGGGTTTTACGCGCTACACCGCCGTGGCGGGCACGCCGGATGTGCGCAAGGCGATCTGCGCGCGGCATGCGGCCGATTTCGGCACGGACTATGCCGCCGACGAGTGCGTCTTCACCACGGGCGGCAAGCTGGCGCTGTTCAACGCGATCCAGGTGCTGGTCGATCACGGCGACGAGGTGATTCTGCCGGTGCCGTACTGGGTCTCTTATAAGGACATAATCCAGTACGCGGGGGGCGTGGTGAAGTATGTGCCGTCGGACGAGGGCGGGAACTTCCGCGTGACGCGGCAGATGATCGAGGCCGCGATGACGGACCGGACGAAGGCCATCATTCTGTGCACGCCTTCGAACCCCTCGGGCGCGGTGATGGCACAGGAGGACGTGCTGGCGATCGTGCGGCTGGCACATGAGCGCGGTGTCTACGTGCTGCTGGACGAGTGCTATGCGTACCTGAACTTCGAGGGGGAGCCGGTGAGCGGAGCCTCGGCGACCGAGTGCAAAGAGCACATCGTGGTGCTGGGGTCGTTGTCGAAGACTTACGCGATGACGGGCTGGCGGGCAGGCTTTGCGCTGGGGCCGAAGCAGGTGATCGGCGCGATGAGCAAGCTGCAGTCGCAGTCGACGTCGAACGCCGCGAGCTTCGTCCAGAAGGCGTCGATCGCGGCGGTGGAGGGATCGCAGGACTGCGTACGGGAGATGCGGGCGGACTACATCAAGCTGCGCGACCGGATTCTGGAGGGGTTCAAGACGATTCCGGGGCTGACGTGCACGGTGCCGCAGGGTGCGTTTTACGTGTATCCGAACGTGAAGGCGTTTCTGGGCAAAGGCGGCGCGCAGACCACGACTCAGCTGGCCGCGAAGCTGCTGCATGAGGCACACGTGGTGGTGGTGCCGGGCGAGGCCTTCGGGACCGAGGAGCATATCCGGCTCTCGTATGCCGTGTCGGCGGAGGTGATCGACAAGGGCATCGAACGCATGCGGGCTTCTTTCGCGAAATTGAGCTGATGTCTCTCCCTCTTTCCGGGAAGCCGGCGCAGCGGACGCGTCGGCTTCCGCCTGCATCCAACGAAGCTCGGGCGAACTGAAGACACACACGGCGAGAGCGCGCGACGGTGTGAGTTCCGACAGAATGGAGCGTATGGGCGACACTGGGGTGCGGTTTGCGCCGGTCATTCTGGCCGGCGGCAGCGGAACGCGGTTCTGGCCGCGGAGCCGGCGGGCGCGGGCGAAGCAGGTGCTGGCGCTCGATGGCGACGAGACGATGATTCAGCAGACGCTGAGCCGGCTGCTGCCGGTGGCGGCGGTCGAGGACGTCTGGATCGTCACCAACAAGTGGCTGAATCAAACGATTCAGAGCCAGCTTCCGGCGATCCCGGCACAGCATATTCTCTCAGAACCGGCTGCGCGCAATACGGCTCCGGCATGCGCGCTGGCCGCGTTTCTGCTGGCGCGCGAGCAGCCCGACACGGTACTCGGCATCTTCCCTTCGGACCACGTGGTCGGCGATCTGCAGCGTTTCGCCGAGGTGATCTCGGCCGGCATCGAGGTCGCGGCGGCCGGCGAGAATATCGTCGTGCTCGGCGTGCCGCCGACCCGCCCGGAGACCGGCTACGGCTACATCGAGCAGGGCGCGGAGATGCCGGGGATGGGCTCGGTCCCGGTGCACCGGGTCAAGCGCTTCCGGGAGAAGCCGGACCGGCACACCGCCGAACGCTTTCTGATGGCGGGGAACTTCGTGTGGAATGGCGGGATCTTTCTGTGGAGCGCGCGCACCTTCGTCCATGCAATCCGTGAGCATGTGCCCGACATGGCGCCCTGCCTCGAGAAGATCGCGGCGGCGTACGGAACGCCCGACTTCGAGCGGGTCTTCGCCGAGGAATACCCGCAGGTTGAAAATATCTCGGTCGATTATGCGGTTCTCGAGCGGCGCTCGGCCAAAGGCGAGTCGCGCTCGAACATCTTCTGCCTGCCGGCCGATTTCGAGTGGAATGACCTCGGCTCCTGGGCGTCGCTGCACGAGCATCTGGGGGACGACCACAGCAGCAACGTGCTCGACGGGCCGACTAACGGGCTGGTCGCGATCGAGTCTCAAGGCAACTACGTGTATGCTCCGGGCAAGATGGTCGCGCTGCTGGGCGTGGACGGACTGGTCGTGGTCGAAACCGAGGATGCCCTGCTCATCACGACGCGCGAACGTTCGCAGGATGTCAGCAAGGTGGTCCGCCAGGTGCACGAAGGGCTGAAGCGCGAAGATCTGATCTGATGAGGCAGCTCTCAGCGTTGAGCTCAGGCGTGCAGAGACGAAAAACATGCGGCGAGGCTGCACAGGTGTCGCAGCCGAGTCCGAAGCTGACAGCTAAAGGCTAAGAGCGAATGGGTGCAGTGAAGTTCGGGACCGACGGCTGGCGCGGCATCATCGCCGATGACTTTACCTATGACAACGTGCGTGTGGCAGCGCGCGCCATCGCGCAGTACGTGCTGCAGCATGAGGACGCGGCGAGCGGCGTCTGCATCGGCTGGGATACGCGGTTCGGCTCGCAGGCCTTCGCGGGCGTGGTGGCGGAGGTGCTCGCCGAGGCCGGCATTCCGGTGGCGCTGGCCGATCGAATCACGCCGACCCCCGCGCTCTCCTTCGCGGTGCGCGGGCGCGGCGCGGCCGGCGGCGTCATGATCACCTCCAGCCACAACCCCGCGCAGTGGAATGGCGTGAAGTACAAGGCCAGCTATGGCGGGTCGGGCAAGCCGTCCATCATCGCGCAGATCGAAGGCTACCTGGATCAGCCGCTGCAGACTGCCGCACAACCGGCGCAGATCGAAGCCGTCGACTTCAACCCGCCGTACATCGAAGCCATCCGCCAGTTCGTCGATCTGCCGTCGATCAAGGTTTCCGGCTATCGCTTTCTCATCGACTGCCTCTACGGCGCGGGGCGCGGCGTCATCGCGGGCATCTTTGGCGAAGCCGGCATCCCCTTCGTCGAGATGCGCGCCGAGATCAACCCGGCTTTCCCCGGCATCAACCCCGAACCCATCCTGCCGCACATCGCGGAGACGCAGAGGCGCGTGATCGAAGAGCACTGCGATGCGGGCCTGGTCACCGACGGCGACGCGGACCGCATCGGCGCGGTCGACGAGCATGGCAATGTGGTCGACGCGCACAAGATCTTCGCCATCCTGCTCTACTGGCTGCTGGAGCGCAAACAGTGGCCCGGCGACGTCACCCGCGCCTTCAACACCACGCTCATGCTCGACCGCATCGCGAAGAAATACGGGCGCACGCTGCACGAGCACGGCATCGGCTTCAAGTATGTCTGCGACCTCATGCTCGAGAAGAACATCCTCATCGGCGGCGAGGAGTCGGGCGGCGTCGGCATCAGCCGCCATCTCCCCGAACGCGACGGCATGCTCAACTCCCTGCTGCTCGCGCAGGTGATGGCGGACGAAAAGAAGACCCTCGGCCAGCTCGTTGCCTCGCTGCAGGAGGAGTTCGGCGAGCACCAGTACGGACGCATCGACATGCACATCGATGACGCGCTGAAGCAGAGCGCCATCGCTCGCGCGAAGACCATGCAGGCGGGCGAGCAGTTCGCCGGGCTGAAGGTGCTGAAGATCGAGACCCTCGACGGCATCAAGTTCTTCCTCGAAAACCCCGACTGCGCGAGCAAGCCGAACGCCGCTGAAACATGGCTGCTGCTGCGCGCCTCCGGCACCGAGCCACTCCTGCGCGTGTACTGCGAGAGCTGCTCGGTCCAGAGCGTCGAGGCCGTGCTCGAGCGCGCACGGCAGTTCGTGATGGAAGGAAAGAGCGCATGAGCGACGTCGAGATTGCCGCCAAGATTGAGATCACCACGAAGGGCATTCTCTTCGACAACGACGGCGTGCTGATCTCGTCGATCCTCTCGGGCGTGCGCTGCTGGCGTCAGTGGGCCGCGCACTACGGCGTGCCCGGCGCGGAGCACTACACGCTTCCGCACGGAATCCCCGCGCGCGACATCATGCTGAGCCTCAAGCCCGAGTGGCGCGACGCCCCCGACCGCGTCGAGCGGATGCACGAAGGCCTGCGCTACATCGAAGACCTCGAGATCGCCGATGTCGCCGATCTGCAGGTGCTTGCGGGCGTGCCGGAGCTGCTGGGCCAGCTTCCTCCTGCCCGCTGGTCGATCGTCACCTCCGCAACCCGCCGTCTGCTCCTGGGCCGGCTGAAGGCGGCACAGTTGCCCGTCCCCGAAAACGTCATCACCGCCGACGACGTCGTCCGCGGCAAGCCCGATCCCGAGCCCTACCGCAAGGGTGCCGAGCTGCTCGGCTTCACGCCGGGCGAGTGCATCGTGGTCGAAGACGCACCCAGCGGCGTGGGCGCGGGCGTCGCCGCAGGATGCCGCGTGCTTGGCGTGCTCGGCACCCACAGCGCGGAAGATCTCTACAAGGTCGGCGCCACCTGGGTTGTGGCCTCGCTCGATCTCATCGAGCTGACAGTTACTCCCGACGAACTGCGCCTGCGCTTCCCGGCGCTCTAGCGAGCCTTGGCCGGACCCGCTAAACTCATCGGCATGCCCTTGGTTCTGGCCCTGTTCGCTCTTCTGCTCGCTCCGGCTCAGGCCGCCCCATCGGCAACGCAGCCGGCAGCACAGCCCACGCCGGAAAAAGCCGAGCTCTGCGCCGTGGCCGGCTCGGGAGCGAAGTTCTCAGGCCGGTATCTCGAGATCACAGGAACGATCGCCGGCAGCCAGCCCGATCACCTGCTGCTTACCTCGCCGCAATGTCCGTTCGCGGTCAAGCTCGCCTTCTCACCCGAGGTGCAGGCGCACGACGATGTCCGCATCCTCTTCGCAACCCTGAAGCGCGTGAACGCGGGCGGCGTGACGGTCACTGTTGAGGGCCGTTATCTCTACTCCGACCAGGCATCCACCGTGGGGCTGCAGGTCGAGGGCATCGACCACCTCGAGTTCCCGAAGCAGTAGCGTTCAGCGGGCGCGCTCCAGCAGGAGTCGTTCCACGCGCTTGAGATCCTCCGGCGTGTCCACGCCGATCGAGTCGTGCGGCGTCTCCGCCACATGGATCGCGATGCCGTTCTCGAGCAGCCGCAGTTGTTCGAGCCGTTCCGTCTGTTCCAGCGGCGTGGGCAGCAGATCATGGAAGCTATTCAGCGCCCTGGCACGAAAGGCATACAGCCCCAGATGCTTCCACACCGGTGCGCCCGCGCCGTCGCGATCGAACGGAATCGCCGAACGCGAGAAGTAGAGCGCGCGGCCATCGGGCGCGGTTACCACCTTCACCGCATTGGGATTGTGCACGTCTTCGTCGCTGCAACGCGTCTTCAGCGTAGCCACCTGCACCGCCGAGTCCGCAAACGGCGCCAGCAGCACGTCGAGCTGTTGCGGCAGCGCCAGCGGCTCATCGCCCTGCAGGTTGATGACGATCTCCGCCGGACGTCCTGCGCGCGCGATCGCCTCCGCCGCCGCATGCACACGGTCGGAGCCGCTGGACAGCGCAGGGTCGGTCAACATGGCCGCCAGCCCCTCGCGCCGGCACAGCTCCATCACCTCGTCGGAGTCGCACGCGATCGCCACCTCATCCACCAGCTCGCAGCGTGCCGCGGCGTCATACACCCACGCCAGCATGGGGCGTCCGGCGATCGTGCACAGGACCTTTCGCGGAAGCCGGGTGGAGGCAAGGCGGGCGGGAATCACGGCGAGGGTACGGGGTCGGCTCACATCCTCCATGTTAGTGCGGCTTTGCGCTGTCGGTTCGGCTGTGCGCTGTTTGACCCTGCCCGGCGCGGGACTTATCATCAAACAAGCGGCTCTCGCGCCAAGCAGGCGCGATGCAGCGGCTTCCTTCCTCTTCGCCCCGGCGGCGTAGCTCAGATGGTTAGAGCGACGGACTCATAACCCGTAGGTCGGCAGTTCGATTCTGCCCGCCGCCACCAACTTCCCTTCGCGTTTCTTCGGCGTGCAGGTCTCAACTGCCGCCTCCCGGCGCGGTCGGAAGGTTGATCGTGGTCGCATCCTGACCGGCGCTCTTCGGCTCCTGCAGCGCATTCATCAGGGCGTAGTTCTGCAGGCCGATCGCCGCCCGCCACTCCTCGTTGAGCGCACGGAGATAAGTGAGCTGCAGCGTGAAAAGCATGTGCTGCGCCGCGAGCACAGGGGCGTACGCCTCACCCATCTCCTGGTATTTCGTCACCTCCAGCTCACAGGCGCGGCGGGCGCGGGGCAGCATCTGCGTGCGGTACCGTTCGGCGGTGAACCGTGCCGTCTGATACTGCTGCGCGAGCGGTTCCGCGCGGCTGCGGGTGGAGAGACCGGTCCGGGTTACGTCCTCGTGAGCACGCTCCAGCTCGACCCGCGCCGCTTCGATATTCCCCTGATTGCGGTTCCATAACGGAATCTGCACTCCGGCCTCGGCGAAGCTCTCCCAGCCCGCTTTGCGGGTGGTGGTGCCGAGCTCTTCGCCGGAGTACCACTCGCCGGCCTTGACGTTCAGGTTGGGCACGCGCTCGCGCCGGGCATCCTTCATCCGGGTCTCCGCCACCTGGACGCTGGCTTCGGCCTGCCGGACCGCCGGGCTCTCCCGCGTGTCCGTCGCGACCATCTCCGCGGGATCGATCTCCGGCGGTTCAATCAGACTGCCCGCGAGCGGGTGCGGTGTCAGCGACGCCTGGCCCGCGAAGTTCGCCAGCCGGCTGAAGCCCGCGAGGAACGCGCGCTGCGCCTCGACGAACTCCACCTTCGCCTGCTCCGCCGTGATCTCGGCCGAGAGCACCTCCGTGGTATCCATCTGGCCGACGCGCTGCAGTTCATGCGCGTTGATCTCCGCGTCGAGCGCGACCTGCAGCAGCCGGTTCTCGACGGCGACCGTCTCCTGCGCGGCCAGCGCGTCGAAGAACGCCTGGCCCACGTCGTTGTGCACCCTGGCGCGCTGCACCGCGACGGCAAACTCGTTCGCCCGGCCCTCCGCGCGGTAGATCGCTTTGCGCAGCGCAAGCTTGCGTCCGAGCACGAACTCCTGTGAGAAGAACGCGCCTTCTTCTCCGCCGTGATAGCTGCCGCCGCGGATGTGATCGCCGGAGTAGCCCACCTCCGGGTCGGGCGGCAGGCCGATCTGCCGCGCCTGCTGCGCCGAACGCTCCACGTCGCGCTGCGCCTGGGCGAGTGTCGGATTGTCCCGGTCCGCCAGCGCGAGAAACGCTTCGACCGTCATCGGCTCACGCCGCGTCACGTCGCCCAGCAGCTCCGGCGCGGGCAGATCGGCGCCGGTGTGAAAGCCGATCGCTTCTGGTTCCTGAAGCTGCTGTACCGGCACGTGCAGTGAGCCCGCGTCGCTGTCCGCGCCCGGAGGATGTTGAGCCAGCCCGGCCTGCTGCTGAAAAGACCGCCGTACGCTGGCCGCCGCGGCTCTGGCCCTTGCGTCCTCTGCATCGCCGCCCATCCGCTTCGCGTCAGGAGCCATCGGGTCCGGGGTCTGCGGAGTGCGGTTCGGCCGGGGCGTCGCACTCTGTTGCTGCGTGGCCGGCTGCGGGTCCATCTTCATTCCGGGCATATCCGGCATCGGCTGCTGGGCATGCAGGGTGGCACCGAGGGCAAGCGTCAACGCAAGCACCAGCTTCGTTGCGGTATAGAGCGACGCGTACGGATCGCCGGGCCGCTTCGCATCGCGCATGGCCGCCACCACCTGGTCGTACTGCTCCGCGGGAAGCACCCGGATAAACGTCATCATGCCCTGCATGAACCGGCTCCAGTTCGGGCGCAGGCCGAGGTTCTCCGGCTTTTGCACGAGCTGGTCCATATTCATCATCGGGCCTTCCATGTACGCGTCCTGCGGAAAGTTGGGCACGTCGCCGGCGTTCGGCGCGAGCTCGTTGGTCTGCGTGTTCATGCTGCCTGCGCTCAGGTCGAAGGCGTCCAGATCGCGCCTCTGCTCCGCGCTCAGCTTCATCTCCTGCCCGCTCTGCTCGCGCATCATGCCCGCCATCCCGGCGTCCAGCGGGCGGTCGGCCAGCGGTCCGGCTTGTCTGGCCGCAGCCTCTGGCGCGCGCATGTCCATGCCCGGCATGTCTATGCCGCTCATG
>CAXTVJ010000034.1:0-26079 GCA_964247715.1 uncultured Acidobacteriaceae bacterium | reverse complement strand
GGCCGCAGCCTCTGGCGCGCGCATGTCCATGCCCGGCATGTCTATGCCGCTCATGTTCTGCATGTGCTGGCCCCCGGCGGACGCCGCCATACGGGTCATGGGGCCAACCTGCGTCGCCATCTGGTTCATCATGTGGTGCGGCAGGTGGCAGTGCACCATCCAGTCGCCGGGGTTGTCGGCCACGAACTCGATCGCACGCGCCTGCGCGACGCCCACCAGCACCGTATTGCCGGGCCACCACGCCGTCTCCGGGATGCGCCCGCCTTCGGTCCCGGTGACGTAGAAGGTGTGTCCGTGCAGGTGCATCGGGTGGTGATCCATGCCGAGATTTAAAAAGCGGATGCGCACACGCTCGCCCTGGCGGACGATCAGCGGCGTCGTCGCCGGGCCGGCCCGGCCGTTCAGCAGCAGCCAGTTGAACTCCATGTTCATGGTGTTCGGCGTCGTCCCGTTCGGCAGCACCCAGTACTCCTGCAGGTGGATCACGAAATCCTTCTCGCAGTGCGGCCGGTACGGCACCTTCGGGTGCATAACGACGGCGCCGAGCATGCCCGCCATCTCCTGCATCGCCATGTGCGAGTGGTAGAAGTACGTGCCTTCCTGCCGGATCGTGAAGTCATACGTGAAGCTCTCGCCCGGCGCGACCGGCTCCTGGCTGATGCCCGGCATGCCGTCGGTGCCGATCAGATCCTCGAAGCCATGCCAGTGCAGCGAGCTGGGCTCAGGCAGCTCGTTCTTGAAGATCACGCGGATCCGGTCGCCCTGGGTCACCTGGATCGTCGGGCCCGGCGCCGACCCGTTGAAGCCCCACACGTCGATCGTCTTGTCGGGCGCGATCTGGCGCTTGAAGACGTGCGCGGTCAGCCGGAAGACCTTTACTTCGCCATCCATCTCGAAGGGCAGGTCACCCACATCGGTGGTGATGACGCTGACGTTGTGGACCGGGCCGCCGTGCGTCTCCACCTTGGAAAGAGACCCGCTGGAGACTCCCAGATAACCGCCCCGGGCGGCTACCTGACTTGTTGGATCGGCAGCGGGATGACTGGTTTCGGCGGCGGAACGGGCGGCAAACAGCCCGGCACCGAGGCCAAGGGCACTCTGAAGAAAAGAACGGCGATTCGCCATGACGAGGAAGCTCTCCGGGTTTCTGAAAAGGCACTGCAGGCGTCGTCAGGCGGGGAAGCTTCAGCTGAGGTTCAAAGTTGTGAACGCAAAGCTGACGCACGCTCGCCGTCGACAGGAAGGGTCGTCCGCGGAAGGTGCGCCGGCTTAAAGACGGAGGGTGGTGCGCAGTGCGACGGGAGTGCTTTGCCGAGGCTCGAGCGGCGGGCCTCGCAGGGTACGGTCGGCGCCCCGCGGACTCGAGGCTGCGGGCGCTGCTCCCACAGACACCAGCTCAAGAATCCCCGGAGCAGGCGCGCGGTGAGCTGCAGACACACCGATCAGCGCCGGTGGCTGCAGGCAGGACGACGGCGCACACCGAGGGAGCAGCGTTGCGATGCTTGCTCGCGAGAGATCAGGCCCGGCAGCAGCGTGCTCCATCCCGGCCATCGCAGGCATGGCGGTTTCCTGCCCGGATCGAGTGTCGTGCGAGCCAGAGTGACACCCGGGACGCGCGGTCGCGCACCGGATGTCGCAAGCTGAGGCCGCAGCCGAGACCAGCAGCATGACGACTGCCAGCACGCCCGCCCATGTCGCCCGCAACCGCATAAGCTCAGTCTGCTCCCGGCCAGTCATTCCCGCAACCGCGCCATCCCGGCGGAGACGACCCTGTCAAAGTCGCAGATCGCCTCGAAGCCCCGGCGCGCTAAGTCCCGCAGAAAGTGGCCCGCACGCGCTGCTCCGGAAGCGCGGGAACCGCATAGCGTTCACGGCCGGGCTGGAGCTCGTACGGGTGCAGCACCACTTTCAGCAGCTCCTCGAACGGCTGGAAGTCCTGCCGCTCTACCGCGGCGTCAATCATCGCTTCGACCAGGTGGTTACGCGGGATGAAGAGCGGGTTCGCCGTCCGCATCGCCTCGACCCGTACATGCGCCGGAACATCCTCTGCCGCCATCCTTTGTCGCCAGCGCGGAGCCCACGCCCGAAACGCCGCGAACGACGAGAGCAGCGCCACATCCCCGCCCGCTCCCTCCGCTGCGTCGCACAGCCGGCGGAAGGTGAGGGTGAAATCAGCTCCCTCCGCAGCCATGCCGTCGAGCAGATCCTGCACCAGTGCCGCGTCGCCGTCGCGCTCCGTCGTCAGACCCAGCTTGCGGCGCATGCCGGCGAGATGCGCGCGTTCAAAGCGGGAGCCAAACTCCGCCAGCGCCTCGTGCGCCCAGGCGAGCGCGGCGTCCGCGCCGCCGGCCTCCTGCTCCATCAGCGGCAGCAGCGTCTCCGCCAGGCGCGTCAGGTTCCAGTGCGCCGCATGCGGCTGGTTGCTGAAGGCGTAGCGGCCCTGGCGGTCGATCGAGCTGTACACCTGCATCGGGTCGTAAGCCTCCATGAACGCGCAGGGGCCGTAGTCGATCGTCTCGCCGGAGATGGACGTGTTGTCCGTATTCATGACCCCGTGGATAAAGCCGAGCGTCATCCACCGCGCCACCAGCTCCGCATGCCGGGCGATCACGCCCGAGAGCAGCGCGCGGACTGGAGACTGGGTGTTGCGCGCCTCAGGATAGTGCCTCGCGATCGCATAGTCGGCCAGCGTGCGCAGCGCCTCCACATCGCCGCGCGCGAAGAAGTACTGAAACGTCCCGACGCGCAGATGACTGGACGCGACCCGGGTCAGCACCGCACCGGGCACGGCCGTCTCCCGGTAGACGGGTTCTCCGGTCGTGACGGCGGCGAGCGCACGCGTAGTCGGCACGCCCAGCGCCGCCATCGCCTCGCTCACCAGGTACTCCCGCAGGACCGGCCCGAGCGCCGCCCGGCCGTCGCCGTTGCGCGAGAAGGGAGTCGGACCCGAGCCCTTGAGCTGCACGTCAGAGCGCACGCCGTCCTGCCCGATCACTTCGCCCAGCAGGTTTGCCCGGCCATCCCCGAGCTGCGGCACGAAGTAGCCGAACTGGTGGCCCGCGTAGGCCATGGCCAGCGGCTCGGAGCCCTCGACCACCCGGTTCCCCGCCAGCATGGCCACACCCTCCGGACTGGCCAGCAGCGCCGGATCGAGCCCCAGCTTCTCGGCCAGTTCGACATTCAGCTGGATCAGCGTCGGCGAGGCCACGGGCGTTGGATCCACGCGGGCGTAAAAGCGTGCGGGCAGGCCGGCGTAGCTGTTTTCAAAGGGGAACCGGACGGGCAGGCCAGCCGCCTTCGCATCGCCTCCCGGCACCGTGACTTCAGGGGCAAGAGAACTCATCCCTGTTGGATGTCGGCTTGCCGCTTCCGGGCTCCGCGCCTTGGTCGCGGACCCGGTTTACACGCCTTCGTCCGCAGCCGAGACGGGCAGCGTAACCCGCGCTGTGGTCCCGTTTCCCGGGCTGGACTCGATCGCGATCATTCCCGCGTGCCGCTCCGCGATCTCCTTGGCGATATACAGCCCCAACCCGTTGCCGAGGTCGCCTTTGGTGCTGAAGAAGGGCTGGAACAGCCGGCGCTGATCGTCCTTGGCGATGCCGCTCCCGTTATCGTGCACGGTCAGCGCCAGCGAGTCGCCAGCGCGGCTGGCATCGAGCGTCACCTCACCCCCCACGGCGACGGCGTCGATCGCGTTCGAGAGCAGATGCGCCATCAACTGCCGCAGCTGGCTGACGATGCCGTAGATTCGCATCTCCGGCGCGGCGAGACAACGCACCTGTACGGCGCGGTTGCGGATCTTCGCCGAGAACAGACGGATGACGTCGTCGTAGATGTCTCCCACCCTGGCCCACTGCCTTCGGTCGGAGTTCTCCCCGGTCCAGCGCAGCGTCTGCTTCACCGTGCCCGCTATTCGTTCGAACTCGCTTTCCAGCATGCCGAGATACCGCTGCAACTCGGGGTCCTCCGGTGCCTGCGACTTCAGCAGAAAGACCAGATTCGTAATCGCCTCGAGCGGATTGTTGATCTCGTGCGCGAAGAAGCTGGTCATGCGCCCGGTGAGCGCGAGCTTGTCGGTGATGCGGATGTTCAACTCACGTTCCTTGCGCTCCGTCAGGTCGATGCCCGCGCCGATCCAGCCCGCGCGATTGGCACCCTTGCGCCGAAACGGAACCACGCGCACCAGAGTCCACACCTCCTCCCGGGGCGCACCCGGTTCAGGCGATTCGAGGAAGCGCACCTCTTCCTCGAACTCCGATTCCGTCGCGACCGAGCGCTGCCAGATGGTGGCGCAGCGCTCGACGTCGTCGGGATGCAGGTTGCCGTTCGCGTACCACACGCCATCCGCGCTCAAAGCTTCCTCATGCCAGCGCGCATTGACGTACGAGAGCACCCCGTCATCGGTCACGGCGAAGATCTTGATGGGCAGCGTGTGCGTCAGCTTGTTGAAGCGGGCCGCGCTCAACTCCGCCTCTTCTTCAGCCCGGCGCAGCCCGATCGTGCTGAGCGCGGCGCGGAACTCCCGCGCCGACTCGATCTCGGCCGTTCCCCACGGCATTCCCTGCCCGCGCACGATCTCCTGCCACGAGTTGAACGAAGTGCGGGGATGCAGATGGCGGGTCTCGTCGACTCCCTTGACCGGTCGTCCGGCCCAATGCACGGTGCGCACCATCTCCTGCCGGAACCACAGAATGTATCGCTCGCGCACGTCGGAGATGCGGATCGCCAGCAGGCCGCTGGCCGTGTCCTTCACCTCAACCGCCCACGCGAGTTCCTCGCTGAGATTGTCCGTTTCGAAGACCTCGAGCTCCGGCTGCTCGCTCAGCCAGTTCACCAGCCTGCGGATCGCCACGGTCGAGGGCGTGATGCCCGCCGTCTGCACGTCGCCATCCAGTACCACGGCCACGCCGTCGGCATCGGTGATCTGCGTCAGCAGGTCCAGCTGCCCGAACATGGCGCTCATATAATCGTGTTCCGCCGCCACATGCGTCAGCATCGTGCGCTGTACATCGTGGTACTTCATCAGGGTGCGCAGCCGGGCTGCCGTCTCGAGCACAGAGATCTGCGTTCCCACCATCTTCGAAAGCAGATCGCAGGCGCTGCGGATGAGGAACGGAACCAGCCGGGGCTGCGCGTGATGACAGCTGATCAGCCCCCACAGCCTGCCGTCGCACACAATCGAAATGGACATGGACGCCCGCGTGCCCATATTGCGCATGTACTCCAGGTGCACGGGCGAGACGCTGCGCAGCACGCACAGCGACATGTCGACCAGGCGGACTTCTTCTTCCGCGGACGTCACCAGCGGCACCGGCGTGTACTCGGCATCGGGGATCATGCGCACCGTGTTCTCGACATAAAGCACGCGTGCCTGCGCGGGAATATCGGTCGCGGGAAAGCGCAGGTCCAGATAGCTGGGCAGCACGCCACTGTTCACCTCCGTGTGCACCGTTCCATGCCCCGCGCTGTCGAACGAGTACAGCAGCACGCGATCGAATCCGGTAAGTCCCGCGATCTGCCGCACGATCGCCTCGCACACATCGCGTTCGTTCTTCAGCTTGCCCAGCACGGAGACGAAATTGGTCATCACGCCGTTCATCATCTCGGGGCCGACCAGCTGGTCCAGCCGCTCGAACTCCAGCAGACGGCGTGTGCCGGTGCAGTGCGTCAGCACACTGAACAGGCCTTTGCCGACGCGGAACGAACCGAGATACGTAATCAGGCCCTCGGGGTCCACCGTGCCCAGCACACCGCGGATCGAATCCAGGACCTCGCGTTCGAGAAACAGCTCGATGCGCGCTCCCAGCACCAGACGCGACGGCAGGCCGAGGAACTCCTCGACGTTCTCGCTGACCAGCACCACCGTCTCCTGGCCGCGCCCCAGCCCCAGCAGAAAACCGTGCGGCTGGATACCGCCGGGCGCGCGGATCGGTTCGTCGGCGCAGGGAATGTCGCCGGCGAGCATCGCATCGGCGGCCTCCGTGCGCAGAATACGCACGACCTCGGAGGTCATGGGCGATTCAGACAAGGGACCGCACCATGGGCTGCTGCGAAAGGTCTTTCTCGTTCCACCGCGCGAAGTCGTGGAACAGAATCTTCGCCGCATCGATTACTTCGTCCGCCGCGGCTTCGGGAAGGCTTTCGAGAGCGTCCTTCACCTGGCGCCACATGGCGCCGGTCGCCTCGCCGTAGCCGCGGAAGAAGGCGTCGCCCACCCCCGGCGCAAGCGCCAGCACGGCTTCCACATGGCGCGCGATAAACTGGCCGCCCAGCGTGGAGCCTTCCATTACATACAGGCAGCCCAGCACCTGGGCCTGGGACGCCGCGGACAGAGCGGGGCCGGGGTAGACGTCCGGCGGGAGCTCCGCACCGAAGTGATGCAGGTCCGCCCGCAGCTGATCGCTTCTCCGGCGTCCGGCAAGCAGGGTCTGCACGGCCGCGCAGGTGGATTGCGCGGCCCACTGCTCCCATCCCAGGACGAACCCGTAGAGACGCTGCAGCGTGGCGATATAGGTCGCCAGCTCCAGACCGTCGCCCATCACCGGCATCGATCGCTCGACGCGTTCATGCTCGGCCAGGGTCTCCCGCTTCAATCTTCCAAGATCCATCGATCCTCACTCCTGTGAGCGTACTCAGTCGGGCCGGAACAACACAAGCCTGTCCCCCGGCGCACAACGGGCGAGTCCCCAGACACGCTCCGCAGAGCGGATTCGCTCTCACCGCCTCGCCTGCCCCGCGAACGGCATATCGTCCCTTACGGGGAGCGCTCATCCCTCTTTGGAGGGATGCTCTCAACCTCCGGCCTGTCTAGACTCTGCAGAAAAGAGGAGAGAGACAGATGGCTCGTCTGCAGGGAACCGTCCGATGGTTCAGCAATGCAAAAGGTTACGGCTTCCTCGGTCGCGACAACGGCCCGGATGTCTTCGTTCATTACTCGTCCATTCAGGATGCCGGCTACAAGACGCTGCGGGAACAGCAGGTAGTGGAGTTCGAGATCGTCGAAGGCTTCCACGGAAAGCCGCAGGCGGAAAGGGTTGTCATCCTCGGCGGTGACGTCTGATCCGCCAGTTCCCCGGCCAGGCGCGATGGACATATCCGCCCGCAGCAGGCGAACATCCTTGAGAGGACGATGACGGATCGACAGCGGGCCCCTGAAGACCGATCGGTATTCCGGGAGCCGTCGTACCGGCGTTTCTGGTTCGCCCGTATCTGCTCCACCATCGCCTTCCAGGTGGCGGCGGTCGCGGTCGGCTGGCAGATGTACGAACAGACGCACAGCACCTTCGCCCTCGGCATGGTCGGGCTGGCGCAGTTTCTGCCGATGCTTCTGCTCACCCTCGTTGTCGGCCATGTCGCGGACCGGTTCAACCGCAAGACCATCCTCAGCGTCTGCCAGGTGCTCGAGGGATCGACGCTCGGGCTGCTGGCGCTCACCAGCGCCCTGCACCGGCTTCATCCCGCCGGCATTTACTGCGCGGTGGCGGCCGTCGGAGCCGCGCGCGCGTTTGAGAGCCCGTCCACCCAGGCCATGGTGCCCGGGCTGGTGGAGGCCGCGAAGGTCCCGCAGGCCATCGCCTGGTCGGCTTCGGCCAACCAGACCGCCTCCATCGTCGGACCTGCCCTGGGCGGCCTGCTGTATGCCTTCGGCGCGCAGGTACCGTACGCCCTCTGCACCTGCCTCTTCGGCCTGGCCGCAGTCCTCTCCTCGAGCATTGTGCTCAAGCGGCGCACCGCCGCAAAGGCGCCCGTCACCGCGACTTCCCTCTTCTCCGGCATCCACTACATCCGTGAGCGCAAGAACATTCTCGGTGCCATCTCGCTCGATCTCTTCGTCGTCCTGCTGGGCGGCGCCACCGCGCTGCTGCCCGCCTACGCGCGCGACATCCTGCATACCGGCCCATGGGGACTCGGCCTGCTGCGGCTCTCCCCGGCGCTCGGGGCGCTGACGACCTCCATCTATCTGGCCCACCATCCCATCCGCACGCGCGCCGGCCACCGCATGTTCGGGGCCGTCATCCTGTTTGGCGCGGCCACGGTCGCCTTCGCGCTCTCCCGCAATGTGTGGCTCTCGATGGCGATCCTCAGCATCCTCGGCGCGGCCGACGTGACCAGCGTGGTGGTGCGTTCCTCGCTGGTGCAGCTGGAGACACCGGACGAGATGCGCGGCCGCGTCAGCGCCGTCAACTCGCTCTTTATCGGCACCTCCAACCAGCTCGGCGAGTTCGAATCGGGCGTCACCGCCTCCTGGTTCGGCATCGTTCCGGCCACCATCCTCGGCGGACTCGGCAGCATCGTCATCGCTCTCCTCTGGATGCGCCTCTTCCCCGGCCTGCGCAAGCTCAAGAGCGTCGACCAGGCCCCATGAGTCGCCACTATGCAAACCGGTGCCAGGAAGCCCGCTAACACCTCGGTGCTAACCCGGAGATTAAGGAGTGATTGCGCCGGATGGCCCGCCGTGGGATTCTCATGCAGAGCGAACTCCCGTTCAGCACAGCTCGGATCAGTCACAGCGGCTGGCAGCCACACGGAGAAGGCTGGGCGCTGCGCGGTCCTGAGTCTGTCGTCTGGCCGGTGAGCTCCGAGTGATCCAACAGCACGCAGCGGCTGCCAATCCGGACAGCAGTTCTCTGCAAACAAGCGGGCTGCGGGTCAGGTATCGACGAATCGACGAAGGCCATTGTTGTTCCGAGGGTAGACCGATGCCGTTAGACACAGAGTTGCCGGTGAACCAGAGTGGGGCCGGGAAGCGCGCCCACTCACCCGGGGCCAGGACCGCGGAGGTCCTGAAGAGCGAGCGCGAGATGAGTCTGCTGCGCATGCTCGAACCCGAGGTCCTCGCCGCGCCTCACGTGCAGTACCACACCCTGCGCGCCTGGGATCCTGTGCACTGGGACCCCTACATGCACGCCTGGGTGGTGACCAGCTATAAAGAGGCCGTAACGGTCCTCATGCAGTACTCCGCCGACCGTACCCCGCGGCCCGAGTATCTCGACTCCCTCGGCCTCTCGTTCATGACCCCCTTCTCCGAGATGATGCTCCAGCAGATGATGTTCATGGATGGCGCCATGCACACCCGTCTCCGCAGCCTCTGCGCCTCCGCCTTTACCCCGCGGCGCGTGGAAGAGCTGCGCACGGCCATCGGCTGCGTCGCCGAAGAGCTGATCGACAAGGTGATCGAAAAGGGCGAGATGGACATGATTGCCGACTTCGCCAGCCCCATGCCCGCCATCGTCACCGCCCGGCTGCTCGGCACGCCGGTCGAGGACCATGAGCGCGTCACCCACTGGGTGCTCGATATCGCCGAGATGCTGGGCAACTTCCAGAACCATCCCGACCGCGTCGTCGCCATCCTGCAGAGTCTTGAAGAGCTGAAGCGCTACGTCGCCGACCAGATGGAGGAGCAGCGCCGGAACCCGCGCGGCGGCCTCATCCACTCGCTCATGACCGCCGAGGTGAACGGGGAACGGCTCACCGACGAAGAGGTGATCGCCAACACCATCATCACGCTGATCGGCGGCCACGAGACCACCATGAACCTGATCGCGAGCGGCTTCCTGACCCTGCTGCAGCAGCCCGCCTCGCTCGAACAGTTCCGCGCGTCGCCCGAGATCGCCGGCTCGGCCGTCGAAGAGCTGCTCCGCTACGAGTCGCCGGTGCAGCACACGGCGCGCATCGCCCCCGCCGACATGGAACTCGGCGGCAAGTCCATCAAAAAGGGTGCGCGCGTCGTCGCTGTGCTCTCCGCGGCAAATCGCGATCCGCAACGCTTCCCCGACCCCGACCGGCTCGATCTGCTCCGCCCCGATAATCGTCATCTCGCCTTCGGCTGGGCCGCGCACTTCTGCTTCGGCGCTCCGCTCGCCCGCATGGAAGGCCAGCTCGCCTTCAATGCGCTGCTCCGCCGTCTCCAGCATCCACATCTGCTCGAGGAAAGCCTGCGCTGGCGCCGCAATGCGGGCCTGCGCGGCCTCGAAAGTCTGCGCATCGGCTTCGACCCCGGTCACCAGCCCACGCACGATGCAGGTTGATCAGCTGCCGAGGGCAGCTTCCGTCGAATCACGCCCTTTGGTAAGCGAGAAGGCCAGCGGCTGTCCCGAACGTTGAATGGAAGCGCGTCGCCTCCCTCGATCGGCTATTCTGACCTTATGGATCTTGTAACCATACTGCGCGAAATCGACGCGGTCATCCGCCGTCTCGAAGCCGCCCGCGCCCTTCTGTCCGAGGTGGCGCAAACGGCTGCGACGAAGCGCAGACAGCCTGCGGCAGTCGAAGCATCTGACCCTTCGGTCGCGTCACCAGCCGCGTCACCAGCCGCGTCATCAGACGTCCCGCCGGCCGCCGCTCCGCCAGCCGTCACTATCGTTCCGCCCAGAGCGACCCGCGCGTCCCGCCGGACCCGCAAGCCACTTCCCCCGGAGGCGAGAGCCCTCGGTACAGCCGTCTCCGCGGCACCCGTGTTCGTGGCGAAAACCGCCGTTCCCATCCTTGAAGAACAGCCCGCGGCCGAAGCCCAGACCGATCCCCACCTGCTCGAATCTCTCATGCGCAAGAACCTTCTGGGCGGCGTCGCGTAGGCTGCCCTGCGAACGATGCGGCTCGCGAACCAGCCGCTAGCGCCTCAGCAGATCGACCGGCGCATGCACATCCTCGATGCGGAACAGCCGCGCCAGCGAAGGGTGCTGCCGCCGCACCGCCTCGTACATCTCCCACGCCACCTTGCGATAGCTCCAGTGCCCGGCCACGCCGCTGCGCAGCTCCGCGATATACAGCGCCTCGGCAAAGTCCATCGCGAACAGCGCCCGGCAGCGCGTCCCCAGCGGCAGCAGATACTGGGCGCTTTCTGCCGCTTCCGGCACCCCGGAGTCGCGCAGCCGCTCATACGCCGCGAACGCCGCGCGCACCGCGCTGTCATACACGCCCGCCAGTCCAGCCTCTTCGAGCGTCGGCTGCCCGGGTGCGTCGGGAGTCGCAAATCCATGCAGATCCGTGAAGCCCTGCAGCAGCTGCGTGCAGCGGCGATGCCGGTGCATGTCGCGAAATCCGCCGATATCCATCAAAAGGTCGAAGCGCAGCCCGCCCCCGGCATGAAAGCTGCGCAGCAGCTCGTCATGACGCCCGCGATGCTTCGCCCCCAGCACCACGATCTCGTCGCGTCCGGCCGCCGAGAGCGCCGCAACCGCCTCGCGCACCTGCCGGTACGAATAGTGGCAGTGCGGGTAGAGCAGCGACGCCGCCAGCTCGATCTCCAGCGGCTCTGAGCCTTCGATCAGGTCGACCGCCGGCCCATCCGCCATCTCCGCGCCCGCCATCACCTCCGCCGCGCACTCCGTCAGCTCCCGCTTCGCCTCGCGCTGATACTCACTCGGCACGGCATACTTCACCAGCGTCGGCGCGGCCTTCACCTCGCGCAATAACATTGCCTCCACGCGTGCGTCGCGCATGCCCTCGGCCGCTTCGAGCGACTCCATCAGCGCATGCGCCGCCTCATGCGTCGGATTCCACGCCGGCCCCGCAGCCGCCGCCTTCAGCTTCTCGCCCAGGACGCGTATTTCGCCGAACCCGCTCGTCAGCAGCCGCGCAATCTGTGTCTCGAGCGTGCGCGCATTCACAATCTGCCCCAGCGACGTATTCGTCGCCAGCGGCAGCAGATACCGCGCCACATCGAACGCCCGCGCCTTCAGCGTGCGCTCGTATGCGTCCGGCTTCATCTCCTCTGGACGCGCAACGCTGGCCTTCAGCGCCTCCAGCATGCCCCGGCCCACCGCGGCATACGCGCCGAACAGCGCCTCAAGCGCGCCGGTGTAGCCGCTTCCCTCCGCGCCCAGCTCCGCCGGGGTGTACCAGCCCGACTTGCGAAAATCCTGGTAGCGCGTCGAGCGCTCCTGCCCGTCCCAGCGCTGTTCATCCACCAGCGCGATCGCCGCCAGCAGGCTCAGCCGCTCAATGGCAAACGGAACATGCGCCAGATCGGCGATCGAGCGATGCCCGTACTGGAAGTAAAACGTATTCAGAAACTGCTCCGCCCGCTGTGCGCTGATCTCCTTCAGCGACTCCTTCAGCGTCAGCGACGAGCGCGAATACTTCGCCATCGCATAGGCCAGCACCTCGGGGTCCGCGCCGTGGACGGCATACACATCGGTCGCGGCCGGCTGGTTTTTTGCTTCGTCTTGCATCGTCCAAACAGCATATCCTGACACCCGTGCCCCTCGCCTCCCCTCCCGAGCCAGCTTCCGTTCTCACGTGCGATTCCCCGCTGCCCCGGCCAGAGGAGATCCTTTCCCATCAGGCGCATCGTCCGTACCCGCTGCCCGCAGGCCAGTGGCGTCTGCGCCAGCGCTGGAACGATCTGCTCTTCGCGCACTGGCCGATCCCGGCGGAGGCCCTGGCCGCAAAGCTTCCACCCGGCCTCGAACCCGATCTCTTCGACGGCTCCGCCTGGCTGGGCGTCATCCCCTTCTGGATGAACCACGTCCAGACCCGCGTCGCCGGCAGGCTCGCCCTCACCACGCCCACCGTCAGCAGCTTCCCTGAGCTCAATCTCCGCACCTACGTCCGTTCCCGCGTTTCCGGCCTGGCCGGCGTGTACTTTTACTCGCTGGACTGCGCCAACCCGCTCGCCGTCCTGGGCGCGCGCACGCTCTTCCATCTGCCGTACTTCCTCGCGAGCATGAGCCGCACTACCAGCGCAGCAGGTCAAGTCGAGTACACCAGCCAGCGCTTACTCACCCGCACCCCGGCCCGCTACGCCGCAACCTACGCCCCCACACGCAAAGCGACCACAGCACGAAGCGCCGCCCGCCCGGCGCAGGGGCGCACTGGTTCCGATTCCCTGGCCAAGTTCCTCTCGGAACGCTACTGCCTCTTCACCCCTTCGCGCGGCCACATGCTCGTCGGCCACATCCACCACCAGCCCTGGACGCTTGAACCCGCCGAGGCCGAGATCCGCCTCAACGAGATCCCACAGGCTCACGGCTTCACCCTGCCGGACATCCCGCCCGTCCTCCAGTACGCCCGCTCGCTCGACGTGCTCCTCTGGGGGCTCGAACGTGACACCCCCCCGCTGGCGAAGCGCGCATGGTAGCCTCACCGCAACATCCTGCGAGCGCTCCGCTTTTGACCCGCCCTGAACCGACCTCGATCCCCACCCGCCTGCACGGTCTCGACACCCTGCGCGCCCTCGCCATCGTCCTCGTCCTCCTCTACCACCTCGAATCCTTCCTGCCCAACGCGCTGCACCGCGTGGCCGACATGGGCTGGGCCGGCGTCGATCTCTTCTTCGTCCTCAGCGGCTACCTCATCGGCGCGCAGCTTCTGCGTCCGTTCACCCGAGGCCGCGACCTCCGTATCGGCGAGTTCTACCTGCGCCGCGCGTACCGCATCCTGCCTGCGTACCTCACCGTGCTCCTGCTCTACGTCGCCGTCCCCGGATGGCGCGAGTCGCCCGGCCTCGACGCGCCCTGGAAGTTCCTCACCTTTACCCGCAACCTCATCCTCCACTTTCCCGACCACGCCTTCTCGCACGCCTGGTCGCTGTGCGTGGAGGAGCACTTCTACCTCGTCCTGCCGCTCCTGCTCGCCGCCCTCATGCGCAGGCCGAGTCTCACCCGATCCGTCACCCTGATCGTTTCGGTCGTCCTCGGCGGCATCGCCCTGCGCTGGTGGATCTTCGCCCACGTCGTCCACGCGCCCGCTCACATTGACGATGCGGGCATCGAGTTCATGAAGTACCTCTACTACCCCACCTACACCCGCCTCGACGGTCTGGTCTTCGGCGTCAGCCTCGCCGCCCTGCAGCTCTTCCGCCCGGCATGGTGGACACGCATCGCAGGCCGCGGCCACGCGCTGCTCGCGACTGGTCTGGGAGTGACCGGCGCAGCCGTCTGGGCGTTCGCCGCGCAGTATCCCTCACCCGACCACCCGCTCCGCGTCACCTTCGGTCTGCCGCTGCTCTCGCTGGGCCTCGCCTTCCTTGTCGGCGCGGCGCTCGCCGGCAACGGAATGCTGCACCGCAGACTCCCCGGTGCCGCGCCACTCGCCACCCTCTCCTTCAGCCTCTATCTCACCCACAAGGCCGTCGCTCACGTCGACCGGACGCTGCTTCCGTGGATGGACGGCAACACCGGCTGGGCGTCCGCCGCGGTCTACGCCATCACCTGCCTGGCCGCCGCCGCGCTGCTCTACTTCGCCGTGGAACGTCCCTTCATGGTGCTGCGCGACCGCCACCCTGGCCGCACAGCGCAGCGTGCGGACAATCGCCTGACCAGCCACCCTGAGCTCGATCCAGCCCTCTAGCCACCGTACAATCACGAAGAAGTATCCATCCGCCCGCGTATCTGGTCTGCGTTTGAAGGAGTCCCCTGTCTTGAATTCCAGCTCCCCCCGCATCGCCCTCGTCACCGGAGCCTCGCAGGGCATCGGCCGCGCCATCGCCCTCCGGCTCGCCGCCCAGGGCGCGCACGTCGCCCTCGCCGCCCGCTCCGCCGACAAGCTCGAAGACGCCGTTGCCGAGATCACCGCCGCCGGGGGCACCGCCAAAGCCTTCACCCTCGACATTGCCGGCGAGGACTCCATCAAAGCCTGCGCCAGAGACGTCGTCGCCCACTTCGGCCGGCTCGAGATCCTCGTCAACAACGCCGGCATCACCCGCGACATGCTCTCCATGCGCATGAAGCGCCACGACTGGGATGACGTCCTCACCACCAACCTCACCGGCGCCTTCCTCATGACGCAGGCCTGCATGCAGGCCCTGCTCAAGGCACGCTGGGGCCGCGTCATCAACATCACCTCCATCGTCGGCGAGACCGGCCAGGCCGGCCAGGCCAACTACGCCGCCTCCAAAGCCGGGCTGATCGGCCTCACCAAATCCATCGCCCGCGAGCTCGCCGGACGCGCCATCACCGTCAACGCCGTCGCTCCCGGCTATATCGAGACCGCCATGACCGCCGTCCTCAACGACGAGCAGCGCAGCGCCATGCTCACCCATGTTCCCGCCGCACGCGCCGGAACCCCGGACGAGATCGCCGCCGCCGTCGCCTTCCTCGCCTCCGAAGACGCCGCCTACATCACCGGCCACACCCTCGACGTCAACGGCGGCATGTACATGGGTTAGGCCCCGGCGCAGCGGCCCGTCTGCACTCCGCCGCTCGCCGAGGTTGTCGGATCCGTTATCAACTTCCGGGGTTCCGGTAATCCGCCGACCTCAAGTAGCGGATGAGGGTTGTCCCCCTGCCGCACTGCGGAACCAGCGTGGGTACGTCGGGCAGAACCCGAGACCAAGATTGCCCTTGCCTCGCCCGCAGCGGGACGTTACTTTACGGCTAATGAGCGACATGCAAATAGTTCTCCCGCAGCAGGCGGCTGCCCCCGTGAAATCCATCTCCAGCAATATCGGCGGCACGATCCGCGATTTCCGGCTGCAGCGGGGAATGTCTCAGGGCGATATCGAAAAGCGAACGGGCCTGCTCCGCTGCTATCTCTCCCGGGTCGAAAACGGTCACACCGTTCCCTCGCTCGAGACCCTCCAGAAGATCGCCGGCGCCCTCGACCTGCAGCTCTCGCAGTTCTTCGCCGAAGATCCAGTCTCGAAAGAGGTCTCGACCCTCAACCTCTCCGAAGAGGAGATCCGCTTCCTCACCCAGGTTCAGCGCTACTCCGCCAACCTCTCCGAAAGCGACCGCCGTCTGCTGCTCGCCATGGTCCGCAAGTTCGCCTCCAGCGCCGTAACCTAGAGACTCCACCTTCCGCCAAACCAGAGATTCAAACGCGCTCGGGCACTACGCCGAGCCGTTTCTGCATGATCTCCACCGCCTCCGCGCTCTCATCCACCAGCACAAAGCTGCGTCCGTGCTTCGCCGCCGCCGCCCCCGTCGTGCCCGAGCCCGCGAAGAAGTCCAGCACCCGGTCGGCCGGACGCGAGTGCACCCGCACGATCCGCTCCAGCACGCCCAGCGGCTTCTGCGTCGGATAGCCCGTCTTCTCCCTGCCCGTAGGCGAGACGATGGTGTGCCACCACACATCGGTCGGAGTCTTGCCGCGCGCGGCCTTCCGCGCGCCCACCAGACCGGGTGCCATATACGGGATCCGGTCCGACTCCGCCAGGTCGAAGGTATACGCGTCGGGCGAGCGCGTGTACCAGAGAATCGTGTCGTGCTTGGCCGGCCAGCGCCGCGTCGCCCGCGCACCATAGTCGTAGGCCCAGATGATCTCGTTCTGAAAGCACGCCCGCCCGAAGATCTCATCCAGCAGCACCTTGCAGTAGTGCGACTCGCGCGGGTCGATATGGAAGAACAGCGACCCGGTCGGTGTCAGCAGGCGCCTCGCCTCTTCGAGCCGCGGCCGCAGGAACCCGGGAAAGTCCTCGAAGCGATCCGCATAGCCGCTTAGCTGTTGCTCATCCGCAATGGTCCTGTAGCGGATCCCGCCAAAGCCGGTCCGATCCCCGCTCTCATCGCGCACCGTCTTGAGGCGCCGGCGGCTCTGCTGCCGGCCAGTGTTGAACGGAGGATCCACATAAATCAGCTCGAACGACGCATCCGCCAGCGTGCGCAGCACGGTCAGGTTCTCGCCATGAACAATGCGGTTCGTCCCCGGAACGGGTGAGGGCTCGGTCGGTGTCATCGCTCGTACACTTTAGAGGTTATGGGAATGTTTCGCCGGGCACTCCAATCCGTGTACAGTTTCCGGCAGCGCATCTTCCCTCTTTCCATGGATTCCTACCCGTATCGCTGCGCGATGCTGTCCAACCCCGGCCGCGTGCGCAGGAACAACGAAGACTTCTGCGCCTCCTCGCGCGAAGCCGGTGCCTTCGTCGTCTGCGACGGCATGGGCGGGGCCGCCGCGGGCGAGGTCGCCAGCCGCGTCGCCGGCCAGACCTTCCTCAAGGCGCTCGAGCCCGTGCGCCACGATCCCCCGCGCACCCCCACCCCCGATGTCCGCATCGACGACGCCGTCCACGCCGCCAACTCCACCGTCTACCGGAACGCCCTGCGCACGCCGCGGCTGCACGGCATGGGCACCACCCTGGTCGGCCTGCTCCTCGAACCCTCGAAGACCCTGCCCGGCCACGCCTCGCTCACGCTCGCGCACGTCGGCGACAGTCGCTGCTACCGCTTCCGCGCGGGCGAGCTGGCGCTGCTCACCAACGACCACTCCCTCGTCGAGGAGCAGGTGCGCGCCGGCGAGCTCACGCCCCTCGAGGCCGAAAGCCATCCCATGCGCAACATCATCACCCGCGCCGTCGGCTCGCAGCCTGTCGTCGAGCCTGAGATCGCGCAGCTCGACTCCCAGCCCGGCGACCTCTACCTCCTCGCCACCGACGGCCTCACCCGCGAGCTCACCGAAGACGACATCACCCTGACCTTCACCCGCGCCCTCGCCCGCGCCGGCAGGCGCAAGCCGAATCTGCACAGCCTGTGCCAGACTCTTATCGATCAGGCCAACGACGCGGGCGGCGGCGACAACATCACCGTGCTGCTGCTGCAACTGCCGGACCAGATCGCCCCCGAGGACTAATGCATGTCGCAGGAACTGTACTTCGAAGACTTCTACATCGGCCAGACCTTCCACTCCGCCGGCTCCGCGCGCGTTACCGCCGAGGAGATCAAGGAGTTCGCCCAGAAGTACGATCCGCAGCCTTTCCATCTCGATGAGGCGGCCGGCGAATCGTCCTTCTTCCAAGGTCTCGCCGCCTCCGGCTGGCTCACCGCCGCCATCGTCATGCGCCTCCGCGTTGAGTCCATCAAGGTCTTCGGCGGCATGATCGGCGCTGGCGTCGAAGAGATGCGCTGGACGTTACCGGTGCGTCCCGGCGATACGCTCCGCACCGAGATCGAAGTCGTCGGCGTCCGCCACTCCGCCTCGCGCCCGCAGTACGGCATCGTCCGCACCCGCACCCTCGCCTACAACCAGGAGAACAAGCCGGTCATGCGCTCCACCGTCAACTTTCTCGCGCCGCTCAAGGGCAAGCTCTAATCCGGAATGCCAGAGGGGAAGAGACGCCATGGGTCCTGAAGATCTCGCGCTCCTCGATCGCGCGCACGACCTGATCGTCGCCGTCGAGCTCAACACCGGCGAGCAGTTCTTCGCCGAGGTCGTCATGCTGGTCGATCAGCCGCCCACCCCCGACGTCTTCCTGCTGCGCATGAAGCGCGAGCCCGACGGCGCGTTTACCTCCGCGACCGAAACCGGCGAGTCCATCCTGCTCGCCGACATCGCCCGCGTCGCCCCGCTCCCGTGGGTCGACTACCCTGAGACACCGATGCCGCCTCAGCCGGCCTGATTTCCACCCGCGGGCCTGTGTTCGGGCGAACACAGGGCGTATGTTAACTCCATGCGCATGACCGTTCTCGCCTCCGGCTCCAAGGGCAATTCGGCCGTGATCGCAAGCCGCCACACCCGCGTGCTGGTCGATGCCGGACTCTCCTGCCGCGAGATCCTCAAGCGCCTCGCGCAGACCGGCGAGGACCCCGCCAGACTCGACGCCATCCTCATCACGCACGAGCACGCCGACCACGTCGCCGGCCTCGGCGTACTCGCCCGCCGCCTCGGCATTCCGGTCTACTTCACCGAATCCACCCACCGCGCGTGGGTGCGCATGATGACCCCGCGCACCACTATGACCTATGCGAAGTGGCTCGAGCAGCGCCAGGCCGCAAAACTCGCCCGCGACGCCGCCGCCGCGAACATCCCCACCTGCGACCCCGCCGCCGTCTCTTCCTCCGTCCCCGGCGCCGGTCTCGATCCCGATTCCGATCCCGACGAACTCGAGGCGCTCGCCTCGCTCGTCTCCGAAATCTCCGCTCTGGAGTCCCCTCAGCCGACAGCCGGATCCCCGCAGCACGAAGCCCAGCTGCCCGTCTCCGCCGAGGATGCGGAAGACGCCGAATCCTGCGAACCGGCCGCTTCCGCCGGGAAAGCCCGAGCCAATCCCGCCTCGCTGCCCGCCGTGGAATACTTCCGCGCCGGCCACTCGTTCCACATCGGCGATCTCGAAGTCTCGCCCTTCACCATCCCCCACGATGCCGCCGACCCCTGCGGCTTCGTCTTCGAGGCCGAAGGCATCCGCATGGGCATGGCCACCGATCTCGGCTACCTGCCGCCCAACGTCAAGATGGCGCTCAAGAACCTCGACGTGCTCCTGCTCGAGTCCAACCACGACCTCGAAATGCTGCGCGACGGCCCCTATCCGTGGTCGGTCAAGCAGCGCGTCCTCTCGCGCGTCGGCCATCTCTCGAACGAAACCACCGCCGAGTTCCTGATGCGCGACTACGACGGCGGCGCGCGCACCATCGTCCTCGGCCACCTGTCCGAATCCAACAATGCCCCGGAACTCGCACGCATGACAGCAGAGCGCGCCATCGGCGACCGCATGACCCTGCTCGGCAACCGCATCCTGCTCGCCCTCCAGCACGAACCCCTGCAGCCCCTCGAGCTGTAAACACGGCGAAGTCGTCCAGGACCCCGCGATCTGGCGATCGATTCGAGGACCGCACGAAGTGCCCCGGCGTAAGAACCGCAGTTGCGGCTAAGTCGAATCCTTTCACCCTTCGTCAGAGTCCAAAGCGGAAGAACGGAGTAGAATCAACCTCATGCCGTCAAGCGCCAAAGCCTGCACCGACCCGATTGTAGGAGCGATCCTCTCCGGCTGGCGCTACGACATCTCCTCCATCTCTCCCGAGATGCGCACCGACTACGAGGTCCACCTCGTCGAATGCTCCGGCTGTCGGCGCCGCCAGCAGAAAGCGCGTCTGATCGACGTCATGCTGATCACCGTCACCTCGCTCTCCGTCGTGGCCTTTCTGCTCGCCGCCGTCGTGCTCCACCGCATTGAGCTCCTGCGCGACCTCCCGGCCGTCCACATGCGTCTGCACCAGATGCCTGCGACCGTTACCCTCTACGCCGTGGTCATCGTCGGATTGATCGTCTCGACCATCATGTGGATTCTGGTCGCCGTGGCCACCCCGGTGCCGGGATACCTTACCGACGTCGTCACCCAGCGTCTTCCGCCGGATCTGAAACAGCGTCTCGCCCGTCGGCACGCCTGAGGGCTCCGCATGCCGTCCTCCCCGCGCGACGAACTGCCGCAAACCGACACAGAACCCTTGCGGGACTATCTGCCCGCGCACCCCGGCGCGGACACCCAGCCTGCGCAGCGTCCAGCCGGTTCCGCGCCCGATGTCGCCCAGACCTCCTCCCGCGATTACAGCGAATGGGACCCGCGTTCCGCACCCGGCACCTACCTCCTGCTCGCCATCAACCTCGCCGTCTTCCTCTGGATGTCGACCCACGGGGTCTCCCTGCGCGACCCCACGCGCGATCAGCTGCTCCAGTACGGCGCCAACAATCCCGCGCTCGTGCTCCACGGGGAGTGGTACCGCCTGCTCACCGCGACCTTCGTCCACATCGGCGTCATCCACATCGCCACCAACATGTGGTGTCTCTGGAACCTCGGCCTGCTGGGTGAACCGCTGCTGGGCCCCATGGGCATGGTGGCGGTCTACGTCCTCACCGGCATCGCCGGCAACCTGCTCTCGGTCGGCTGGGACATCCTCACCGCCCGCAGCCCGGACGACCTGATCGCCTCAGTCGGCGCGGGTGCCTCCGGAGCCGTCTTCGGCATTGCGGGCATTCTCATCGTGCTGCTCTCGAACAAGCGCCTCCCCATCCCCTGGAGCGAGCTCAAGCGCCTGCGCACCTCGGTCATGCGCTTCGCGGTGCTCAATCTCATCATCGGCGCGTCCACCATCCTGCCCATCCTCGGCAACATCGTGCGCATCGATAACGGCGCGCATCTCGGCGGCTTCCTCTATGGCCTGGCGCTCGGCCCCGGGCTCGTCCCGCGCATGACCGCCGGACGCGCCGGCTACCTCCGCCGCCAGCGTCTCGTCTTCTTCGCCGCCGCCTTTCTGCTGGCGCTCGCCGGCTACTATCTCGCCACCGTCTACGGCCCGTCCCGCTGAACGCTCCCGGCCCCGACGACTACGTGTTCTGCGGCTCCACCGACCTGAACCCGGTCGGCTGATACCGCGTACTCAGCCTTCCGCCCGCGATGGTCACCACCGTAAAGCCCTCCGGCGTCCCCAGCCGCGTGCCATGCCACCAGTTCCCGCACACCGCGCCCGAGGTGATGTACGGCACGCCATGCCAGTCCACCCGTTCATTCACATGCGTGTGGCCCTGCAGGACAGCCAGTACATTGTGGCTTTCAAAAAGCTGGATCGCCGCCGGCCCGTTCACGAAGCCGTCTCCCTGTGCGGCCTGCTTCGCCGGCGGGGTATAGCTCGGCACCGCCGTCACCAGCGGAATATGCGTGACGACGACAAGGGGCGTGCCCGGTACCGGCGCGGCCAGCTCCTTTCCCAGCCACGCCAGCTGCTCGTCGTCGATCCGCGCCTCGTAGTGTCGTTCCGGCGTAATCCCGATCGAGTTCAGCACGATAAAATGCACGCCCTTGTGGTCGAACCCGTAGTACGTCGGCCCAAACCGCTCCACGAACATCTTCTTGCCGTACTCGGGATCCGCCGGCCCCACGCCGCTCGCCGCATACACTCCGAAGCAGTCGTGATTGCCCAGCGTGTGATGTACCTTCATCCCCAGATCCTGCTCCGTCTTCCCGTACAGGTCGAAGAGCTGCGTCGCCCGCTCCTTCGAAACGCCCAGTGCGTCGAAGACGTGATCTCCGCCCTGAATCGCGAAGTCCGCCTTCACCTTCCGCGCTTCCTGCATCGCCAGTGCCGTCCCGTGGGTCGCGTCCAGCTCCGGCTGCGTATGCGTATCCGTCAGAAACACAAACGAAAACTCTTCGACCGCCGGCGCGGCCAACGCGTCCGGCAGGCAGGTCGCAGTTACGGCGGCAGCGCCGGCAAGCGCGAGAAATCGCCGGCGATCCAGGGTTCGAACAAAGCCAGGAACACTCATGCCGCCTATCGTACTGCGTCCCATTGAAAACGCAGTCGATGCCTGCCGCCGCGCTCACCGGCCGCCTCCGGCGCGCGTCTAGAATGAACCTATGCGGAACACCTTCATGCGCGTGCTGATCTCCGCCCTCGCGCTCGCCGGCCTGGTCGTCAGCGTGCTCGCCCTGCGCGTCCACTACATGGACCCCAACGCAGCCCCACCCTGCGCCGTCGACGAACACTGGGACTGCGGCTCCGTCAATCACTCGCGCTTCGCCGTCTTCCCGCCGCGCGCCTTCGACGAAGACCCCGCCTCCACCAAGCTCCACATCCCGGTCGCCGCCATCGGCATCGCGGGCTATGGCCTCATCTTCCTCTGCGCCGCATTTGGCCGCTGGTGGGCCGCGCTCCAGGTTGCCGAGATCGGCTTCGGCGCCGCCTGCTTCCTCACCTACCTCGAAGCCTTCGTCATCGAGAAGTGGTGTATCTACTGCGTCTGGTCGCAGACCATCGTCACCGCCATCGTCCTCACCACCATCCTCGCGCTGATTCTCCGCCGGCGCGAAGGCCACCGGCTTGAGATCCCCCGCCCCGCCGCTGAGCGCGTCGTCTCATGAGCGCCCCCGCCACGCTCAGCCCCGCCGGCATCCCCCATCTAGACGCCCTCGCCTGCCTCCAGAGCGACGACCTGATCGGCATCGGCATGGAGGCCGACGCGCTCCGCCGCGCGCTGCATCCGGAGGGCGTCGTCACCTACGCGCTCGACCGCTCACTCGACGCCTCGCAACCCGTCGAAACCCTGCTCCGGCAGGTCGCCGAAGCCGTCGACCAGGACTCCTCCGGCATTCACCTGCGCAGCCTCGGCAAGCTTACCGTGGACGAGGCCGAGGCGCGCCTGAAGGCCCTGCGCGTCCGGTTCCCCGCTCTCCATCTGCAGGCCTCCGGCGTCTGCGCCCTCAACTATCTGGCGGAAAAATCCGGCCTCGACTTCGCCGAAGCGCTCCCGCGTCTCCACGCCGCCGGTCTCGACTGCATCGCCGCCAGCGGCATCGATCTGGTCGGCTTTGATCGGTGGCTCGCCTCGCATCGCCTTGCCCACTCGCTCGGCCTTCAAACCGCCGCGTCGCTGGTATTCGGCGCGCATCTGCACGCTGAGGATCTCCTGACGCAGCTCGAGTCAATTCGCGGTCTTCAATCGGAAACCGGCGGCTTTGTCTCCTTTACTCTCGTCGCCGCGCCCGCCCCCACCGGCCGCGAGCTCGACGACCCTACCGCAACCGAGTACCTCAAGACTCTCTCCGTCGCCCGCCTCGTGCTGAGCAACATCCCGCACATCGAGAGCAACTGGCGCCAGCAAGGCCTCAAAGTCGTGCAGATGAGCCTGCGCTTCGGCGCCAATGACATTGGCTCGCTCTTCTCCGGAGCCTTCAGCGCGCCGGAGGAGGAAGTCCGCCGTATCATCCGCGACGCCGGCTTCCGCCCCGCCCCCCGCGATACGCTTTACCGCACCCTCTTTCTCTCGTAGGCTGGTTGCAAGCCTGCTGTGTGGAGACGAGCGCGATGCCCGAACTGCCCGAACCTGAGATCTACACTCCCGAGCGCCTGGCGGAGCTTCTTCTTAACTGCGCCATCGATGAAGATGGCTATCGCGACGCGATCCAGGACGTCCTGGAAATGGGGATCAACCCTCTCGAGCTCGATCGGCAATACCTTCTGTACAACGATGCCCCGTGGCGGCGGCCAGAACTTTACCTGAGCGATTCGTCGGTGACGCGCCAGTCGTGAGGGTATTTCTTGACTCCAATGTAGTCATTTCGGCTTGCCTCAGCGTGCCGAACCGATTCGAGCCATTCTGGTCTATCCCGGGGATAGACATCCTTACTTCGCAGCACGTTCTTGAGGAGGCCGGGCGCAACCTCAAGAGGGCCGACCAGCGTGCACGCCTCTGGCACCTCGTCTACCGTTCCCACCTCGTTCCAGACCAGCCGGAAGCTTGGCTGCCTGAACGAGTGAGCCTCCCAGCCAAAGACGCGCCAATCCTGCTCGCGGCGATCGCCGGCCACGCGGAGATTCTGGTCACGGGCGATCTAAAGCATTTCGGTCCGTACCTTGACCAGACCGTAGCCGGTGTCCGCGTCGAGACACCCTATGTATTCCGCGGACGCTTCCCGGAACACTTCATCTCGGAGTTCCCCAGCCGATGAGTCTTTCCCTGCTCTGCGCCTTCCTCCTCGCCCCCCACGGCATCTCCCACTACTGGAAGACCCACTACGCCGACAAGACCTTCGAGCATCTCTACCAGCTCACCCCCTTTGACTACGCGCTGCTGATCCCCTACTTCCTCGTGATGATCGTGCTTGCCTTCTACGGCATCCACCGCTATCAGCTCGTCTGGCTCTATTACCGCAATAAAAAGAAAGCCGTCACCTGGGACCAGAGCCCCGCGCGCTTCCCCGAGGGCGAGCTTCCCTTCGTCACCATCCAGCTTCCGCTCTTCAACGAGCAGTTCGTCATCGGCCGGCTCATCGACGCCTGCTGCCGCATCGACTACCCCCGCGACCGCTTCGAGATCCAGGTCCTCGACGACTCCACCGACGAGTCCACCGAGGTCGCCCGCGAGATCGTCTCCCGCTACGCCCAGGGCTACCGCGGCCTGCCGCCTCAGCCCATCCTCTTCCTCCACCGCGAAGACCGTCACGGCTACAAGGCCGGCGCACTCGACGCCGGCCTGAACACCGCACGCGGCGAGTTCGTCGCCATCTTCGACGCCGACTTCGTCCCCCCGCGCGACTGGCTCATGAAGGTCATCCACCACTTCGCCGAGCCCGCCATCGGCATGGTCCAGACCCGCTGGACCCACCTCAACCGCAACTACTCTTTCCTCACCCAGGTCGAAGCCATCCTGCTCGACGGGCACTTTGTTCTGGAGCACGGCGGCCGCTCCCGCGCGGGCGTCTTCTTCAACTTCAACGGAACCGCCGGCATGTGGCGGCGCAAGGTCATCGGCGAGGCCGGCGGCTGGCAGCACGACACCCTCACCGAGGACACCGACCTCAGCTACCGCGCGCAGCTCATCGGCTGGAAGTTCAAATACCTCCAGGATGTCGAATGCCCGGCCGAGCTCCCCATCGAGATGACCGCCTTCAAAACCCAGCAGGCGCGCTGGGCCAAGGGCCTCATCCAGACCGGCCTCAAGATCATGCCGCGCGTCCTCAAGAGCGACGCGCCCTTCCACGTCAAGCTCGAGGCCTGGTATCACCTCACCGCCAACCTCTCCTACCCGCTCATGATCGTGCTCAGCACCCTGCTCATGCCCGCCATGATCATCCGCTCCTACCAGGGCTGGGTGCAGATGATGCTCATCGACTTCCCGCTTTTCATGGCCAGCACGATGTCGGTCTCCTCCTTCTACCTCGTCAGCCAGAAGGAGCTCTATCCCGGACGCTGGTACCGTACCTTCCTGTATCTGCCATGCCTGATGGGTCTGGGCGTTGGCCTCACCGTCACCAATACCAAAGCCGTCATGGAAGCCCTCTTCGGCATCCGCTCCGCCTTCGCCCGCACCCCCAAATTCGCGGTCAAGCGCAAAGGCGAAAAGAGCCGCGCCGCCAAGTACCGCAAGCGCCTCGGCATCATCCCCTGGATCGAACTCGCCATCGGCTGCTACTTCGCCTTCACCGTCTGGTACGCCATCACCAGCGAGAACTACTTCACCGTGCCGTTCCTGCTGCTCTTCGTCTTCGGCTACTGGTACACCGGCCTGCTCAGCCTGCTGCAGGGCCGCTTCGAGCGCTTCAAATCCCCCACCGAATCGCACGAAAAGCCCTACCCGGTCGGCATCTAGAGCAAAGAGCTGTGGGCGTAAAGTGCTGCGCCTCTCTTGTTGCCATCCCGAAGCGACGCTGGCTGTTCTCTCAGCAAGAGACTGCCCGACCTCAAGCGACTGCCCGACCTCAAGCTGCGCGCCAACGAAGATGGCCGCAGCACCCGGGCAGAGGTCCGCGCCATCCTCAACGAGGCGATGCGCCTCTTGACGGCATCTCAGTGGGGAGATGCACTCTAGGCGCCCGGGCAGCGCTTCGGCGGCCTCGATCTTGGAATGGATAGAGGTAACACCATCACGCATTATCTTTTCTTAAGGACTCTTCGTTGCTGCGGGCGTGCGTGTCATCAACCCTGGCGAACC
>CAXTVJ010000033.1:0-42119 GCA_964247715.1 uncultured Acidobacteriaceae bacterium | reverse complement strand
TCCTCGAGCTTGAGGCCCTCGAGCTTGATGCCGAGATCCTCGGTGATGGCCTTGCCGCCGGTGAGGACGGCGATGTCCTCGAGCATGGCCTTGCGGCGATCGCCGAAGCCGGGTGCCTTGACGGCAGCGACGTTGAGCGTGCCGCGCAACTTGTTGACGACCAAGGTCGCGAGCGCCTCACCGTCGACATCCTCGGCGATGATGAGCAGCGGCTTGGCGGTACGGGCGATCTGCTCGAGCAGCGGGAGCAGGTCCTTCATCGACGAGATCTTCTTCTCGTAGATGAGCACGTAGGGGTTCTCGAGCGCGGCTTCCATGCGCTCGGCGTCGGTGACGAAGTAGGGCGAGAGGTAGCCGCGGTCGAACTGCATGCCCTCGACGACGTCCAGCTGGGTCTCCATGGTGCGGGACTCTTCGACGGTGATAACGCCATCCTTGCCGACCTTGTTCATGGCGGCGGCGATGATGGTGCCGATCTGGGCGTCGGAGTTGGCGGAGATGGTGCCGACCTGGGCGATCATCTCGCCGGAGACGGGAACGGAGAACCTGGAGAGCGCGCCGCCGATGACGTTACCGTGCTCGTCGCGCTTGCCGATGATGGCCTCGACGGCTTTGTCGATGCCGCGCTTGAGCGCCATCGGATTGGCGCCGGCCGCAACCGTCTTCACGCCTTCGCGGTAGATGGCCTGGGCGAGCACGGTGGCGGTGGTGGTGCCGTCGCCGGCGACGTCGGAGGTCTTGGAGGCGACTTCACGGACCATCTGCGCGCCCATGTTCTCGAGCGCGTCCTGGAGCTCGATCTCCTTGGCGACGGTGACGCCGTCCTTGGTAATGGTGGGGGAGCCGAACTTCTTCTCGATGACGACGTTGCGGCCCTTGGGGCCGAGGGTTACCTTGACGGCGTTCGCCAGGATATTGACGCCGCGCAGGATCGCCTGCCGCGAATCTTCTCCATGCAGAATCTGCTTTGCCATTGCGTTACTCCATTTTGCCGGGTCTACCGGCCTTATCTGAGGATTTCTGCCCGAAGCAGGCACTTACGCGCGAAGAGCGCGTCCAACACAGCCCTAAGGGCCTACTTGGCGACGATGCCGAGGACTTCTTCCTCACGCATGATGAGGAGCTCTTCGCCGTCGAGCTTGATCTCGGTGCCCGAGTACTTGCCGAAGAGGATGGTGTCGCCGGCTTTGACATCGAGCGGGAAGACCTTGCCTTCGTCGTTGGACTTGCCCTTGCCGACGGAGACGACTTCGCCCTGCTGGGGCTTTTCTTTGGCGGAATCGGGGATGATGATGCCTCCGCGCATGGTCTCACCCTCTTCGGTACGGCGAACCAGAATGCGGTCGTGCAGCGGCGTGAACTTGGTTGTTGCCATCTCTTACTTCTCCTTGACGCGTTTGTGGACCACTCTTGCGAGTGGTAGAACCATTTGGCGGGTTCGTGAGCACTCGTTAGCACTCACGCCCTACGACTGCTAATGTATGCAACGGGACAGTGCGCTGTCAACCCTGCTGATGTGAAATATGAGTGAATGACGCGCAGGTCCTTGCGGGTTGTCTGCGCTGCGGGTTCGTTTGGCGAGGGATAGCCCGTCTGGCCTGTCGCGGCGTACACTCTTGGCTATGCTCCGGTCTCGTTCGCGTTTTGCCGCGCTCGCCTGTTCCGCTGTTGTGACTGTCTGCGGGCTGACGACGGCTCACGCGCAGGACGCGGGATACCGCGGCCGCAAGTACAAGGCGCCGCCTCCCACGTCGCATATCGAGGTGACGGTGCTGCGCGGGAACAACGGGAAACCGCTCGAGAATGCCGCGGTCATCTTCCATTCGCTGCTGAATGGGAAGGATGAGGGCAATCTCGAGGTGAAGACGAACGCCGAAGGTAAGGCGGTGATCGACATCATTCCGACTGGCTCCTCGGTGGACGTGCAGGTGATCAAGGACGGTTTTGCGACGTATGCGAACACGTACGAGGTGGATGAAGAGAGCCGCGCGATCGAAGTGCGGCTGGTGAAGCCCCGCGCTCAGATTTCGACCTACGAGGACAATGCGGGGAAGGCGTCGGAGCGGCAGCCCGGGGTGCAGGAGCCGAATCATCCACACTCGGCCCCGGTGGTGCAGACGCCGCAGCCGACGAACCACACCAGCGACCCCAGCCCGCTTGCACCGGTCTCCCCCAACGCCACGCCCGGCAACAGCCAGAATCCGACACCGAAACCTCAGTAGGCTTTAGACCATTCGACCCTTGCTCCCCTCCTCCCAGCCTGACCTTACGAAGCCGCTTGCAGGAACGACCGCGCTGGTGACCGGCGCGGCGAAACGCATTGGACGCAGTATTGCGCTGGCGCTGGCCGAGGCAGGGGCGGATGTCGCGATTACCTATCGCGGGTCGGAGGCCGAAGCGAACCAGACGGTTGAGGAACTGAGCGGGTATGGGATACGGGCGCAGGCTTTCCGGTGCGACGTGGGCGATGAGGCTTCGGTGAAGTCGGCGGTCTCTGCGGCGGAGCGTGCGTTCGGCCGGCTGGATCTGCTGGTGAATAACGCCGGTGCGTTTGAGACGGCGGCGCTGGAGCGCATTACCGCCGCGCAGTGGGACGCGATGTTTGCGACCAACACGCGCGGGCCGTTTCTGGTGGCAAAGGCCGCGCACGCCGCGTTGAAGGCCGCGCAGGGCCGGATCGTCAACATCGGTTCACTGGGCGGGATCCATCCGTGGCCGACGCATGCGCACTACTGCACCAGCAAAGCCGCGCTGCATATGCTTTCGCAGACGATGGCCAAGGCGTGGGCGCCGGAGATCAGCGTGAACTGCGTGGCGCCGGGGATGATCGTGCAGAGCGGGGAAGAGGCCGGTGAGGCGTATCGACATTTTGCGGAGAAGACGCCGATGAAGCGGAACGGAAGCGCAAAGGATGTGGCGCAGGCGGTGCTTTTCTTTGCGACCGGGCCGCACTTTATCACCGGGCAGCTGCTTGCGGTGGATGGCGGGCTGGGACTTTGAGGCAGCTGTCAGCTTTCAGCCTTTAGCTGGTCTTCCTGGTACGGGCGCGCTTGCCTCGTCTATATGTCAAAACGAGTGGCGCTGCATCGTGTGTGCTGCACGCCTCTAAGTCGGCCAGAGCCAGCTAGAAGCTGACGGCTTGCCTTAGTCGAGCAGCCGCTTCCACCAGCTGCGGTCTCTGTACTCCTCGTAGAGGTTGCGCGGTTCTTCGGTGGGCTCGAATTGCCGGCCATCGAAGGCGGCGAGGGGATGCCGCGTGGTGATGTCGTCGGCGTACTGCTCGCCGTACTTTCTCGCCACCAGCCTGCGGGCTTCGCTGAGGCGCGGAGGACGCGAGGCCATGTTGTGGGCGTCGGTGGCGATGAAGTGGACCCAGCGGTCGGCGAGGAGACGGTGCGCCATCTTTTCGGCGGACTTACCCATTTTGCCGGTCACGGAGTCGCCGGTGACCTGGACGAGGACGCCGCCGCGCATCCACTCGCCGAGCCGGCCGTAGTCGCTCTGGAGGGTGGGATTGCGCTCGGGATGGGTGAGGATGGGGGTCATGCCGGCGAGCTGCAGCTCGTAGAAGGTCTCGGTCATGCCGGGCGGGACACCGTAGTCGGGAATTTCCACCATGAGGTAGCCGAGCCCGTTGACGGTGAATTTGGCGGGGTTCTCACGGGCGTCGAGCACGTTGTCGTAGGAGATGTGGAAGTCGCAGCCGAGGCCGATGCGGAGAGCGATCTTGTCGGCATCGAGACGAGCCTGGAGCTGAGCCACTTTCTTTTCGTTGGCGGCGCGATCGTAGGGGTAGTTGGCGTTGGCGTGCGGCGTGCACACGATGTGGGTGACGCCGTCGGCGGCTGCGGCCTTCGCCATGGCGAGCGAGGTTTCGAAATCCTTCGCGCCGTCATCCACGGCCCATAAGAGGTGATGATGTATGTCGACCATCGCCTGTCAGACTACCATTCACGCGAGGAGTCGCGTATTCCCCTGACGTGCGGTTGCGGCGAGCGAATCGGCCATGCCGCGGAAGAGCCGCAGGCCATCGTCGGAGCCGAGCATGCGCTCGCTCGAGCGGTCCGGGTGCGGCATCATGCCGAGCACGTTACGGCCCTCGCTCAGGACGCCGGCGATGTTCTCGATGGATCCGTTCAGGTTGTGCTCGGCCTCGGTGAGGCCCTGCGCGCTGCCGTAACGGAAGGCGATGCGGTCCTGGCGCTTGAGGAGCGCCAGAGTCTCGGGGTCGCAGAAGTAATTGCCCTCGGCGTGGCCGACCGGCATGCGGAGGATCTCGCCGCGGGTAAGGGCGTGGGTGAAGGGCGAGTCGTTCGTCTCCACCTTGAGATGGACCTGTTTGCAGATGTACTGGTGGTTGGCGTTGCGCATGAGCGCGCCGGGCAGGAGGCCGGCTTCGGTAAGGATCTGGAAGCCGTTGCAGATGCCCATGACGAGGCCGCCGCTCTCGGCGAATTTGCGAACCGGCTGCATGATCGGCGCGAACTTCGCGATGGCGCCGGTGCGCAGGTAGTCGCCATAGGCGAAGCCGCCCGGGACGAGGATGGCGTCGCAGTGTTCGAGATCGGTGGACGCATGCCAGAGCATGGTGGCGTCGGCGCCGAGCACGCTGGCGAGAACGTTGTACGTGTCGTGATCGCAGTTTGAACCGGGGAAGACGAGGACGCCGAACTTCATGAGTTAAGGGTAGCAGAGGCAACAACAAGGACGCCCTGGCGCCGGGCCGGCGCCAGGGCGTGGGGTATCGGACGGCTTCGCCGTAAAAGCAAACAATTTACCCCAGCTTGTAGCGGGTTTCGGCGAGGCGGTAGAGCGGACGCCAGAGGAGGCGGTTGGTGGTGACCACCATCAGCGAAATGAGGATGGTGCCCAGCAGCAGGATGGGGAAGGCACCGTGCTCGGTGGCCTCGCTGATCTGCGCGCCGAGGCCGAGAGTGGTGAGGGTACGGTTATCGAGGCGGAAGTATTCGGCGATGATGCTGGCGTTCCAGGCGCCGCCCGAGGCGGTGACCAGGCCGGTGATGAGGAAGGGAAAGATGCCGGGCAGGATGACGGTGCGCCAGCGCTCGAGCTTCGAAAAGCGGAAGAGGGTGGCGACCTCCTTGAGGTCGGTGGGGATGGCGATGGCGCCGGCGATGACGTTGAAGAGGATGTACCACTGGGTGCCGAGGAGCATGAGGACGATCGAGCCCAGGCCGAGGCCGCCGCCGAGTTTGATCAGACCCAGCAGAAGGACGGGGAAGAGCGCGGTGGCGGGGACGGAGGCGGCGATCTGGGCGAGCGGCTGGGCGATTCTGGCGAGGCGCGGGTGGAAGCCGATGGCGACGCCGGCGGGGATGGTCCAGGCGGCGGCGAGCGCGAGCGAGAAGTTGACGCGGAGGAAGGTAGCGGCCGCGCCTTTGAGCAGCTCTCCGAGCTGCGGTGCGGTGACGCCGCGCAGCAGCTCTACGGCGTGGGTGGCGGCGACGAGAACGATGGCCGCGACGACGGCAACGAGCAGCCAGGGCAGGAGCCGGGTGGCGCGGCCTTCGGGCACGTCGGGATGTTCTTCGAGGCGGTGCATGCGCTCTTCGCGGCGCTTCGCGAGCCGCGCGTAGACGGCCTCGCGCAGGGGGACGGTGGTGTGGCGCGAGAGCGAGGCGATTACGTTGGAGTTGCGGAAGAGATGGACAATGGGCGAGACGATGCGCTGCGAGCTCTCGACCTGCTCGAACTTGAATTTATCGCTCCAGGCGATGAGCGGACGCCAGAGGAACTGGTCGGTGGCAACGATGATGGCGACCATGACGCCGAGTCCCCAGGCGATGGCGGCGCCGTTGCCTTTATCGGCGGCGGTCTGGAGGAAGGAGCCGAGGCCGGGCAGGCGGAAATCCTTATTGCCGAAGTGGAACATCTCGCAGGCCATGAGGAAGAACCAGGCGCCGGCGACGGACATGATGGAATTCCAGAGGAGGCCAATGGCGGCGTAGGGCAGCTCGAGCTCAAGCAGGGTCTGCAGCCGCGAGTAGCGGAAGACCTGGGCGGCTTCGCGGAGCTCGCGCGGCAGGCTCTTGAGCGAGGAGTAGAACGAGAAGGCCATATTCCAGACCGCGCCGGTGAAGATGAGGACGATCGCGCCGAGCTCCACGCCGAGGTGGCGGGTGGGGAAGAGGCCGATCATGGCGAGCATGACGGGCGGCAGAAAGCTGAGCACCGGGATGGACTGCATGATATCGAGCGCGGCGATGAGGAAGGGCTCGATGCGCTTGTTGTAAGCGGCCAGATAGCCGTAGCTGACGGCAAAGGTGAGGCTGAGCAGATAGGCGAGGAAGATGCGGACGACGGAGTAGAAGGCGTAGAGGGGAAGCGCGCCGGGACGCAGCGAGATGACGGTCTGCTCTTCGATGGGGCCGGCCCAGAGCATGCAGATGCGGACGATGGCGTAGAAGGCGGCGAGGCCGATGATGGCGACGCAGATGTCGAGGAAGAAGGGCCAGCTGCGCCGGAAGACGAGGCTGCGGGCCATGGTTTCGCGTTCGGGAACGATGCTGGAGAGGCCGTGCCGGAAGTTCATCCCTCGCTCTCCACGCCGGACTCCTCGGTCTCGTCGAGCTCTCCCGAGACGCGCGCGGCTTTGGTGAAGCGGCGTCGGGCGGCGTCGAAGTCGAAGAGTTCGGCGTAGCGGCCCCAGCTGACGGCGGTCTCGAGCTGGCGGAGGGTTTCTTCCTCGCTGAACTGCTCGTCGAGGATGTCGTGGAAGAACTCTTCGCTGACGGTTCCGTCGGACTTGCTTTCGACGGCGCGGACGATCTGCCGCAGCAGCAGAACGTTGTCGATGGCGGCTTTGCGGAAGAGTTCTTTCTGGTGGAGGATTTCGGAGTTGGCGAATTCGTTGCCGGCCGGCGTGATCTCGGCGTCGCCTTCGTGGACTTTGAGGAAGTCGAGGAGACGGGCGGCGTCGACGATGGGGAGGAGGTCGTCGATTTCGAAGCCGAGGTCGTCGGCGAGGCGGTAGATGTCGTCCTTGCCGCCGTGGTCGATCAGCAGCTCGAGGAGGCCGGCGATGCCGCCGGGGCGCGCGTGGGGGAGTTCCTGGTAGGTATTTCTGCGGGCGGTGTCGGTGGCCTGGGCGTCGGGCACGGCGGGGAGATCGCCGGGGGCTTCGTCGGGCTGGGTGAGGACCTTGTAGATGTAGTCGACGTAGTGGGTAAACTGGGACGCTTTGCGGTCGCGCGGGTGCGGCATGGCGACCTTGAAGTCGGTGCGCAGGCGCCCGGGGTTGCGCCCGAGGACCATGATGCGGTCGGCGAGCAGGACCGCCTCTTCGATGTTGTGGGTGACGATGAAGATGGAGCGGGTGGGGATGGTCTTGTTCTGCCAGAGCTCGAGCAGTTCGGAGCGGAGGTTCTCGGCGGTGAGGACGTCGAGGGCGGAGAAGGGCTCGTCCATGAAGAGGACTTCGGGCTCGACGACGAGGGCGCGGGCAAAGCCGACGCGCTGGCGCATGCCGCCCGAGAGCTCCCTGGGGTAGGCGGCCTGGAAGCCATCGAGCCCGACGGTGTCGAGCATCTTGAGACTGCGGCGGCGGCGCTCGTCGGGCTCCATCCCGCGGGCTTTGAGGACGGTTTCGACGTTCTCGAGCACGGTGAGCCAGGGGAAGAGGGCGAAGCTCTGGAAGACGATGGAGACGTTCACCTCGCATGCGCCGATGGGGCGATCGTGCCAGTAGACCTGACCGGCCGAGGGCTCCGAAAGGCCGGTAAGCATGCGCAGCAGGGTCGATTTGCCGGAGCCCGAGGGCCCGAGCAGCGCGACGATCTCGCCGGGCTCGATCGAGAGGTCGGTGGGCGCGATCACCTGAATCCGGTTTTCGCTCGGCTGGGCATAATACTTCTCCACGCGTTCGGCGCGGATGATCGTTTCGGACATCGTCATCTTCTTGAAAAGAGAGTGAAGGACGCCGGGGAAGGCCCCAAGTCTCCGGTCAGGCTATCACCGTTTTGCTGGTATAAAGATAAAGACGGCGTATAGGTTTCGCCGCACACATCTGAGCAGCGAAGTTCATTTTCCCGGGGTCCTACGCAATGTCTGAAGCAGCATCCGCAACGCCTTTGAAGCCCCGCGTTCTTGTAGCGGATGACGAGCAGGTCATCGCCAACACCCTGGCCATCATCCTGAATCAGGCCGGGTTCGAGGCGCGCGCCGTCTACAGCGGCGAAAAGGCGATTGAGGCGCTGGAGACGTTCGAGCCCGACATGCTGATTTCGGATGTCATTATGACGGGCATGACCGGGATCGAGGCTGCGATCGCGACGCGCGCCCGCCGCCCGAACTGCAAGATTCTGCTCTTCTCCGGGCAGGCGGCCACCGCCGATTTGCTGGAGAAGGCACGCGCCCAGGGGCATGAATTCGAGATTCTCGCGAAGCCCGTCCACCCGACCGATCTTCTCGCCAAGCTTCGCCGCCAGGCCTGAGCCAGGCTGCCGGCAGCGGATGTGCTTTTCTGCGGGATGGCCTGCTGGCGGCTCTTTGCTTCAGCGGCAGCTTTACCCCGTTCTCAGGCCGCGTTGGTGAAGAGTCGCAGAAGGGTCAGGGCATTCTGCTCCATGTCGTAGCGCAGGCGAAACGTTTCAATTGCTCTCACCCGCATCTGTTCCCGCTGCTCTTCGGGCATTGCGATCCATTCCCTCATGAGCGCGTCCGTTCCGTCGGGCGTATCCTGCTGCATCAGGCCGGCGCCATCTCGTGCGACCTGCGCGGCGATGTTGACTTTGTCGGCCAGCAGCACCGGGGTGCCGCAGGCCAGAGACTCTGCGACCGCGATGCCGAAGTTCTCCTGGTGTGAAGGCAGGATGAAGGCCTCGGCCGCATAGAACGCGCCCCATTTTACATCGCCTTTCAGCATGCCCGGCCAGTGTACCCGGTCGGTGAGCCCGGCGGCCTCGACCTCGGCCTGCAGTTCCGGTGCCCAACCCTGCTGATCGGGTCCCGCCATGACCAGGTGCAGCTCCGGGTCGGAGGCGGCGAATTTGACGAAGGAGCGGATCAGCATATCGCAGCCTTTTTTCCGGTGAATGCGTCCGAGGAAGAGCAGAAAGCGCCTTCCGCGCACGCTGGGAATCTGCTCAAGGAGGGCCGACTGCATTGCCTCCGAAGCAGAGGGGGGCCGGCTGCAGCCGTACGGAACCACATGGCCGGTCCAGCGATGCAGCCAGAAGCTCTGCCTGGCGAGGTCGCTTTCTTCCAGGGTGGTGAAGAGTACGCGGTGCGCCCGGCGCAGCACCCAGTACTCGGCCAGCAGCCAATAGATCCATTTCTTCAGATGCTTGAGCGGGAAGGCGTTCTTGAAATAGGGATCGAGCATGCCATGGGAGAAGACCATGTATGGCTTGCGCCGGCGCAGCGCCATCCAGGTCGCGACGCCGCAGAAGCTCCACAGGCCGTTGACCACGACACCGTCGAAGCGCTGATGATTTGCGAGGATCCAGCGATAGAACGGGAGCGAAAAGCCGTATCCGTTGCTGCACGGTCCAAGCGCATGCACCTGAAAGGGAAGCGACTGCAGGAACGGGCTCTCCGGCGGATCGAGCGTGACGACCTCGCCGGTGTAGCCCAGCACGCCGAAGCCCATCAAGGTGCGCACGGATTCCGCCGGTCCGCCGGCCGCGGGATCGATCGTCTGGATGACATGCAGAATGCGCATAGCTGCCTAAAGTACCGGGTCCGAAACAGCCGGACCACCGTCTGCCGCATGGTGCATTCGGGACGCACTCAGCTTGCGGGTCACGTGCGCAAGGGCCTGACGCAGCCCGCGGACATCTTCTTCAAAGCTCCAGGTGCGCATGCGTTCCCGAGCCCGTTGTCCCATGTCTTCCGCTGTCTCTGGTTGCGAAAGCACTCGGTGCAGACAGTTCGTCAGAGCGGAGACATCGCGTACGGGATAGATGTATCCCTCCTGGCCGTCGCGCACCAGGTCGATGGCACAGCCGACGTCGTCGCTGATGATGACCGGCCGCCCCGCGTTCATGACCTCGTTCACGATCAGACCCCATGGTTCGTGCCGCGAAGGCAGGACGAAGACCGAGCAGAGGTCGAAGAAGCGGGGCAGTTCGGACTGGTTGCGAAAGCCGCAGAAGCGCACGTTCTCGAAACCGGTTGCCTGCGCCTGCCGCTCGAGGGCGGCGCGCTCCTCGCCGTCGCCGACGATGACCAGATACGGATGCGGCTCGACGCCGGGATCGGGTGAAAGCCGCGCCCAGGCTTCAACGAGGTCGCCACAATGTTTTCTGGTCTGCAGCTTGGAGGCAAACAGAACGACGGGACGCCCCGGTTCAAGCTCCAACTCCTCGCGCAGCTCCTGGCGTCCGGCAGCGGCTTCGAGTGAGCGTTGCGCGAAGAAAGCATTGTCCACGCTGTACGGCATCAGGAAGATGGGGAAGTCCTCGCCGAGATAGCGCTCCCAGTAGCGGCGGTTCTGAGTGCCGATCGCGAGCACGCCATCGACCATCTGCTTCAGCACTTCGAAGAAGAGGCGTTTTCCCTGCAGCTTGAGACCGGTGCGCGGCCGGTCTCCGAGCCAGCTCTCCGCGCGCAGCAGCACCGGGACGCCGGCGGCGCGGGCCGCGACGATGGCATGCAGGCTGTTGACGGTGGAGTAGCCGTGCACCCAGACGGCGTCGAAGCCGGCCAGGGCGCGACTCATCCCAAGGCTGATGGGGCTGAACACCGATGCGGAGCCGTTATCCCGGAGTGGCCGCAGAAAGCGGTGGCGATAGCCGCCAAGCAGCGGTACATCCCACTTGACCTCAGCCCCGCCGAAGCCTGCGTCGCGGTATCCCTTCACGGAGAAGTCTGCCCCGAAGAAGACGGTGAGGTCAATCCCGGGCTCCTGCGCGATTCTCCTCAGCAGCGGCGCCTGGTACTGGATGGGATGACTGACCACGTAGGCAAGACGTACCGGGGTCGCTTGCGGTGAGGCAAGCGGATCCAGCGGACGCTGCGAGATGGGTTCCGTTGTCATTGCGATGTGAGCTGCTGCCGTGGCTCCGGGGCGCGGATTAGAGCTGAGTCGTGGCGACGAGGGCGAGATCCAGCACGCTGGTGATGGTGGTAAGCCCGTTGCCCTTGAGCGCTGCCTTGATGGGGTCGGACGGCAGATAGATGATGTCGTCCGCCTGCAGAATGGGATCCGGGTCTTTGCCGCGCACGACGCGCTTGACGTCGACTTTGATGGATGTGCGCTGCAGACCGACTGTGCGAATGATGCGCAGATCGTTGAAACGGCCCTCAAAGCCGTATCCGCCGGCCAGCGTGGTTACCTGCAGCAGGGTCAACGGCGTGTTTTCATCCAGCGGAATGGCTCCCTGCTTGGCGAAGGCACCCAGCACATAGACCACACCGATTCTGGAGATGACGATCAGGTCGCCGGCGAGGATAGGAATGTCCGCTGAGGCACTGCGCGCGGGATCGGTTCCGAGATCGACGATGATGGGCTGGGTCTGACCGCGCCGAAAGACGGTGATGACGTGGCTTGCGGTCGGCGGGAAACCGAGTCCGCTGGCGAGTATGACTCCGCTGTTGATTCCGGCGGACGAGTTACCGCCGCTTCCGCCGCCGCCGGCGCCGGCGGTTACAAGCACGTCCAGCAGACGGCGCTCGCCGAAGAGGGGCACAACGGCGTGCAGCTCTCCGGTGACTGTGGCGAACTGGTTGACCGCGGCGGTGATCTCGACGGTCACCTGAGGATCCCGGAACATGCCGTTGGCGATCAGACTGCGGGTGATGGCATCTTCTGCCTCGTGCACCGTCAGGCCGCCCACGTGCACACTGCCGATCAGCGGCAGATGCACGGTGCCCTCGTGGCTTACCTTGACCGGCGGAGCATACGTTGCAGCGCCGAAGATGGTGACGGAGATGATGTCGTCCTGACCGATGCGCAGCTCACGATCGGCAGGATAGAGGATCGCCGGGTCGGTCGTGATGGACAGCTTCTCATTGGGCTTCTGCGGAACGGTGAGGGCGGGCCCGTTGAACTGGGCGCGCGCGCCACCGGCGAGCAACAGGGTCGCCGCGGTGAGAGTGGAGGCAATGGATGCGACGCGCTTGATGCGGACAGCGCTCATACCTGGTCCTTCTTTCCAGCCGTCTTCCCGGGTCCGTTCTGTGTGTCCCAGCTCGCCGGATCGAGACTGGAATACGAGTAGCCCGAATAGCCGTAGTACCCGTAATACTCGGGCGAGTTCAGATCGACGGCGTTGAGCACGATGCCTGCCAGGGGCGCGCCGGAGCGGAACAGCAGATCGCGTCCGCGGCGCACCACGTGCTTGCTGGACTTGGCGTGCCGCACCACCATCACCACGAGATCCACCTGCCGCGAGAGCAGCACGCCGTCGGTGACGGACAGGATGGGAGGCGAATCGATGATGACATGGGTGTAGACTTCGCCGGCGCGACGGAGCATGGCGGACATGGTCTCCGAGCTGAGCATTTCGGTTGGGAACGGGGGTACCGGTCCGCTGGCCAGAATGTCCAGATCCGGGATCTCCTTTACCCGCTGAACCGACTCCTCGAGGGTGGTCTGGCCACTGAGGACGGTGCTCAGCCCGAGCTTGCCGTTGAGACCGAAGCGATGGTGGACGTTCGGACGGCGGAGGTCGGCGTCGATCAGCAGTACCTTCTGCCCGCGCTGGGACATGATGACGGCAAGGTTGCTGGCGGTTGTGGTCTTGCCTTCCGACGGCGTCGCGCTGGTGAACAGGATGAACTTGGGCTCACGGCCGGTCATGGACAGGAGCAGAGCGGTACGCAGCGAACGGAAGGCTTCGGTGAATTGAGACTTGGGCTGCGTGAGCACGTTGATGTTGCGCTCCACGGTCGACATGCCGGCAATCTGCTCCGGTGAGGCGCGTTTGGCGCGCGGCACGATTGCGAGGGAAGGCAGCTCGGTGACGCTCTCGATTTCGGCGATGCTGCGCAGCCCGGTGTCGAGGCTCTCAAGGATGAAGGCGACCAGCACGCCTGCGACGGCGCCGATGACAGCCCACGTCAGCACGATGGTGGACTTCGGCTTGAGGGTGGGACTGACGGGCGGCACCGCCGGATCGACGATATCGATCTCCATCGACTCGAGGCCAGCGGTCACGCCGGCCGACCGCAGCTTCTGCATCAGCTCTTCATAGAGCGTCCGGCTGGATTCGAAGTCGCGCTGCTTGATGGTGTATTCGACCATCTGGTCGCGCAGGCGATAGGCATCGGTCTTCTCCTGCTCGAGCGCGGAACCGGTCTGATCCTCGTTGGCCCGCGCCAGTTCGAGCGCGCTCTTCGCTTCGGTGAGCAGGCGATTCTGCTCGGTGTCGACCTCGCGTGCCAGTTCGTCGACCTCCGCCTTCTGGGACTTGACCTGGGGATGATTGGGTCCCAGAGTGGCGGAAAGCTGGGCGAGCTGTGCGCGCGCGCTGGCGAGCTGGGTGCGGAGATTGGTCAGCGAGCTGTTGGCGTTGGCGGAGGTGCCCAGGGCCGACTCCAGCTCGTTGGGGTCGGTGGCGCTCAGCGTTCGATAGCGCGACTCCGCGAGAATGCGCTGCAGCTTGGCTTCCGCCGCGGCTTTGGCCAGATCGTCCAGCGAGGTGGAGATCTGATTGTGCGTGGCGTCGAATCCCAGCACACCGAGCCGACGCTGCAGATCGAGGAGTTGATCCTGCGAGGTTTCCACCTGCGACTTGAGATCGTCCAGCTGATTGGAGAGCCAGCGCGAGACCCGCTGGGTGGACTCGAACCGCGTCTGAAAGCTGCGCTGAATGTAATCGGAGACGATGCGATTGACGATCTCGGCCGAGAGCTTCGGATTCAAACTGCTGCATTGAATGCGGATGATGTCGGTCTTCGGCACCAGCGAGACGACCAGGCCCTTCCGAAGCCTGGCCACCGTGGTCGCCCGAACCTGCAGGTCATCGATATCGCGGTGCGGAACCGGTCCACGGGCACCCAGAAAGTCGGGATTGTTCTGCAGGTTCATATCCCGCGCCACCTTGACGAGGAGCGTATCGCTGGTCAGGATCTGGACTTCGTTCTGCAGGTTCCGCTGCGGGTCCTGCATCTGCGTGGCGGCATCGAGCTTGTACTCATTTTGCGAACCCGCGCGAACCTCGATACGGCCGAATGCATCGTATAGCCGGATCTGAGTCAATGCCAGATAGATACCCAGCAGAATGCCCGCCAGAACACAGCCTGCCACCACCAGCCGATGCTTCCGCAACGTGATCAGGAACTCGGAAAGGGTCGTATCGGTCTGCGGCGCCACAAACGGCGCGGACGCAGACGCCCTTGTTACGCCCGGGGTGACGGGTGCAGAGGTGGGGTTGTCCGGATTCATTGGCTTCATCCTAAATGACGTTCGTCACCTTGGCGATATCCTCTTGATGGCATTTGGGGTCCATTAACGTTTGATAAGGTTCCCACGCGCGCTCATGGAGTTGATACAGTACGTATATCCGCGGCCTGCGCGCCCACACTCTATCCATTCTGGTGCCCATGATTTTTTCTCGCGATCTCCCTGCCGTTTCGCCGTCTCCCGCCTCTCCCGTTCAGATCGCCGTCGTCGGTTCCGGCTATGTGGGCCTTGTCGCCGCCGTGTGCTTCGCGGAGATCGGCCACCAGGTGATCTGCGTCGACAATGACGAACGCAAGGTGGCCGCGCTGAAGGGCGGCGACACCCTGATTCATGAGACCCATCTTCCGGAACTGCTGAATCGCTATCGCAACACCCGGGTCCGCTTCACGACGGATCTAGGGGAGGCTACGCGCGAGTGCCAGGCAATTTTCATTGCGGTCGGCACTCCGCAGTCCGAGACCGGGGACGCCGATCTCTCCTATGTGGAGGCAGTTGCGAGCGAGATTGCCCGGTCCATCACCAGCTATAAGGTGATCGTGGAGAAGAGCACGGTTCCCGTTTACACCAACGAATGGATCCGGCGCGTCATGGAGCGCAACGGCGTGCACCGCGAGCTGTTTGACGTGGTCTCAAATCCCGAGTTTTTGCGGGAAGGCACCGCAGTCGCCGATTTTCTTCATCCCGACCGCATTGTTGTCGGCTCGGATACCCCGCGCGCCGCGGCGGTGCTTGCGGAGGTTTACGCTCCGCTGACCTCCGGAACGTATTACAGCAAGGGGGACTGTATCCCCGGCGTCTGCTCCTCCAACACTCCTCCACCGCTGCTGGACACCTCCACGAAGTCGGCCGAGATCATCAAGCATGCCTCGAACGCGTTTCTGGCATTGAAGATCTCTTTTATCAACGCGGTTGCCAATCTTTGCGAGGCCGCCGACGCGAATGTGGAACAGGTGGCGCGTGGCATGGGTCTCGACCGCCGCATCGGCTCGCGTTTCCTGCGGCCCGGGATCGGCTACGGCGGCTCCTGCTTCCCGAAGGACGTGGCTGCGTTCCGCTCGGTTGCTGAGCAGATGGGAGTGGATTTCTCGCTGTTGACCGAGGTGGAGAAGATCAACGTCACGCAGCGCAAGCGGTTTCTTTCGAAGGTCCGGTCCGCGCTTTGGACGCTGCGCGGCAAGCGGCTCGCCGTGCTCGGTCTCGCGTTCAAGGGCGAGACGGACGATATCCGCGAGTCGCCCGCCATCGAGATGGTGGAGATGCTGCTGGCCGAAGGCTGCTCGATCTGCGCGTATGATCCCGCGGCGATGCCACGCACGCGTGAAGTGCTGCCGCCCGCGGGCAACCTCACTTACGCGGAATCCGCTTACGCCGCAGCGAAAGACGCCGATGCGCTGCTGATTTTGACCGACTGGCAGGAGTTTGCCGAGCTTGATCTGGCGGAACTGCACAAGGATCTTCGGTATGCGATCGTGATTGATGGTCGCAATCTGTACGACCCTCAGGTGATGCTGCAGCACGGCTTTACCTATCTCAGTGTCGGTCGTCCGGCCGCCTACCCGGTTCGCGAACTCACGACCGTGAGCTAAGGAGAAGCGCCTTCCATGAGTAAGCAGTATCTCGTTACAGGAGCCGCCGGTTTTCTGGGATCCCATCTGACCGATGCGCTCCTCGCGGAAGGACACCGAGTTCTCGGTGCGGACAATCTCTGCACCGGCTCGCTGGCCAACCTGAGGCATCTGGAACGAGAGACGCGGTTTTCTCTTCTCGAACAGGACATCAGCATCCCGTTCGATCCGGGCAGGGTGGATTTCGTCTTCAATTTCGCTTCGCCCGCAAGCCCGGCCGACTATATGCGGCTTGGCCCCGAGACCCTGCTGGTGGGCTCGCGAGGCACGGTGAACACGCTGGATATTGCCCGCAAGTACGCTGCGGGTTTCCTGCACGCCTCCACCTCCGAGTGCTACGGCGATCCGCTGGTGCATCCACAGATCGAGACCTACTGGGGTAACGTGAATCCGATCGGGCCGCGCTCGGTGTACGACGAGGCCAAGCGCTTTTCCGAAGCGACCATCACGGCCTACCATCGCTATTACGGCGTGGACACGCACATGGTGCGGATCTTCAATACCTACGGGCCGCGGCTGCAGGCGAACGATGGTCGGGTCATCTCGAACTTTCTGATGCAGGCCCTGCGCGGCGAACCGCTGACCGTCTACGGGGACGGCTCGCAGACGCGTTCCTTCTGCTTCGCGTCCGATCTGATCGACGGCATCCTTCGCCTGTCCCGGTCGGAGATCCACACACCGGTCAACATCGGGAATCCCGACGAGTGGACCATTCTCGAGTGCGCGCACGAGGTTCTTTCGGTAACCGGCAGCAAGGCGGGTATCGCTTTCGAGCCGCTGCCGCAGGACGACCCTACTCGCCGACGGCCCGACATCACCATCGCCCGTGAGCAGCTGGGCTGGGAGCCGAAGGTCAAGTTGCGGCAGGGGCTTGAGCTGTCGCTGGACTACTTCCGCAGGTGCGTCGGTCTGGAGACCGCCGAGGCTTCGCGCGCATAGCTCTCGCGCTTGATTTCTGTCCTGAAGCCAACAAAGGCCGCCCGGTGAGTGGGCGGCCTTTGTTGCTCTGGGGCTTGAAAGACGGACGAGGCGGTCAGGGCTTGAGCCCCGTCTTCTTCAGCGCGGGAAAGAAGGTGACCTGCGCGGTGAAGACGTTGTTGTTCTGCGGTCCGGTCAGATAGATGGGTGCCTTCCAGCCTTCGTGCTGATACCACGCATGCAGCTCAAGGTTATCGTGGTCGAAGCGTTTGACCACGTCTATCTTGAACTGGTTCTGCGTTGTGCCGCCCGGTCCGTAGGTATTGCTCGCGACATCGTAGGCGCCCGGGATGAAGTCCTTCTCGGTCTTCTTGTTGAGGTATTCGAGCTGTACCCACTCGTCGCCGGAGAGGTGATAGGTGAGCCACGCCTGGCCGCCTTTGGCCTCGCGTCCGATCCAGTCGCCCATGATGTTGCCTTCGTTGGTGTAGCCCTGCCGCTGAATGGTTTCGAAGTAGAAGAACTGGCCACCCACACTGCGGCTTACGCCCGGGTCGGTCGTCACCGCCTCGACCCGGAAGTCGAGCTTACGGATGCCGGGGATCTGCGGGAAGTAGACACCGGTGCGGTAGGCAGCGCGGCGTGGCGCGCTGATGGGTGACACGTCGTCATGCGAGAACGAATCCAGCACGAGGGTTGCGTACTTGCGCACGTACGGCAGCCGCCAGGAAAAGCTGAAATCGCTGAAACGCGCGCCCGGGTCAGAAGAGTTGCCTTTCGAAGCAGGATCATCAGCCGTATCGGTAGTGGAGAAGAAGCTGCGCAGGAACGTGTGCAAGGTGACCGGCACATGACCCTCGCCACCGAAGATCACCGTGCGTTGAAAGGCGAATTCAAAGTTATCGGTTGGCCGCAGAGACGCCATCTCCGAGTGCACGTAGGGGCTGTTGGGATAACTGTGGCCCTTGAGGTCGCCATAGAAGAAGTCATAGCGGATGGTGCCGAAGAGCCAGGAGAATCCGGGAATGTACAACGGGTTGACGCGGTTGATGCGGAACGAGTAGATATCCTGCGCGTTGTTCGACCACGCCAGCGCGCCGCCCTGCGCCGGACCCATCCAGGCGTCGGATTTGCCGCCCGAGATCTCATGGCCGAGGAAGAAATAAGAGAGTGTCGCCTCCTGAATACGGAAGGGATTGGCCGCGGGGATTGGTCCTGTCGGGATGGTCCGCTGGTGCAGCTGGTAGCCGCTGTACGGGATGCCGTCTCCGGTGGTGTACTCAGGGACATAGGGCGGAGCAGCGCCCTGCGAGAGCGCCGACGAGAGCGTCTGGGAATAGCCGGCCGCACTGGCCGCATGCTGGTACTCCCCGCGGAAGTAGAAGGAGAACCGGCCCTGCTCCGCGAGTTCCGAGAAGCCGACGACGGAGTTGAAGCCTGCTTGATAGGGCCGGTCGTAGTCGTTGGCGATGGTCTGCCCGAGGTGGAAGCTGTCGTTCAGGATCTGGCCCTGAATGCCCATGGCGCGCGCGTACAGCGTCTCCGTGCCGAAGACGGTGCCGCGCGGGGTGAGACCGTCGGTCGGCTCGGTGTCGAGATAGCGTTCAAGCTCGGCGAGGATCTGCTCCGCCTCTTCGTCGCCGCTGTCGACGATATCGTCGTGGGTCGCCTCAAGCACATGGGCCAGGCTCTGGCGGGTGTAGGGACGCATGCTGAGGTAGAGTGTGCTGGCGAATCCAAGCGAGTAGAGTCGGGTGATCTCCGGGTACACCCAGCTGTCCAGCGGGATATAGGCCGAGCCGTCGTGCGTTTTGATCTTGTCTTCGTCGGGAATCCCGTAGGGTACGTACGCCGTCGCGGGCTGATCGGTGGTTTGCCGGGTGGAGGCAGCGGGAGGCGGCACCCTCTGAATCGGAGCCGGCATGCTGTTGGTCTGCGCCGGGGCGGGCGTTCCGTAGGCCGGCATGCCCGAGGGGGAACGTTGCGAGGTTCCGTAGGGCTGCATGGACGTTGCGGCGGGAGCCCCGTTCTGAGTTGTGCCCGGTTTGTTCTGGGGCTCGGCGTTCTGGTTTGCGTTATTCGGGTTAGCAGGGTCGTTCGGGAGCGGCACTGGAGCTGGTGCCGGGGCGGGCATGGATGTAGCGGCAGGTGCGCCGTTCCGGGTGGTGCTCTGGGTCGTGTCCGGAGCCGGCACGGGGTGCGTTTGGTCCGGCGTGGGCTGCGCAGGGGTCGTCTGCGCGTGCAGGCTGGTCACCGTGCCGGACAAGGTGAAAGCCGCGAAGCCTGCGAGCGGGAGCAACAGCCGATTGTTCACGAGAACCTCAGTCCAGGGATCAGCTCGGGTACTGTCCGCCGCGAGCCTGCCCCAGTGTAACCGCACCTGCCCGTCCGTGGTGCATTCCGTATGCGCCTCTCAGGCGGGTGCGAGCCGACGCTGCATCTGGGTCCGCACCGTGGCTACCCAGCGTTCGGTGCAGATTTTCCGGTTCACCAGCTGCCTGCCCAGCAGCTCGACCGCGTCGGTTCCGCATGGGACTGCCTCGATGACGGCTGCACCGCCCGCCGAGCGCGCCCGCAATACGGTCTCCTGGGCGACCCGGTAAAGTGCCACGGCGTCACCGGCGTCCACGGGGATGACGGGAAGCGCCGCATCCACCGAGTTCGCGGCTTTCTGAGCGATTTTCCCGAGATCCGGGCCCGTTTTCTGCCCGGCTGTGTTCGGGCCCGTTCGCGGGAGAACGATCAGCACCAGCGGGAGGCCGGGTTGTGCGGCTACCGTGAGGAGTCTGCGCCATTCCGCGGCGGAGAGTTCGCAGGGGCCCGCGAATGCGAGTGCAACCGCAGCCTGACTCGCGGCCTTCAATGCCATGGCCGCGCCCGCCGCGCACAGCAACCGCTCCGCCGCGCTGCCGGGAAAGCCGTCCGGCTCGGCCGTGCTCAGATGCTTTGCGAGACGACGAATCTCCGCTGCGCCGGGGGCTGCGGCGGCCTCGCGTGCGCCGATTGCGCGTACATGCTCGAGCAGCTGCGCTTCGCCCGCGATGCCGCGGTCGATGACCAGGTCGCCGTCGCTGAGGTCGATCGCAGTGCCGGTCCAGCAGGCCTCAAATCCCTGCAGCGCGCGCTGCTTACCCGTTAGCGCGCGCGTCTCGACCAATGACCGGAACATGGCCCGCATCCGCGCGTGACTGATCAGCGGACTCTCAAACGCCTTCGAACCCATCGCCATCCAGAATCCTCACCGACAAATAACAAGAGCCACCAGCTTAGCCGATGGCTCCTGTCTCCCTTCCAACAATGACCTTTGCTAGGCGCGCGCCGGATCCTTCGCCTCGGTGTCGATGCCCAGATCCTTGTAAGCCTTGACGACGTCCTTTGCCTTGAACGCGCCGTCGCGGGCCAGCCGGGCGAGGGTGGCGCCGGTGATGGCCTCCGCGCTGACCTCGAAGTGCCGCCGCAGATGCTCGCGGTTGTCGGACCGCCCGAAACCGTCCGTTCCCAGGGTGACGAGGCGCTGGCCGATCCAGGGCGCAAGGCCGTCGGGCACGCTCTTCATGTAGTCGCTGGCGGCGACAATGGGGCCTCTGGTGCCGGCGAGCTGCTCCTCGAGGTAGCTTTTGCGCGCAGGCTCGGCGGGATGCAGCCGGTTCCAGCGTTCGGTCGCCAGCGCGTCCCGCCGCACCTCGGTGTAGCTGGGCACGCTCCACACATCGGCGAGGACTTTGTACTTCTCGGCGAGAAGGGTCTGCGCCCGCAGGACTTCGTTGAGGATCGGACCTGAGCCGAAGAGCTGCACCGTCGCCTCGCCGCCCTCGGCCTTCTTGAAGCGGTAGAGACCCCGCAGGATGCCGTCGGCCACGCCCTCCGGCATGGCGGGCTGCGGGTAATCCTCGTTGTACATGAGGAGGTAGTAGAAGGCGTCTTCCGCATCCTCGTACATGCGTTTGATGCCGTCCTGAATGACGACTGCCATTTCAAAGACGTAGGCAGGATCGTAGGTGCGGCAGGTAGGCACCGTGCCGGCGAGGACGATAGAGTGGCCGTCCTGATGCTGCAGACCCTCGCCCAGCATGGTGGTGCGACCGGCGGTTCCGCCCATCAGGAAGCCCTTGCCACGGGAGTCGGCGAAGGCCCATGCCATGTCGCCGACGCGCTGAAAGCCGAACATGGAGTAGTACATGTAGAAGGGAACCGAGGGTACGCCGTAGTTGGCATAGGCGGTGCCGGCGGCGGTGAAGGAGGCCATGGACCCGGCTTCGGTGATTCCCTCTTCGAGGATCTGGCCGTCGCGGTTTTCGCGGTAGCTGAGGAGCATGTCGGCGTCGTGCGGGACGTACTTCTGGCCCTCGGGCGCGTAGATGCCGACCTGCTTGATGGAGGATTCCAAGCCGAAGGTGCGGCCTTCGTCGGGCACGATGGGGACGATCCACTTGCCGAGCGCCTTATCCTTCATCAACGCGTTCAACAGGTTGACGAAGCCCATGGTGGTGGAGATGGAACGGCCTTTGGAGCCGTCGGTCCAGGAGCGGAAGAAGTCGAGCGCGGGGGCCTTGAAGTCGGGGGCGCGCCGGCTGCGTTCGGGCACGGAACGCTGGGGCAGGGAGCCGCCCAGCTCCCGCCGGCGAGTCTGCATGTACTGGAGCTCAGGGGCGGAGTCCTCGGGCTTGTAGAAGGCACCGTTTTTCGCGGCTTCTTCGGGCACCGGGATGTCAAAGCGCTTGACGAAGAGGGCGAGGCCTTCGTCGGGGAGCTTCTTTTCGCTGTGGGTGGCGTTGCGCGCCTGGGCTGAACCGAGGCCGTAGCCCTTGACGGTCTTGGCCAGGATGACGGTCGGTCCGCCTTTGTGCTCGAGGGCGCGCTTGTAGGCGTTGTAGATCTTGACGGGGTCGTGGCCGCCGCGGTGGAGCAGCCCGAGCTGCTCGTCCGAGAAGCCTTCGACGAGCTTGAGCAGCTCCGGATACTTGCCGAAGAACTCGCGGCGGAGATAGGCGCCGTCCTTGGCCTTGAAGGTCTGGAAGTCGCCGTCGACGCACTCTTCCATGCGTTTGAGCAGGAGGCCTGAGCTATCCTTCGCGAAGAGCTCATCCCAGTCCGAACCCCAGAGGACCTTGATGACGTTCCAGCCGGCACCGCGAAAGACGCCTTCCAGCTCGTCGATGATGCGGGCGTTGCCGCGGACGGGCCCGTCGAGGCGCTGGAGGTTGCAGTTGACGACAAAGATGAGGTTGTCGAGTTTCTCACGTGCGCCGAGCGAGATGGCGCCGAGGGTATCGACCTCGTCGGTCTCGCCGTCGCCGAGGAAGCCCCAGACCTTGCGTTCGGTCTTCGCGATCAGCCCGCGGTTCTCAAGGTAGCGCATGAAGCGCGCCTGATAGATGGCGTTCAGCGGGCCGATGCCCATGGAGACCGTGGGAAAGTTCCAGAACTCCGGCATCAGCCAGGGATGCGGGTAGCTGGAGAGGCCGGGGGTGTCGCGGAGTTCGTGGCGGAAGTTCTTGAGGCGCTGCTCGTCGAAGCGGCCTTCGAGAAATGCGCGGGCGTAGACGCCGGGTGAGGCATGGCCCTGAAAGTAGATGAAGTCGCCCGGTTCTTCGCCGTATTTGGCATGGAAGAAGTGGTTGAAGCCTACCTCCAGCAGCGTCGCCTGGGAGGAGTAGGTGGAGATGTGGCCGCCGATGCCCGCATCCTTCTTGTTTTGCGAGTGGACCATGGCCATGGCGTTCCAGCGGATGAGGGCTTCGACCCGCTTTTCGAGTGCGCGGTCGCCGGGATAGGCGACTTCGTCCTCGGGCGCGATGGTGTTGCGATAGGGCGTGGTGAGCGCGCCTGCTACGGAGACGCCCTTCTCGCCCGCGCGCTGACGCAGCGCGGCCAGAATCTCCGCACCTTGGGCCCGCTCGCCGGCGACGACCTGGTCGAACGCCTCCAGCCACTCGCTCAGCTCGGCGGCGAAATCAGCCCGCCGGGTCGCGTCGTCGCTCGAGCCGTTCGCATTGCCCGATCCGCCTGCCGCCGTTGCCGGCGCTTCCATCAGTGCTGCATCCATAACGTTCGCTTCCTCGCGGTCCGGCCGTCTTCCGGCAACCCTTCTAAGATAATCGCCCAAGGGCGCAAACGTCACATCCTGACCGTCTTCGCCGGGTTCAGCTGGAATAGTCGGCGTTGATGCGGACGTACTCTTCGGTCAGATCGCAGGTGAGGAACTTTGCCGTTTCGGTGCCTTCCCCGATGTCGAGGGTGATGGCATACTCCCGCTCACTCATGGTCGCGTGCGCGAGTTTTTCATCGAACAGCGCGGCGCGCGCGCCGAATTCGAAGACCACCTGCTCGCCGATCCAGAGCCGCGCGCGTGCCGGATCGAATGAGACGCCGGCGCGACCGGCGGCCGCCATCAGCCTGCCCCAGTTGGGGTCGGCCGAGCTCCAGGCGGTCTTGCACAGGGGGCTTTCGGCGATGGTGCGCGCGATGCTGAGGGCGTCGGCTTCGGTCCGGCAGCCGAGGACGTTGAGTGTGACAACGTGGGTGACCCCTTCGCCATCGTCGACGATCTGGTGCGCGAGACTCCCGCAGACGAGGTTCAGGGCGCTTTCAAAGGCTGGACGGACCCGTTCGTCGAGCTTGACGCGGGTGGCGCCGCTGGCGAGCAGAAGGACGGTGTCGTTGGTCGACATATCGCCGTCGATCGAGATGGCGTTGAAGCTGCGGGCGACCGCGGGCTCGAGCAGACTCTGCAGCTCGGCGGGCTCGGCGTCGAGATCGGTGAAGAGGTAGGCGAGCATCGTTGCGTGCTTCGCGGCGGGCGCGGCGGATGCCGGCCCGGCCATTCCGGGCGCGATCATGCCGGCCCCTTTGCAGCAGCCGAAGATGCGGACGTCGGTTCCGTCGACATCCACCACGGCGCGGGCGACCTTCATCCTGGTGTCGGTGGTCATGATGGCGGTGGCGAACCGCTCGGCGTGTTCGGCCGAGACCCCCATGGTGGCGGGCAGGTTGGGGATCGCGGCCAGCATCTTCTCGACGGGCAGCGGCACGCCGATGATCCCGGTGGAGGAGGGAAAGACCTCGTCGAAGAGGCAGAGGAAGGTTTCGGCGGCGGTGCGGCAGGTCTCCATGCAGGCGCGCACGCCGCCTTCGCCGGTGGCGCAGTTGGCGTTGCCCGCGTTTACCAGCACGATGGAGACGCGCCCGCCGGTTGTCGCCATGTGCCGCTTGCCTACGAGTACGGGTGCGGCGGCTACCTGGTTGCTGGTCCACATCGCCGCCGCGTTCGCTCCGCGCGGGGCTACCGCGATGGCCACATCCGGCTTGCCGCTCTTCTTCAAGCCGGCCGTGACCGCACCCCAGCCAAAGCCCAGCGGCAACGTCCTCTTCTGCTCGTCCATGTTCTGCGTATCCTCTATGCGGCGTCCGTTTCGCCGGTTTTCCGGATCGCGACGGAGCGGCCTTCGGCCGAACTCTCCCGCGCTGCTTTTAGGATGCGCAGCGCGTCCCGCCCAGCTTCGGGGGTGACGGTCAGATTGGCGTCGCCGCGGATGGCGTCGCGCACGTTGAGGTAGAAGCTTCGGTAATCGCCGGGGTCGGTCGGGATGCGACGCCGCGTGAGCTGCGCCGGGCGGCTGCGGTCGGCGGCGGTGACCAGCTCGCCCCAGGCGGCCTCCGGTTCGGCCAGCCAGTCGCCTTCGCCGAGGCGCGGGACTTTGGCTCCGGCAACGATTGCGGGCTCCTGCGGGTCGACTCCGCACTTGCGGAAGCTGCCGGCGGTGCCGTGGAGGAGGAAGCGGGGGGCGGGTTCGGCGGCCAGCGTGGTGGCGCGCAGCCAGACCGTCCGGTGCGGATAGCTGAGGTGGAGGTCGAAGGCGTCTTCAACTTGCGAGCTGTCGCGGTCGGCGCGGATGCCGGCGGTGACGGTGCTCGGCATGCCGAAGAGTGCGAGAGCCTGATCAACCAGATGCGGGCCGAGGTCCATCAGCAGGCCGTTGGCTGGGCCGGACTCTTCTTTCCAGCGCTTTGCGTTCAAGAGCGGCTTATAGCGGTCGAAGTGCGATTCGAAGGTGACCAGCCGGCCGAGTTGTCCGCTTGCCAGCAGATGCTGCACGGTCAGGAAGTCGCCATCCCAGCGGCGGTTGTGAAAGGGTGCGACGACGACACCCTTGTGCTTCGCGAGGGCGATCAGTTCTTCGGCTTGCGCGCTGGTTTCGGCGAAGGGTTTGTTCACGACGACGTGTTTGCCGGCTTCAAGCGCCTGCTTCGCGAGCGGGAAGTGGGTGGCGTTGGGGGTGCCGACGACGACGAGCTCGATGTCGGGATTGCTGAGCAGCTCTTCGACGGTTCGGAAAGTTCTCGTTGCGGGGTAGGCTTTGGCAGCCTCATCGGAGGTGCGCTCGACGAAGGCGCGCAGCGCGAGACCGGGCACGGCGCTGACGAATGGCGCGTGAAAGACCCGCCCCGCCAGCCCGAACCCGATGATGCCGACGCCGATCTCAGCCGCCATTACGCCCGTCCGATCCCCTTGAGCGCCGGGTAGACCTTGCGGAACTCGGCATAGGCCTGCTCCATGGCCGGCGCGTGTTTCGGCTCGATGACCTCGGCGACGCGAATGGTCTCGGTGCAGGCGGTCTCGACATCGGGCCAGGCGCCGACGCCGGTTCCGGCAAGCAGCGCGGAACCGAATGCGCCGCCCTCTTCGGCTTCGAGTCGCTCGACCTGCCGGCCGTAGACGTCGGCCTGGATCTGCCGCCAGAGCGCGCCGCGCGCACCGCCGCCGCCGAGGCGGATCTCGGCTACGGGAATGCCCAGTTCGGCGAAGAGGGTGAAGGTGTCGCGCAGCGAGAAGGCGACGCCTTCCATGACGGCGCGGACGAAGTGGCCGCGGGTCGTGGAGGCGGTGATGCCGACGAATGCCGCACGGGCCTGCGCATCGAGATGCGGGGTGCGCTCGCCGAAGAGATAGGGCGTCCAGATCACGCCGTCGGAGCCGGCGGGCACACTGGCCGCTTCCTTTGTCATCTCGTCGTAGCTGACGCCCGCGAGAAAGGTGTCGCGGAGCCAGCGCAGGCTCAGCCCGGCGCCGTTGGTGACGCCCATGACGTGCCAGACGCCGGGAGCCGCGTGGCAGAAGGTATGGAGCCGGCCGAGACGGTCCATGGTGGGCTTGTCGGTGGCGGCGAAGACCACGCCGCTGGTGCCGATGGTGGCCGAGACCATGCCCGGCTTGAGCACGCCCATGCCGACCGCGCCCGCGCCCTGATCGCCCGCGCCGGCGACGACCGGGGTTCCGGTCTTAAGGCCGGTAGCGGCGGAGCCTGATTCTGAAATGCGCCCGCAGATCTCCGGTCCTTCAAAGAGCTCGGGCAGCCACTCCATCGGGATACCGGCGGCTTCGGCGACCTCGCGGCTCCAGCGCCGGTGAGTGACGTCGAGGAGCAGAGTGCCGCTCGCCTCCTGCATGTCAATGGCGTAGACGCCGGTGAGGCGAAGGCGCACGAAGTCCTTGGGGCAGAGAACGTGCTTGATCCGGGCGAAGAGCTCGGGCTGGTGCTTTTTGACCCAGAGCAGCTTGGTGAGGGTGAAGTTGGGCAGCGCGGGGTTGGCGACGAGCTCGATGAGCCGCTCGCGCCCGATGGTCTGCTCGAGCCAGTCGCACTCGGGCTGGGTGCGCTGATCGCACCAGATGAGCGCCGGCCGCAGGACCTGGCCGTCGCCGTCGAGCATGACGCATCCGTGCATCTGGCCGGTGAGCCCGACGGCTTCGACGGCCCCGGCCTCTTTGACGACGGCGGAGATGGCGGCCTGGGCCGCGCGCCACCAGTCCTCCGGATCCTGCTCGGCCCAGCCGACCTGCGCGGAATGAATGGGCGCGTGCTCCGCCGCCTCCGATGCCACGACCCGGCCCTGCCGGTCTACGATTACCGCCCGCGTTCCACCTGTTCCGACGTCTACCCCCAGAAACATTCCCGCTCCTTCACTTGTTCAGCCAGTCGTTCGGCACGGTCGCGCGTGTTCGATCCAACATCCCCAAAAGTGTATCCTTCGCGCAATCTTTTCGAGACTTCAGGCAACCTGCCGCATCTGAGTGGTGTGGCGAACGATACACGTTCACGCGCAATTCCAGACCGGTGAGTCAGGTAGCATAGATCCTATGACGCAAAGCAACGCTGCGCGGCCCCAGAGTGGCGCGTCCCGCTCCAAACAAGGCGTGTCTGGCGGTCACGAGGATGCCTCCGGTCGTCGGAATCGCGGTTTGCAGCACGCGCCGGCAATCGCGGTGATGGCCCTCCTTGCCGCGGTCTTCTCGCCTGTCGCGCGGGCGCAGGGTTCGGGAACGCAGCAGTCGACCGGCGGCACGTCCTCGCAGTCGACGGGCGGCGGCAGCTCCGCCGCAGCCGCTGGAGCGGTCGCTGCCGGACAGGCAAATCTCTACAATGCGACCGGCACGAACGGGGCAACAGCCGACCGGGACAGCTTTCGCGGGTCCGTGGTCTCGGGCAGGAGCACTGGTGCGAACCTGCCGCTTTCGATCGATGAAGCCATGCAGCGCGGCCTGAAACAGAACCTCGGGTTGATCCTGTCGACATCGTCCATTCAGTCGTCCAATGGCCAGCGCCTCGAAGAACTGCAGCAGCTGCTGCCGACCATCACGGGCGCCGCGACCTACACGATCGAGCAGGTCGACCTGGCAGCCTACGGCTTGAAGATTCCCAACTTCAACCCGATCATCGGCCCGTTTCAGGTCTTCGACTTTCGCGCGTACCTCACGCAATCGCTGGTGAACGTGACCGCGCTGCAGTCCTACGTGGCGAGCAAGCACAACTTCGCGGCGTCCCGGCTGACTGCGCAGGATGCGCGCGACATGGTCGTGCTCACGGTTGGCAACGCCTATCTGCTCTGTGTCGCGGACCAGGCGCGCATCGAGGCGATTAACGCGGCGCTGAAGACGGCACAGCTCACCTACGATCAGGCGGCCGCCGCGCACGAGGCCGGCACCAGCCCGCGGCTGGACGTGTTGCGCGCGCAGGTGGATCTGCAGTCCGAGCAACAGAATTTGATTTCTTCTCGCAATCAACTCGCGAAGGATAAGATCGCGCTCGCGCGGGTGATCGGCCTGCCGCTCGATCAGGAGTTCACGCTGACCGACACGGCACCCTACAAATCGCTTGACAACCTCGATGCGGCGGCCGATTTCGATTTGGCGCTACGTACCCGCAAGGACCTCGCAGCGGCGACCGAGCAGGTGAAATCAGCCGAGCACGCGCGTACCGCCGCGTATGCGGATCGTTACCCGACGGCCTCCGTTTCGGGCGACTACGGGGATCTGGGAGAGACGCCGGGACACTCGCATGGCACGTTTACGGCCACTGGAACGGTGCAGGCGCCCATTCTGCAGATCGTGAAGGACCGGGGCGAGCAGCAGGTGGCGAACGCGACGCTGGATCAGGCGAAGGCGCGGCTTTCGGACCAGACGCAGCAGGTGAACGCCGACATTCGCTCGGCCATTCTCGACATTCAGTCGGCGGCCAAGCTGGTCGAAGCCGCGCGATCCAATGTGGATCTTGCGACCGAGGCACTGAGCGAGGCGCAGCAGCGCTTTCATGCCGGCGTCGCCGACAACCTGCCGGTCTCGCAGGCGCAGACGCAGTTCGAGCAGGCAAACGATCAGTACATCAGCGCGCTGTATCAGCACAACGTTGCGAAGCTCTCGCTGGCGCGTGCGCTCGGTGTCGCTCAGACCAATTATCAGGATTATCTCGGAGGGAAGTAAACCGTGGCAGATCAACCGCAGACCCCGACCCAGGCACCGGAAGAGTCGCCCGCGAAGAAGACCGGACGGACCGTCATCATCGTCGGCGTCATCCTGCTGCTCCTTCTCGGAGCCGTCTTCTGGTACTGGCGTTCCACCTATACGGAGGATACTGACGACGCGCAGGTGGATGGCGACATTTACCAGGTAAGCTCGCGTATCGCCGGGCAGGTGACGCGTGTTTACTTTACGGAGAACCAGCCGGTGCAGCAGGGCCAGCTGCTGGTGGAGATCGATCCGAAGGACTATCAGGTGGCGCTCGAGCAGGCGCAGGCTCAGCTCGCCTCGGCGCAGGCGGACTACACCCAGGCGACGGTCTCGGTGCCGGTGACGAGCGTGCAGACCCGCACGACGACACAGAACTCCGGCGTGGACGTCACCTCCTCCACCTCGGCGGTGAAGCAGCAGCAGGATCAGACGGCCGCGGCCGCCGCCCGCGTCGACGAGGCCAAGGCGAACGCGATCAAGGCGACGAAGGACGTCGAGCGGTATACGCCGCTGGTCGAGAAGGACGTCATCTCGCGCCAGCAGTATGACGCTGCCGTCGCCTCCGCGACCGCGGCGAATGCGCAGGTAATCGAGGCCGAAAACAACCTGGTGGCCGCGCAGAACGGAGTGACGCAGGCGCAGGAGCGGCTGAACAACGCGCGCAACAACGCGCTTCAGGCGCAGAAGACCGGTCCGCAGCAGATCGAGGCGCAGGAGGCCCGCGCGAAATCCTCACTGGCCGGCATCAAGCAGGCTCAGGCCCGGGTGGATCAGGCGCTGCTGAACCTGTCCTATACCCGCATCACGGCGCCCTCGGCGGGGATCATCTCGAAGAAGAATGTGGATGTCGGGAACAATCTGGCGGCCGGCCAGGACCTGCTTACGCTGGTTCCGCTGAACAACCTGTGGGTGACGGCGAACTTCAAGGAGACGCAGCTGAAGGGGATGCAGCTGGGACAGAAAGTGACCATCGAGGTCGATGCACTCGGCGGACGCAAGTTTTCGGGTAAGGTCACGGAGGTGGGCGGCGCGACCGGTTCGCGTCTCTCGCTGTTCCCTCCCGAAAACGCCACCGGCAACTACGTCAAGGTGGTGCAGCGTATCCCGGTCCGCATCGACTTTACGAATCTCGACCAGGAGAACAAGGACCACGCTCTGCGTGCCGGGTATTCGGTCACGCCGGTCGTCGACGTCAAGTAGTTGACGCGAAGAGCAAGCCCCGCGGCTTTCTCCGGCAAAGCCGGGTTGCCGTGGGGCTTTTCTCTTTTTGCAGCAGGCGGGGTGCGTGCAGCGAGTCGCGTTCTCTCGTTGACCGCGTACCCCAAAGCTCGCATCCAAGCTGGTTGAGAGGTGAACGCGCAATGGCAACAGAAACACTCGAACCGGCAGCGCCCAAGGCCAACAAGCAGCAGAGCCAGGTGGCGCCGCAATGGCACGCGCAGGCGGATCCGATCCAGATGTATGGCACCGTGATCGCCGACATGCCGCATCGTCTTGATGAGAAGACCCGCAGCAAGATGGTCGTCATGCTGAACAAGCTGCTCGCGGACTCGATTCAGATCCGCGACATGTACAAGAAGCATCACTGGCAGGTGAGCGGCCCTACTTTCTACCCGCTTCATCTTCTGTTCGACAAGCACTTTGAGGAGCAGGTTGAGCTGGTGGACACGATTGCGGAGCGGATTCAGCTGCTCGGCGGTGTCACCGTGGCGATGGGCGGCGATGTCGCTCAACTGGCGCGCGTTCCCAGCCCGCCGCGCGACAAGGAAGAGATTCCCGTGCAGATCTCGCGTCTGCTGGAGGCACACAAGATCATCATGGAAGCCTGCCACGAGATCGCCGAGGCTGCCGACGACGCCGGGGATGACGGGACAAACGACATGGCCGTCTCCGATATTCTCCGGCCCAATGAGCTGCAGAGCTGGTTTATCTCGCAGCACCTGGTGGTCGAGAAGTTGATTGAGGATTCACCAGTAGATCGCAAGTAAGGCCGGCGCAGGTTAGACGGCTGAACCATTTTCCTTCCAGGGGAAAGCCTTGTGGGCGGCGCGGGCCAAAACCCGCCCATGAGGCATTTTATTCGCCGCTGCACCGAAGTGCCGGGGCTTATCATCTGACGAACAGAGTCCCCGCCGATGCCTATCGCCCTCGCCTTCTTCGTTCACTACGCCTACGGGATCCTATTCCTGTGGGTTTTGATCGAGCAGATGGGTGTGCCGATCCCGTCGCTGCCGGTGATGTTGACCGCCGGGACCCTTGCCGGCACGCATCGGCTCAGTCTGGCGGCGTGTGTCTTCTCGGTGCTGGCTGCCTGCGCGGTTGCGGACTCGGTGTGGTATCTGCTCGGACGGCGCTACGGGAATGCGGTGCTGCGGCTGCTTTGCCGCTTTTCGTTCGAGGCGGAGACCTGTGTCAATAAGACAGAAGGGCTGTTTCACAGGCGTGGAGGGCTGACGCTGGTCTTTGCCAAGTTTGTGCCCGGGCTGGGCACGGTCGCTGCCCCGATCGCCGGGCAGAGCGGCATGCCGTACGCGCGGTTCCTGTTGTTCGACCTCCTGGGCGCTACGCTTTGGACGCTGTCGTATCTGCTGGCCGGGTTCTTTTTCGGCGATCTCGCGCAGCGGAGCCGGGCATTTTTCGGGATGCTGGGCCACTTTGCGGTCGTGCTGTTCGTGCTGGCCGTGCTGGGCATGACTTTCCAGCGGTTCTGGAGACAGCGAAAGTTCCTGATGAGCGTGCGCGAGATGCGCTTGGAGCCCGTAGAACTGCTCGACATGATCGACATGGCCGCGGCGCAGGGCAACACGCCTCCGTTTATCGTCGATCTTCGTCATCCGCTGGACTACCTGCCTGATCCGCGCGTTCTGCCGGGTGCGGTACGGGTAAGTCCTGCCGAGTTGACGGCACACCAGCATCTGATCCCGCGCGACCGGGACGTGATTCTCTACTGCACCTGCCCGTCGGAGGAGACCAGCGCGAAGACCGCACTGCAGCTGCACAAGTTCGGCATCAACCGGGTGCGCCCGCTGCGTGGAGGCTTTGAAGCCTGGCGAGACGCGGGCTACCCGCTGGTGGACTACGTGCCGCCCGCCGTGGAAGAGCAGCTTACTGCGCCCGAGACCGCCGCCTCAGCTGCCGCCTGACGGTGCGGGAAGTGTGATCGTGGTTTCACTACCCGGAGAGCCGAATCGGGAGGTGCACCTGGTCAAGTGCAGGCCAGGGCGGTATCGTGAGCGTTCAATGTAAACCGTGCTGGCTCCGCCGCTCCGTCTTGACACAGGTCCACTGGTGAACTGCACGCAGGGCAAGGACCAGCAAAAGACATCGCACTGACCCCGCGCTCTCGCCAGCGCGCTTGCGGAGGCGGGCTCCATCCTTACGTCCGCACTGCTCCTGCAGGGGCTGACACCGCGCGCGGCCGGGCGGTTCCGCATCCTATGCGAACGTGAGTCCGCACGAGTTGAAGCCCGTTCGCAGCGCACGGTTCGAGTCGATCGACATTGCGCGCGGCGTGACGGTTGCATTGATGATCCTGGTGAACGATCCGGGCGATCCGCATGAGGTGTACCCGCCGCTTCGGCACGCGGACTGGAGCGGCTGGACGCTGGCCGATCTCGTGTTTCCAAACTTTCTGTTCCTGAGTGGCGCATCGCTGGTGTTCTCGCTGGCGGGACGCGTCGGGCGCGGCGCAAGCAGGTGGGAGCTGGCGCGCGGGCTCGGGCGTCGCAGCGTCAATCTGATGCTGCTTAAACTTTTCGTTGCGCAGTTTCCTACGTTCCGCCGACGCCGTATCCGGATCTTCGGTGTGCTGTTTCGGACCGCGTTGTGCTCGCTGCTCGGCGGGCTGATTCTCTTGGGAACGCTCTCCATCGAGACGCTGGTGGGGATCATTGCGGCGCTGCTGGCAGGCTACTGGGTCGCGCTGCGGTTTGTGCCGATCCCCGGCTGCGGTCTGCCGGGACGCGAGGTGCCGCTGCTCGACCGGGAGGACAACTTGGCGGCGTGGCTCGACCGCCGGGTAGCGCATCTGCTGCACGGTCATCTGCACAATGGCGCGCTCTACAACGTGACCCACGACCCGGAGGGCCTGCTGAGCTCAATGCCTGCGCTGGCGACGGTGCTGATGGGGTCCTGCGCGGCTCTGATACTGCGTTCACGGACGATGAGCCCTGCGCGCAGGGTGACGGTGCTTGCGGGTGCGGGAACGGTCGGGCTTGCGTTTGGGCGGGCGTGGGGGCGGAGCTTTCCCATCAACAAGAATCTCTGGACGAGTTCGTATGCGCTGGTGGCGGGCGGCTGGTCACTGCTGACACTGGCGGCGCTGTATGCCGTTTTCGACGCGCGCAAGCCGGAACGCGCGCTGGCGGCGCTGGCCGCGCCGGCGAAGATCCTGGGCGCGAATGCCCTGGTGGCGTATGCGCTCTCGGTGGTGGGGCACAAGCTGGCGCGTACGATCCATGTGGAGCATGAGGAGCATCAGCTCTCGCTGCGCACGTATGCGTACCGGAAGGTGTTCGCGCGGAAGCACTCGACGCCGCTGCGTTCGCTTGCGTTTGCGGTGGCGTGCGTGGCGCTTTGCTTCCTTCCGAACCTGCTGCTGTGGAAGCGGAAAATATTCGTGAAGGTCTAGCTTCAAGCGACGCACAGAGGACATGCGCTTCTTCGATGGATCCGGCTCTGCGTCGTCTTGTTTGAATGGCCGCGCGTAGCATGGGGAAGGACACAGGGAGAGCAGGGCATTGGCTTATAAGGACCTTCGCGATTGGATGACGCGGCTGGAGCGCGCGGGTGAATTGACCGTAGTAAAAGAGCCGGTCTCGCCCTATCTGGAGATGTCGGAGATAGCGGATCGCGCGGCGAAGATGAAGGGGGACGCGAAGCATGGTCCGGGTGGGCCGGCGCTGCTGTTCGAGAACGTCGCGGGATATCCCGGGGCACGGGTGCTGATGAATCAGTTCGGCTCCGAGCGGCGCATGCAGCTTGCGCTCCATGTCGATTCGCTCGATGAGATCGCCGGGCGCATTCGCACGCTGCTGCATCCGCCCACACCGACAGGCTTTATCTCGAAGCTGAAGCTGCTGCCAACGCTGGCGGAGATTGGGAGCTTCTTTCCGAAGATCATTGATCGCTCGAACGCCGCGTGCAAGGAGGTCATCCTCAAAGGCGATCAGGTCGATCTGACGAAGCTTCCGGTGTTGACGACGTGGCCGCAGGATGGAGGACCATTTATCACGCTGCCGTGCGTGATTACGCAGGCTCCGGCGGATGCGGAGGGACAGCCGGGCAAGCGGAATGTCGGGATGTACCGGATGCAGGTGTACGACCGCAACTCGACCGGGATGCACTGGCAGCGGCAGAAGAACGCGGCGGACCAGTTGCGGGCCCGCCTGCGCGCGACGACCGGCGACACGGCGGCCGCGGTCGACCTCATGGCCGCGACTGCGGGCGGCACGAGCTCCGCGCCGGCGACGACGAACCTCTCGCAGCAGACGGTGACGAAGATCGTCGGCAGCCGTATGGAAGTGGCGGTGGCAATCGGGACGGATCCGGCAACGACCTTCTCGGCGATTGTGCCTGCGCCACCCGAAGTGGAGGAGTATCTGATCGCGGGCTTTCTGCGCCAGAAGCCGGTGGAACTGGTGCGGGGCGAGACGGTTGCGCTCGATGTACCGGCGCATGCGGAGTACATCCTGGAAGGCTTTGTGAACCTGGCGGAGCTGAAGACGGAAGGTCCGTTCGGCGATCACACCGGGTTCTACACGATGCAGGACGACTATCCGGTCTTCCACGTCACCTGCATCACGCACCGCAAGCGGCCGGTCTACGCGGCGACGGTCGTGGGCAAGCCGCCGATGGAAGATGCCTGGATGGGCAAGGCGGTCGAGCGGATTTTTCTGCCGCTGATGCAGCTGACGCTGCCGGAGATTGTGGATGTGAATCTGCCGGCGGCGGGCGTGTTTCATAACCTGATGATCGTGTCGATCCGCAAGTCGTATGCGGGACACGCGCGCAAGGTGATGAATGGCATCTGGGCGCTGGGGCAGGCGATGTTCACCAAGTGTGTGATCGTGGTGGACGAGGATTGCGACGTGCAGGATCTGGCGGAGGTGACGCTGCGCGTGGCCAACAACATCGATCCCGAGCGCGATATCCAGTTCACGCTGGGGCCGGTGGATACGCTGGACCATGCGTCGCGGCTGCCGAATTTCGGCTCGAAGATGGGGATCGACGGCACGCGGAAGTGGGCGGCGGAGGGGTTTACGCGGCAATGGCCGCCGATGCTGCGGATGTCCGACGAGGTGAAGCGCAAGGTGGACACGCTGTGGCCGAAGCTGGGGATCCAGTAGACGGCACGCGGGTCTGCGTTCCTCTAGACTTGCTGGTTAGATGAAGACCCGAAAACAGCCTGCAGCCGCAAAAGATTCCGTGTACGCTGAGGCGCGCAAGCTGCGCGAGAAGAACGCGCCCGCGGCGCTGGCGCAGTGGAAGCCGGAGCGGCGCAGGCGGACGGTCGACCAGCTGCTGCAGGCGTCGCTGAAGGATCGTCTGCCGGAGCTGACGGAGGTCCGCTGGGAGCGCATGGCAGCGTCGCCGTTCGGGTTCTTTCGCGGGTCGGCCTGCGTGATGGCGTACGACCTCTCGCTGGGTGTGTCGACCGGGATTGAGGCGCAGCTATGCGGGGACGCGCACGTGCAGAATCTGGGTGCGTTTGAAGGAGACGATGGTCGGCTGATCTTCGACATCAATGACTTCGACGAGACGGCGCGCGGGCCGTTCGAGTGGGATGTGAAGCGGATGGCGACCAGTATCCTGCTGGCGGCGCATGACGCGAAGCTCAAGAGCCGCGAGGCGAACGAAGCCGCGGGGAACTTTCTCGGCACGTATACGGGCATGATGAAGCGGCTGGTGAAGATGCCGGTGCTGGCGGTGGCGCGCTCTCAGGTGCACCGCCTGGGAGCGGTGGCGCCGATCTCGAAGATTCTGCAGAAGGCGGAGCGCGCGACGGCGCTGGGGACGCTGGACAAGCTGACGGTGGAGTACCCAAAGGCGCGCATCTTCCGGTCGAACCCGCCGCTGCTGCGGCGCGTGGAGGGTGCGGAGCGCGATGCGGTGCTCGGATCTTTGAAAGGCTACGAGGATTCGCTGCAGCCGGAGCGGCGGCACTTTTTCTCGCGATTCAAACCGCTGGATGTCGGGTTCAAGGTGGTGGGCACGGGATCGGTCGGGCTGCGCGCGTATGTGGTCTACATGGAGGGGAACGGGCCGGGCGATCCGCTGTTCCTGCAGATCAAGCAGGAAGTGGCCTCATGCTACGCGCCTTATCTGAAGCACACCCGTAAAGCCCACAACGGCCGACGCGTGGTGGAAGGGCAGCGTGCGATGCAGCTGCAGTCGGACCCGCTGCTGGGCTGGACGCGGGTGGGCGCGTACGACTTCCTGGTGCGGCAGCTGAACGATCACAAGGCGTCGATCGACCTGACGACCGTAAAGCTGCGCGATCTGGCGCAGTACGCGGAGGTGTGCGCGGAGATGCTGGCGCGCGGCCATGCGCGCTCCGGCGATGTGCGCGCGATTGCGGGCTATCTCGGCAGCGGCGGTCAGTTCGGGCGGGCGGTGCTGGACTTCGCCGAAGCCTATGCGGAGCAGGCCGCGACGGACTGGAAGGCGTTCACGCGCGAACATCCGCTGAAGAAGGCTGCCGGCGGGAAACGCCCGCACGCGGCGTAGGATAGAAGCAATTTCAGCCGGGAGTTTCGTTTTTCATGTCCACATCAGCCGCCTCACTTCCGTATGCAGCAGAGCATCGTGAACCCCGGAAGTCCGCCGTCTCGTGGACGATCTGGGCTGGGGTGCTGGGGGTGACCTCGTCGGCGATCGGCGGGGCGTGGGATGTGGCGTGGCATCGCTCGATCGGGCGCGATTCGTTCCTCACCCCGGCGCACGTGATGATCTATCTGTGCGGCGTGGTGGCGGCGGTGGTGTGCGGTTACCTGATCCTGTACACGACCTTCGGGCGCGATGCGCGGCTGAAGGCGGAGTCTGTCTCGGTGCTGGGCTTCCGCGCGCCGCTGGGTGCGTTTATCGCGGCGTGGGGCGGCATCGCCATGCTCACGTCGGCGCCGTTCGACAACTGGTGGCACGCGGCGTACGGGCTGGACGTGAAGATCGTCTCGCCGCCGCATACGCTGTTGATCCTGGGGCTGCGCGGGGTCTCGGTCGGTATTTTGTTTCTGATTCTGGCGGCGATGAACCGTTCGGGCGCGCTCGAGCGTGATGCGGCAACGTACAAGACGCTGCAGCGGCTGTTTCTGTATATGAGCGGGATCATGGTGCTGGGGCAGATGTTCTTTCTGCAGGAGTTTACGTGGGACGTGGTGCTGCACCGCTCAGCCGCGTACATTGCCATGGGGATCGGTCTGCCGGTGACGTTCGGGGTGATCGCGCGGGCATCGCAGAACCGCTGGGCGTGCACCATTGCGGCAGCGATCTACATGGCTTTTCTGCTGGCGGAGATCTGGACTTTTCCGCTGGTGCCGGCAAGCCCGAAGCTGGGACCGGTGTTCTTTCCGGTCACGCACCTGGTGCCGGCAAAGTTTCCCATCCTGCTCGTGATTCCGGCGCTTGCGCTGGACCTGTTGTGGCAGCGGACGAAGCGCTGGAAGACGTGGCAGATTGCCGCGGTGACGGGTGTGATCTTCATCGCGGTGCTGTTCGTGGTGGAGTGGCCGTTCGCGAGCTTCATGATGACGAAGGCGGCGCAGAACCGCTTCTTCGGTGCGATCTATTTCGACTACAACTCACGCCCGGATGGACCGGACCGGATGCGCATCCTCTTCCATCCGGACCATGGCGTGGCGCTGGTGCGCGGGCTGGTGGAGGCAGTGGCGTGTGCGTGCGTGAGCGCGTGGGTGGGGCTCACGTTTGGCGGGTGGATGCGCGGGGTGCAGCGCTAGGCCAGTGAACTACGGAAGGACGGCGAAGACGGGCGGATCGATCTCGCTGAGCTGCTTCGAGCCGATCGCTTCATCGCTGTCGTCAATTGCATCCGCGTGTACGGTGCGCGGTGTGACCGGATCATCGGGGTGGCGGCCTGCTCCGTAACGCTTCTGCACGTAGTCGTCGAGGATGACTTGGAACTCTTCGACGATGCGGTCTCCCTTGAGCGTCAGCATCAGCTTGCCGTCGACGTAGACCGGCGCCTTGGGCTCTTCGAATGTGCCGGGAAGCGAGATGCCGATGTTGGCGTGCTTGGACTCTCCCGGGCCGTTGACGATGCAGCCCATGACGGCGAGCTTGAGCTCTTCGACGCCGGGGTAGCTCTTCTTCCACTCCGGCATCTGCTCGACGAGGTAGTTCTGGATGCGTTCGGCGAGCTCCTGAAAGTAGGTGGAGGTGGTGCGTCCGCAACCGGGGCAGCTGGTGACCTGCGGCATGAAGGAGCGGATGCCGAGCGACTGCAGGATCTGTTGGCCGCAGCGGACTTCTTCGCTGCGATCGCCGCCCGGAGTGGGCGTAAGCGAGACCCGGATGGTGTCGCCGATGCCGGCGAGCAGCAGGGGCGAAAGCCCGGCGGTGGAGGCGACGACGCCTTTCATGCCCATGCCGGCTTCGGTGAGTCCCAGATGCAGGGCGTAGTCGCAGCGGCGCGCGAGCTCCGTGTAGACGTCGATGAGCTCGCGCACGCCCGATACCTTGGCGGAGAGGACGATCTGGTCGCGGCGGAGTCCGTAGCGCTCGGCGGCGGCGGCGTTGTCGAGCGCGGAGACGACCATCGCCTCCATCATGACGTCGCGGGCATCGAGCGGCTCGGCGGATCTGGAGTTCTCGTCCATCATGCGGGTGAGGAGCGCCTGATCGAGCGAGCCCCAGTTGACCCCGATACGAACGGGCTTCTGGTACTCGACCGCGGCTTCAATCATGGTGCGGAAGTTGTCGTCGTCCTTGCGACCGATGGAGACGTTGCCGGGGTTGATGCGGTACTTGGCGAGGGCGCGCGCGCACTCCGGAAACTTGCGCAGCAGCAGATGGCCGTTGTAGTGGAAGTCGCCGATGATGGGGGTGTTCCAGCCCCGGGCGCGGATGGCCTGGATAATCTCGGGTACGGCCTGCGCGGCGTCGTCGTTGTTGACGGTGATGCGGACCATCTCCGAACCGGCGCGTGCGAGTGCAGCGATCTGCTGTACGGTGCTCTCGACATCGGCCGTGTCGGTGTTGGTCATGGACTGGACGACGACGGGTGCGCCGGATCCGACAAGGACTCCGCCAACATCAACCGTGACCGCTTTTCTGCGCGTGATGAAGGACATGGCAACAGCAAGTTTACCACCCGGAGCTAAGGCTTCGGCGTTGCGGGTGTGCTTGCGGCAGGGACTGATGGAGGCACTGTTTCATTGGCCGGGGCGGCGTAGAGGGTGGTGCTGCCGGCGAGCCGCGAGTTTCAAAAGGGTTTGGTGAGGAACGCATTCCACTGGTCAGAGGGCTGGACCTGCAGCCAGAACTCGAGCCAGCTGAGCTGGAAGGTGCCGGGGTCGAAGTCCATGGCCTGTGGTTCGGAGGCGTACTTCTTCACCAGCGCGGGATCGGCGATGGCGCGATTGAGAAAGTCGACCGCGTCGCGCAGCTGATGCTTGTCTTCCGTAAGCGGGTAGAGGTTGTACCCCTGGCGCAGCGCGAGCTGGGCGATCATGACCAGCGGCTGGATGGCGAAGGCCTGGCAGTGAAGGGCGAGCTCATGCCGCTGCATTTCGAGCGGGAAGGAGCCATCGTCGGCGATCTCGCCGACGGCGGTGGCGTAGGTCGCGAGTCCCAGCTGGAAGAGTTTGTCGTCGTTACTGATGACGCCGGTCGCGGTGGCGGCGAGTCCGCGCCAGAAGGCGTGATTGTTGCGGTTGGTGTACGGTCCGGTCTCCGCGCTGACCAGCTTTTCGACTGCCTGGTGCAGCCAGGCGATGATCTCGTCCCGCTCGGCGGGTTGAGGCCTGCTTCGGCGCGCACGATGGAAACGGCGAGTGCGAGGGAGCCCAGGGTCCACTCGCTCTGATACCAGAGCTGACGGTCCTGCTTCGCGTCGTACTCCAGCATCGCGTGAGCGCGCGCCCAGGGCAGAAGCCATTAGCCACGTTTGCCACGCTCTACGGCAACAAGCGGCTAATCCCAAAATAGTCGCCTGTCTCGAATCGAATGCGGGACACACTGTGTATTCGGGAGGGTCAGGAGCCCTCTGAGGCCTTCAAAAGTGGCAAAAATAGATTAGGTCAGGTGTCCCAAGAGTATCTCACTAGAAATTTGCGATGAAGGTGCCGGTTAGGCCGTCTCGCAAAAAGGTTCATTTACAGGAGTTATGGTGGCCCGGGCAGGAGTCCAACCTGCGACCTTCGCGTTAGGAGTGCGCCGCTCTATGCAACTGAGCTACCGGGCCAGCCTCCCCAGTGTAGCGCGAGCGCCCCTGCTACACTTTTCGGGTTTGAGTGCCCGTATGCTTGCGCGTCTGCTCCCCGTTCTGCTTCTCACCTCCGCGACCTGCGTCAGCCAGACGGTCTTCCGCGTCCGCGATCCGAACGCCTCCTTCATCGATGTAGCCGCCCGGCGCACCGGCCTCGCCTCCGCAAAGACACCGCGCCTGCGGTCCGCACTCTCGGAAGTGCCGGCCTGCGCCATCTCCCCCGCGCCCGCGTCTCCGCCGCGGGGCCAGGGCATCCCGCCCCACTACCTGCATGACAGTCACGGACCCGTCAGTCCAGCCGAACACACCGCCAGCCAGCCCTATGAGTCTCTGCAGCGTGTCGCCTCCTGTGCCGCCGAGCGATACCTCGTGACGGGCGACTCCTCCGTGGCGCAGGATCTGGTGAAAATGCGTAGTCAGACCGCCTTGCCCGCTGCATGACGTGGGCATGCAGATGGTGAGGGAAATCGCGCCAAGAGCCACCTGGCTTCATTCGCGTAGAACTCCAGAGAAATCTAAAGCGGCAAGGCTGTGGTGGCACTTTGTACCGTGTACTTTGAAATGGAAGGCCAGAGTTGAGAAGCAGTGTTACATCCCCTTAGGGATTCCATACACCCGAGATTGAAGACGGCTTCTGAACCGAGTGACACATCCTCCTGATCGGCAGGATCCAGCACTCTTAGGAAGATTTGGTTTCCGGTTCTATTATTCCTCCGCCATCCTGATGTTGCATCTTTTCCTAGTTTGATAGACTCCAAGGCCGTACCTATAGAGGCTTGATCGGTGGACAAGGTGACCGCAGTCGATTCCAAACGATCTGAGTAGAAATACAAGTTGGCCACAAGGTAGGTCGGTCGAAAAACGGAAAGTCGTGTCGCTATAAAGTCAAGAGCAGACGCGGTCATCTCGCCTGAAGGCTCGGGATAGTTCGCTACTTCAACCCCTATTCCCTCACATGAACCAACGCTTGACGAGCATGCCTCACGTTGGGCACCGAGGCCAAGTCTATTCAGTTCCGCCGCCACTTCGCTCTTGGTGGTCTTGTCAGTCGAAAGCGATCAATCGACAGGAGCAGATGCTCAGCCTGAGATCGAGACCTGGCCGCCACGATTCCTAGCCCGGCCACTAACACCACAAGACAATAAGCAAGCCCCAACAGTATACGTTTTACTCTCATTGGATCTCCTTAGTCAGACGACAGTGAACTGCTAATGATTGAAACCGGGTAGAGCTGGACCAGGAGAATCGACCGGCGTAGTAGCGTTTCGACCGCTGTTCTTCCAATGCAGTTCCGTTTCGGGAAGACGGCCTCGGCTTCGGTGAGGAAGTCGAACTCGTTCTCGCGCGGGATGCCGACGTGTCCGGAGAGAGCAAGCCGGATGGCGAAGCGGACCAGCTTGTCGTCTGCGGTCGCGTCGATGGTGGCCAGTAACACCTCTTCTGCGGTGCGCGGCTCGTTCTCGTCGGCGATGTCTTCGGCCAAGTCGTCGGCGAAGGTGTAGGGCTCGAGGTTCACGATGGCGCGAAGGAGGACGCGCAGTTGGGCTGCATTCAGGGTTTCGGGGGCGTTCTCCAGGATGCGCTCGAAAGTGGCTTCCCGCTGTTTGCGTTGCTCTTCTCTGCGGGCCTGTTCGGCCTCGTACTCCTGCTGTTCCCGCTCGTGCTGCTGGCGGGATTCCTCGGCCCGGCGCTCCTGCCCGGCTTCGTACTCCTTTCTCTGCTGTTCATGCTGCTGCTTCCGCGCCTCGGCCTCTTCCTCGGTTTCGGTGGGCGGTGCCGGCGGCATGACGGGTTCGGGGTTCTCGGCCCGATGTGCGGCTGCGCGGGGGTCATGGACAGGGCAGTTATTGTCGGTGCAGACGGTCAGGGTGGTTCCGACGCGCTTGCCGTAGATGATGATGGCTGGCCTGGCCGCCTCGCACGTTGGAACCGGCTCGGCGTCGGGGTTGTCGGTGTGCTCGATCTCGCGGAAGTGGCCGC
>CAXTVJ010000032.1:37151-42313 GCA_964247715.1 uncultured Acidobacteriaceae bacterium | reverse complement strand
GCAAGAAACGTTCGACGGTGCATCGGCAAATCCCCCGGGAAAACGAATGGCTGTGCAGTATGTGCAGATTACGCGATCCATGCCGTCCCCTCCCCGAAAGCAGCGCGTTTTACAGGCAAAGGGAGTCACTTCGATGACAGGACCGGGAGGTTGACTTCTTTGCGGCAGTTGGGTCTCCAGCTTACAGAGAGGTTCTACGCCGGCGGCTATGATTTGATGAGTCGCACGAAACGAACGCTCATCCACTCGGCCCCGGTGCTGTCCGAAGTGTAAGGAGATCTCCGGTTTCGACCACGACCAAAACCACGATGCTCCCTTTCAGTGCGAATCCTTTCTCTCAGTCCTTCATCCCGCCGACCGGGCAATATTTGAGGCGACGATTGCCCACACCCTCGATCCTCGCGGAACCGGCTTCTAGACCCCGAGTAGCGCATCGTCCACCGGGATAGCGATCACATGCAGCAGGCTGCCGGGACCGCCCGAACTGGCGGACTCCGCGCAACAGGAGACACAGAGTGGAAACCATCGCCGACGAAACCTTCATGGATCAGTTTATTGAGATCGACAACAAGTCGTTCGTTCGCTGCACGTTTGTGAACTGCACCCTGAACTACCACGGCTCTAACGTCTCCTTCGATCGAAGCGTCATGCGCGGTTGCAAACACATGTTCTTCGGGTGCGCCCGGCAGACGCTGCACTATCTGCAAGGCGTGGGACTGGTGGACTCCGATCCCATGGACTGGGGAGAGTTGCCGGCAGAAATGCATTAGCGATGAACAGGCTTTGGGCGTGAGTGCAGACGTTCAGTTCCTGAGATCGCCACGGGTATCGCGGCCGCCGTTCGCGCCTTCGGACTTCCGGAAATCGTAAGCCAAAGCTCCAGCGCGGCATACACTGACGCCATGCTGCGCCGCGTGTTCATCGCCCTCCTGATCCTCCCGTCTCTGCACGCCTCCCGATCGCGCGCGCAGACGCCGACCGGCTCCGTTGCCGGCGTGGTCCTGCTGGGCGACACCGGCCAGCCTGCCTCCGGCACCCCTGTCTATCTCGAGGCCCTTACACCCCCGCCCAAACCCTTCAATCCGTACCAGGAATTCGTCATGCCCACGCCGGAGGAACTCCGCTCCGAACCCGTGACCACGGACGCGGCGGGACACTTCACGCTCACTGGCGTCACGCCCGGCCCGTATTACGTTCAGGCCTACCGCGAGCACTACGTCAACTCCCATCTCTACGGCTACCAGGGCGCGCCGGCGATCGAACCCGCCCTCGCCGCGAAGATCCTCCATCGCGTCGACGTCCGCCCTGGCCAGACCGCCGACGTCACCCTCTCCCTCATGCGCGGAGGCACCTTCGCAGGCCGCCTCCTCTATGCCGACGGCACACCCGCGTACTCACCGCGCTCCGACATAAAACCCTTCCCCGGCGATCAGGTCGGGATCCTCCGCCGCGATCCTTCCGGCCACTACAATCCGGGCGACTCCGCCGTCACCGAACCCGACGGAACCTTCCGCATCGACGGCATCGCCCCCGGCACCTGGATCGTCGCGGCTTCCAACGGCCACGGCGCCCTGATCCACACTGCGGCCGGCGTCTTCGGCGGCTGCACCGGCGGCGTCTCGTTCTACGCCGCGGCTTCCGGCACCACGATGCTCCGCTCCGCCGCCCGCGAGTTCACGGTCGAAGACCACACCACGATCCGCAACGTCGACCTCCTGCTGCCCGCCGCTGGCCTGCACGCACTCTCCGGCCGCGTCGAGTTCGGCAAAGCCGACCCGCCCAAGCAGATTCTTATCGCGCTCACCCCCACCGGCCAGCCCGACGAAGCCTGCCGTCAGCCGCTGGCTGACGACCAGACCTTCCGCTTTGATAACCTGCCCGACGCAAGCTACACTCTCTCGATTGAGTTTGGACCGGACGTCGACGAAAGGATCTCCCCCGAGCAGAAGACAATCCGCATGCGATGGATCCACCCCGCCTACGCTCCGCTGTCGCAGACGGTCAGCATTCATGGCGCAGACTCCGCGCATGTCCTTCTCCGCCCCGAACCGGCGCGCTGATGCAGGCCACGCCGCCCACCTTCCCAACCCCGCACCCCCCGTCCTACAATCTCCGTATGCTCCGTCCGGCACCCACCGCACGTCGAGGCCGCGCTCCCCTCAAGCGCTTCCGCCACGGCCACCGCGACCGCGGCCGCCGCTAGCGCCCCCCGCGCACCTTCGCCTTCCCTCAACACACGTATTCGCCAGCCCGCGCACCTCTGCGCCCAAGGAACACGCCCCCATGAGCACCCCGCATCCCGACTCCTTCCAGACCAGATCCACCCTCACCGCCGGCAGCCAGACCGTCACGTACTTCTCCCTCCCCGCGCTCGCAAAGAACCTCAAGCAGACCGATCCCGCCGTCGATCTCGACCGGCTCCCCTGGTCGCTGCGCATCCTGCTCGAAAACCTGCTCCGCTGCGAAGACGGCCGAACGGTTTGTGCGGATGACATTCGCTTCCTGGCCCGCTGGGACGCGAAGGCGACGCCCTCCCGCGAGATCGCCTACATGCCCGCCCGGGTGCTCATGCAGGACTTCACCGGCGTCCCCGCCATCGTCGATCTCGCGGCGATGCGCGATGCCATGCGGGCGTTGGGCGGCGACCCCGAAAAGATCAACCCGCTCCAGCCCGCCGAGCTCGTCATCGACCACTCCGTCCAGGTCGACGAGTTCGGCACCACCCACGCCTACGACATGAACGCCGCGCTCGAGTTCCAGCGCAACCGCGAGCGCTACGCCTTCCTCAAGTGGGGCCAGTCCGCCTTCCGCAACTTCTCCGCCGTCCCCCCCGGCATGGGCATCTGCCACCAGGTCAACCTCGAATACCTCGCCCGCGTCGTCTTCACCACCACGCCCCGTAGCGGCGACCAGCCCGACGCTTCCGTCGTCGCGTATCCCGACACCCTCGTCGGCACCGACTCCCATACCACCATGGTCAACGGGCTCGGCGTCCTCGGCTGGGGCGTCGGCGGCATCGAGGCCGAGGCCGCCATGCTCGGCCAGCCGGTCTCCATGCTGGTGCCCGAAGTCGTCGGCTTCCGCCTCACCGGCAAGCTCCGCGAAGGCACCACCGCCACCGACCTGGTTCTCACCGTCACCGAAGCTCTCCGCAAACTGGGCGTCGTCGGCAAGTTCGTCGAGTTCTTCGGTCCCGGCATCGCCGAGCTCCCGCTCGCCGACCGCGCCACCATCGCCAACATGGCCCCCGAGTACGGCGCCACCTGCGGCATCTTCCCGGTCGACCACGAAACTCTCAACTACCTCCGCCTCACCGGACGCCCCGACAGCCAGATCGAGCTGGTCGAAGCCTACATGCGCGCGCAGGGCCTCTTTCACACGCCAGAAACCCCGGAAGCCGTTTACTCCGCAACCCTTTCGCTCGATCTCTCGACCGTCGAGCCCTCGGTCGCCGGCCCGCGCCGCCCGCAGGATCGCGTGCTGCTCTCGCAGGCCGCCGCGAGCTTCGACCAGCAGCTTCCCAGCCTGCTCGGCGTACAGGGCAACAAGGCAGCCGCGCGCCAGATGGTGCGGTGGGAGGGTGAGGGCGGGCACGCGTCGCTGCTCGGCGACGTCACCAGTTCGCTCGGTTCGCCCGCGCCCGGCACCGCAGCCCACATGCCCATTCCCGACATGGTTCCGGTCGCCACTCTTACCGACGACCTCGCGATCGAGGCCCCGCCCACCAGCGTCAAAGCCCGCTTCGGCGTCGACCCCGAGCCCTACCTCGACCACGGCTCGGTAGTCATCGCGGCGATCACCTCCTGCACCAACACCTCGAACCCCTACGTCATGATGGCCGCCGGCCTGCTCGCGAAGAAGGCCGTCGAAAAGGGCCTGCGCACGCCGCCGTGGGTTAAAACCTCGCTCGCCCCCGGCTCCCGCGTCGTCACCGACTACTACGTCAAGGCCGGACTCATGCCCTACCTCGACGCGCTTCGTTTTCAGGTGGTCGGCTACGGCTGCACCACCTGCATCGGCAACTCCGGCCCGCTGCCCACCGACGTCTCCGACGCGATCGAGTCGCACGGCCTCGTCGCCGTCTCCGTGCTCAGCGGAAACCGCAACTTCGAAGGCCGCATTTCCCCCGAAGTCCGCGCCAACTACCTCATGAGCCCGCCGCTGGTGGTCGCCTACGCGCTCGCCGGAACCATCCATCACAACTTCGAAACCGAACCGCTCGGCCGCGACAAGGACGGCTCGCCCGTCTACCTGCGCGACCTCTGGCCCACGCAGAAGGAAGTACAGGACACAGTACTGTCCTCCATCTCCAGCGACATGTTCCGCCACCAGTACAGTACTGTGACCGATGGCGACGAGAACTGGCAGCACCTCGCCGTCCCGACCGGCGAAACCTACGGCTGGGAGCTCGACTCCACCTACATCCGCCAGGCCCCGTACTTCGACGACATGCCCGCAACCCCGGCTCCGGTTCAGGAGATCCGCGCCGCCCGCTGCCTTGCTGTCCTCGGCGACTCCGTCACCACCGACCACATCTCGCCGGCCGGGTCGATCAAGCTCTCCTCACCCGCAGGCAAATACCTCATCGAACACGGCGTCGCCGCGGCCGACTTCAACTCCTACGGTTCGCGCCGCGGCAACCATGAAGTCATGGTCCGCGGCACCTTCGCCAACGTCCGTCTGCGCAACAAAATGGCGCCGGGCACCGAGGGCGGCGTCACCCGCCTGCTCCCGGAGCTCACCCGGATGTCGATCTACGACGCCTCGGTCGAGTACGCCCGCCGCGGCACCCCGCTCGCCATTCTCGCGGGCAAGGAATACGGGTCTGGATCTTCACGAGACTGGGCCGCGAAAGGGCCCCGGCTGCTGGGCATCCGCTTCGTCGTCGCCGAATCCTTCGAGCGCATTCACCGCTCCAACCTGGTCGGCATGGGCATTCTGCCGCTGCAGTTCCAGGCCGGCGAGTCCGCAGAATCGCTCGGCCTCACGGGCGAAGAGATCTTCGACGTGCGGGGTCTGCCGGAGATGCTGGAGACGAAGTTCGCGAACGGACGCAACCTGACGGTGGTCGCGGAAAACGGAACCGGCACGACCCTCGAGTTCCCGGTCACGGTCCGCATCGACACCCCGCAGGAGATCCTCTATTACCAGCACGGCGGCAT
>CAXTVJ010000032.1:34986-37051 GCA_964247715.1 uncultured Acidobacteriaceae bacterium | reverse complement strand
CTTTAGATTCCGAAGCAGCCAACGACGAATTTCCACTCAGTTCAGGTAGTTGAAGACAGCCGAACACGTCAAGAGCCCGGCCTCCTCGCCAGGAACGAGGAATGCCGTGAACATTCCCAACGTGCCGTGGTCGATCACATAGGAATCCTGCTCGAGCGCAGCCGTCCGGGTAAACTGCAGCAGAAAGGAAGTCATGGTCGCGCCCGGCGCGGCCGGTTTGCTCCCACGCAGTGCCGGCTTCGCTTCAACGGTCGGCTTCGCCGGCTGGAATACCTGCACGGAGGCAAGCCGGAGGTCGGCGTAGCTGTACCCGGGCAGCTTCGCCCGGAACGTGCTTCCGATAACCTTCTCAAAGCTCGCCGCGACCAGCAGCCCCTGCGCATAGGCCCCGAGTCCGGCGCTCGAAAAACGCACGTCGTCTTCTTCCGCAAAAAGAACGCCCGGCAGCGTCGTCGCGCAAAGCAGCGCGGACGACAGCCGAAAGAATTGCCTTCGTGTCGACATAGGAGTCCCCAGGCTATCCGCTCAAACTCGGTGGGATGATTGGCTGCAAGTGTATTCCTCCCTCTTTCATTCAGCAATCAAATACCCGCCTGGCTCTCATCTCCTCTCCGCGCATGGCGGTGATCCCGCGTCGAGGTGGAACGTCGGACGAGTTCATCCGTGTGTCATGCAGGGTGTCTATCGTTTCTTCGAGACGAACCTGCTAACCATGTGCTGCCGGAGACACGCGATGAACGCCGCCCGCGCTACCCTGATCTCGCTGCTCGCCTTAAGTCCCCTCATGTCCGCTGACTCCCAGACCGGCCCGTCCATCCCGCAACACAACCCATTCACCGGCCTCATGTTCGCCGCGAAAGCTCACGCGCTCGCGCACCACGCGCTGGTCCCCGTACTCTCGCCGTCCGATGCGACGCTCGTCACCACCGATCCCGGGGTCGACGTGCCCGCGCTTCATGCCCTCGGCATCCGGATCATTCCCTGGACCACCAACGACCCGGCTCTCATGCATACGCTGCTCACTTTAGGAGTTGACGGCCTGATCTCCGATCGCCCCGACCTGCTGCAGCAGGCGGTCACCGAAGCCCGCGCCGCCGGCGTCTCGATCAACGCCGGCTTCGATGTCGAGGGCCACCGCGGAGGCCGCGGGCTGCATCCCGAAAATACGCTGCCCGCCTTCGAAGGCGGACTGGACAACCTCATCCACACCATCGAAACGGACACCGGCGTCACCAGCGACCGGCACTCCAGCATCTGGCACGATCAGTTCCTCAACCCCGAGTCGTGCCGGCGCATCGACGGCAAGCCCTACACCTTCGCCGACGCGTTCTGGTTCCGCGACCACACGCTTGCCGAGCTGCAGTCCACCTTTATCTGCGACAAGCTCCACGCCCGCTTCCCCGACCAGAAGAACGACCTCGCGCTCTCGCCCGTGGCCGTCGCCTTCGCCGCGCAGGAGCACATGCTCAGCCCCTACACCCCCACGTACGTCGACCAGCTCTTCCGCTTTGCTGCGTTCTACGCGGAGTACTACCGCACCGGCCCCGGCCGCAATACGCCGCACGCCGCGGAGCGCGCCGCCAACGCCGCCCGCGTCCACTTCAATCTCGAGACCAAAATTCTGCCGCTGCCCGATGGCGGCACGTCCACACCGCTGCCCAGTCAAGAGATCGCCACCAACCACACCGTCGATCCGCAGACCTTCGTCACGACGCTCTGCGGTACCATCGCCCGCAACCATATGGAGCAGCGCGCCGACGTCCAGTCCTTCGACTTCCGCACTCTGCAGCTCGTCGAAGAGCAGTTCCCCCGCATCCTCACGGTTTACCTCACCGAAGATGCCGCACCACTCTCCAGCGACTTCGTTCCCGCATCGCTGCGTCAGTCAAGGTAGCCTTCGCCGGCTCACGCGTGGCCTGGAGGCCCGCAGCCCCGCACAGCGGCTCCGCACGGACCGCCTGCTGCCACGCCGTCGCATCCCACTCCGCCCCGGCGCAAGGCGGCACTTTCGCATCCCCACGCATCTCTCGCACAGACGCGTTCGACGCTTGCGTTCGCCTGAGAG
>CAXTVJ010000032.1:16651-34886 GCA_964247715.1 uncultured Acidobacteriaceae bacterium | reverse complement strand
GCATCCCCACGCATCTCTCGCACAGACGCGTTCGACGCTTGCGTTCGCCTGAGAGCAGAGGGTGAGCCGCACCCACCTGCGCACGTCTCCCACATCGACGTTCACGGCTTCTTCGGCATCCAGCAGATCAACTTCAAGCCCTGGCTCGCCCTCATCGGCGACTTCACGCAGGACTACAATACCGGCCACGACACTCACGAAAACATTCAGAGCATCCTCGCCGGTCCTCTCTTCACCGCCCGCAGCAAGTCCAAAGTTTCATACTTCGCCTTCGCCGATGTCGGACGCGTCCGCGATTCGAAAGCAGGCACCATCGCCAACAACCCCGCTTTCGCGGTCGGCGGCGGCTTCACCTGTAAGGTGAACAAGCACCTAAGCATGCTCTTCGTCCCGGGAGAATACGTGCGCAGCTGGCAGCAGACAGGCCAGTACAATTCGCTCGGCGCTTTCACTGCCCGCTTCGGCTTCATTCTCCCGCTTTACAAATAAAGGGCGGGAAGTAAGGGCGGACACGCTGGACGTCGACGGCCGACTCCGCCGGCTTGTCCACCTGGGACTGATAGATCTCCTCCACCCGTGCCACGGTGTCGATTTCTTCGAGCGGCTTGTCGTTTCGGATGCGAAGAATCCGGGGGAAGCGCAAAGCAAAGCCGCTCGCATGGCGGTCGCTGCGCATGATGTTGTTGAACGCCACCTCCAGCACGATCAACGGCTCGACCGTGCGGAAGTGGCCAGACTCCTCGAGCGTGTGTTCCTTCAGGAACTCCGTCAGCCACGCGATCTCGGCGTCCGTCACCCCGCTGTACGCCTTGCCGACGTTCTTCAAGTCGCCCGATCCGTCTCGCACCGCAAAGGTGTAGTCGCTCAGGAATTGCGACTTGCGCCCGTTGCCCCACTCCGCACCCGTAATCACCACATCCAGCGTCTCGAGCGTGCGCTTCAGCTTCACCCAGCTCAGTCCGCGCCGCCCAGGCTGATACGCCGAGTCCGCCGCCTTCAGCATCACGCCCTCGTTTGCCCGCGCCCGCGCCTCAGCATAGGCACGGTCGATCTCCTCCGCACTCTCCACCAGCCGCGAAGAGGAGAGCATCAGCCGCGGCAGCGGCTCCGCCTGGGCGGATGCCTCATTCATCGCGGCCTCACCGCGATGTGTGGGATCCTCATCCACGTCGCCAAACAGCAAACCCTGCACCTTCCGCTCCACCCGCACCAGCGGCGCTCGCGCCCTATCCGACATCGCCTCCACCACGTCCTCCAGCCGTTCGCGCCGCACCCGCAGCGGCAACGCCAGCAGAAGCTCACCCGCTGAAAACATGAGGTCGAAGGCCATAAACACGACCGGCACTGCGCGCCTCGTTGCGTTGTCCACCCGCTTCCGCCCGATGCGCTGCCCCAGCACCGCGAACGGCAGCGCCTGCGCCCGCGTGTAGTCCCAGCCAAGAATCTCTCCATCGAAGATCAGGCCCGACGCATCGTCCGTCGCGGCCCCGGCAAAGGCTTCCACCAGCTCCGGAAAGCTCTCCGTAATCTCTTCCCGGTTGCGCGAATAGATCGCCACCCGCCCCGGCGCATCCGCCGCCCCGCAGTGCACCTGCGCCCGCATCCCGTCGAACTTGTCCTCCAGAAACGCCCGCACCGCCGGCGTCGCTTGCGTTCCCTTCAGTGCATCCTCTGTGTCCTCTGTGTCTTCTGTGCTGTCCTTTTCCTCCTCCAACCCAGCCGCAATCGTGTCCGCCGCCAAAGCCTCTGCCATCGCCCCTTTGCTCTTGCGCTTCTTCCCACCGGAGAACCGCAGAACCGCCTCCTCCGGCGTCTCCACCGGGCTGGCCAGCATGAAGCCCAGCGGATGAAACAGCCGCATCCGCGCCTCGCCCAGCGTCCCCGCGAACGCCCGCTCCGCCGCCGCGCCCAGATCCGCTTCCAGCATCACCGCATGCCGCACCGCCGCCACCTCCGCGCCGGCCGCATCCGCGATCGCCTCCTCGACCAGGCTCTCTTTCACGCCGATGCGCATATCGCCCAGCATCAGCTTCAGCAGATAGGTCGCCTCGACCGGGGTCGCGCGCGTCAGCAGCGCCTCCACCAGCGCGGTCCGGATCGCCGTCGTTTTCGCCCCGGCCATCGCCGCAAACGCGTCGCTCACCTCCAGCAGCGTCAGACCGCCGGTGCCGGTTCGACCTTTCTCACGCAGCAGATCGCCTGCCGCCGCGCCCATGTCCCCATGCCGCCGAAACGCCACGTTCAGTTCCGCGCCATTCGCCCCACTTACCGCCAGCAAAGCCTTCGAGAGCAGCGCCCCGCCCGCATTCAGCTTGCGGGCATCCGCCGCCGCAAACGGCAGCCCCGCCAGATAAAGACAGAACAGCCCCACGTCGCCGGCCCCGCCAGCCTGCACGGCCGAAATCTCCTCCGCGATGCGCGCCCGCTTCTTCAGCCGGCTCGCCGTCCGGCTCGTCTCGTTCGCAAGCTCCGCCATCTGCCCAAACCGTGCCATTCCCGCGTCCTCCCCTCGAAAGATGCTTTCCGCACCCAACGCGTCCGGAGTACCATCCAATAAGCGATGCCGCCCACGCCAGCAAACCCGGTGACCATGTCCCGCGTGACACCCCCCCGTCACGACTTTGCCTGGCTGCGCCATTAGCCGTTCCTGATCCCTGCTGCCTGATCCCTACTCCCTGCCCTACAGGAGCCCCCATGTTCGACCGCCTCGCCCAGATGGAAGCCCGTTATGAGTCGCTTGGCCGCGACATGTCCGACCCCACGCTGATGAACGATCAGAAGCGCTTCCAGGCCATCGCCAAAGAGCACCGCGACCTCGAGCCCGTCGTCGATAAATACCGCCAGTACCGCAAAGTAGCCGACGGCATCGCCGAAGCCAAAGCCATGCTCGCCGAACCCGACTTCAAAGAGATGGCGGAAGAAGAACTCGCCACCCTCGAACCAAAACGCGAGCCGCTCGAAGCAGAGCTCAGGGTCATGCTGCTGCCGCGCGACCCCAACGACGAAAAGAACATCGTCATCGAGCTCCGCGCCGGCACCGGCGGCGACGAGGCCGCGCTCTTCGTCGCCGAGATGTTCCGTATGTATCTCCGCTTCGCCGAGCAGCACAAGTGGAAGGTGCAGGTGCTCTCCGAATCCGAAACCGGCATCGGCAACGGCCTCAAGGAAGTCACCGCCATCTTCGAAGGCGAGCGCGTCTACTCGCAGATGAAGTACGAGTCCGGTGTACACCGCGTGCAGCGCGTCCCCGCCACCGAGACCCAGGGTCGCGTCCACACCTCCGCCATCACCGTCGCCGTCCTCCCCGAAGCCGAGGAAGTCGACGTCAAGATCGAAGCCAAAGACCTCCGCATCGATACCTTCTGCTCCTCCGGCCCCGGCGGCCAGTCGGTCAACACCACCTACTCCGCCATCCGCATCACCCATCTCCCCACCAGCACCGTGGTCTCCTGCCAGGACGAAAAGTCGCAGATCAAGAACCGCGAGAAGGCCATGCGCGTCCTCCGTTCGCGCCTCTACGAAGTCGCCGAAGAAGCCCGCCACCAGGCAGAAGCCAAGATCCGCAAAGACCAGGTCGGCAGCGGCGACCGCTCCGAGAAGATCCGCACCTATAATTTCCCGCAGAACCGCCTGACCGACCACCGCATCGGCTATACCAACCACAACCTGAATATGGTGATGGAAGGACAGTTGCAGCCGACGATCGATTCGCTCATCGCGCATGACATCTCGGAAAAGATGAAGGGCGAGCCGGTCGCGGCATAAGAGCGCCCTGCGCGGGCGGTGGTCACTTCGTGACTTTCATACGCTTTCGCGTGGTGCTCCCGCTGGTCGCCTGCAGAACCCGCATCCCGACCAACGGAGGGCCACGCGACGCAGGTATAAGTCACGAAGTGACCGCCGCCCGCGCAGGACAGGACCCAATCACTTGAGCACCTACCGCGAAGCAATCACCCGCGCCGCCAACCTCCTCGCCACCAACCCCCACCTGCGCGCCACCGCCCTCGCCGACGCCACCACTCTCCTCCAGATCGACCGCGCGCAACTCCTCGCCCATCCCGACCGCCCCCTCCCCAACACGCAGCAGACTGCCTACGACCAGGCCATCCAGCGCCGGCTAAGCAACGAGCCCATCCAGTACATCCTCGGCGCAACCGAGTTCTACGGCCTGCGCCTGAAGGTCACCCCCGCCGTGCTCATCCCGCGCCCCGAGACCGAGCTCCTCGTTGAAGCCGTGCTGGCGCGCGTACAGGCCCGCGTCCCGCCAGACGCCCGCATCCTCGACATCGGCACCGGCTCCGGGGCCATCGCCATCGCGCTCGCCGCCCATCTGCCGCACGCGCGCATCACCGCCGTCGACCTCTCGCCCAAAGCCCTCGCCATCGCCCGCGAGAATGCGCTCAGCCACGGGCTCGAAGATCGCATCGCCTTCCTGGAATCCGATCTCCTCACCGCTCTCGATCCTTCAGAACGATTCGACGTCATCGCCTCCAACCCACCCTACGTCCCCTCGCTCGACGCCCCCACGCTCCACCCGCAGGTCCGCGACTTCGAACCCCCACAAGCCCTCTACGCCGGCCCGGACGGCCTCGAGATCTATCGCCGCCTCGTCCCCCAAACCCGCGAACACCTCACTCCGAACGGCCTGCTTGCGCTTGAGATCGGCTACGGCCAGCGCGACGCGATTGCCGCTCTCCTGGACGACTGGCAGGACGTCGAGTTTCTCCTCGATCTGCAGCAAGTTCCCCGCACCGCTCTGGCCCGCCGCCCGTAGCGGCCCGCCACACCTCTGCTACCCTCTACCCCATGCATAAAGTTGCCGCCGCCCTCCTGCTGGCCGCCGCCCCGCTCTCTCTGCAGGCGCAAGCCTCCCCCTCCACCGCCTCCCGCATTGCCCAGCAGAACGCCCTCTTCGACGCCGCATGGCAGACCACCCTCCGCGAGAACCCCACCCTCGCTACTTCGGTCGGCGACTACCGCTACAACGACCAGCTCGGCGACTACTCCCTCGCCGCCATCCAGAAGCGCCACGAAGAAGACAAAGTCCTCCTCGTCCGCATCGCCGCCATCCCGCCCGACGGCTTCCCCGAGCAGGACCGCCTCTCGCACGACCTCTTCACCCGCGCCATCGCCCAGCGCAACGCCGACTTCGACCTCAAAGAGTACGAGATGCCCGTCACCTCGCAGGGCGGCGTCCACACCGGCCTCGCCGACCTCCCGCTCTCCATGCCCTTCGACTCGGTCAAGCACTACGAGGACTACATCGCGCGCCTCCAGCAGATCCCCCGCGCCTTCCTCCAGACCGAAGACGTCCTCCGCGCCGGCGTCCAGGATCACCTCGTCCCGGTCAAGTTCCTCGCCGCCAAGATCCCGGCGCAGTGCCAGGGCATCATCTCCGCCGACCCCTTCCTCATCCCGACCCACAAATACCCCGCGGGCATCTCCGCGGCGGATCAGGCCCGCCTCACCGCTGAGATCACTTCGACCGTCAACACCGTCGTCCTCCCCGCCTACAGGCAGTTCGCCGGCTTCGCCGCGAAGGACTACATCCCCTACCGCCGCACCACCCTGTCGATCGAGTCCCTCCCCGACGGCAAGCGCCGCTACGCCAACGACCTCCACCGCCTCACCACCACCGACCTCACCCCCGCGCAGATCCACGCCATCGGCCTCTCCGAGGTCGACCGCATCACCGGCGAGATGACCGCGCTGGCGAAAGCAAACGGCTATCCCGACCTCGCCAGCTTCCGCAAAGCCCTCGCCGCCGACCCCAAATACGTTCCCCACTCCGAAGAGCAGATCCTCGACGACTTCCGCCGCTACATCGGCCAGATGCAGCCCAAACTGATCGAGCTCTTCACCGTCATCCCGCCCGCGCCCGTCACCGTCGAAGCCATCCCCGACTTCGACAAAGCCGCCGCCACCCACTACTCTCCCGGAACCCCCGACGGCAAGCGCCCCGGCCGCGTCGTCGTCGCCGTGTCGGATTACGCCAACCGCACCCTCATCTCCGACGAAGCCATCGCCTACCACGAGGGCATCCCCGGCCACCACATGCAGATCTCCACCGCGCAAACCCTGCCCGGCCTGCCCGAGTTCCGCAAACACACCTTCAACTCCGCGTACGTCGAAGGCTGGGCCCTCTACGCCGAACAGCTCGGCAAAGAGGTCGGCTTCTATCAGGATCCCGGCTCCGACTACGGCCGCCTCCGCTCCGAGCTCTTCCGCGCCGTCCGCCTCGTCGTCGACACCGGCATCCACGACCAGGGCTGGACCCGCGACCAGGTCGTCGCCTACATGCGCCAGACCGACGCCAACGACGAACCCACCATCCAGACCGAAACCGACCGCTACATCTCCTGGCCCGGCCAGGCCTGCGCCTACAAACTCGGCCAGCTCAAGATCCGCGAACTCCGCGAGAAAGCAAAGCAGGATTTAGGTCCCCACTTCGACATCCGCACCTTCCACGACGAGATCCTCAGCGGCGGCGCACTCCCCCTCGACCTCCTCGAACAGCGCGTCGATCGCTGGATCGTTAACCAGCAACCCCAGCAAGCCAGCCGCTAGCTGGGTCCTTCATCGTAGGCGAACGATGGCCCATCCAGCCGCTGAAGGAGTAGCCCTCTTCGCGGGTGTTCGGATCGAATCGGTGTGAACCGACGTCTTGGTTGAGCAGGCACGGTCGAAAGCGGTATTTACTGGTTGCGGCTTTCTCTTGTTCGCAGAACAGGTAACCAGTCGTGTGACCTCGGTTGAGCAGTCCCACTGAGTCAACCATGATGAAGTAGTCCCGCCCTCATCGCGCTGAACGCCAGTTTGATACCGTCCTGCTTGTAAATAGCTCGGTATTCGTCCCATCTGCTCCTTGCCAGCCAGCCTTGGGATCGCCCTCCATAAACCGGCCCGGCTGAGCGCTTGTCTGTTCTCTGTCAATAAATGTCGGCGCGATGCGGGAATACTGAGCGTCTTCCTCTGACATGTGGACGAGAGTCTCCAAAACTGTTCTGCGCTCGGCGAAGTGACTCCTGAGACTCTCAAAGGTTGGGGGCTCAGCAGCCCGCATAAGAACGAAAAGGAGAGCGACACAACGATCACGGATCCCAGAGGAAGAGACAGGGTAGCTGTTATGACTCGTATGACCCGCCGAGTACCGCTGACGCCAGGGGCGAACGAGAGAGTGGCCCCGACAACCAGAGCAATTCAAGGTCCTCTCTATCGCGATAGTTGTGCGATGTCCGCAGAACTGACAGGAGGCAGGTTCCTACGCATACTTAGTTCTACGATTTCTTTCGGCAGCGAGGTGGAGAAATCTCCTTCTCTCCAGCCCGCACTCCCGCTATAACGGTCCAATCATGGCCAACCCCATCCCGTACGTAGCCGCCCTGACCCTCGCCTTCGCCCAGACCTCCGGCTCCGCGACGCCAGAGGTGACCGGCGAAAAACGCGGCTGGAGGTACGATCTTGAAATGGACGAGCAGCAAGACTGGAAGGGCTTACTCCGTCAGTTTCGCCTCGACCTTGGAGCAGGGCATCGCGAAAGGCACATTTGAGGTGAAGGCCCTCCAGATACTGCGCCGCGGCAGCGACGCACGTCAGGGCCTTCCCAATGGCCAGAACAACTATACTGGCTGTGCGTACCCGCCCCTTGCATGAGTGAACCTGCAGTCCATCTCGACCAGACAGAGACCAAGGCTTCCTTTCCGGTCCTGAAGGTTTTTGCTGTCGTGGTGGTGTACAAGCTTCTGCCGGCGGATAGCCCATCAGTACGCACGCTTCTTAAGGCCGCGCGCGTCGCTCTTTCGTCGCAGGTTCATCTGCATCTTCGCGTCGTGGACAATACGCCGGGCGGACAGGAGCCGGGCCCGCTGCCGCCGGGGGTTGAGTACTGCGCTTCGCCCTGCAATCCAGGACTTTCGAGGCCCTACAACGAGGCTTGGCGAACGGCCGAGCGCGAAGGGTATGGCTGGCTGCTGACGCTCGATCAGGACACGCACCTGCCGGAAGCGTTTCTCCAGTCGCTTGCCCATGTGGTTCGGCAGTATGAACGGATGGAGAGCGTTGCTGCCATTGTTCCGCGTATTGTGGATCGGGGAAGGGCTGTCTCTCCGCTGCAGTTTGTGGCAGGGTTCCTCCCGATGGTGGTGCCAGCCGCGACAGGTTCCCGGCTCGGAAAGCGTGTGTTGGCTCTCAACTCCGCATCGTTGCTGCGGGTTAGCGCGCTACATGACGTGAACGGATACGACGAAGCGTTTCCGCTGCATAACAGCGATACCAGGCTCTTTCAAAAACTGGACCAGGCCGGCAAACGGGTCATGATGGCAACTGATATCGTGGTCAGCCACGAGCTCGCGATCATGGATCGGGGTGCGCGGATGAGCGGCGCGCGGTACCGGTCGATGTTGGCCGACGAGCGGGCCTTCTGGGATCTGCATATGGGAGTTCTTGGCCGAATGGAGCGAATGCTGCGGCTGATGGGACGCGTCGTCAGAGATTTGCTGCGGAGGCAAAGGGGCAACTTCACGGCGATCACAGCCGAGGAAATAAAGATTCGTCTGTTCACGCGAAGAAAGTCCAGGGTGGCTCGGTTGCGGCTGGAGCCGCCTTCATGGAAGGCGTAACGCGTGTGAGGCAGGCAGGCCATCGGGAAAACTCATTCGGCTTTTCAGGCGTGGGACTCCAGACCCGGCTTCCCGCATTTCTTGACCGCCTTTATACGCTCGCTTTTTCCATTTTCGTATTTATCACCGTCTTTTTTCCAAGCGGCACGTTATACGGCATCAATCTCAAACTGCCGCTCTATGCAGCCCTGCTTCCGTTGGCAGGCTACCGTTTTTTCCGCGGTCGCGTCAGCGCAGGCGATCTCATGCGGCTGCTCTCCATTCCTGCTGTGCTCGCCGTATGGATGCTGATAGGTTTGACTTACGGCTTCGACACGGCGAGTGTGCTGCGGCAGTACACCGACATTTTTTTGACCCTGCTTTTATGCTGGCTGGCAGCGCTTTTCTGCGACGGAATCGAAGAGCGTAGCTTTCAGCTTGTAAGACTGGTGCTGCTGGCGGAGATCGCAACTTCGCTGATGAAAACCGGATTGATCGCCTATGCGCTCGTTCGCGGAATTCCCGTGGTTCAGGTGGTCACCGCGGTCTCCGAAGCGTTTGGCGTCAACCTGATGACGATGGATCTGGGCGCCCTCTTTGGAAGAGTCCAGTTCGTTTCCGACGCTCTGATTCCGATCTGTATCTACGTGATTTTTCGGTATCGCGGACGTCTTCATTACAGCTCGTGGCGCGCTTCGTGGATCATCGTGCTGCTGCTGATCTCGATGATCTTCAGCTTCTCGCGATTCTTCTGGGCGTTCAGTGTCTTGGGCCTGCTCGTGGGTCTGCTGCTGGGAAAACGAGACCGGTTTCAACTGGGCGTGGTTGCCGTGCTCATCGTCGCTGTTCTCGCCGCGCTGCCGGCGCTGAGCGCGCTGTACGAACTCCGCTTCTCCGACCAGGTTGCCGGCTCCTCGGATCTGGAGCGCGTTGATCAACGGGAGGCCCTGCAGCAGTTCTTTGTGGACGCTCCCTTTTTCGGACATGGTCTGGGAAGCTTCACCCCCCGGGTGATTCGAGACAACACATCCCCCGCGTCCCGCTACAGCTACGAGATGCAGATCCTGGCGCTCGCCGGTCAGACAGGCCTTGCAGGCTTCATGCTTCTGGCTGCCCTGATCCTGTGGTACTACCGTAAGTTGTGGAGCAGCAGTGGATCACAGTCGCTTGCCGATCGGGCCGGAGTTACGGCCCTTCTTCTCTGCTGGTTTTCCGCGGGCCTGTATAACCCCCTGCTTCTGAACCCGGTGGCGGCGGTAAGCTACATCACGTTCGCAGCCCTTGCGGATCTGCGCCCCGAGGCAGAGCGTTTGCTCTCTACGCAAGCCGAGAGCGGCGGAGTGACAGATCAATGACTCGCACCAAACCCAGAATGACGCCAAGGAACAACCCGATGGCCATGATGATGAAGCGGTGCGGACCGGACCTTGTATCCGGGATGGTAGCGCGGTCCAGAACCTGCAGGGGAGCATCGTGAGCTTCATCGAGCCGGGCAGCTTCGTACTGTTTGGCGATGATGTCGAACAGCGCTTCGTGGTACTTTACGTCGCGGTACTTGCGGATATATTCGAGCTGCAGCTCCGGAACCTGTGCCGTCGAAAAACCGCTGAACGGGCCGTGATCCTTTCCGTTTTCCAGTTGAGCGACCTGCCCTTGAAGAGTGGCGATCTCATTGCGGATGCGCAGGATATCCGGGTTTTCTTCCGCCTCGTCCTGACGAAGGGCCGCCAGCCGCACTTCGCGCGCTGTGATCTCCGCGCGGAGACTGGCTAAGGTCTGTATCTCCGAAGCTGTTTGCCCCACCGGAGAGATCAACCCCGTTTTCTCCTGATTCTGCTTCAGGCTCACCTCGGCGTTCGCCAGGTCGTCGCGTTCCCTGGCGAGGCGCTGCTCGTAAAATAAACGCCGCTGAGAGCTTTCGCTGAGCGCCAGAATAGCGCTCGTCTGTTGAAGTGCATCGAGGTATCCATTGGCAAGGTCCCGCGCCTGTTCCGGGTTCTTGTCGGTGACGTTGATGGTCACGATGGAATCCTTCAGCCCAATCTCGAACAAGGTTCTGTTTTCCAGTATCTTTTCCGCCGCGCTTTCCTTTTTCACCTTGTACACGGTTTTCAAGTTGAAGCGGGCGACCATGGCCCGGCTGATCGTCCGGCTTTTCAGGATTCCGACGTAAAAGTCGCCCTGGCTCTTGCCTCCCAACTGGCCGATTCCTCCCGCTACCGAAGAGAGTTGCGCCAGCATGGCCGTCGCACTGGAACTGTTGCTGGCCCCCGGCGGCACAAACGACGCTTCCGCCGTGTACATGTCAGGCAGTAGAAATGCGAGCGCCGCCGCCGCGGCCAGCGTCGCCAGGGCGGTACGAGCGATCGTCCATCGCCCTTGCGGAAGGATGGCAAGAAGCGAATCGAACGTGATGCTCACGGGTTCATGCAGCGGGTTGTGGAGAACTTCAGGGACGTGCTTGCCGCTCGTGCGATAAGCAGGCTCGTCGTAGCGGTCCGGTATGGCTTGCCCCTGCTCACGTTCTTGATGGCTCATGCGTGCTTCCTGTCCTGAATGGCCTGCATTCCTTTCGGTATCGCGGGGCGCGGCCTGAGATGCTGCCTTATTCTCGACTTCTTGTATTCGACTTTTCTAACCCCATCGTACCCGGGTCTGGCTACACCAGCAGATCGCGCAGCAGGCCGCGCAGGCCGTTGGGAGAAAAGCTGGCGTAGCTCCGCGCGTGCGGCACGAGGAGAAGCCAGCGTTGCAGCCGGCCGCGTCCGAGGGCCTGAGCGCCGCGACGGGCGTGCCGCGCCTTGGCACGCACCTTATCCCGCAACACAGCGTCACCCAGCCCCGTGCGGGTGAGGACGTCCAAAAGGTCTTCAAACTGCACGGCGGTGCGCTTGTACTCGGCTGAATTGAGCTCGCGAACACGGTCGATGTACGCGCCCGGGCCCTGTCGCAGCATCTGCAGCTTGCCCGCGGCGGTAAGAGGCGTGCCGGCCTGCTGCTCGGAATGCACGCGGTAGCCTACCAGGTGATCCGGGCAGGCGAGGAGGCCGGACCGAATAGCGATCAGCATCGCCAGCCAGCCATCATGCATCCAGCTTGCGGGCATCTCCGGAAGCAGATCTGCCGCCGAGCGCCGCACCGCCAGCGCCATGCCGGTCACCACGTTGCGGCGGAGCAGCGCATCCACGCCGTGGCCGGTGCGGAACCGATGACGGTCACCTTTCCCGAAAAGAAAGCTTTGCCACAGGGTTCGACCCAGTGTCCGCGAAGCTTCGTCGATGATGTTTCCATCGGAGAAGACACCTTCCATCCCGGGTACCCGCTCGAAGGCTTCCTCAAGCAGCCGCAGCTTTTCCGGATACCAGATGTCGTCCTGATCGGCCAGCGCGATGAGGTCGCCCTGGCAAAGCCGTATCGCCCGGGCAAAGTTACGACTGAATCCCAGGTTGACCGGATTGCGGAACAAACGTACGGGAAAGGGTGCGTTGGCGACGAACTGTTCCAGCAGCGCAATCGTGCCGTCTGTAGAACCGTCATCGCAGATCACCACCTCATCGGGCAGGCGTTGCTGCGCGAGGAGGCTCCTGAGCTGTTCCGCAAGGTACTTCGCTCCATTGTAGGTACACATGGCTACAGAAAATTTCATGGCACCAGCGGTTCCAGCGGGGGAAACGTATCTGTCTGAGACTGTGACTGCGGCTCAAGATAGTGTCCCCGCAAAACCCGGTTGACTTCCCACGCCTGCGGGACCACCATGAAGACCGCAAACGACAGAATCGTCGCCAGGATCACGCCTTCCGGGCCGATACGCTGCACTAAGTAGATGGAAAGCCACAGGTTGGACACGGCGGCCAGCACCGCTACCGTGGCTTCGAGGCGCAGCCGTCCGACAGCCGCCAGCAGCAGCGCCTGGTTGGTCGTCGCGGAGATCAGAAAAGCAAAGAACGCCATCAGCCAGAGCAGAGCGTGGCTGGGAACGACCACGCCTCCCGTCCACAGGCGGATCACCCACTGTCCGAGCAGCCCCATCAGCACGGCCACGGCGCCCACCGCCAGCTGAGTCTTCTGCCGCAGCGAACGGTACGTGCTGTTAATCCAGCTCATATTGCGCTGGTGATACGCCGCGGCAAGCGCCGGCCATAACGAGGGCATCAGCACGCCCTGCAACAGCGCGGCATACTGGGTCAGCTTCCAGGCGGTGCTGTACGGCGCGACCGCCGCGGCCCCGAGATAGTGCGTGATGACCAGGTTGTCGGAGTTGAACACCACAAGGCCCGTCAACTGGATGACGAAAAACAGAAAACCCTGCCCGAACAGCCGGCGAATGATGCCGCGGGAGATGCTTCGCGGGGAGGGCTTCAACCAGGGTCTCTGCCACAGGCAAAGCCACAGGTTCAACCCCAGCGTTCCCGTCAGCAAGGACCCGCTGTAGGCAGCCATAAGCGTCACCAGGGACCCATGCATCCACACCGCAGCCAGAATGGCGATCAGGCTCAGGACGCTGTTGGTCATGGCGAAGTAGTTGGCCAGGTGAACTTCCTGGTATCCCCCCAGCACACGGTTGGCGAGCGTCAGGGGCATGGACAGGAATAGAAACACACCGGCCACTGCGACGCATCTGCGGACCTCGCCCACCAGCAGCGGGTCCGCAACACGGAACAGGCTGCCCCAGTCGAGCGCGCGCCACAGCAGAAAGCTCAACGGCGCCAGCAGCAGCACAAGAGCGATCGTGACCCAGAAAGCCGTCGCGAAATACTGCTGCGCTCTCCGGCGGTCGTCCTTTGCGTAAGCTTCCGCGATGAAGTTGGTGAGCGTATTGGCCACACCCAGGTCCAGTACCGCCAGCATCGCCACGGAGCTGCTTACCGTGACCCAGATGCCGTACTGCAGGCGCCCAAGGTAATGCAGTGTCAGCGGCAGGGTAACGACGTTGATGAGCAGCGTGAACCCGCGGCTGGCCAGGCCGGAAAGACTTCCATGCAGAACGCGGGCAAAGCGTGGGTCGTTGCCGAAGCGGGCTTGGAAACGGTTAGACCAGTTCATGACATGAAGAGATACAGAGATGCGGCACGCTTGACCGGGCGATACCTGAATCATATCCTTACCGTGAGAGCAGGTGAGCCGCCTGATGACAATTTCAGTCGCGATGTGTACTTACAACGGCGGCCGCTATCTTGAGCAACAATTGCTATCCATCAGCCGGCAGACTCTCGTGCCGAATGAGCTCGTCATTTGCGATGACGGCTCCAGTGACACGACCGAGGAGATCGTCGAGCGTTTCCGCAATTCCGCCGCTTTCCCGGTCCATTTCCATCGCAACGCGCGCAACCTGGGCTCTACGCGAAACTTCGAACAGGCCATCCAGCTTTGTCGCGGCGATGCGATCGCGCTTTGCGATCAAGACGACGCCTGGAGCCCCGAAAAGCTGACCCTGATGAGAGCCGTGCTCGACCAGGACCCGGCGCTTGCGGGTGTGTTCTCTAATGCCGCTCTCATGGATAAACACGGAGCCCTTAAGCCTGGAGATCTCTGGCAGCGCCTCGGTTTTACGGCTCTGCGCCAGAGCCGCTTCAACCGGCAAACGGCGTTCGATCAGCTGCTGCAGCGGGACACCGTGACCGGAGCCACCCTTCTTTTTCGCGCCAGCTACCTGCCTCTGCTGCTTCCGATTCCCGCCGAGTGGGTGCATGACGGCTGGATCGTGCTCCTGCTGGCCAGCGTCGCCGAGCTGAAACCACTGGCTGCTCAGCCCATGAGCTACCGCCTGCACGCAGAGCAGCAGGTTGGCGCGCAACAAACGCCGCTCAGCGCCCACCTCCGTACCGAAAAATCCGCTGCCTCGGCTTTCCACATCAGCCAGGCAGACCGCTTTCGCCTTCTTTTGGAGCGGCTCGAACAGATCGCCTCCACGCAGGAAAGTTCCTGGAGGTTCGACCCCGCCCTGCTCGGCAAGGTAAAACGCAAAGTGCGGTACTTCGAAAGAAGAGCCTCGCTTCTGGATCGTCCCGCGGTTCGACGCCTTCCCGAAGCCACGCGCCTGTTACCTGAATATCGGCTCTACGAAAAAGGGTTGCTCAGCCTGCTGCGAGACTTGACGCATTGACCCCGCGGAGGCCGGCCACCGCTCTGCGTAAGCTGGATCGAGCCCTGAAGACAGGGCAGCGATGCCGATGACCGATCAACGCAAACTCCTGCTGATCCAGGCACGCAATCTGGGGGACGCCGTGATCAGCACGGCCGTAGTGGAAACCGTCGCCCACGCTTTTCCCGCGAGCTCTATCGACGTCCTGACCCGGCCGGAGATGGCTCAGATCTTCGCCCACAACCCACATGTGGACACGGTCTTCACGGCTCGCTTTCCCATGGGTTCGCTGCATGATTTCAGGTGGAAAGAGGCTTTCGCCCTCCCCGGACTGGTGAGGGCGTTACGCCGAAACGGATACACCGACGTCGTCAACCTCCAGGGCGATTTTCGCGAAGAACTCCTGGGGCTCTTCATCACGCGCCAACGCAACTGGAGTCCGGCCTGGGCTCCTGGTCATCCCGGCGCGAAGGTCGTTCGTGAGTCAGCTCTTCCTCTGGCTGATTCACCTGTGCCCATCCCGCTCGATCAGCCCAACATGCATGACGCAGCGGCTGCCGTGAGCAGGGCTGTGACTGGCGCGGCAGCCTCTAAACCTGCTTTGTACACCTCTTCCCACAGGAAAATTGCCTGGACTCCCCTGAACCGGGCGGTGGGCCTTCACCCTATGGCGAGCCAGCCCTGCAGGCGTTGGGAGCTGGAAAAGTGGGCCGTGCTGGCCGGCCGTCTCGTCGAGAATGGGCTCGACGTCCATGTCTTCGGCTCGACGTCCGAGGCGGCGGAGCTTACACGCCATTTCGGTTCGCTCGACTCTTCGAAACTCTCGCTCGTCACGGGCGATCTCGAGAACTACTTCGCCACGGTCGCGAAGATGCGGGTTTTGCTCTGCCCGGATAGCTTTGCCGCTCACGTGGCGTATGCGCTGGGCGTGCCGGCCATTCTGTTAAATGGAGCAAACGATGCGAAGGCGTGGGCGCCGCCCGGAACCGTCGTTCTGGCCGCTGGTCCGGGAATGTCATGCTACCCCTGCTACAACCGCCCCACATGCGTCGGAAGCGACCACCAGTACGGCTGTGTTCAACGAATCGAGATGGAATCAGTCCTCGAAACGGTCTGGGGCGTCTTGCAAAGCACAGACAGCCCAAAGCCAGCCGACGGCAGTGTGCATGAAACGAGACTCATCAAACTCGCAATCACAGCCTCTAGCTCGAGCCTGCGTTAGCTGGAAGCAGGCCATGCGACGGCAAGACTGGATGCAGGTTGTCGAGCGATGATGAATCACCTTACCGCTGATCGGCGTCGCTTTGGGTGGGCAGCGTTGCCAGGCGCTGATGCCGCGCAGAAAGCAGGTCGCGAAACATGCTCCCGAGTCCTCCGTGGAGATAATACTGCGAGTAAGCTCGCCGTTGTCTTAGAACGGAGAGGATGCGCTGAAACCGGTTGCAGGGAAGCAACGCGCGGTTCTGTTGGAAGTGGGCGTACTCGGCATAGCCCTCCCGTCGCGCGGAGCCTGCTTCGGTAAGAAACTTGCCGGAAAAGCGATCGCAAACGGCGCGAGTCAGCCGGGCGGCGCGCTCCAAAGCGAGCCAGTGCGCGGATTGTGCGAGATCGGCATTGAGCAGTATCCCGGCCCGCTGGGTGAATCGCTGCAGGGGCCCATGGCGTGTCGTCGGCCCCACCTGCTGTGAAGCATGCTGACGGTATCGGATAAGAGGTTCTCTGATCGGCAGCAGGTCGGCAAAGAGGGGTGCGGCCGCAGCGAGCCATTCATCATGGATCCAGCCCGGCTCCACGGGAAAACAGGTGCGCAGCCAGGTGCGAAACATGACGGTTGCACCGGTTACAAAACGCATGCGCACCGGCAGCGTGTAGTCCCCAGCCAGTAACGATTGTTCCATGGCCTCGGTAAAGCCGCAGAAATGCCACAGGCTTCCGGGCAGTGGTCTGCCTGCTTCATCGATCAGATCGGCGTCAGAAAAAACGAGCCCAACTTCCGGATGCGCATCGAAGATCTGCTCCGATCGCTCCAGCCGGTCTCGGTGCCAGATATCGTCCTGGTCCGACAACGCAATGAGATCACCCCTGCACAACTCGCAGATCTTCACGAAATTTCTGGTCGAACCAATGTTCCGTTCGTTCTGAATGACTGTCACCGGAAAGTTGGCTGTTCGTGCAAACTCTTGCAGCAAAACGAGAGTGGCATCGGTCGAGCCGTCGTCGCAGACCACCATTTCATCCGGCAACCGGGTTTGAGCCGCAATACTGGCGAGTTGATCCGGCAGGTAGCGCTCTCCGTTGTAGGTGCCCATTGCGACAGAAATCCGCGCTTTGCCGTTGCTGGTCACAGAGGAGTTCATCTCGATCATTGCAGAACGGCTGTGCTTTCAGCACACTGGAGTGTCAGCTGCGGGCAGCCAGCCCGAAGGACGACAGCATCTCGCCGGCCACACCAGGTTCTGATGCGGATGGGCTGGCGATGTGAATCGAATCATATTTGATCACCTAAGTCGTTATCTCCGGGGATGCAGTGCCGCAAAGACGCACGAACCGTAGAAGCATACCGATCATTCCCCCCGTGGTCATCCAGGCGTTGATGCCGTGCTTGACCCAGACCGGGACGGCGACCGTCCGTATCCGCCTTCCCTTCCCTTCAAGGTCCGCGAGCACCCAACGGCCCTCCCGAAGCTGGGTGGTCTCGACCTCGAGCGAGGCGAGTTCCTGCCGGCGGAGTGCGCAACCCGCCAGCAGCGCCAGGATGACGTAATCGCGCTTGCCCTTCAGGGTTGAGCAGTCGGGGATGGTGAGGAGTTCTTTGGCTTGCTCTTTCGTGAGTCAGTTCCCCAGCCGGGTTCCCTTCTGCCGGATGTTCCGCGCCTCGCTCAGGGATCCGGCTGCTTCGACTATTAACGTTCGGCTCTCAGCGATCCGGAAGGCAGCCGAGGCGCGGAAGAACGGCATGCTCTCGGCCGAAGAGGCTGCCCACCTGACCGAAGTTCCAAAGCTCCGGACCGTCGGCGGCGCCCACTTCGTCGACCGCGCTTCCCTGCTCGGCTTCGTCGACCACCTCCTCAAAGCCGAGTCGGTCGACGAGGCGCTGCGCGACCGGCAGCTCGAGGCCGAGCCGCCGCCCCGTCCGAAGACGCTCCGCGTCATTCTGCCCGGCGACCTGCGCAGCATCATGCTCCCCGATCTGCCACGGAACGTCAGGCTCGGACTAGGCCGGGTCGAGATCCAGGCCGACACCGCCGTCGGTATGGTCGAGGCACTTGTCACCCTCGCCATGGCCATGCAGAACGATTTCGACCCCTCGCAGGCTTCCGTCACGGCATGACGTGATGCCAAGCCGGAGCAGCGTGACAGCAGTTGCGAAAGCCAACTCTGGGCGGTACGGTGTTCGCATGCGACACACGCTCAGAAAGACGGTTGCGGCACTCACCCTCTGCTCCTTCAGCCCCGTCGACGGCCCGCTGAGGGTGGCGTCATTGGTGTTGAGGATGGGCGCTCATGGCGAGTGTGGCGCAGCAGCCGGGGTTATCCTCGCCCAGGCGCACGGCCG
>CAXTVJ010000032.1:13452-16551 GCA_964247715.1 uncultured Acidobacteriaceae bacterium | reverse complement strand
CTCATGGCGAGTGTGGCGCAGCAGCCGGGGTTATCCTCGCCCAGGCGCACGGCCGTCGCCGCGAAGGTGGCCACGCTCCACGCCGGAGACAAGATCAGCGTCGTCCTCCTGCATGCGGCGGAACGTTACGGAACCTTCGGGTCCGCGCGGCAGGATGACTTCACCTTCCATGACGTAGACCAGAACGCGGATGTCACCTTCCCCTATGCAGAAGTGAAGAAGGTGAAGGATGGATATGGCGGCTATAACTCCCTGACCCATAAACACACGGACCACACCAAAGCCTGGATCGGGGTCGGGATAGCCGCCGGGCTGATTGTCGCAATCATCGTTGCCGCTGCATCCGCAAAGAACTAGCAGCGCTGCTGTCGCGCTCGAGCGAAGCCGTCGCAGCCGTACGTCGCATGGCACCCCGAACCATGCCGAAAAGATCGGCGCTCTTGCTGTCACTATCTTTCCAGTCATGGCGGCGGCGGAACGGAGGAATCTGCTTCTCTTCGCCCATCCCCAGGGCTATAACCATGAGGCATGCCCAACCTGATGCCTTATCTCGCTGTGCTGCTGGCGTTCCCAGCCGCCACCCAGACCTCCACGCCCGAAGTCCAGTGGCAGCGCCACTACACGCCCGGCCAAGTCCTCCACTACGAGATGACCGGCGACAACCGCGGCTGGAAGTACACCCTCCACGCCACCGACACCACCCAGCGCGACCCCGACGGAAACTTCTACGAACAGGTCGGCTGGTCCGGCCTCACCTCGAACGCGCCTTTCACCCTCTCGCCCGCCAGCCTCGCCTTCCGCCAGAACCTCAGCCTCACCGGCGACCGGAAGTACCTCGCCATCCCCGACCTCAGCCAGGTCCAGCCCTTCCTCATCGGCCCCATCACCGACCTCCTCACCTTCTACGCCGACCTCTTCCTCGCCCGCAATCAAGAGCTGACCCACGTCGGCGATCACGCGCTGTTCGAGCGCGACCAGCCCAACTCCTGGGCCAGCGGCAGCCGCCTGCTCGTCGCCCAGGACGCCGTCGACTTCGACCTGACGCTCGAGAACGCCCACGGCCACACCGCGACCTTCCGGATCCGCCACATTCCGCCGAAGCAGATTCGCATCGCTACTCCCGCCGCCTGGATGAAGACCCCCGTCTTCGACACCCCCAACAACTGGGTCCAGGTCACCCACGACGCGGCGAATGCGAAGTATGTCACCGACCTGGGGCGCGAGACCTTCGACGTCCACATTACTCTGGACACCCGCGACGGCAAGATCCTCTCCGCCTCGCTCGACAACGAGATCGACGGCACCACCCGCGACTGCACCGACGCCGCCCTCGCACACTGCACCCCCGCCACCCCCGAAGCGACCCACCGCAGCATCCAGCTCCGGCTCGTTAACTAACCACCTGCCCTGCAGCTCTGCAGGAACATTTCCGCAGGGACGTCGTCTTTGAACAGGACGAGCAGAAGGCCGCGTCCCATCTGAAGAAGCCACGGCGTCAGCTTTCAAACAGCCACCCTCGTCTTCTTCGACCCATACGCCGTCTTCGAACAGGATCGCGTCGTCGAGGGCGAGCCACGCCGGCAGGCGATTGGCATTGGCGGGAGAGGACGCACTTCTCCTCGTCGCCCCTCTGACCAGCGACAGCGAACTCATCGAGACCCTACGCATTGTCTCCGCACGTCCCGTAGACCGGAAGGAGAGACGACGCTATGAGCAGCAAGATCGTGAGATACCGGGTTGACCTGTCCAGACCGCCGGTTCTGACCGAACAGCAGACGGCCGAGCTGCGCGCGCTCAAAGACAGGCCCGACTCCGAGATCGACTACAGCGACATCCCGCAGCTCACGGAAGAGTTCTGGAAGAATGCGGTCCGCAATCCTTTCTACAGGCCGACAAAAGCCCCCACCACGGTCCGCATCGACTCCGACGTGCTCCACTGGCTGCGCAGTCAGGGCAAGGGCTACCAGTCCCGGATCAATGCCATCTGCGGGAGGCGATGCTTTCCGCGCTCGGCACCAGCACGAAGCGTTAGGCACGCGCCGACCATGGCATCCCCGTCAGCCGTGCAAAGGCGACCTTTCTTCGCGTCGTCTGCTCTTACCGTTCCATGAAACTTGCACTCAAGCCCCTTCCCCGGCAGACTATCGTCATTACCGGAGCCTCCAGCGGCATTGGTCTCGCCACCGCTTATCAGGCCGCGAAGGCCGGCGCCCAGGTCGTCCTCGCCGCGCGCAACGAAGATGCTCTTCACGAGATCGTCCACAAAATCATCGCGAACGGCGGCAAAGCCGTCTATTGCGTCACCGACGTCAGCTCCCGCGAGCAGATCGACCGCCTCGCCCAGTTCGCCATCGACCAGTACGGCGGCTTCGACACATGGGTCAACAACGCCGGGCTCGGCCTCTGGGGCAAGCTCGAAGAGGTCTCCGACGAAGACCACCGCCGCCTCTTCGACACCAACTTCTGGGGCATCGTGTACGGGTCCACCACCGCCCTTCGCACCCTCAAACAGCGTGGCGGAGCCCTTATCAACCTCGGCTCCGTCGCCTCCGACCTGGCGTTCCCGATGCAGTCCATGTACTCGGTCACCAAGCACGCCATCAAGGGCTTCACCGACGCGCTGCGCCGCGAGCTCGAGGCCGAAGACGCGAACGTCTCCGTCACCCTCATCCAGCCCGCCGCGATTGGGACGCCGTTCCATCAGCACGCGAAGAACTATACCCATCAGGCCAAGCAGCTTCCGCCCCCGGTCTATAAGCCCGAGGACGTCGCCCGCACGATCCTCTATGCGGCCGAGCACCCGCGCCGGAACGTCCACGTCGGCGGAGCCGGCAAGCTGATGTCGATCGCCGCGCGCCTGATCCCGCACCTCATCGACAAGGCCGCGCCGCTCGAGATCAAGGCGCAGCTCGCCGACGGCCCCGACAACACCCTCGGCAACGACGCCCTGTGGCAGGCCGGCCAGGACGGCCACGTCCATGGCGACCAGAAGTCCCGCCGGAGCATCTTCTCCGCCGCCAACACCAACCCGCGGACGGCGTTGGCGCTCGGCCTTGCGGGGATCGCGGCCGGCGTCGGGATCGCGTTCGCCCGCACCCG
>CAXTVJ010000032.1:0-13352 GCA_964247715.1 uncultured Acidobacteriaceae bacterium | reverse complement strand
GCTGGAGCTAGCGCTCCAGCCCCCACTCATTGACCCAGTGGAACCCGCGGTCGAGCAGCGGATAGTGGCTCGGCAGCGGCGTCCGCGTCAGCGACATCCTCCCCGCCGTCAACGGTTTCGCCGGCTCTGTTTTCTTCGCCTTCGGATCTGCCGTTGGCGGCAGCGGCGTCAGCACCACGTGGTCGGCATCCGGCATGGCGACGCCGTACGTCACCGGATCGCCGATCTCCGGAATGATCTTCACGGTCTTCGCCTGCGCGCTGATATCGAAGCGCGTGCGCCACAGCGCCAGATCGCTGGCCCGCGTGAATCCGCGGTTGGGCGCGTCCACATACAGATCCGTTGCCGGCAGGCCTTCGCCCGTGACGAACGGTCCGGTAGCCGCGTGCGCCGCGTCCACATGCCACGCGCCCAGCAGCGGGCTCGTCACCTTCCGCAGCTTCACGGTCTGGTACCAGCCGAAGCCGGTCAGCGCCGGCATCGCCACGATAAACGCGAGGACGAAGACCCACTCCACCACCTTCGTCGTTCGGCGAAATGCCCTGCGCTCGATGGGCGGCAGCCAGACGCCACGCGGCGCGCTCGGCGTATGACTCCAGAAGAAGCCGAACAGAGCGGGCAGATCCGGCACCGTCAGGAAGACCAGCGCCAGCAGCAGATTCGCCGCGAACAGCTTGACCGGCACGTCGAAGAACATGTTATACAGCAGCACGTTCGTCATCACGAAGGCCGAGACCAGCGCTCCCGCGAGGGCCGTCCGCCGGTACAGCAGCAGGAGGCCGCCGACGATCTCCGCGGCTCCGCACACCATCTCATACCCCGGGTTGAGCCCGATGAGCGCCCACAGCAGCGTCATCGGCGACATCTGTCCGACCGGCTCATTCAGGATGCCCCCCGAGATGGGCGCCATCTGAAAGGGAAACAGCTTCGCGATCCCGTAGTTCATCATAAAGAAGCCGCATGTGAGCCGCACCCCAAAGCGCAGCCACGCGTACGCCACCTGATACTCCGCCCGCCGGTTCCCGCGCGCTGCCGCGATCGCCGTCCAAACCAGCCCGCCCGCCACCGCCGCCGTCACGTAGAGCAGCTGCAGCACCCAGTCCAGCGCCGTATCGCCCGAGCCCGTGCGGTGAAACGTGCCGATCCACCCCGTGAGGTGGAAGACGTGATGCCCCACCCACAACGCGGCCTGCTGCCACGGCCAGGTCATCGCGGTGTCGAAGTACCCGCCGACGACCGGAAAGATCTCGAAGACACTTCCATTCCCGTAGCAGAAGATGAAGATCAGGAAGTAGAGGAACGCCACGCGGAACAGAAGCCGGTTCCAGAGCGTCCAGACCACCGGCGCGGCTGCCGTATGCGTCACCGCTTCGGAGAAAGGGACAGGAACGACATCCTCGTCGGTGGAAGAAACGTACTCGTTCGAAAGAGCGGATGCAATCTGGTTCACGCGAAAGCCTCGCAACGATCTAGAGTGAGAGCAAGTCTTCAAATCTTCCGGGCACCGTCAAATCCGGTCAATCGAAATCAGCGCGCCGCAGACGCCTGATGCCGCTCTCCAAGCCGCGATCCTGGCTCACCGAAGTCATCAGCCGCTCGGAAAAGAACGCAACCCTCCATGAACGAACGCACGGCCGACTTCACGCACGATCGCACAACCCGGCTGCTCGCCCGCGTCCTCTTCTGTGCCGGCCTGCTCGCGCAGCCGCTCGTCCTCTGCCTCTTCTGGAACGACGGATGGGATGACGGCGCGATCACCATGGCCTTCGCCCGCACCTTCGCCCATACCGGCACGATTCAGGGAACGCCCGGCAGCGGCATCGTCGAGGGCTACTCCACGACCCTGTGGATGCTCGTGCTTGCCGCGCTCGCCCGCCTCTTCGCGAGCCCCGCCGCGCTGCTCGCCGCCGCGAAAACCCTCACGTGTCTGCTCAATCTCGCGAACATTCTGCTCGTCCGCCAAGTCATCCGCCGCTGGCGTTATCCGCTGCTGGCCGATCTCACCGCCGGCCTGCTCGGCCTTACCGGGCTCACCCTCTTCGAGTCGCTCAACGCGATGGAGGGGCCGCTGATGCTGGCCCTCATGCTCGCGCTCGCGCTCCTGCTGCCGCTGCGCAGCCGACGCCAGACCGCGCTGTTCGCCGTCGTCGGCGCGGGCTTTGTGCTGGCCCGGTTCGAGGCCATCTTCCTCATCCTGCCGCTGCTTCTGCTGGTTCGCCCGCTGCGCCGCAGCCTCGCCGTCTGCGCCAGCTGGTGGGCCGCCTTCGCCTTCGAAGAGATCTGGCGCGTACACACCTTCGGCGCCTGGATCCCCAACACCATTCTCGCCAAGCGCCACGTCCCCTACATCACCGCTTCGCGCTCGGGCGAGCTCTTCCGCCATCTGCACCCCTTCGTCACGCTGCGCCAGACCCTTACCGTTCCGCTGCTGCTGCTGGTCCTTGCAATTCTCACCGCCGTCGTCCAGCGCGGCGGCAGGTTGGCGAAGCTGCCGCGACGGTTTAACCTGCACGACATGCCCCGGGACATGCAGATCGCAGCAGTCATCGCCGGCGCCGGCCTGCTGCTCGACTTCGCGGTGGGCGCCAACTGGGGCCCGCCCGACCGCGAACTCTTCTCCGCTCTGCCGTTCGTGATGTATCTGCTGCTCCGGCTCGCGTTCGGCCTCATCCGCGACCGGAACACCGCCCGCATCGTGACGCTCCTGCTGGTTGCGCTCGCCGGCTGCAAGACGGCCCGCGTCTTCGCCCGCATGCACCAGCCCGGCGCACCGCTCTACATGCCCCGGATCACTGTCGCCAATCTCGCCTCCGTCACCCCCGCCATCGAACGCATTCGCGAAGCCGCCGGCCTGTCCACCCTCACCTTCGCCACCCCTGACGTCGGCGGCGTCATGCTCTTCGGCGATAACCTCCACATCCTCGATCTCGGCCTGCTCTGCGACCGCCATCTCGCCACAACCGGCTATGCCGACGCTTACTCCTACGTCTTCGCTCAGCGCAAACCCGAGGTCATCGAAGTCCACGGCTGGTGGACCGTCCTCACCGGCTTCGACCACACCCCGCTGCTCCAGCAGCAGTACGGCATTCTCTTCCTTGATCGCAAACGCTTCTTTGTGCGCCGCGATCTCCTCGCAACGATGGCTGCGTCACTCGAGACCCGCACGTTTCTCCCGGACGGCCGTCCCCAGCCCGAGGACGACACCGACGCACGCTCGTATGCCACCTATGAAGCTCCCGACCTCAAGATCAACCGGGCCTTCGCCACCTACGCGGTCTTCGCGCCCACACCCCGCGCCCGGGCCGCGCTTCAGATGCCCGCGTACCAGTCATATCCCAGCTTCGTCCAGTAGTCGTCCGGCTTGTCGTCCGTGTATGCGATCAGCCCGATCCGCTTGATCTGCTTGTACCCATACTTGGTGGGCATGTGCAGGCGCAACGGAGCACCATGCGCCTGACTCAGCGGATGCCCGCTCATCGCCGTCACCAGCGTGGTCTGCGGATGCAGGCAGTCGGCCAGCTCGAACCCGCAGTAGTAGTCCCCGTTCGGCGTCTCCATGTAGACGTACTTCGGCAGCCGGCCCTGCGCGTTCTTCGCCGGCGGATACGCCGCCACGAAATCCCGCATCGGCACCCCCGCCCACTGCACGATCTCGCTCCATCCCTCGATGCACTTGAACTGGGTCACCAGCTCGATCCGGTGCGCCTGCTCGAGCGCCGCCAGATCGCCCATGGTCAGCAACAGCCCCGGCGTGCCCGGGTCGAGCGTCGAGTCGCTCTCGCCCGCCTCCTCCATCCCCCGCTCCGGCTTGCCTCCATTCGCCGCCTGCGCGTCCGCGAACGCCTTCGTAAACAGCGCCGCCACCGCCGGATCCGTCCCGCCCGGCTCCGCGCCCGCAGGCTTGTTCACCGCAGGCTTCCTGATGGAACCGGGCGCCGGAGGAGCGCCCGCCGGCTTCATGGTCTCCGCGCTCCCCTGCGGCACCGCCGGCTTCGCCTCATCCTTCGGGTTCACCTTGGTATCGTGCCCCGTGTACTTCGCCGGAGCCGCCGCATACCCGTAGGTCCATGCAGTCACATCCTTCACAGAGCGCGGGCTCCGCTCCGCATCCTGAACCCCCACCACCTGCAGCCGGTACTGGTCCAGCAGCAGGTCCTGCTTGAGCCCGTAGTTTCCGTTGATGCGCAGCTCGCGCGCCCGGCTCACCGGATACGTCGGCGTCAGCTCTCGTTCGCCAAAGACCGCACGCGAGAGCTTCGCATCCGTCTCGAGCGCCCGGCGCAGCGGCCCCGGAAGCATCTCCTCCGGCTTCGCGTTCGCGACCCACCGGTAGAACTCAAACCCGCCCAGCGCCGCGATCCCCGCCACCACGAAGCTGCGCCGCGTCCGCCGCGCCGACGCCTTCAACACTGCCTCGTTCGCGCTCTCAACCGCCGCGGGCGTCCGCTCTTTTGCGTCGCTCAAAACCGCCTCCGTTCCGCCTCGAGCGAAGGCGCCGCGGCCCGCCGAAGCTCATACCCGCTGATCATGGAGCGGAAGTTGTTCCATCCCGCCGCCGCCACCTGCCCCACATGCACGAGGAAGAAGAGACAGAAGAAGATCGTCAGCCAGAAGTGCTCCCACCGCGCCATCTCATAGCCGCCCAGCAGCGTGGTAAACCAGTGCGCTGAGGTCGGTTTATAGATCGCCAGCCCGGTCACCAGCGACCCCGCCCCCATCAGGATCACCGACGTATACGCGATCCGCTGCGCACCGTTGTACTTCGTCTGCGGCGGCAGCTCCCGGCGCAGATGCAGATCGACCAGCGTCACCTCAACCGCGTCGCGCAGCGAACGCCGCTGCGGCACCAGAAACTTCCACTCCTTCGACCACGCCAGATACGCCACATACGCGATCCCGTCGAGCGCGAAGATCCACATGAAGAAGAAGTGGTACCCCAGTCCTTCGGTCACGTGATACGGCACATCCAGCTTCGCGTAGAACCAGTCCGGAAAGAAGCGAAACAGTGTGAAACTGCCCAGCCCCACGCGATACACCCGGTGCGCATGCAGGTACGCGTTATCCGAGTCGTTCCAATAAATAAGGATCCCGCTCCAGATCATGGTGAACAGCACCGGAAAATTGATCCAGTGCATCCACCGGATCGCCAGCGGATGCTTGCGCTCGAGCACGAGCCGCTCGGGCTGCGCGACTCCAGGCTCTGGCGTCATGGCCGAAGCCGTCTCTACCGTTTGCGCGTCCATGTGTCGTCCTCGGGGGAGGTGCTTACGATCCTGCTCCCCGGATAAGACGAACGCAAGCAAATATCCGTGCCGGCAGGACGGCTCTTCACCTCGAACCCTAGACTGTCGCCCGCTCCGCGCGCCGCATGAAGATCAGAAATGTGATTGCCAGGATCCCCACGAAGATGACCGGCGACCACCACCGCACGCCTGGCCCGTCATTCAGCGCCGCGCGGATCATCGCCCACACGATGTAATACATCAGCCAGACCGTCTCCACCCGGACCCAGCCCAGCATCTCCACCGCCTGCGCCTCATACGCCGCACGCCGCGGATCGTCCCGGCGCACCGGCAGATTGAACGAATGCGGAAACCGCTCCGAAACGCCGATCAGAGCGTACAGCACCAGCCCAAGCCCGGCTACCACCCACAGCGTGGTGCGCGACCCATATCCGTCCGGCGCGCCGTTCATCCCGAAATGCGTCGGAATGGTCGCCGGCAGCCGGCTCCACTCCACCTGGATCAACAGCGCCATCGCCACCAGCGCAAGAATCCCCGCAATCTCCCGCAGCACCTTCATCGCAACCCTCCAACGCTCTTCCACGCCAGCTTCTTCAATGCAGCGTCACTGTCACCAGCGCGCCGTCTTCATCCACAAATTCAACCATCCTGTCCGTCATCGTAACCCCTTCAAAGGAACTTCTTCGTCCGCGCGCGCCGACAGGGATCGCCTCCGCGGTCGCCTGATCCGCATCCGTCAAACACGCCAGCCAGCGCAGGCACCGCACCGGGGCGGTCGGCGTCTCCGCGACCTTGTTCCAATGCTGGACCAGGTAGATTCTTTGCCGGCCGGCGCTGCCATCCTGCAGCAGCACATCGTTGGGGTAGTTGATCATCACGCGCGCGCCGCTCACCGGATCGCCGTCCCGGGTCACCTTCGCCACCGGATCCCACACATACAGCCGCAGACGGTGCATCACCGCAAACACCACCGCACATACCAGGACCAACGCCAGCAGCCTCTTCATCCTTGAATCCTCACGCCCATCCATGTCGCCGACAAGCTCAACCAGACCACGCAAAGCCGTCACAAGTCACGAAGTGACCGCTCCACGCGCAGTGGGCCCGTCCGGCAGGACAGCCTTCTTCGCATCTCTCAAGAGAAAGATGCAAAACACCGCCAGCCCGAGCGCCGCAAGCGCGGCCTGCCGCATCAGCAGAAACGCCATCAGCGTCCGCGCCTGGCCCTCACCCGACCGGCGAAAGACCGTCTGCGCCGCAGGCCCGAGGTTCAGCGCCAGCAGCAGAGCGGCGACGACCACTGCGCGCAGCCGGTGTCCTCTGGTCGTCAACTCCGCCACCACCCAGGGAAACGCGAGCGCCAGGGCAAAGCCGTCATAGGCCCGGTGGTAGATCGCCGACAACCCCAGCGCCGTCCACGCCACCACGCACAGCAGCACATCCCGCTCGTTCCGTGCGCGCCGGGTCTCCACTGCGAGCAGCACGGCGCAGGCCAGCAGCGCCAGTCCGCACGCCACCGAGACCACCGTATCCGGCTCCCCCCAGAACCCGGCCATCGAGCGCAGCGAGGTGACCTGGATGGTCAGCGAACTGATCTCCCGGGTCGCCGCGCTCATGCCCGCCCGCCCGCTCGTCTGCGTTCCCAGGATCTCCCCGTAGCCGCGCATCTGCGGCCCCAGCTGGTGCGTCACCGCCAGCCCGCCCAGCACGAGGAGCGAAAACAGCGCAAACAGCCCGAGTCCTCCGACCGCGATGCGTCGCGAGCGCCGCTCCGGCAGCAGCAGCAGCGGCGCGACCACGCAGAGGGCAACATGCGGCTTGAGCGCCAGCGCCAGCCCGCACGCCACTGCACCCGGCCACCATGCGCGCAGCCTCCGCGAGAGAAATGCAAGCATCGACAGACACGCCGCCGGCACCGTCACATTGCCCAGAATCATTGCGGTGATGAGGCACGGACTGGCCAGCACCAGCAGGCTTACCAGCCCCAGCCGGCCCAGTCCCAGCGCGGTTCGCCCGTACCGCAGCAGCGCCCATACCGCCGCGCCAAGAGGAAGCGCATACAGCCCGATGATCAGCCGCAGACTGCGCTCCATCTCCATCCCGGTAAACGGAAGCAGACACACCAGCGTCTGCGGCGGATACACCGCATTCGCCAGCCTCAGCGCGGGCGCCGCAAACCCGAACCTCTGATAGACCGCCACGAGGGACGCCTGGTCGTACGCGTTCCTCCCGTGCGCCAGACACCATGCCGACGCCCACATCAGCTTAAGATCGTTCGCCGAAAGCAACACCGTCCGCGGGTGCAGCACCGACACCACCAGAAGCGTATAGACCCCGGCCAGCAGAAACGCCAACCCCGCCTCGGCCAGCTCCCAGGCTCTTCGCACGCGCTCTATCCCTTCGCCTTGCTCCCGCGTTCCTCGTGGTACTCCTGCTCCGTATTGATCCCCCACAGCGCGGCCTTGTCCACGCCACCCGCCGCCAGCCCATCCACCAGCGTCATCGCGGTCAGCATCGAGTGGTCCTGATTGTTGTACTTATGCATCCCGTTCCGCCCGATCAGATGGAGATTCTCAATCCCGTCCAGCCAGGCCCGCAGCTCGCCAAAGCGCTCATACGTGCCGAAGTAAGCCGGGTAGGTCTTCGGCACCCGCACCACATGCGCATCCTCGACCGCGTCCGCGTCCAGGATGCCGATCTTCGCCGCCTCGGCGATCGCAAAGCGCTTCAGCTCGTCATCCGGCATCCGCCAGAGCTCGTCGGTCTCGTAGCAGAAGTATTCCAGTCCGATCCAGACCTTTCCCTGCTCGCTGACCAGATGCGGGCTCCAGTTGTTGAAGATCTGCAGCCGGCCCAGCAGCACATCCGGCTCCTGCACATAGATCCACGTATCCTTCAGCAGCCCGCCGCCGGGCTCATGCACCTTCAGCCGATCGCACAAGAGGCCGACGGTGACGAAGTCGCGATACTCCAGCCCTTCACTGACCGCGCGCACGTTGGCCGGGACCTCCGCCCGCAGCGCCCCTACCAGGTCGCGCATTGGCATGGTCGACAGAAACATCTCGCCTTCAAAACGCCGCCGCACGCCCCCCGCGCCAAGGGTCTCGACCGCCGTCACCCGCGATCCATCTACCTGCAGCGCATCCACAGACTGCTCAAGGTGGATCTCTCCACCCAGCCTCACGATCTCCTCGGCCACGTGCTCCCAGAGCTGTCCGGGCCCCAGCTTCGGATACAGAAAGCGCTCAATCAGACTCGTATCCGTCCCCTTCTGCGCCACATCGCCGGAGACTTGCCCGGTCCCACTCCGACGCCGTACCGCCTGCCGCACAAAGTGCTTCACCGCCGTCGTCAGGCTCAGCCCCTTGATCCGCTGCGCGCCCCACTCCGCCGAGATCCGGTCGCACGGCGTCCCCCAGACCTTCTCCGTGTAGCTCTTGAAGAAGGTCAGATACAGCTCGCGCCCAAACCGGTTGATCAGAAAATCCTCGAGGCTCCGCTCCGGCTTGATCTGGCGAAACCGAGATACTCCATAGCTCACCCCCACCCGCACCGTGCGCGCCATCCCCAGATTCTTCAGCGTCGCGGCGGTCAGCTTGATGGGGTAGTCGAAGAACTTCCGCAGATAGTAGATCCGGCTCTTGCGCGGACGAATCAGCATTACCAGATCGGAATCGCGCTCGCCCTCCGCCACCTCGACCACGGTCGCGGTATGCCCATGCTCGGAGACGATCTCCGCGCCATCCGCCTCCGTCTCCTCGGTCTCGGTGTCCACCTCGATCTCCACCCCGCTGCGTTTCGGCCCCATCCCGCGCAGTGGAGGCTCCTCCGCCACGCGCGCCGGGACCGTCACCAGCCGCTTCTGCCCCTGATACGTAATCTCCGCCGGGGAACTCTCGTCCAACACCTCCGGCGGCATCAGGTCCATCCACCACTGCATCACCCGGTCCGACTTCGAGAAAAACCGGTGTCCGCCGATGTCCATCCGGTTGCCCTTGTAGCGGATCGTCCGCGAGATCCCCCCGATCTCGCTCGAGGCCTCCAGAATCACCGGCTTCACGTCCGTCCGCCGCAGCATCTCCAGCGCCGCCGTCAGCCCCGCCGGCCCCGCCCCGATAATGACCGCCGTCCGATGTCCCATGCGCTCCAACCTTTCGCCCTCGCATCCCGGGCGCGGCGCCACGCCTCGCCGCCTGTCCGGTCCTTTCGAATCTGCCCGGTCCCCCGCCAAAAGAGGGACGTGCGCACCCGCAAAATACTATCCTGCCTCGCTCCCCGCCGCTCTCCCACTTCCGCGCGCACGTTCCGTTTTCGACACGTTCCGCCCGAAGCTTCACCCCGTAGCCACTCCGGCTCCCTTTCGTGCTATTGCCTCGGCAGCGGCCCCGCGACACCCTGAGATCGCGGCATACGGAGTCGTAACCACTCCATCGCTTCCATATGCCCGGCCGGACTCACGGCTGATCCGGGTCGCATCCAGCCACTGCCCATGTCCGACACATCTCCGCACGCCAAATCTCCCTTACGCCGCTCTGTCCGTTGGCTCTCGGCGCCGCGTGTAACCGCGGCGCAGCGAGATTTTGAGCACGGCGATGCGCTCGTCTTTCTGCTCTACACCGCCCTGCTCGCCCTCGCCGTGCACCAGCACATTCTCTGGGCCGACGAAGCCCAATCCTGGCTGCTCGCCCGCGACAACTCTCTCCACGATCTGCTCTTCCTCCGCCTTCACTACGAAGGCGCGCCCGCGCTCTGGCCGCTGCTGCTCTGGTGCGCCATCCGCCTGCACCTGCCCTACGCCGGGCTCAACTGGCTGAGCGCCGCCCTCGCCCTGCCGGGCATCTTCCTGCTGCTGCGCTTCTCGCCGTTCCCCCGTCTGTTCCGCTGGCTGCTCCCGTTTACCTTCTTCCTCGCATACCAGTACGCCGTCATCGCCCGGCCTTACGTCCTCTTCCCCGCGCTCCTCTTCGCCCTGGCCGCCGTCTACCGCTCCACCCGCCCGCGGCCTCTGCTCTTCGCCGTCGTCGCCGGACTGCTGGCCAACGTCGGGCTGCACGCCGCGATCCTCGCCGGCATCTTCGCCCTGCTGTATGTGTACGATCTCTACCGTCTGGCGCGCCGCGCACCCGGTGCCGTCCAGATAAGAACCGTCGCCGCCGCAGCGCTTCTGCTTACCCTCTTCTTCGCGCTGTCGGCCGCAGTCGCCGCTCCGGCACCCGACGTGGCCTTCGCCGCGGGCTCCATCACCCATGCCGCCGCCCTGCCAGGCATCGCCGCCGAGCGACTTCCCGCCAAGGCTCCGCCGCTGGACCCGCCCTTCGCGGACTCTACCCCGCTCCCCGGCGGCACACCGCTCCTCACCTTCCTGGTGACCGCCTTCCGTACCTCTCTCCTCCTCGCCGATAACGCCTGCTTCCCGATCGCCACGTCCAATCTGCTCGCGACGCCATTCCTCCTCGCGCTGCTCCTCTGGCTTCGTGCCCGCCAATCCCTCAGATTTGCGCTCCCGTGGCTGACTGCCGTCGTCCTCTCCGTCCATGTCTGGAGCGCCGAACATCACTCAGGCCAGTTCGCCCTCGCCCTGCTCGCCGCCGTATGGATCTCGCTCGAAACCAGCCCACCCGCCATCCTGCAGCCCAGCCCCCGGCTGCCTCGCCTCTTCCCGACCCTCGCGCTCCTCGTCCTGCTCCTGCAGATCGGCTGGACCGTTCACTCGATCCGCTTCGAGGCCCACACCCCCTACGACCCGGGCCGCGTGACCGCTGACTTGCTCCAGCGCAACTTCGCCGGAAAGCGCATCGCCGGCTTCGGCTACGACACCGTCTCGACCCAGCCGTGGTCCCCCAACAGCCTCTTCTTCAATCAGCCGCATGCCTGGTGGCTCTGGAGTGAGCCCGTCCTCATCGACCGCCGCCGCACCGAAGCCCTGCTCCAACACCCCGACGCCGTGGTTTTGACCGACTCCACCCTCGGCCCCGAGCTCCCTGCGAACCAGTGGGGCCGCTTCGGCAACACCGGCCTCCACCCCGCGCTCCCCATGCTCCAGTTCTGGCAGCAGCACGGTTTTCACGAGACCCATCGCTTCTGCGGCGAACGCGTCTTCCGCTCCGGAACCTACTACACCGACTGCGCCGTCATCCTCGAACCCAACACCCCGGGAGACTAGACCATGCAACCAACCCGCACCCTCGCCGGCGTCCTCCTCGCAACCTCCTCCTGGCCTGCGGCCTCTGGCATCTGCACGTTCTCAACCGCTGGATGGCCGGCCGCTCCGACCAGATGCCCCCGTATATCGCCGCGCGTGTCGCCCTCGCTCACGGCGATCCCTACGCGGCCTCGACCACCGCCAAGATTCAGCGCAGGTACTACAGCAGGCCCCTTGCCCCCAACCAGCCCGGCGACAAACAGGCCTTCGCTTACCCCTTCTACACGATCTTTCTCCTCGTCCCGCTCGTCTGGCTCCCGTGGCAGGCCGCCCGCTGGGTCTCTGCCTGCTCGCGGTGCCTCTCCTCGCGCTTTCCACCCTGCGCTGGATACGTCTCTCCGGTCTGCAGCCCGATCCGCGCGATCGCCTGCTCTACCTCGCCTTCACCCTTGTCAGCTGGCCCGTCCTGGTCGCGCTGCGCCACCAGCAACTGACTCTGCTCGTCTTCCTCATCACCGCGGCAGCCGCTGCACTGGTTTCGAATCGCCTCACGCCTGCCGGCATCTTCCTTGGTCTGCTCCTCTTCAAACCCCAACTGGTCGTTCTGCTCCTGCTCTGGCTGCTGACCCGCGCGATCCTCCTGCGCCAGAGCCGTCTCCTGCTCGCGTTCCTCGTCACCGCCGGCGTTCAGTTGCTCGCCAGCTTTGTCTTAAGACCCGCGTGGCTCCAGCAATGGCTGGCCGCCCTCGCCAACTATCGCCGCTATACCGCCGGAGTTCCTTCCCTGCAGATCTTCTTCGGACGCAGCTTCGGCGGGCTGCTGCTCGGAGTCGTGGCGCTGGTCGCCCTTGCTGCACTGGTTCGAACGCTGAAACGGCAAGACTCTCTCGCGCTCTCGCTCGCGATCCTCCTCGCACTCACCGTCGCGCTTCTCCCTGCCTCGATCCACTGGATTTACAACCAAGTCCTGCTCATTCCCGGCCTCTTCTTCCTGATCGCCGTCGAACCCGCCTCACGGGCCGCCACCATCGCCCGCAGTCTTACGCTTTTCTGCCTTGCTGCTTCCTGCGTTGCGGTGCCGTTTTCCGTTTTCGTCGAAAGCCTCACCCACCCCTCGGCTCTCGCCGACTTCCTGCCCTACCTCAACCTTTTGCTTCCCAGCTTTGTCGCCGTAGCCCTCGCGCTCGCCGCAACGACCAGGGCGGACTGGCCAGCCCTTCAACCTCGGAGTGACCCACCCGTCCGCCTGCAAACTGCAGCTCTTTGCGGCGCTAAGGCTGCCGTTCCGCTACCGTGAACGTCAGCCCATCCTTCCCGGCCTCGACCACGACATGGTCGCCATGCAGCACCGTGCCATCGAGGATCTTGATGGCCAGCTTGTCCTGCACCATGCGCTGGATCGCCCGCTTCAACGGTCGCGCGCCATATGCCCGGTCGTATCCGGCCGCGAAGATCGCCTTGCGCGCCGCATCCGTCAGCTCGAGCGTGATCTTCCGGTCCGAAATGAGTTTCTGCAGGTCGGCCAGCCGCAGGTCGACGATGTGCGCCAGCTGCGTCTCTTCCAGAGGATGGAAGACCACGATATCGTCCACGCGGTTCAGAAACTCCGGCCGGAACTGCTGCCGCAGACTCTCCATCACGCGGGTCTTCGCCTCCTCGAACCCGTCCTCGCCCTGCGCCCACGCTGTCGTCAGCGCCTGCGCGCCCACATTCGACGTCATGATCAGCACCGTGTTCTTGAAGTCCACCGTCCTGCCCTTGGAGTCCGTCAGCCGCCCGTCATCCAGCACCTGCAGCAGCACGTTGAACACGTCCGGATGCGCCTTCTCGATCTCATCGAACAGCACCACTGCGTACGGCCGCCGGCGCACCGCCTCCGTCAACTGCCCGCCCTCGTCATACCCCACATACCCCGGAGGCGCCCCGATCAGCCGAGCCACGGCATGCTTCTCCATGTACTCGCTCAT
>CAXTVJ010000031.1:27360-44051 GCA_964247715.1 uncultured Acidobacteriaceae bacterium | reverse complement strand
GATGACCTCTTCCATGCCATGGAAGCGCGCTCCCAGCTGCGCCACAGGCCCACTCCGTCTTCTATTCTGCTGGATGCACTCACCAGAGTCAAACCTCACTCCCGCGTTGTCGGGAACAAGCCGCGCCGCCCCGGTGTCTAAGCAGGTGGAGCGAGCGGGCGCTCCGCCGCCGTCGGCGCTTCCCGGTTCCCTCTCGCATGCAGCACCTTCAGCAGGTTGCAACGCCGGTCGCACCAGACGTACCTTAGGAGATACCCGATGCAGGCGGGCACATGGATGGGCAATCTCGCGAGCGCGATCGGACTCGGCGTAGAAGACGCGGCGCTTGTCGCTGCGCTCAAGGCCGGCTCCGAAGAGGCATTCGGAATCCTCATCGCCCAGTACTCGCAGCCTCTTTACACCCTCATCGCGCGCAGCCTGCAGGATCCCGCCGACGCCGCCGACATCACCCAGGAAGTCTTCATCAAGGTCTTCCGCAATATCCGCGGCTTCCACGGCGGCTCCAGCCTCCGCACCTGGATGTACCGGATCGCGCTGCACGAGGCGTCGAATCAGCGGCGCTGGTGGACCCGCCACAAAAAGCAGGAACTCACCATCGATTCGCCCACCGGCGCAGCCGAAAGCCAGGACGGCGACGATGCGCTCTGCCTCGGCGCCACACTCTCGGACGGCTCCGTCAGCCCCTACCAGCAGGCGGAGAACGCCGAACTCCGCGCCCGCGTCGAAGCCTCGCTGCGCAAGCTGCCCGAAGCCTTCCGCACCGTCGTCGTCCTCCGCGAGATGGAAGGTTTCTCCTACGAAGAGATCGCCGAGATCCTCGAAGTGCCTGCCGGCACCATCAAGAGCCGTCTCACCCGCGGACGCGCCGCCCTGAAAGAAATCCTCGCCGCCGACGGCCTCGGTCGCCTGCTCCAGAAACCGGCCAGAACCGGGGGCGTACGGTGAATCCATCGCTGCTTGCACCCGCCTGCGTCGAGATTCGCGACCGCTTCTCCGAGTACCTCGACGGAGCCGTCAGCGGACGCGTCATGCAGACCGTAGCCGCCCATCTCGAGACCTGCCAGGAGTGCTCCCGGGAGTTCGCCGACTGGCGCGCCATGCAGCATTTCCTCGCCACCGCCGCGCCGGCCAAAGCGCCCGAGGACCTCGGCCTCAAGCTCCGCGTCGCCATCTCCCATGAGCGCCGGCGCAACCAGACCCGTCGCGACAACCTCGTCGCGCGCTGGGAGAACCTGCTTCGTCCCGCCATCGTCCAGATCGCCTCCGGACTCGCCGGAGCCCTCATCCTCGTCGGCGGGATGGCCGCGCTCGTCGGCACCCTCGCTGTCCCTCAGTCCGTGCTGGCCAACGACGTGCCCCTCGGTGCCGTCACCATGCCGCACTACCTCTACACCGCCGCCCAGACCCAGCCCGTCATCCCGCACGGCGAAGCCACCATCGTCGTTGAAGCCGATATCAACGCGGAGGGCCAGGTCTACGACTGGCACATGCTCTCCGGCCCAGACGACCCGGACACCCGCTCCGCCATCGACAACCAGCTCATCCTGCAGGTCTACGCTCCCGCGCGCATGTTCGGCCAGCCCGTCCGCGGACGCGCCCTCGTCACCTTCTCCGGCGTCCTCGTTCGCGGATAGCAGCGCGCCCTGCTCAGCCGGCATACGCCGTCCGCAGCCTCAAAGTTTGTGCCGGACTCGCCGCTCTCTTATCCTCAGACAGAGGCGTCGAATCTCAGTGGCTTCCATGCGCAATCTCCGTAGGTTCCTTCTCTGCGCCTTCGCCGCGCTGATCCCGCACGTCCTCTACGCCCAGCAACCCGTTCCGCCGGCGCAGCAGCCGACCGGCGCCTCGTCCAGCTCCGGCGAGAAAACCGTCGTCGACGACGGTCCGCAGGCACACCCCAGCGCCGGCCTGCAGGAGGCCGGCGGAGCCGCCATCACCCTCGAATCCAGCGAGACCCTCTTCGACGTCGCCGTCGCCCTCAACGCCTGCGGCTACGACGCCGATCTCGCCGACTCCAGCCCTGTCCGCGCCCAGGTCCGCGCCGACGTCGCTGCCTCGGTCGCCGCAAGCTCTCAAGCAAGAACCGCCCAGGACGCCCTCTGCGCCTTCGTCGCCGGGCATCAGCTCAACGACAGAGGCCGCGAACTCGCCCAGTACATCTCTCTCGCCCTCTACCTCGGCCCGCCGCCCGCGCTCACCCCCATCGCAGATCCCACCGAGATGCCGCCCGACTCGCTCCAGGTCGTCAACATCCTGCCCCTGCTCCGCACCTTCAGCGCCCAGGTCGGCCTCCACGCCATCTGGGAACGCCATCACGCGCAGTATGAGGCCATCACCGCCAGATGGCACGAGCCGGTCACCCAGCTCGTCTTCAACACCAACATCTACCTCAGGCTCCCGGTCAGCAGCTACTCGGGACGCCGGCTGCTTATCCTGCTCGAGCCCATGCTCTCGCCCAACGCGCCCAATGCCCGCATCTACGGCACCAACTACATCATGGTCTCCTCGCCCACCGCCGAGGGCGCGATCCGCATGGACCAGATCCGCCACATGTACCTGCACTATGAGATGGAGCCGCTGGTCTACGCCCGCGCCGCCTCCATGAACCGTCTCACTCCCCTGCTCAAACCCGTCGCCGACGCGCCCGTCGACTACATCTACAAAACCGACATCGTCGCGCTCCTCACCGAGTGCCTCATCAAGGCCGTCGAAGCCCGCACCATGGACACCGGCATCCCCGTCCCCGCCAAACCCCCGGCAGGCACGAGAGACCGCGAGGTCCTGCTGCAGTACGACCAGGCCCACGGCGCGTACGAGCGCGCCGCCGAACAGGTCCGCCGCCATCAGGTCGACCTCGACATGCGCCAGGGCTGGACCCTCACCGCGTACTTCTACGAGCAGCTCACCGCGCTCGAACACGATCCCGAAGGCCTCAACGAGCGCATGGGCCAGATGGTCTACGGCATGGACATCGACCGCGAACGTCATCGCGACGAGCAGATCCAGTTCCTTCCTACCGGTTCCGGCGAGTTCGTCCGCCGCGCTCCGGTTGCGCCCACCGGCCTGGTACTCGCACAGAAAAAAATGTTTGAAGGCGATCTCAAGGGAGCCGACGAACTCGCCGACAAGGCCCTCGCCGACCCCGGACAGGATCACGCTGAAGCCCTCTACGTCAAAGCCCAGCTTCAGCTCATGCAGGGCGACGCCGAAGCCGCCAAACCCGCTTTCGAACAGGTCGCCAGGACTGCCCGCACCCCGCGCACCCGGGCCTGGGCCCACATCTATCTCGGTCGCCTCGCCGACATTCAGGATCCCGCCGACCGTCCCGGCGCCGTCTCCGAGTACAAAGCCGCGCTCGCCGTTCCCGGAGCCCCGCAGGACGCCCGCGCCGCCGCCCAGGGAGGTCTGAAAACCCCCTTCGCCGTCCCCACCGTCAAACACCAGGTCGAAGAAGACGCGGACCCGAGCGGCAAAGCCGAAAAGCAGCAGTACAAGCCGGAGTAGGGAGCCCATGGCGCGAAGAACCTCCAAGCCGGCACAAGCCCCCGCGCCCGTCAGCTCTGCGCCGGAGCTTCAAACCAGCCCGAAGATCTCTGATCCTCTCGAAGCCGTCGCGAGCATACTCGGTCATCGCTTCGCCCACCCCGAACTTCTCGAACGCGCCCTCACCCATCGCTCCTGGGCATATGAAACCGGCAAGAGCACCAGCCTCTCAGCCTCTGCGGAAGATGACCGTGCCGACCCCTCGCACGATAATGAGCAACTCGAATTCCTCGGTGATGCCGTTCTCGGCCTGCTCGCCGCCGAAGCCCTGTGCCGGCGTTTTCCCGGCTCCCGCGAAGGCGAACTCACCCGCCTCCGCGCCAACCTCGTCAGCCGCAAACACCTCGGCGACGTAGGCACCCGCCTCGCGCTCGGACGCGTCCTCCGCCTCGGTGAAACCGCCGAACGCAACCGCGGCCGCGATAATCCCACCCTCGCCGCCAACGCCGTCGAAGCCCTCATCGCGGCGCTCTTCCTCGACGGAGGTCTTCAGCCCGCACGCCGCTTCGTCGAAGCAGAAATTCTGGCGCCTACCCTCGGCGACCTCGAACGCTCCATCGCCCAGTCCGACGCACTTTCCGGCGGCGGCTTCAGCGGCGCCGTCGGCGATCACAAATCCGCCCTCCAGGAACTCGTTCAGGCGGAAGGCCTCGGCCGCCCGATGTACATTCTCGCCGGTCAGGAAGGTCCCGATCACCGCCGCACCTTCCGCATTGAAGTCTGGCTCGACGGCGCGGGCGCTGCCTTCGGCCTGCTCGCCGAAGCCTCCGGTCCCAGCAAGAAGGAGGCCCAGCAGGAAGCTGCGCGCCTCGCTCTCGTGAGCCTCATCGCCGCCGGTGTCGGCGCTTCCGGCTCCGCGCGATGAGCGAGCCAGTCCTGACCTCCGCACAAGCTGCCGAGCCGCCTGCGCCCCTGCGGACTCAGCCAACTCCCCTGCACGGACAGCCCGTGCCCGTCTCCCATCCCCATCATCACCAGCCCATCGGCACCCTGCCCGCCATTCAGTCGCTGCTCTACGTCCTCATCGTCGCGCTCTTCCTCATGACCTTCACCGTGCAGCCCATCCGCATCCCCTCCGCCAGCATGGAGCCCACGCTCCTCGTCGGCGACTTCCTCCTGCTCGACCGCCAGTCCACCGTTCGCGGCGAAGAACCGCTGCTTCCTCCCTCCGGCGTCCAGCGCGGCGACATCATCGTCTTTCACGACCCCGTCGGTGACCCCGCCGTGCACCTCGTCAAACGCGTGATCGGTCTGCCCGGCGACCGCATCCACCTCCGCCACGGCCGCGTCTATGTCAACGATCAGCCGCTCCAGGAGCTCTACACCCGCTACACTCCATCCCCGCCCGACAGCTTCCGCGACGACTTCCCCACGCTCGAAGCCATGGACCTTCGCGTCGACCCGCAGTGGTGGATCCGTCTCCGTGCCTTGCTTCAAGACGCTGGAACCGCGGGTGAAATCACCGTCCCGCCCGGCAACTACTTCGTCCTCGGCGACAACCGCAACGACTCCGAGGACAGCCGCTACTGGGGCTTCGTCCCCCGTCGCGACATCGTCGGCAAGCCCCTGCTCGTCTACTTCTCGTGGCGCGAGCCGGGCTCCGAACCCGAGTCAGCCGGACCGGAATCCTCAGAAATCCGGCCCGACGCCGCACAGCCCACCCGCAACTTTGCCCGCTGGAGCCGAACCTTCCACGTCGTCCACTAAACCTTCGCGCACAGCCGTCCACAAGGCGGTTTAGGATGGACAAGGCGCGTTCCGCCCGGAGACTCTGACGCATGGCCCTCACCGACACTGAAGCGCAGCGCGACGCGACGACCCGCACCATTCCCGCCGCCGCAGGCGTCTCCCTCGCCGAAGAAAAGCAGGCCGAGACCGAAACCCCGCTCGAGGGGCTCTCCTCCATCTGCGCCGTGCTCGCCATGGGCCTCTTCGTGATGACGTTCATCTTTCAGAACTTCGTCATTCCCTCCGGCTCCATGGAGAAGACGCTCCTCATCGGCGACCATGTCCTCGTCGACCGCATCGGCTTCGCTCCGCGCACCGCCTGGGCGCCTTTCGTCCACTATCGCGAGCCTCAACGCGGCGACGTCATCGTCTTCTTCAAACCCAACCCCGAGTCCCCCGACCTCGTCCTCGTCAAGCGCCTCATCGGCGTCCCCGGAGACCGCATCCACCTGCAGCATGGCGTCGTTTACCTCAACGGCGTGGCCCAGAACGAACCCTACGCCGCCGTGCCTCACCCCTCCGATGACCCCGACGACGCCTACAATCCCGCCCGCGACGACTTCCCCGCGAACGGTGCCCCCTATGGCTCCACCGAAGTCTGGACCGAAGACCTCGCCTCCCACATCCAGGGCCACGACATCGTCGTCCCGCCCGGCAAGTTCTTCGCCATGGGCGACAACCGCCAGCACTCCCTCGACGGCCGCTTCTGGGGCTTCGTCCCGCGTGAAAACATCCTCGGCCGGCCGCTTTTCAACTACTGGTCCTACCGCACTACCGCCGACGAGATGGACGCCTCCCAGGCCAGCATGGGCGCACGCATCGGCTCGTATGTCTCCACCGTCCTCCACCTCTTCAGCCGCACCCGCTGGTCCCGCACCGGCCACCTGATCCGATAGGAGCCCCTCGGCTTTGAAGCAGACGGAGCAGGAAACCGAACGCGCAGCCGAGACCTCGCAGCCGGTGTCTCCCGTGCACGCGCATCGTCCTGATATAGACGCTCTCTTCGACGCCGAGCAGGACGGCCTCGACCCTGACCTGTCCGCCGACCCCGCGCCGAAACCTCTCTCGCCCGCATCCCGGCGCCGCATCCTCATCGCCATCGCAGTCCTGATCACCCTCGGCCTCCTGGCCGTGCTCCCGCCGCTGGTCAACGTCAACCGTTACCGTCGACGCATCGCCACCAGCATCAGCGCCAGCCTCGGCCGTCCCGTCCATCTCGACTCCGTCACCCTCACCCTGCTGCCCACGCCCGGTTTCGTCCTCACCAACTTCGTCGTCGACGAAGATCCCGCCTTCGGCGCAGAGCCCGTCATCCGCGCCAATACCGTCCGCGCCACCCTCCGCATCCGTTCCCTCTGGCAGCGCAAAGTCGAGTTCTCCAGAATCTCCCTCGTCGAACCCAGCCTCAATCTCGTCCACGCTCCCGCCGGCCAGTGGAACATCGAAAGCATCCTCGTCCAGGCATCCCGCATGCCCGTCATACCCACCGAAGCCACTCACGACGAACACCTCCAGCGCTTCCCCTATATCGAAGCCACCGGTGCCCGCGTCAACTTCAAAGACGGCCTCGAAAAGAAACCCTTCGCGCTCACCGACGCCGAGTTTGCCCTGTGGCTCCCCGAACCCGGCCGCTGGCGCGTCCGCCTCGAAGCCCACCCCGCCCGCACCGACACCGCCGCTGCCGACACCGGCCTCCTCAAGCTCGAAGGCACGCTCGGGAAAGCCCCCACCCTCGGCGAAGTCCCCGTCGATCTCACCGCCGCGTGGCAGGCCGCTCCCCTCGGAGCCGCGAGCTGGGTCCTCGTCGGCCGCGACGCCGGACTGCGCGGCGAGATGACCCTCCGCGCCCACCTCGCCGGAACCCTCGGGACGTCCTCCCTGACAACCAGACTGGAGCTGCGCCGCCTCCGCCGGGCAGACTTCGTTCCCCCCCGCAGCCTCGACGTGGACCTCGCCTGCCAAGCCGAAGCCCACGACGCCCTCCACCGCTTCGAACACCTCGCCTGCGCCTGGCCCGCCGCTAACGGCACCGGCGGCTTCAGCGTCACCGGCCGCCTGGCCGACGTCCGCCACCCCATCACCTCCGCTGCGATAGACGCCAGGTGGACCAACGTTTCCGCCGCAGGGCTGCTCGACGTCCTTCGTATCGCCACCGACCACATCGCGCCCGATCTTCACGCAGCCGGAACCATCTCCGGCGACCTTCACTGCTGCGAGCAGGGGTTGCCGAATGCGTCAGGCACCGCGTCCAGCAATAATCTCCGCGTCGCCCTCAACGGAGCGAAGCCGTTCCTGGACCACGCCGGCCTGCATGGCTCTCTTCGAGCCGAAACCCTCACCCTCGATCCCCTTCCGCTCGACCTGGGCGCAGCCCAACCCGCGATGCTCACCCTGGCCGCCGATCGCACCGCGCTCCACCTGCTTCTCACCGGACCAGCTCTCCGCGCCCGCCTGGCCGACCTTGCCCAGGCCCTCCCACCCTTCGGCGAAGGCATCGACACGGTACTGCCCGCGACACCAGCGCCCGCAGCGCCTGGCCCTGCAGCCCCCGAAAGCCCCATCCGCCTCAACCTGACAGCGATCCGCCCCTGGGGCGCACCCCAGATCTGGACCGAAGCCATTCCCCCCCGCACCAAACCCAAAAGCCGAAGGCATCCCCGCCGTTAATCCGCCCCTGATCCCGCGCTGATCGGCCCTGATCCGTGTTGCGTCTTGTCCTATGGAGAAGACGCAGGCAGCACGATCTCCCGCGTATGCCGCGACGTTCTCAGCTCCGGCACCGACCCGTCGTTTACCGCCAGCGTCTCCGGCGTCCCTTCAAATAAAATCCGCGTAGACGCCGAGCCATGCGCCGCCACCCGCAGCCGCTCCGTCGCCGTCAATGCGTTCGGCCCGTTCCCGCTCGATGCCACCGTCACCGGAACCTCCGCGACCGCGTCCCCCTCGTTCTTCACCACCACCGCCACCAGATAGCCCGACACCTTGCCCGGTCGCGCGGGCAGCGGACGCGGATCGACCGCCGTGATCGTCAGGTCCGGCAGCCCCCGATCCTGATACACCCAGTCCGCAAAGAACCACCCCAGATCCCGCCCGCTCGTCCGCTCCAGCGTCTTCTCGAAACTCGTCTGGTCGCGGTCATACCCCGGGTTCGCCGCCAGCGAATGCCGAAAGCTCAGCAGCCCCGTCCGAAACGCCTCATCCCCCAGGATGTCCCGCAGCTGCCAAAGCACCGCCGCCGCCTTCAGCCGCACAAACACGTCCGCGCTCGCCCGCACCAGCGCCGTCGGCGCGTCCCCCACACTCGCCGAGCCGGCCGCCGCAGGCGCAGGTTCGGACAACGCAATCAGCGTACCGTGATGCTCCAGCTGCGCCACCGCCGCATCCCGACCGCTCGCCCGCTCCAGCGCGAACAGGCTCATCAGCTCCGGAACTCCCTGATCCAGCCACACACTCCATGCGGCCGGATCGCGGAAGTAGGCATGCGCCAGCCCGCGCACCAGTGCCGGCGCAATATCCCGCGGATCGGCCGAAGGACTCATATGCGCCGCGATAAACGGCCCATCCTCGAACGGCTCGCCCGCATGCTCCAGAATCGTGAGCGGCCGCAGAGGGTCCGGGCCCACCCACGCCCGCAGCAGCGGCTCCAGCGACTGCGCCGCCGTCGCATATCCCTCCGCCGCCTCCGGCACCGGCGTAATCACCTGCAGCAGATTCGAAGCCGTCGATTGCGCATTCTGCGCCGTTAGAAACAGACTCGGCGTCCGGAACCCGATCGGCCCCGGCGTAAACACCGCCGTCGCCGTCCCCCGCGTCTCGTCCACCACCTGGTTCTCCGTGTCCGGCGTCTTCGTCAGCGGCAGCACCTGTCCGTCGAACACCGCCTCATCCGGCGGATCGCCCGCGTACAGCACAGTAAGCCGCAGCCGCATCGTCGCCACGGCATTCAGCCTCCGTTGCTCCGCGATGGCCGTAACCAGTTCGTTCCCCTCACCAAACACCGCCGTCGGCGCGGCCACCGGATACCACAGCACCTCGCCGAATCCGCGCAGCGCCGTAATCGACTCATCTGACGTCGGCGCAATCTCGTCCCAATCCGTCTGCGCCGCCTTGTCCGCCGGCGTCCCAATCAGCGTCAGCCGTTCCGCCGACGCCTGGATCGTCCCTGCATACAGCGCCGAAACCTGCACCGTCGCCCCGGGAGCCAGCGCCCGTTCGAGCGTCAGCACCGCCTCCTGCGCATACCCGGTGTGGTCCTCATCCGTCGTCACCGGCGACTGTGTCCACGCCGACCCGCCCCGCCGTCCCGCAGCGGACAGGCTCTGCCATCGCAGCGAGCTCGAAAGCTGCAGCGGAATCTGTGCCAGCGGCTTTGCCGAAACGTTCTTCAGCGTCAGCACCGCCCGCCCCTCGATCCCCGCCTCCGCCGGCGAAAGATGCAGGTCCAGATCCGTTGCCACGACCGCCACCGCCGCCCGCTCCTCGTTCGTCACCGGCGTCTTCGGAAATACATCCGCAGTCGCCGGATTCGTCAGCTGCGGCGGATGATCCGTAGAAAAGATCACCTGCCCATGGTCGGGCGAGCCCGGAGCCTGCTGCGGCGGGCTCGCGGTGATCGGCGTATCCGGCGCACTCTGCGCGCAAAGCAAAGAAGCAGCGGAGCAGAACGCCAGCGCCGCCAGCAACACACCAGATGAACTCTTCAAGAACCCAATCCTTTACGAGGCTTACCCGCTTTAGACGAACTCGCGGCCGCACCCGCGACCACGCCCGGCTTCGTTCGCTGCCGCAGCGCCTCATACATCACCACCGCGCCCGCCACCGATACATTCAGCGACGCTACGCTGCCCGCCATCGGAATCCGCAGCAGGTGGTCGCACGTCTTTTTCACCAGGTCGTGCAGACCCGAACCCTCCGCCCCCAGCACCAGGCAGCAGTCCGCGTCGAAGTCGAAATCCGTATAGTCCGGCGTCCCCCGCTCATCCAGCCCGATCACCCACACATGCGCCTTCTTCATCTGCTCCAGCGCCCGCGTCAGGTTCGTCACCCGCGCGATCGGCACATGCTCGCTCGCCCCGGCGCTCGTCTTCGCCACCACCGCCGAGATCGGTGCCGACCGCCGCTCCGGCAGCAACACCCCATCCACGCCCGCACCATCCGCCGACCGCAGCAAAGCGCCGAGATTGTGCGGGTCTTCCACCCCGTCCAGCGCCAGAAAGAACCGCCGCCGCAGCCGTCCCGGCTTCTCCAGCAGGTCTTCCAACGCCAGAAACTTCCGCTCCCGAACCGCCGCCACCACACCCTGATGCGCGTCCGTCCGAGCGATCTTCGTCAACTGGTCCTTCGGCTCGATCGCGACCCGCACGCCGTTCGCCCTGCACAACTCCTGAATGCGCGCCGTCGCCGGATCCGCCGCGCCCCGCAACCGTTCGCGCGAGACCAGCACATACTCCAGCCGCCGTCCACCCGAGCGCAGCGCCTCCTCCACCGGATGGAGTCCGTAAAGCACTTCCATCGCTCCAGTCTAACCGCCGGATCGGTCACGCAGCGTCACACCCCAGCCTCCCGAAAAACGCTGCAACCTTTCCGGCGCGAGTCTCGTCTGCCACCATATGGGAGCAGCCCAGACACTCGCCTCCAGCCTCGTCCGCGGCTCCCGCGCCGCGTCGATCGAAGCCCAGCGCGCCGCGGAAGTCGCCCGTGAGAGTCTCGCCATCGCGAAAGGTCTCAAGCGCAACGATCCCGAGCTCCTCGATCAACTCATCGAAACCTACCAGCACCGCCTTCTGCGCTATCTGCTCTTCCTCACCGGCAAGCGCGAGGTCGCTGAAGATCTCTTCCAGGAGACCTGGATACGCGTTCTCCTGCGCGGCGCGCAATACAACGGCAAAGCCCGCTTCGACACCTGGCTCTTCACCATCGCCCGCAATCTCGTCATCGATCTCTCGCGTAAGCGCCAGATGGCCTCGCTCGACGAGATGAGCGAGGCCGGTGAAGACGAGCGGCCCTTCGAAGTCGCCATCGAGGGTCCCTCCCCGCTCGAGCACTTCGCTACCCGCGAAGACCGCGCCGAGGTCGCCGAAGTTCTGCTCAAACTCGATCCCAACTACCGCGAGGTCCTCACCCTCCGCTTCCACGAAGAGATGTCGCTCGAGGAGATCGCCTCCATCACCCACGCGCCGCTCTCCACCGTCAAATCCCGGCTCTACCGCGGGCTCGCCGCGCTCAAGCCGGAGGTCGAACAGCTCCGCCGCACCCGCGCCGTCGAGGAAGCACGCGCATGAATTCCCTTTCCTCCAGGACCTCCCCGCCTGCGGAGCGCATTCCCGGCACCGCTCCAGCGAATCTCGTCAACCGCACCCATCGCGTCGTCCGCGAGCGTGCCGTTGCGCTCGAACAGCGCCGCAATCGCGTTCGCAGCCTGTGGATCCCGCTCACCGTCTCCTTCGGCCTGCTCGCCACCGTCCTCGTCGCCCTCTGGAGCGTCATGGACGAGTCCGAGCTGCTCCCCGCCGGCATCCCCGACGCCAGCCAGCAGATGCTTCTGCTCCTCGCCTGGTGTCTCCCGCTCTCGGCCATCCTGCTTGCCGTCGTCTGGTACCGCCGCGGCACCCGCGCCGGAAACGAGGGCTCCCGGTGAACCAGCCAGTCAACGCGCCCTGGGGCAACGCCGTCGCTCCCCGCGATCCCGAGACCACCGACGATCTCGCCATGATTCCGCGCTGGTCGGTCATCCTCGCCGTCATCGCCTTTTTCTCCATTGAGTATCTCGTCCACTTCGTCCTGCCCCATCCCCGCGCCGGCATGATGCCCATGCGCGTCATGATGGGCTACTCCATGGGAACCCTCGTCGCCAGCTACTTCCTGCTCATGGGCTACGTCTCCCGCGACGTCAAACGCCGCAACATGTCCGCCCCGCTCTGGATGCTCATCGTCATCCTCATGCCCGGCGGCATCGGCGCGGTCGTCTACTTCCTCCTGCGCCAGCCCGCGCTCTCCCGCTGCCCCCACTGCACCTCCGAGATCGCCTCCAGCTACCACTTCTGCCCGCAGTGCCAGTTCCAGATGGCCCCCGTCTGCGGCCGCTGCTTCCGCGGAGTCGAGATCACCGACGTCTTCTGCAAGCAGTGCGGACACGACCTCGCCGAAGACCACATGCCCGCCCGCCTCCGCGCCTACCCCGACTAGCCGCGCCCACACCCCTTTCCGCTTGTCCTTCCGCAGCGCAGCGAAGGACTCTGCAGATGTCACGCCAATTCTCCCTCGCCTTGTCCTTCCGCAAGGAAGCGGAGGGATCTGCGGTGAGGCGCGCCACGTACACTGAACCTGCAATGCCCCTCCGCGCAGTCATCGTCGACGACGAACCCCTCGCCCGTCAGGAGCTCCAGTACCTCCTCGAAGACGCCGGCGACGTCAACCTCCTCGCCCTCGGCGGCAACGGCATCGAAGCCGTCGAGCTCATCGCCCTCCACCGTCCCGACCTCGTCTTCCTCGACGTCCAGATGCCCGGCCTCGACGGCTTCGGGGTCCTCAAACGCCTGCTCGATCGCAAAATCCCGCTTCCTCAAGTCGTCTTCGCCACCGCCTACGACCGCTACGCCGTCCGCGCCTTCGAGGTCAATGCCGTCGACTACCTGCTCAAGCCCTTTGACCGCGCCCGCGTCCTCCAGACCCTCGAAAAAGCCCGCACCCGCCGCCCCGCTCACAACCCCGCCAATGGCCCCGAAACCACCGGCACCCCGCAGGAACTCGCCGGCGCCGAGGCCAAGCTCGACGCCCTGCTCAAGCTGGTAGCGGAAGCATCCCAGCCCGCCGCCTTCCGCGCCCAGATCGGCTCACAAAACGGCAGACAGTCCGGCAAAGTCGTCGTCCGCACTCAGAACCGCCTGCTCCTCGTCGACCAGAAAGAAATCTGCTTCGCCTCCATCGACGACGGCACCATCTCCGTCGTCACCCCCACCGTCGAAGGCACCGCCAACTGCCGCACCCTCGAGGAACTCCTCGACCAGCTCGACCCCGAAACCTTCTGGCGCGCCCACCGCTCCTTCGTCGTCAACCTTCAGCACATCCGCGAGGTCGTCCCCTGGTTCAAGTCCACCTACCAGCTCCGCATGGACGACCCCAGAAGAACCGAAATCCCCGTAAGCCGCAACCAGACCAAACGCCTCCGCGAACTCTTCAACCTCTAGCCCTGTCATCCTGAGCGAAGCGCGGCGAAGGCGAAGGACCTGCAGCTCCTGACGCCACGGAGCCCGGGTGCCCCGTTCATGCGCAGCACGAACGACCTCGCGCAACGCGCAACCGCTAGCGGCTCTGGTCGCCGTCCTTCTCCGCCAGACTCACCCGTATCCGATCGATCCTTCGATCCGTACTCGCCAGCACCTCCAGCCGCAGCCCACCCTCTTCCACCACCTCACCCGGCAGAGGAATATGCCCGGCAATCTCACTCACCAGACCACCCACCGTCGTCGACTCATACCCCTCCGGCAACCGCAGCGCCGGCGTCCCTTCCTCTTCGCCCGCGTGCTCCTCGTCCGTTCGGTCTTCAGAGAACAAATCCCGCAGCCGCGAAACCTCAAACGTTCCCGTCACCACGTACACCCCATCCGCCTCGCGCACCGGAGCCACATCCGCCTCGGGCTCATCGTGCTCGTCAGCAATCTCTCCGACAATCGCCTCCAGCAGGTCCTCGATCGTGACCACACCCGCCACCCCGCCATACTCATCGATCACGATCCGCATATGCTGCTGCGCGCTCTGCATCTCGCGCAGCAGCGCGGTCGCCCGCTTGGTCTCCGGCACAAACTCCGCCGGCCGCTGAATCTGAGCCAGCGTGATCGATACCGCGTCCTCATCCGTCACCTGCAGCAGATCGTGCGCGAACGCGATCCCCGTCACCTGGTCGAGCGTCCCCTCATACACCGGCACACGCGAGAACACACGCTCCTGAATCTGCGCGGTGAACTCCCGCAGCGTCATCGACGACGGCAGCGCGAACACCTCAGGCCGCGGCGTCATCACCTCGCGCACCACCTTGTCGCCAAACTCCACCACCGACCGCACCAGCTCGCGGTCCGACTCCTCGAAGACCCCCTCTTCCTCACCCGCCTCCAGCAGCGCATCCATCCGCTCGTCCGGATGCTCTTCCTGTTCCGTGCTCTCTGGCTCCGCCAGCGCCGCGATCGAAAGCAGCAGTCCCAGCAGCAGCGTGATCGGCAGAATCAGATAGAACAGCGCCTGCAGCAGCCACCGGATCCGCGCCACCCACTGCCCCTGCGTCCGCGCGAACAGCACCTGCGGCACCAGCCGGTCGAAGACCAGAATGATAAACACCAGCTCCGCCAGCGTCACCGCCAGCTCACTCCACATCGTCTCCGGATGCGCGGCCACATCCCGCCACAACTGCATCCCCAGCACCAGCGCCACGCACGCCAGCGACATCTGCCGCAGCACCGAAGCCGACAACGCAATCGATTCCCGCGACAACTTCAGCCGCGGCTCAACCCGCTCCTCCCACGAGTCGATATTGTCCTGGTACTCCCGCGCCAGAAACTTCCCCATCTCCGAGTACACGCGATCCACATACGCCGCCAGCGCCAGCACCACCATCAGGCCCGCCAGCAAAACCCCCGTCACCGCGCCCCACCCTTACGCCCAGTCGTCGCCTTCGCGGCTGCACGCTTTCTGACAACGCTCTTCTTCGCAACCCTCGTGTCGGCAGCTCCCTTCCTGGGGTTCATTCCGTAGCGCAGCGCCGGAATCGGCAGGTGTCCTTTTTTTTGAGCCGCCGCGTCCACCCGCTCAATCAGCCCCGCCGGCAGCTTCAGCTTCAAACGCAGCGCTCTCTCCCGCGCGGCCATCTCTCCCGCGTCGACCTCATGGTCCTCGCCCGCCAGGTGCAGCAGCCCGTGCAGCAGCAGGATCCGCACCTCCTCCGCCAGCGAATGCCCGTGCTCGGCCGCCTGCCGCGCCGCCATGTCCAGCGACACCGCCACATCTCCCGCAACCTCGCCCGCCAGCTCCTCCGGAGCCGGAAAACTCAGCACATCCGTCGCCTTGTTCTTGCCCCGGAACGCCCGGTTCAGCCGCTTCACCTCGGCATCGGACGTCAGCAGCACCTCCACCGAGCCCGCCAGCTCCACCGCCTTGCGGGCCCGCGTAAGAAAACGCGCAAGTCCCGTCGAGCTGATCGTCTTCAGCTCATGCAACGCGAGAGGACTACTCGGAGGGTCGATGTTGATCATCGGAAAAAAAACGTCAGAGGCCGGTTCGCCCGGCCTCTGCTCAAGATCGTACCTTACCTGCACTTGCTTGACGGGATCGCATTTGCTCTCACTGCGGCTTCGAAACCACCGGCGCCGGCGCAATCCCGGAACCCTCGGGCATCTGTGTCTCCCCGATGTGCCGTTCGCCCATCCCCAGCGGAAGCTGCTGCTGCGACCGTCCATAGCTGTCGTACGCCCGCACAATCCGCTGCACCAGCTGGTGCCGCACCACGTCCACATCCTCGAAGTGGCAGAACCGGATTCCTTCAACGCCGTCCAGCACATTCAGCGCCTCCAGCAGCCCGCTCTTCTTCGGATTCGGCAGATCCGTCTGCGTCAGATCGCCCGTAATCACGGCCTTCGAGTTATTCCCCAGCCGCGTCACGAACATCTTCATCTGCTCGGTCGTCGTGTTCTGCGCCTCGTCCATGATGATGAACGCGTCGCTCAGCGTACGCCCGCGCATAAACGCCAGCGGAGCCACCTCGATCACATTCCGCTCCAGCAGCTTGTCCACCTTCTCCTGGTCCAGCAGATCGTACAGCGCGTCATACAGCGGCCGCAGATACGGATCCACCTTCTCCTGCAGCGACCCCGGCAGGAACCCCAGCCGTTCGCCCGCCTCCACCGCCGGCCGCACCAGGATGATCCGCGAAACCTTCTTCGCCATCAGCGCCGCCACGCCCATCGCCACCGCCAGATACGTCTTGCCCGTACCCGCCGGACCCAGCCCGAACGTCATGTCGCCGGCCTCGATCGCCTCCACATAACGCTTCTGGTTGGCCGAGCGCGGCTGCACCATCCGCTTCACGCCGGTCGATCGCTGCTTGCCCTGCTCGACGATGCCCTTCAGCGTCGCCTTCGGGTCCGCCACCACCAGCTTCAGCAGAACGTGCAGCTCCCCGTTTTGCAGCGTCAATCCGGCTTTCCGCAGGCAGTCGAAGTCGGCAAACACCTGCGCCGCCCGCGCCACCTGTCCCTCCTCGCCCGCGATGTGAATCGCATCCGAGCGCAGATCGATCTGCACATGCAGTCCGTCTTCCAGCAGACGGAGGTTCTCATCACGATTGCCGTACAGCGGTTCGATTCCGGGCGTAATTTCCAGGGCACGTTTGATCAACGGGCTTAGCTGACCTCCGTCAGAGTGAAGCATGGGTT
>CAXTVJ010000031.1:20301-27260 GCA_964247715.1 uncultured Acidobacteriaceae bacterium | reverse complement strand
TTTGCAGGGGATGTGGCAAGGCCGTGTGCCTTCCGGCCGTGACGCCTGCACCCATTCCGCCCGGGGCAACGCCCCCGAGGCTCAGAAAAGAGAGTTCCCATGGCAAATCACATCTCCTCGCTCAAGCGCACTCGGCAGACCATCACCAAAACCGCCGTCAACCGCGCCAACAAGTCCCGCCTCCGCGGCACCCTCCGCACCCTGCGCGAGGCCATCGCCGCCGGCAACCACGACGAGCTCAAGAAGATCTACTCCCAGACCGCCTCCTTCCTCGACAAGAGCGTTCAGAAGGGTGTTCTGCACAAGAACACCGCCTCCCGCTACAAGAGCCGCCTCAACGCCCGCGTCAAGGCCATCGTCCTCGCCAAAGCCGCCTGAGCTCTTCGTACAAACATCAAAAAGACCAGCCCACAAGGCTGGCCTTTCCCTCTTACTCCGCGCCCTCTGCGCGCCTCTCTTCCGCGTCCTCTGCATTCCGCCTTACTCCGGCTTCCCCGAGTCTGCCTGAGCCGCATCCCCCGCCGAATCCCCATAGAGGGTAGGTGCCTTCCGCCGCGGCTTCTCCCCCGGTTCCGTCACCTGCGGATCCCCGTCGACCACATAATGCACCTCCGGCTGGCGCAGCGTCCCGCCGGCAGCCGCGGCAGCTCCGGTCGTCACCGGAACGGCACTCGCCGAAATCACCTCCTTGACCTCGGCCTTCGCCTCTACCTTCTCCTCGGCTGGCGTCTCCTCCACCTTTACCGCATTCAGCCGGATCTCCGCCTCGTTCCGTTCCGGAGCCATCGCCTCCGCCGCCTTCACCGCCGCGTCATCCTTCGCGGTCCGCGCCGGTAGCGTGTACACCTCCACGTTGCCGCCACGCACCACCGCAAACTTCGTTCCATCCGCCGAAAGATCGAAGTTCTGCCCCATCCGCTGGATCGGCGTCGCCTGCACATGCAGCAGCGTCCGCCCGTCGTATCCCTGCAGCACCGTAATATCCTGCGCCTGCAGCATATCGGGCGTCACCTCGCTGTCGTTGTAGATCGGGCCAGTCAACAGCGTCCGCCCCATTGCCAGGCGTCCACTTTCAGCAGACGCCACGATCATCGGGGAGATAGGTGCCCCGTGCAGCACATTGACCCAGGGCTCCTCGCCCTTCAGGTTGAAATAGCTCAACTCCTGCTGCTCGTTCGAGCCGCGGCACCCGAATGCCACAAACTCGCTCCGGCTGATCCAGGTCGCACGCGGCGCGCACGTCGTCTCATACGCCGCCAGCTCCGTCCGCTTCCCCGCATGCGATACGTAGTCGAACAGCCAGTAGCCCGGCGTCGCAGGATCCTTCTTGACATCCAGAAATCCATCCGCGTCCGCCGGCAGCTCGATCAGGCTGTCCGACCCGATCACCCCCGCCCGCGCCGCCACCACCCGCGACCCGTCTCCCTCGCGCACCAGACGGTAAAAGTTGATCTGCACCTGCGGGCGGCCATCCCCGATCCGCACCTCTCCCGCTGCCGGCTCATCCAGCCTTACCGCCGCGTTCTCGATCTTAGCCGCCCGCGGCGGCACCGTCTCCACCCCCAGCAGATCGCCCGTCGGCGATACCGTCAGATACCCGATCCGCCGCTTTACGTCCAGAATCTGCTCCTCATGAAACGGCTCGCCGCGCTTCAGATTCGCCATCGGCGCGATCACCGACAGCCGCTCGCGCACCCGCACCAGAAACGCTCCATGCCCCAGCGGCCACAGATACCGGTTCCGGTCACGCGTCCTCCACTCGGTCTTCGCCAGCACCCGCCCGCTCGGCAGCTCGATCAGCTCCGCCGCCACGTTGCGGTCCTCATCCTCCGGCTTCGCGTCCGGCATCCGCTTCAACAGCGAACGCGCGTTGAACGTCAGCAACAGATGCGTCTCGTCCACGAAATGCAGCGTGAACATCGTGCCCGACGTACTTCCCAGTGGAGCCGCCGTTGGAAAGAAACCCACATCTTCACCATGGATCACCAGCGGCCCGGCAGCATTCTTCGGACCACCCGCAAATGCCACAGGCAGCAGCGTAAACGCGCACACGAGCGCCGTGGCGAACCCGCCACGCCTCCACTTCGACCTGATCCCGGGAACCTTCATCAGCATCCGTGCGTAACGCCCGGCAGCCCGCTCCTGCGCGCCGCACCCTCTCGACACAATTTTATAGACGCGATCGGCAGCCCGGTGTGGCTGACCGCCCGACAAACGCACATCCGCCCCGTCAAAAGCGATATAACCTTCTCCAAAGCCTTTTTCCAGAGGATTCACCATGACCCCACGCATCACCCGCCGTGCCGGCCTTGCCGCTCTCCTGGCCGCAGCCTCCGGTCTCGCGCTCGCCCAGAACGTGAGCCAGAACGCCTCCGTTGTCCGGCCCGCCGTCGCGCCCGACGATCCCGTCTACACCCCCACTCCCAGCTTTGATCTCACCTCCATCGACACCACCGTCAATCCCTGCAACGACTTCTACAAGTTCGCCTGCGGCCACTACGCCCGGAACCATCCCATCCCCGGCGATATGCCCATGAACGATGGCTTCGTCAACCTCATGAACGTCAACACCCAGAACCTCCGCACCATCCTCGAAAAAGCGGCAGCCGCCTCCGACCGCACCCCCAATCAGCAGAAGATCGGCGACTATTACCACGCCTGCATGGACGAGTCCGCCATCGACGCCCAGGGCCTCAAGCCCGTCCAGCCCCTGCTCTCCGAGATCGATTCCGTCTCGCTCCTCGGCCTGCCCGCGCTTACCGGCAAGCTCCAGCGCGACGGCGTCAACGTCCTCTTCTCCTTCGGCGAGCAGCAGGACCTCAAGGACGCCACCAAACAGATCGCCTACATCGACCAGGGCGGCATCGGCATGCCCGAGCGCGACTTCTACCTCCGCACCGGAGCCAAGGACGAAGAGCTGCGCAAGGCTTACGTCGCCTACATCACCAGAATACTCACGCTCAGCGGAACGCCGCCCGACAAAGCCGCCCAGCAGGCCTCCGGCATCATGTCCTTCGAAACCGCCCTCGCCAAAGCCAGCATGGACGTCACCAGCCGTCGCGATCCCGAGAAGACCTACCATCTCGTCCCCGCCTCCGACATCACGAAGTACTTCCCCATGGGCTCCTTCGGCCACTACGAAGAAGCCGTCCACGCCCCGCACGTCACCGAGCTCAACGACGCCAACCCCGACTTCGTCCCGGCCCTCGTCCAGCTCGTCCGCAACACCGACCTCCAGACCCTCCGCGCCTACATGCGCTTCCATCTCCTCTCCGACAAAGCCTCTAACCTGCCCGAAACCTTCGATCAGGCTCACTGGAACTTCTACGACCACGTCCTCTACGGGGAAGCCGAGGAAAGCCCGCGCTGGAAGCGATGCTCGGCCAAAGTCGACGGCGCGCTCGGCGAGGCACTCGGACAGGTCTACGTCCAGCAGTACTTCTCCGGCGACAGCAAGGCCAAAATGCTCATCATGGTCCACGACATCGAAACCGCCATGGACAAGGACATCGACACCCTCGACTGGATGAGCCCCGCCACCAAACTCCGCGCCAAAGAGAAGCTCCACGGCATCGCCAACAAAATCGGCTACCCCGACCGCTGGCGCGACTACGCCTCGCTCGAGGTCAAGCCCGACGATCCCTTCGGCAACAGCCTGCGCGCCTCCGACTTCGAAAATGACCGCCAGCTCCGGAAGATCGGTCAGCCCGTCGACCATCAGGAGTGGGGCATGACCCCGCCCACCGTCAACGCCTACTACGATCCGTCCATGAACGACATCAACTTCCCCGCCGGCATCCTCCAGCCCGACTTCTACGACCCCAAAGCCGACGACGCCGTCAACTACGGCCACATCGGCGCCGTCATCGGCCACGAACTCACCCACGGATTCGACGACGAAGGCAAAAAGTTCGACGCCAAAGGCAATCTCTCCGACTGGTGGACCCCCGAAGACACCAAACGCTTCGAAGCCAAAACCGGCTGCCTCGTCAACGAGTACAGCGCCTTCACCGCCGTCGATGACGTCAAGGTCAACGGCAAGCTCACCCTCGGCGAAAACACCGCCGACAACGGCGGCCTGCTCCTCGCCTACATGGCCTGGCAGAGCCGCGCGAAGCAGGACGGCGAAAACATCGACGCCAAAGCCGACGGCTACACCGGCGCGCAGCGCTTCTACATCGCCTACGCCCAGAACTGGTGTACCAACGACCGCCCCGAGTTCGTCCGCACCATCGCCCTCACCGATCCCCACTCCCCCGACCCCGACCGCACCAACGGACCCATCGTCAACCAGCCCGGCTTCGCTGCCGCCTTCTCCTGCAAACAGGGATCGCCCATGGTCCCCGCCAACAGCTGCCGCGTCTGGTAGCCCCAATCCCCGTACAATCCAGGCAGAAGAAAGAAAGCCCCGGCTAATCCCGGGGCTTTCTGCTACCGACTCACCAGCGCATGACTCAAAGCCGCACAAATCGCCGCACCCTCGGCTTCCTCGCCTGCGCCCTCGCCAGCGGCCTCTGGGGCTGCGGCTTCTTCTTCGGCAAGATCGCCCTCGCCGAGATGAACGTCGGTGCCATGGTCTTCTACCGCTTCTTCTTTGCCGCCCTCACCCTCGCACCCATCCTGTTCACCCACAAACCTGGCCTCAACCGCCGCGAATGGGGAGTGCTCCTCATCGCCTCCTTCCTCGGCGTCCCGCTCCAGTTCCTCCTCCAGTTCTACGGCCTTTCCATCACCACCGTCTCGCACGCCTCGCTCATGGTCGGCACGATGCCGGTCCTGCTCGCCATCGGTGCCGCCCTCTTCGCCCACGAACGCATGGATCGCATCGGCTGGATCGCCATCGCCGCCTCCACCGCCGGAGCCGCCCTCATCGCGCTCGGCGGAAACCACAGCACCGCACCCGGCCAGGCCACCCTCCTCGGCGACACCCTCGTCGTCCTCTCGCTCGCCATCGCCCTCGGCTGGATCCTCCTCAACAAGCAGCTCATGGCTCGCCACTCCGCCGCCGTCGTCACCGCCTGGGGCATCTTCACCGGAACCCTCATGCTCGCCCTCATCGTCCCCTTCGGCTGGGGCTTCCCGCCCATCCATCACATCTCCCTCAAAGCCTGGCTCGCGCTCGCCGCCTCCGGCGCTCTCTGCACCGCCACCACCACCTGGCTCTGGAACTGGGGCCTCACCCAGGTCCCCGCCTCCCAGGCCGGCATCCTGCTCAACATGGAGCCGCTCATCGGCTCTCTCCTCGGTATCTTCGTCCTCGGCGAAACTCTCGGCCCCAGCGCCTGGCTGGGCGGCGCGCTCATTCTCGCCGCCGCCGTCACCCTCACCCTCCACTCGAAAACCGAGGTAGGCGAACAAGCTCTGCGCGCGGAGCTGCAACCCACCCTCGAATAACCGTTACCGCGAGGCGGTCCAATACCCCGCGGTCACTTCGTGACCTTCATACGCGTCGCGCAGTCCTCCCGTCGGTTGGCACGATCTCTGTCGCGACCAGCGGGAGCGCCGCGCGACGCGTGTAAGAGTCACGAAGTGACCGCCCGACCGGCGCAAGGGCGCACTTGCCTTTGCCTTCCTCATCACTGGTTCTAAGCCATTTGTTTCCGCCGCCAAACGGCAAGCAGCACCATCCCGGACACCGTCAACGAAGCGCACAACCCCAGCCACAACCCCCGCGCCCCCATCCCCCGCTCAAAGCAGAGAAAACACCCCAGCGGCAGCCCGAACAGCCAGTAGCTGCACAAATGCGTCAGCAGCCCCGACCGCGTATCCCCCGCCCCGCGCAGCGCCCCGATCACCGTCACCTGCAGTCCGTCGCAGAACTGAAACACCGCCGCCACCAGCATCAGCGGAACCGCCGCCGCAATCACCGCGCGATCCCGCGTAAACGCACCCGCCAGCGCATGCGGCATGCTCACGAACATCGCCGCGCTGCACAGCATAAAGCCTCCACCCAGCGCGATCGCCGCCCACCCCGCCGCGCGCGCCTCGCCCGGCGCCTTCCGCCCAAGCGCCTGCCCCACCCGCACGCTCGCCGCAGCCGAGATCCCCAGAGGCACCATAAACGTGAACGAGATGCAGTTCAGCGCGATCTCATGCCCCGCCAGCGCCACCGCCCCCAGCCGCGCAATCAGGCTCGTCACCACGGCAAAGATCAGGATCTCCACCAGAATCGTCGCCCCCGAAGGCGCACCCAGCGCCAGCAGTCGCCACAAACTCGGCCCATGCGGGATCAGGCTCTGCCCCAGCCGCCGGTCCAGCAGCCCATACCCATGCCGCCGGTTCACCACCACCAGCGCCCCCACCAGAAACCCTGCCATGTACAGCCGCGCCAGCGACGTTGCGATCCCCGATCCCACCACCCCCAGAGCACTCCATCCCAGCACCAGTCCGCCCAGCGCAAACCGGTGCCCGAAGATCAGCATCCAGTCGAACAGAAGGTTCACCAGATTCGCCGTCACCAGCGCCGCCGCAATCAGCCGCACATGGTTGAACGCCTGCAGATGCCGTCGCAGCGCGAAGTACACAAACAGCGGCAAAGTCCCCCACGCCAGCGCCTGAAAGGTCGGTACCGCGCCCGCGATCACCGCCCGATCCGCATGCAGCCGCGCAAACCCGAACGGCGCCAGAAACGCCGCAGCAATCAGCAGTCCCGCCAGCGCCGTAGCCAGCAGCACACCCTGAAACAGCCACCGGTTCGCCGCCGCGTAATCCTTCGCCCCATGCGCCTGCGCAATCGTCGTATCCAGCCCCAGCAGAATTCCGCCCACCCCAAACGCAAACGTGTTGTAGATCACCTGGGCCAGTGCCGCCGCAGACAGCGGCACGGCGGACCCCGGCAGATGCCCCACCATCACCGTATCCACCAGCCCCATCGCCATCCAGCCGACTTCGGCCAGCACCAGCGGCAGCGCCAGCCGCACCATCGCCGGCATCTCCCGCGCAAACGCCGCGCGCGAAGA
>CAXTVJ010000031.1:0-20201 GCA_964247715.1 uncultured Acidobacteriaceae bacterium | reverse complement strand
CCTAAACCGGCGTAATGATCCCACCCACCGGCATCGACACCGGCAGCGTCCCCGGCCGCCGCAGATGCATCGCGTCCGCCGTCATATCCGTGTACTTCAACCCCGCGCCGGTGTTGAACAGCACCACCCGATCCGTCGGCTTCAGCTCGCCCGCCGCAATCAGCCGATCGTACGCCGCCGTAGCCGCCGCACCCTCCGGCGACAAGAAGATCCCCTCATGCTTCGCGTAGTCCAGAATGCTTGCCAGGATCTCCTCATCCGTCGAAGCGATTGCCTGCCCGCCCGAAACCCGCACAATCTCCAGAATGATCGCATCGCCATACGGCTTCGGCACCCGCAGCCCCGCGGCAAACGTAGCCGCATGCTGGAAGAACTCACTCGCCGGCTTGTGCTGGTCATACGCGGTGACAATCGGCGCACACCCGCTCGACTGCAGCGCATACATCTTCGGCCGTTTCGTTCCCGGCGCTATCCACCCCAGTGCCTCCATCTCCTCAAACGCCTTCCACATCCCGATCAGGCCCACCCCGCCGCCCGTCGGATAAAACACGGCATCCGGATAACTCCACCCCAGCTGCTCCGCCAGCTCATACCCCATCGTCTTCTTACCCTCGACGCGAAACGGCTCCTTCAGCGTCGAGATGTCGAACCACGTCTCACTCGCCGCCATTCCCGCCGCCTTCTGCCGCGCAATCTCCTCGCCTACCATGCGCGCGCAGTCGGAGATCAGCCCGTCGACCATGTGCACATCCGCCCCATACACAATGCCTTCGAGATGGTTCGCGAACGGCACGTCCTTCGGCATATACAAATGCGCCGTAATCCCCGCAGCCGCCGCGTAAGCCGCCAGCGCTCCTGCCGCATTCCCGGCCGAAGGCACCGCCAGATGCTGCAACCCATAGTGCCGCGCCATCGTCACCGCCATCGAAAGCCCGCGCGCCTTGAAGCTCCCCGTGGGGTTCGCTCCTTCTTCCTTGATGTACAGCCCCGGATACCGCCGCGACTGCAGCATCGGCGTCCACCCCTCGCCCAGCGAAATCGGCTCGACGTCCGGCAGCACATCCCTGTACCGCCACATCCCCAGCGACCGCGCCGACGCCGCCGCATACTTTGCCGGGTTTTCGCGATGCGCTGTCCGCTTCAAAGCCTCCAGGTCATACCGCACATACAGGCTTTCCTGAGTCTCTGGATCGACAGTCTGGGGTTCATCCGCCGCAACACGGTGGTGACTCTTCACGGATTCAAGATAAGCAATCGCAGGCATCTGTCCATCGTATCCAATCCCGCGCCGACCAACGGAAGGCCCACGCGAAGCAATCACGGTACGAAGTGCCACGAAGTGACCGCCGCCCGCGCAGGGCGCACCTGGTCTTTACTCGTAAGTGAGAAAATCAAACAATGCCCGTAAGCATGATCGCCATCGACCTCGACGGCACCCTTCTCGGCGCTGAGACCGAAGTCAGCCCGCGCAATCTCGCCGCTCTCCGCGCCGCGCTCGACGCCGGCATCCTCCTCGCCATCGCCACCGGCCGGCGTCACTCCTACGCGCTCAAGGTCCTGCGCCCGCTCGCCCTGCCCGACGACACTCTCCTCGTCAGTTCCAACGGAGCCGTCGTCCGCACCTTCGGCTCGACGCTCATCGAGCGCAGCCATATGGAGCGTCAGGCCTCCGAGTGGCTCTGCGCCCACCTCGGCGAGTACCGCGACGCCCTCGTCATCACCTTCGACAAACTCAGCCCCGACGGAGACGATCAACGCGGTGCCCTGGTCGTCGAAGACTATGAAGCCGTCGAAAAAACCATCGGCCGCTGGGTCTCCGTCAACGCCGCCTTCATCGAAGTCGAAAACCCCATCGAGCGCTCCCTCACCCACGGCGAAGAACCCATCCAGATGATGCTCGCCGGCCCCGTCGAGCGCATGCGCCGCGCCGAAGCCCGCCTGCTCGAGAACCCGTGGGTCGCCGCCGTCGGCGAAACCCGCGCCGAAGCCAGAATCTCCCTCAACCGCACCGAATACCCCGACCGCGACCTCTCCATCGTCGACATCCTCCCCGCCGGCTGCTCCAAAGGTGCCGCCCTCCTGCGCCTCTGCGCCGCCCGCACCCTCGACCCCGCCCACCTCATGGCCATCGGCGACAACTGGAACGACCTCTCCATGCTCTCCATCGCAGGCCACCCCGTCCTCATGGGCGACGCCCCCGAAGACCTCAAGGAGATCGCCGCCACCCAGGGCTGGCCCGTCACCGCCTCCAACCTCGAGGACGGCGTAGCCCGGGCGATCGAACGCGCACTCTCCGCTCAGAAGCAAGCCGAGCACCAGCCTGAGCTGCTTACGACCCAGGTGTCAGGCTAGTCCAACCCCCATTCTGATAGGCTTTCTGCACATGCGACCCCGATCCACATCCAGCGTGCGTGCCAGGCGTGCGGCCTTCACCGCCGTGCTGCTGCTGACCTGCGCGCCGCTCGCCCGTGCCATGGAGCGCGTCACCCTTACCACCGGCTTCGAGATCGACTGCATCCGCCGCGAACCCGTGGGCGACCGCATCCGGCTCTACCTCCGCCCCGCCGCGCCCGGTGCCGAGCCCGGCTACATGGACGTACCCGCCGCCGAAATCGTGAACGTTGAGACCGTCCCCGATCCGCTCCCCACGCCTCTGGCCAAAGCCGCCGCCAGAGCCGCCGCCGCCGCCGGCTCCATCCTGGCCGTCACCGAACCCACCGCCGTGGAACTCGCCGAGATGCTCGCCCACGCCGGCGCCGCTCACCACATCGATGCCGAGCTCCTCGCCAGCGTCGTCCACGCCGAAAGCGGCGGACACACCCGCGCCGTCTCCCGCACCGGCGCGCAGGGCCTCATGCAGCTCATGCCCGGCACGGCCTCGGACCTCGGCGTCCAGCACGCCTTCGTCGCCGCCGAGAACGTCGAAGGCGGCACGAAATACCTCGACCAGATGCTCACCCGTTACCACGACAACGTAGCCCTCGCCCTCGCCGCCTACAACGCCGGCCCCGCCGCCGTCGACCGCTACCGCGGCGTGCCGCCCTTCCGCGAGACCCGTACCTACGTCGCCCGCGTCATCCGCGAGTTCAACCGGCGCAAGTCCACCCTCATCGCTCAAGGGAAATAGCCGCCATGGCGGGTTTCCGCAAGACTCTGCCCTGGCTGCTGCTCAGCGCACTCCTCGCCTTCATCGCCTGGAAGCTCCACACCTCGCACTTCGACTGGGTCGGCTTCGCGCAAAGCTGGCGCCGCGCCAACCTCAAGCTCGTCCTGCTCGCCATCGCCGTCATCTACTGCAACTACGTCCTGCGCGCGCTGCGCTGGGGCGTCTTCCTCCGTCCGTCCCGGCGTAAAGCCGGCGGCGAATCCCGCGTCAGCGGCCTCGCCCTGACCGGAACCCAGTTCGTCGGTTTCACCGGTCTCGCCCTCTTCGGCCGCGTCGGCGAGCTCATCCGCCCCATCCTCATCGCACGCCGCACCGGCCTCAGCGTCAGCTCGCAGATCGCCGTCGTCGCCGTCGAACGCATCTTCGATCTCGGCGCCTTCGCCCTCATCTTCTCGCTCAATCTCGTGTTCGCCCGCAACCTCGAAACCCTCCCCCACCACGAGCTCTTCCACCGCGTCGGCTACGCGATCGCCGGCCTCACGCTCACGATCGCCGGATTCGTCCTGGCCGTCCGGCTAGCGGGAGCCGCCGTCGCACGCGTCGCTCAGAAACTCGGCAGCCTCGCCTCCCCCCAGGCCGGTGAAGCCGCCGCCGAAAAGATCCTCGCCTTCCGCGAGGGTCTCGACGTCATCGACAGCGTCCCCGACTTCCTGTGGGCCGCGTTGCTCAGCCTCGCCACCTGGTCCGTCATCGCCCTCAGCTATGTGCTCGCGCTCAAGGCCTTCCCCCCGCCCATCTCCCAGCTCAGCGTCTCCCACGCTCTGCTGCTGATGGGCTTCAGCATCGTCGGCGGCGTCGTCCAGCTGCCAGGCGTCGGCGGCGGCGCGCAGGCCCTCACCATCGGCGCGCTCACGACCCTGTTCGGCATTCCCGCCGAGCTCGCCGTCAGCGCCGGCCTCATGATCTGGCTCATCACCAACATGTCCGTCATCCCCGCCGGCCTCGTCTACGCCCGCATCGAAGGCATCTCCCTCCGCCAAACCGCTCACCGCAGCGAAGACGCGGAAGCAGCGATCCTCGATGCAAATAACACGCGCGAAGCACTCCTGACGAATGCAAATAACACGCACGAAGCGCTCTGACCCACGAAGTGGCGCCCGAACGGCGCAAGGGCGACTTTGTCTGTACTCAAGCATCCCCGCTGCTAGAATCATCCCCAGCAATGAAGTGTCCCTACTGTGGTTTCGGCCAGGACCGCGTCGTCGACTCCCGCGAAAGCAAAGAAGCCGACTCCATCCGCCGCCGGCGCGAGTGCGAGCGCTGCCTCAAGCGCTTCACCACCTACGAGCGCATCGACGAAATCCCCTACATGGTCGTCAAAAAAGACGGCCGCCACGAGCGCTTCGACCGCCAGAAAATCCTCAACGGCCTCCTCCAGGCCTGCCAGAAACGCAACGTCTCCGCCGCCCAGATGCAGGCCATCGTGGACGAAGTCGAGTCCTTCGTCGTCGACTCCCCCGAGCGCGAGCGCCAGACCTCAGCCATCGGCGAGCTCATCATGACGCGCCTCAAACAGCTCGACACCGTAGCCTACATCCGCTTCGCCAGCGTCTATCGCGACTTCAAAGACGTCCGCGAGTTCAAGGCGGAGCTCGAGCAGTTGCTCGGCGGCAACAAAGAACTTCGGAAGACCGCGAAAGGATAACGCTCTTGAACGAGACGAAACAGGCACACAAAATCACCTTGATCCCAGGCGACGGCATCGGTCCCGAGGTCACCGCAGCGGTCGTCCAGATCCTCGAAACCGCCGGCAAATCTCACGGTTGCACCTTCGAGTGGCACCGCCACGACGCCGGCGCGGACGCCTTCGCCAAGACCGGCGAATACATCCCCAAAGCCCTCTGGGACTCCATCGCCGAGAACAAAGTTGCCCTAAAAGGCCCCGTCACTACCCCCATCGGCGGCGGCTTCTCCTCCATCAACGTCACCCTGCGCAAGAAGTTCGATCTCTACGCCAACTTCCGCCCCGTCAAGAGCCTCCCCGGCCTCAAGACCAACTACCCCGACGTCGACCTCATCATCTTCCGCGAGAACACCGAAGACCTCTACGCCGGCCTCGAAGTCATGGTCGTCCCCGGCGTCGCCCAGTCGCTCAAGATCATCACCGAAAAGGGTTCCACCCGCATCGCCCGCGCCGCCTTCGAGTACGCCCGCAAACATGGCCGCAAGCGCATCCACTCCATCCACAAAGCCAACATCATGAAGCTCACCGACGGCCTCTTCCTCGACTGCGCCCGCAAAGTCGCCGCCGAGTTCCCCGAGATCGAATACAAAGAGCACATCGTCGACAACACCTGCATGCAGCTCGTCCTCAACCCGTACCAGTACGACATCCTGCTCACCGAGAACCTCTACGGCGACATCCTCAGCGACCTCTGCTCCGCCTTCGTCGGCGGCCTCGGCCTCGTCCCCGGCGCCAACCTCGGCGCCGACATAGCCATCTTCGAAGCCGTCCACGGATCCGCCCCCGACATCGCCGGCCAGGACAAAGCCAACCCCACCGCCCTGCTGCAGAGCGCGATCCTCATGCTCGACCACCTCAATGAGCTCGAGACCGCAAACACCATTCGCAAGGCACTCGAAACCGTCTACCGCGAAAGCAAGTCGCTCACCCGCGACGTAGGCGGTCAAAGCGGCACCGAGGCATTCTCCAAAGCCGTCATAGCTGCTCTCTGACACGCCCCCACGAAGTGGCGCCCGCCCGGCGTCAGGGCGAACTTGCTGTTGTGCTAAGCCTTTGAGGAAAACGCCATGAAGCAGTCAACCTGTATGTGGGCCCTGGCAGCCGCCGCCATCCTCACCGGCTGCAAAGCCGACTCCGGCACCCACCACGCCGAGAGCATGAACAACGCGACGCAGCCAGCGTCCACGCAACCGGCAACCCCCGCCTACAGCGGCCCCCAGGGCACCGTCACCGGAACCGTCTCCTTCGCCGGAACCCCGCCCAAATACCCGGCCATCGACACCTCCATGGACCCCGCCTGCTCCATGAGCCTGCCCGCCGGGCAACCCGCCACTCTTCCGGTAGAACAGATCGTCGTCAATCACGGCCACCTCGCCAACGTGTTCATCTACGTCAAGAGCGGGCCCGGCGCCGCCATGCGCACCGGCTTTACCAACACGCCGCCTGCGGTGCTCGACCAGCAAAACTGCCGCTACGTCCCGCACGTCCTCGGCGTCGTCGCCGGCGGCTCCGTCGAGTTCCGCAACTCCGATCCCACCATGCACAACGTCCACACCACGGGCAGCGGAGCCAATCAGGAGGTCGACGTCTCCATGGGCCCGCGCGGCCGTTCCGTCATCAAGCAGTTCAAGCACCCCGAGCTCATGATCCCCGTCCGCTGCAACAATCACCCCTGGATGCAGGCGTACCTCAACGTCTCGCAGACCCCGTTCTTCGCCGTTAGCGACGCCGACGGCCACTTCACCCTGCACGGGCTCCCGCCGGGCGACTACACGCTCGGCGCAGTCCAGGAAAAGCTTGGCGAAAAAGAGCTGCACGTCACCGTAGCCTCCAACGCCACCGCAAGCGCCAACCTCACTTACGCTCAGTAGCCGCAGTTCCTCTGCCCCGAACCGGCCCCTGCCACAACGTTGTCATCCTGAGCGGACCAGCGGAGTCGAAGGACCTGCATCTCCTGCCGCCACCAATTCAGGTACCCACCCACGCGAAGCTTGCGTGGGCATCGGCGCATCCGACCTCCGCAGGATCCCCATGCGAGCCGGGAAATTGGCTGCCCCATGTCTCGCTTCTGAGACATGGGGCAGCACGGCAGCCCGGCCGCCCAACGCGCTATCCTTATACGACAGCAACAGCCACAAGGCGGCCCAATGGAACGGCGTAAAGTAGGCATTCTCGGCGCAACCGGCATGGTCGGCCAGCGCTTCATTCAGATGCTGCACAATCACCCCTGGTTTGAGATCGTCTGGCTCGCCGCCAGCGACCGCAGCGCCGGCAAGCGTTACGACGAAGCCTGCCGCTGGAAGCTCGACACCCCGCTGCCCCCGCGCATCGCCGCCATGACGCTGATGCCGAACACCCCCGACGGCACGCCCCGCGGCGAACTCCCCCGCATCCTCTTCGCCGCCCTCGACTCCGCCGTCGCCCATGAGCTCGAGCCCAAATTCGCCCAGGCCGGATGCGCCGTCATCTCCAACTCCAGCGCCTTCCGCATGACCGCCGACGTTCCCCTCGTCGTCCCCGAGGTCAACGCCGATCACCTCGCCCTCCTCGAACAGCAGAGCTGGCGCCGCGAGTCCGGCGGGTACGTCGTCACCAACCCGAATTGCTGCGCCATCGGCCTCGTCATGGCGCTCGCGCCGCTGCAGGCCCGCTTCGGGATGGAAAGCCTCTTCGTCTCCACCATGCAGGCCGTCAGCGGCGCCGGCTACCCCGGCGTCGCCTCGCTCGACATCCTCGGCAACGTCATCCCCTTCATCAAGAGCGAGGAAGAAAAGCTCCAGGAAGAGGTCGGCAAGCTCCTCGGCACCCTCGCCGGCGACCACATCCAGCTGCTCCCCGCGAAGCTCTCCGCCCACTGCAACCGCGTTGCTGTAGAAGACGGCCACATGGAGTGCGTCTCCATCAAGCTTTCCCGCCCCGCCACCCACGCCGAGATGCTCGCCGCCTGGTCCGACTTCCGCCCGCTCGCCGGCATCCACGAAGGTCACGCGCTGCCCTCCGCACCCGACCAGCCCGTCGAATACGCCGGCGAGATCGACCGTCCGCAGCCCCGTCTCGACCGCATGCGCGGACGCGGCATGGCCGCTACCGTCGGCCGCCTGCGCCCCTGCTCGCTGCTCGACTGGAAGTTCGTCGTCCTCTCCCACAACACCATTCGCGGCGCGGCCGGCGCAGCCATCCTCAACGCCGAAATCCTCGCCATGCTCGGCAAGCTCGACTGGAAGCGCGCAGCGACCCCAACCCCCCGGCACGCGGGAGTCGCATAAGCATGGCCGCTTTGAACGCCCCCGCAAACGTTCCAGAAAACAACCAGCCACGCCCCGACATCGTCGTGATGAAGTTCGGCGGCACCTCGGTCGAGGACGCCGCCGCCATGAAGCGCACCGCGTCCATCGTGGCCGGCCGCCGCAACCGCGCGCTCAAGCCCGTGGTCGTCGTCTCGGCCATGGCGAAGGTCACCGACCAGCTCATAGCCGCTGCAACCGCAGCCGGATGCGACAACCGCGCCGCCGCCATCGCGATTGCCTCTACCCTCCGCGAGCGCCACCTCGACACCGCCGCGCAACTCGTCGGCGGCCCGGGCCTCGAAGAACTCCACACCCGCCTCAACACCGAGTGCGACGCCCTCGAAGATCTCCTGCGCGGCATCGCCGCCGTCGGCGAGCTCACCGCCCGCTCCAGCGACCTCGTCCTCAGCTTCGGCGAGCGCATGTCCTCCCGCATGGTCGCCGCCCTCTTCCACGCCCTGGGCCTGGCAGGCGAACATGTAGACGCCCGCACCTGCATCGTCACCGACAGCAACTACGGCAAGGCCGCCCCCAGCGAAGACGCCATCCAGGCCCGCATCCAAACCCACGTTCTTCCACTCATCGACGCCGGCCACACCCCCGTCCTCGGCGGCTTCATCGGCTCCAACAAAGAAGGCATCACCACCACCCTCGGCCGCGGCGGCAGCGACTACACCGCCGCCCTCGTCGGTGGTGGTCTGCACGCCGGCTCCATCGAAATCTGGACCGACGTCAACGGCATCATGACCACCGACCCGCGCATCTGCCGCGACGCGCTGCGCGTCAAGACCATCTCCTTTGAAGAGGCCGCCGAACTCGCCTACTTCGGCGCCAAAGTCCTCCATCCCGCCACCATCCTTCCCGCCGTCCAGAAGAGCATCCCCGTCTTCGTCCTCAACTCGCGCAACCCCGCCAACGAAGGCACCCGCATCACCGCCATTGCCCCGCACTGCCGTTCACCCTTCAAGAGCATCGCCGCCAAAAAACGCCTCACCATCATCGACATCGTCGCCAGCCGCATGCTCATGTCGCACGGCTACCTCAAAACAGTCTTCGACGTCTTTGACCGTTTCAAATGCGCCATCGACATGGTCTCGACCTCCGAGGTCTCCATCTCGCTCACCGTCGACTCCAACGAGCAGCTCCCCGCCATCTGCGCCGAGCTCGGCAAGATCGCCGACGTCAAATACGAAGGCCGCAAAGCCCTCGTCTGCCTCGTCGGCGAAGACATCCGCGGACATAACGGCATCGCCGGCCGCGTCTTCACCGCCATCAACCACGTCAACGTGCGCATGATCTCCCAGGGCGCGAGCGAAATCAACATGAGCTTCATGATCGACGAGGAAGATGTCGAAGAGGCCATCCGCTCCCTCCACCGCGTCTTCTTCACCGACCCCGACCCCGCCATCTTCGACATCAGCCACACCGCAGAGCAGTAAACCCTTACGCCCATTCAGGTGTCATTCCGCACCCTGAGCGTAGCCGAAGGGGACGGAATCTGCAGCTGGACCGGCTGCACCCTTCAAGGAGTCACACCATGCGCGTCCTCGTTCTAGGTCACGGCAAAACAGGCAAACTCGTCGCCGAAGTAGCAGCCGAACGCGGGCACAGTGTCCATGTGCTCGACGCCAGAGAGAACGCCAGCGCCGCCTCCCTGACGGCTCCCTTCGTCGCCGGCTTCGACGTCCTCATCGACTTCACCACCCCCGACGCCGCCGTCCAGAACATGCGCGCCGCCCTCGCCACCGGCGCCAGAATGGTCGTCGGCACCACCGGCTGGTACGACCGCCTCGACGACATGCGCGCCATCGCCGACCGCCGCGAAGCCGCCCTCCTCTACGGCACCAACTTCTCCATCGGCGTCCAGGTCGTCCTCAAGCTCGCCGGCGAGATGGCCGCCGCGCTCCAGCACGCCGGCTTCCGCTTCCGCATCGAGGAAACCCATCACGCCGCCAAACTCGACGCCCCCTCCGGCACCGCAAAAAGCCTCGCCGAAGCCCTCGAACGCAGTCTCCCCACCAAAGTCGACATCCTCTCCAAACGCGAAGGCGACGAAACCGGCCTCCACCTCCTCATCGCCGAAAGCGACACCGACCGCATCACTCTCCGCCACGAAGCCTTCAGCCGCCGCGCCTTCGCCGAGGGAGCCGTGCGCGCCGCAGAATGGCTCGCCGGAAGAACCGGCGTCTACGACTTCCGCGAGGTCTTCGCTCAGCTCGATTAGCAGTTTGCCGCGAATATACGCCTGAGCCGCGCATCTGGATGTGCCGCTTTCGTGTGGTCCGCAGACGGCGATAGGCGATAGGCCGTCTGCGCTATCCTGAGTCCATGTTGAGTTCCGCGGATAACGCCGCAGTCACATTTACATCGCTTCCCTTCGAGGAGAAGCTGGACCGCTTCGCCCGCCTCGCCGTTCATGTCGGTCTCAACCTGCAGCCCGGCCAGGAACTGCTCATCTCCGCCTCCACCGAGATGATGCCCTTCGTACGGCGCATCACCGAACATGCCTACAAAGCCGGCGCGCTGCTCGTCACCACCCTCTACACCGACGACAAAGCCGCCCTCGCCCGCTTCCACTTCGCTCCCGATGCCTCCTTCGACAAGACACCGAAGTGGCTCGCCGACGGCATCTTCCATGCGTTCTCCTCCGGTACCGCCCGCCTGGCACTCGCCGGCGCCAATCCCGCGCTCTTCGCCGGACAGGATCCCGCCAGAGTGTCCCGCGCCAACATCGCCGCCAGCAAAGCCAACAAGCCGGCCATGGAACTCATCACCCGCCACGCCATCAACTGGTCCATCCTCGCCGCCGCCACCCCCGCCTGGGCGAAGCTCGTCTTCCCCGCGCTCGCCGAAGAAGAGGCAGTTCAAAAGCTCTGGGATGCCATCTTCACCGCCTCCCGCGCCACCGGGGACGATCCCGTCGCCGACTGGAAGGCGCACAGCGCCGAGATCCACAAGCGCGTCGCCCTGCTCAATGAAAAGCACTTCCACGCCCTCCGCTTCCACGCCGAGGACGGCAACACCGACCTCACCGTCGGCCTCGCCGACGACCACCTCTGGGCCGGCGGCGGCGGACCCAGCGGCAATGGCGTCTTCTGCAATCCCAACATCCCCACCGAAGAGTGCTTTACCACCCCGCACAAAGATCGCGTCGACGGCTTCGTCCAGGCGTCGAAACCGCTCTCCCACCAGGGCACCCTCATCGAAAACATCCGCTGCCGCTTCGAAGCCGGCAGAATCGTCGAGGCCACCGCCTCCGCCGGTCAGGACGTGCTGACCCGCCTCATCGGAACCGATGAAGGCGCGCGCCGCCTCGGCGAAGTCGCCCTCGTCCCCCACTCCTCACCCATTGCCCAGAGCGGCATCCTCTTCTGGAACACGCTCTTCGACGAAAACGCCGCCAGCCACATCGCGCTCGGCCAGGCCTACGCCACCTGCCTCATCGATGGCGAGACCATGGACGAGCAGACGCTCGCCGCAAAAGGCGCAAACTCCAGCCTTATCCACGTCGACTGGATGATCGGCTCTGCGCAGATGAACGTCGACGGCCTCGCCAGGAATGGCTTGAGCCAACCCCTGATGCGCCGCGGAGAGTGGGTTTAGCCGCACCATGCGCCGGCTCAGTCTGCGCACAGCGCTTCCCGCCGCCCACATCTTCCTGCGCGGCCAGGCGAGCCGGCATGGAACGTGGCGCGAAGTCCTCTGGCGCAGTCTCTTCGCCGGCACCGCCACAGCCCTCCTTATCTGGCTCGCGCTCTTCGGCCTCTGGGTCGCCACCGGCCCGGAATGGCTCGGCCTTTCGCTCGAGCCGCTCAGCCTCTTTCTGCTGCCGGGCTTCGTCCTCAGCGTGCTTATCGCCGGCCCCCACGATATCGACCCGCGCGTCATCGTCGTCGCTTCAGCCGTGATGTACTTCGTGGCCTTCTACTGGCTGCTGCGCCGACGCTCGCATCAACGCGCCGCCCGCCGCGTGCTCCGCGCCGGCAACTCCGTCTAACGTCGAATGGACCGTCTTCTCTGTTGTCGTTTCGCGGCGCGATGAAGGAACCTGCTGTGTAGCGGCGATCCCTTGATTTGCGGATAGACTCTTAGCTGCTATGGAATTGTTTGGATGTGGCACCGCGCTCGTCACCCCGTTTACCCCGGAGGGAGCCATCGACGAGGGCGCACTCACCCGGCTCATCGAAGCGCAGATCACGGGCGGCATCGAGCTGCTCGTCCCCTGCGGCACCACCGGCGAAGCCTCTACCCTCGAAGAGGACGAGTGGCTCCGGGTCGTCGAGCTCACCTGCCGGATCGCCGCAGGCCGCGTCCACGTCTTCGCCGGAGCCACCCACAACTCCACCCGCGAGGCCGTCCGCCGGGTCGAGCGCCTCGCCCGCGTCCGCGGCCTCACCGGCGTCCTCACCGCCAACCCGTACTACAACCGTCCCGGCCAGCAGGGGCAGTACGAGCACTTCCGCGCCATCGCCGAGGCCTCCGACCTGGCCGTCATGCTCTACAACATCCCCGGCCGCACCGGCGCCAGTCTCGAACCTGCCACCGTTCTTCGCCTGGCAGAGATGCCCAGCATCGTCGCCATCAAGGAATCCAGCGGCAACCTCGTCCAGATCACCGAGCTCCTCACCCAGGCTCCGCGCGCCTTCCGCGTCTTCGCCGGCGACGACGCTCTGGCCCTGCCCATCCTCGCCGTCGGCGGAGCCGGCCTCATCTCCGTCGCTTCCAACGTCATCCCCGGCCCCATGAGCGACATGGTCCGCTCCGCGCTCGCCGGCGACTGGGCCGGAGCCCGCCGCATCAACCGCCAGTTCTTCCGCCTCATGCAGGCTCACTTCTGGGAACCCAGCCCCGCCCCCGTCAAAGCCGTCTTGCAGCTCCTCGGCCTGTGCGGCGAAACTCTCCGCCTCCCCATGGTCCCCGTCACTGCCGCCACCCGCCGCAAGCTCGAGCTCCTCTGCGGCGAGCTCGGCCTGATGGTCTACTCCGAGGTCGGCAAGGTCGACAACCTCCGCGTCTTCTAGAGAAGAGAGCTCCACGCCAGGCGAACAGAAGTCCTGAAGTGACCTCTGCCCACGCAGCGCGCACCAGCGGGCGGCCCACCGCAACTTACAATCGATCCATGCAGACAAATTTCATGGCAGCGCTGCAGGAGGACGTCGAACGCGCGTTCGCCGACGGTGCCTCCCCCCAGGCCCTCCAGACCTTTGAAGCACTGCGTTCCGCCCTCGAACGCGGCGAACTCCGCGCCGCCGAACCGGACCCCGCGAATCCCGTCGGCTGGCGCGTCAACCCCTGGGTCAAACGCGGCATCCTGCTCGGCTTCCGTCTCGGCCAGCTCGTCGAAATGGGTAGCGACGAGCTCTCCTTTATCGATAAGGCCACCTACCCCGCCCGCCGCTTCTCCGTCGCCGACGGAGTCCGCGTCGCCCCCGGTGGAAGCTCCGTCCGCTCCGGAGCCTACGTCGCCCGCGGTGTCGTCTGCATGCCGCCCATGTACATCAACGTCGGTGCCTATGTCGATGAAGGCACCATGGTCGACTCCCACGCGCTCGTCGGCTCCTGCGCCCAGATCGGGAAACGCGTCCACCTCTCCGCCGCCGCCCAGATCGGTGGCGTCCTCGAGCCCGTCAACGCCTCCCCCGTCATCATTGAGGACGATGTCCTCGTCGGCGGCAACACCGGCGTCTACGAAGGCACCATCGTCCGCGCCGGAGCCGTCCTCGCCGCCGGAACCATCCTCACCCGCGGCACCCCCGTCTACGACCTCATCCGCGGCGAGATCTACCGCGCCTCCGCCGAATCGCCCCTCGTCATCCCTGCCGGAGCCGTCGTCGTCCCCGGGTCCCGCGCCATCACTCACGGAAAGGGGAAAGACTGGGGCCTCAGTCTCGCCACCCCGGTCATCGTCAAGTACCGCGATGAAAAAACCGAACTCTCACTGGCGCTCGAAGACCTCCTGCGATAGCCTCGTGCTACCGTTATGACCACTGCTCCGCGCCACACGCAACATCCACACGTGGAGAAAGACGGCTTTCGCCTGCGTGGCCACGAAATGGCACGCATCGACGCCTTCTCCGACGTCGTCTTCGGCTTCGCGCTCACGCTGCTGGTCGTTTCGCTCGAAGTGCCGAAGACCTTCGCCGAGCTTCAGGTCAGCCTGCGCGGGTTTGTCCCGTTCGCCATCTGCTTCACCTTCCTGATGCTGGTCTGGCATGCTCACTATCGCTTCTTCCGGCGTTTCGGCACCCACGATTCCGGAACCATCGTCATCAACGCGGCGCTGTTGTTCGTCATCCTCTTCTACGTCTATCCGCTCAAGTTTCTGTTCACCGTCTTCTCCAACTGGGTCATGGGCATCGCCGGAAACTCCTTCGACGACCTGCGCCAGGTTCGCGAGCTGATGCTGCTCTACGGTCTCGGCTTCACCGCCATCTACCTCCTGCTCGCCGCGCTCTATTGGAACGGCCTGCGCCAGCGCGCCGCGCTCGGCCTCAACCCGCTGGAGATTGTGCTCACCCGCAGTTACATCGGCAGAATGGCCGGAACCGCCCTCGTCGGAATCGTCTCCTGCATTCTCGCCCTGGCCGTCCCGGAGCGCTGGGCCGGGATCGCGGCAGGCTGGACCTACCTTCTGATCAGCCCCGTCCACCTCCTCGTGCGTCGCATCACACGCGGGAATCTGCAGCGGGAACGCGCATCCGCCGCGCTTGCGGCCCGCGAAACACCTGCCTGAGTGACCGTCAGATTCAGAATCACGCCTGCTGCTGGTACTCTTGAAGTAGATGGCAGAAGAGAAACTTAGACTGATACCCCTAGGCGGCCTTGGCGAGTTCGGTATGAACTGCATGGCGCTCCGCTGGCAGGATGACATCATCGTCATCGACGCCGGCCTCATGTTCCCCGAAGAAGAGCTGCTCGGCGTCGACATCGTCGTCCCCGACATCTCCTACCTCACCGACAATCGCGACAAGGTCCGCGGCATCCTCCTCACCCACGGTCACGAAGACCACGTCGGCGGCCTGCCCTGGATCCTCTCCGAGCTGAACGTCCCCGTCTACGGCACCGAGTTCACCCTCGCCCTGGTCGAAGGCAAGCTCGATGAGCATCGCCTCCTCGACGACGCAGACCTCATAGAGATGATCCCGGGCCGCAGCTTCAAGCTCGGCCCGTTCACCATCCAGCCCATCCGCGTCACCCACTCGCTGGTGGACTGCGTCGCCCTCGCCATCCACACGCCCGTGGGCGTCGTGGTTCACACCGGCGACTTCAAGGTCGATCTCTCGCCTCCCGATGGCAAGACCTTCGACCTTCAGGCCTTCGCCGACCTCGGCAAAGCCGGCGGCGTCCTCGCGCTCCTGCAGGACTCCACCAATGTCGATCGCCGCGGCTGGACCCCCAGCGAAAAGGCCGTGCGTCCGCGTCTCGACGAGATCTTCGCCCAGACCCGCAAGCGTCTGTTCTTCTCCTGCTTCTCGTCCTCGATCAGCCGCATCGCGCTCGCCTTCGACCTCGCCCAGAAGCACGGACGCAAGGTCGCCGTCATCGGCCGCTCCATGGATAACTCCACGGAAATCGCGCAGGATCTCGGCTACCTCAAGATCCCGCAGGGCCTGCTCATCAACCCCGGCCAGATCAAGGACTTCGCCCCCGACAAGGTGCTCGTCATGATCTCCGGCACGCAGGGCGAACCGATGAGCGCGCTCAGCCGAGCCGCCCTCAGCAACCACAAATGGGCGAAGATCGATGCCGGCGATACCGTCGTCATGAGCTCGCGCGTTATCCCCGGCAACGAGAAAGCCATCTATCGCGTCGTCGACCACCTCGAGCGCCGCGACGCCCACGTCATCGTGGATGACGGCACCAACGGCCTCATCCACGTCTCCGGCCACGGCTCCCAGGAAGAACTCAAGCTGATCATCAACCTCGTTCAGCCCAGGTTCTTCATCCCCGTGCACGGCGACTACCGCCATCTCAAGCGCCACACCGAGCTCGCGCTCTCGACCGGCGTTCCCGAGAAATCCATCCTGCTCGAAGACGGCGATGTCCTCGAGCTCACCGCCTCAACCGCCACAAAGAACGGCAAAGTCACCACCGGCCGCGTCTGCATCGACTCCGGCGGAAGCATCGACGTGGTCGAGGATGTCGTCATCCGTGACCGCAAGCACCTGTCCGAAGACGGCATCGTGCTTGCCATCATCGCCATCAACAAGCGCTCCGGGCGCGTCGAGACCGAGCCAGAAATCGTCATGCGCGGCTTCGCCATGGACGACCAGCAGGTCATCGCCGAAGCTCGCCAGATCGTCGGCCGCACGCTCGAAAGCTCCAGCGCCGAGGAGCGCAAGGACTACGGCGTGGTCAAGGAGAAAATCCGCAACGACCTCAAGCGCTTCCTCCAGAAAGCCACCAGCCGCCGTCCGCTGATCATGCCCGTCATCATGGAGATCTAACCCGCTGTATGCGGCTGCCGTTCACTGCGGCAGCCGCGCCCATCCTCAACGGTCATCCTGTGCGCGCGGAGGCGGAGGACCTGCATTTCCTGCTGCCACGAATCGCCCGCTTCTGATCCCGCCCTTGATCTTTCTGATCCTGGTTACGCCTTCCTCTCTGCCGGCTGCGGCACAAGCCGCATAGCGTACGATTCCCTGAGCGATGCCTCCCCGCACCCGCACACCTCGACCCCCTCGCGAGCGCGGCCTGGCCGCCGTCAAGCACCGGCTGGAACGCTCTGGTGCCCTGGTTGGCCGCTCCCGCGCTCTCGTCGGCCGCACCCACAGACGCATCGGCGAGCGTCCACTCTTCTACGGTCTCCTCGCCGCCGGCCTGATCGTCTTCCTCGTTGCGGCCTGGCCCTTCACCAAAGATCATCTCGAAGCCGTAGCCGTCGTCGAGCAGGTCGGCGGCAAGCCGGTCACTCCCCTGATCAGCGCCGCCGTCTCGCATAAAGTCGTCACCCGCGACGTCACTCTGGATGTCGAGTCCGGCCCCGTCCGCGCCCGCATCTACTCGCCCGTCGACAAGCCCGACGCACCCGCGCTCGTCGTCCTTCACGGCGTCCATCACCTCGGCATCGACTACCCTTACCTCGAGAGCTTCGCCGCCGCCATGGCCGGCTGCGGCATCCGCGTCCTCACCCCCGAGCTGCCCGACATCAAGGACTATCACGTCGATTCGACCAGCGTGAAGGTGATCGGCGAAGCCGTCCAGTGGGACGCGAAGGAGACCGGTGGTCCGGTCGGCGTCATGGGCCTCAGCTTCTCCGGAGGCCTCGCCCTCATCGCCTCCGCCGACCCGCTCTACAAGCCCGACTTCAAGTTCGTCTTCGCCGTAGGCTCGCAGGACTCCATGAGCCGTGTCGCCCAGTACTACGACACGAATAAGGACCTCCGCCCCAACGGCACCACCGAGCTGCTGCCGGCGCACGAATACGGCCCGCTCGTCCTCGAATACGAGTACCTCGAAGACTTCGTCCCCAGGCCCGACATCGCCCGCGTCCGCGCCGTCCTCCGCGCGCACCTCTACGAAGACAAGCCTGCCGAGGACGCCGCCGCGCTCAAGCTCAGCGAGCGCCAGAAGTTCGAGGCGCTCGAGCTGATGGACGCCACCTCACCCCGCACCCGCGACCTCATCGCCAAAGCCAACGCCAAACACGCCGACGAGATGGCCGGCCTCTCGCCCCGCGGCAAGCTCGCCCGCATGACCACCCCCGTCTATCTCCTGCACGGCGAGGCCGACAACATCATCCCCTCCGCCGAAACCCTCTGGATGGCCAGCGAGCTTCCCAGCGAATCGCTCCAAGCCATGCTCGTCACGCCCGTCATCTCGCACGTCAACTTCGGCGACGCGCAGCCCGGCCCCTGGGAAGAGTGGAAGCTCATCCACTTTTTCGCCCTCGTCATGCACGCCACCGAAACTCCCAGCGGCCGCACCCCCTGGCTTTAGTGGGTGCGCAGAGTGACCGAGCCGTACGCCACGCCCATGGAAGCCGTGATCTCGGCCAGGCGACGGTCTCGCGTCCAGAGCCGTGACCCGTCCGTCAGCTTGACCGAGGCCAGCAGGTGGGCATCGATGTAACCGATCCCTCGCCCGAAGAGGCGATGCTCGGAGACGAACCGCAGCACTTCCTCGTCGGACGCAACCGTGGCTCTCGGCAGCGCAACAACGGTCGCCATGATCTCATCACGGTTCCTGAACGATCCCATCGCCAGTTCGCCGATGACGGACGGATGGATCAGGACAGAGCCTGCCGTCAACAGCTCTTCCACAGCGGGATCCGGTGCCCGCAAATGGTCGATCCAGACTGCCGTATCGACCAGGATCATTCGGCTGCACGCCTCCGCGGAATGTATGGGGCCTTCGGCTCGCTTCCGCCCAGACGAGCCATCCTCCGCGCAGCCTCGCGCTCAATGAGCACCTTCAATCCCTCACGGACCAGAGCTGACTTCTCCGTGATGCCCGTGTAGGACTGAGCCTTGGCAAGCAATTCGTCATCAATAGCAATCGTGGTCCGCATGCACGAATCTTAGCATCACTTGATGACGCATTTCGTGCTGGATTCAGCTCCGGCGTGCGGCAATGGCCTCCTGTACCGCCTCCGGCGCAGTCACATCGTCTTCCGCGTGCTGCCTGCCATGAATGCGCACCACAACGAACGGAAACCCGAGCGCCACCACAAAATACCCGATGGTCGTCGCCCCCGCAAGCCAGAGCAGTCCGGCACCGCAGGCCATGCCCACCGCCGCGGTCAGCCAGATGGTCGCGGCGGTGGTCAGCCCCTTCACCGCATCGGTGCGGACAAAGATCACGCCCGCCCCCAGAAAGCCGATGCCCGAGACAATCTGCGCCGCAACCCGCGAAGGATCGAGTACGACCGTGCTGCTCAGAACATCGGTAAACCCGTACTTCGAAACCAGCAGGAACAACGCCGACGCCATCCCGACCAGCGTGTAGGTGCGCAGACCCGCGCTCTTCTGCTTCATCTCGCGCTCCAGCCCGATCGCTGCGGAGAGCAGGAAGGCGGCGGCAAGCTCGACGAACTGACGCAGGGACTGTCCGGCAGGCTCGTTGAAGGGGACCATGCGCGACTTGGATGCGGCCTCTCGGCCATCGGCGACGCTTAGAATGGGGATATGCTCGTCACCCTCGACGAAATCCGCGCCGCCGCCGACCGCATCCGCGGCACCGCCCTCCAGACCCCGCTCCTCCAGCTCGACCTCCCCAACCTCCCCTTCGAGCTCTACGCAAAGTGCGAGTCCGCCCAGCCCATCGGCTCCTTCAAGCTGCGCGGCGCGTACAACATGATCGCGCAGCTCGCCCCCGGCCAGCTCCAGCGCGGCGTCATCACCTACTCCAGCGGCAACCACGCCCAGGGCGTCGCCTATGGAGCTCGCGCCAAAGCCGTCAAAGCCGTCATCGTCATGCCCGACAACGCCCCCACCGTGAAGATCGAAGCCACCCGCGCCCTCGGCGCCGAAATCGTCTTCGTCGGCCCCGCCAGCTCCGCCCGCCGCGAGAGGGCCGAGCAGCTCGCCGCCGAGCACGGCTACACGATCATCCCGCCCTACGATCACCCCCACATCATAGCCGGCCAAGCCACCTGCGGCCTCGAAATCGCCCACGAACTCCCCGACGCCGACCTCGTCCTCGCCCCCGTCAGCGGAGGCGGCCTGCTCAGCGGCACCGCCACCGCCCTCAAGCTCGCCGCCCAGTCTATTTCTGACAAACCAGCCGGCCTCGCCAACCCCGCCGGCTTGGTCAACCCCGCCCTCCAGGTCTGGGGAGCCGAGCCCGCCCTCGCCGCCGACGCCCGCGAGTCCTTCTACACCCGCACCCTCGTCGAGTGGCCCGCCGCCCTCACCTCCCGCACCCTCGGCGACGGCCTCCGCACCCAGTCCCTCGGCCAGCTCAACTTCGAGCACATCCTCCGCTTCGTCGACGGCATCGTCGCCGTCTCCGAAGAAGAGATCGTCGAAGCCATCCGCGTCTTCCTGCGCCACACCGCCATCGTCCCCGAGCCCAGCGGCGCCGTCACCCTCGCCGCCGCCCTCTTCCACGCCCACGAGCTCCC
>CAXTVJ010000030.1:0-44759 GCA_964247715.1 uncultured Acidobacteriaceae bacterium | reverse complement strand
AGTTATGTGGTGCGTCCGTTTGAGCAGCAGAGCACGCAGCAGCAGAACGGCACGTCTTCTCCGCCGGGAGAGGCTGCTCCGCTGATGCGGCCCGGTCCGCTGACGCAGCAGCCGAGCGGACAGCAGGGCAGCGCACCCGCGCCGCAGGTTCCTCAGCCGAAGGCGGGGGATGCATACGGACCGTATGTGCCTTATACGCCGCCGAAGCCGCAGCCGGTGCAGCTGGGTGGGTGGAACGCGACGCGCGCGATCCAGAAGCCCGAGGTGACGGATGTTCTGCCGACGGCGAAGTATGTGCCGGGCACGAAGCCGAAGACGCGTGCGACCTCCGAGGCGGAGCTGAACGCACAGCGCGCGGCGGCGGCGCGACGTCACCGCGCGCAACAGAACGCGGCGCAGCAGGCGCAGAACGGGACGCGTCCGGCGGCGGCTCCGGTGACAGGGTACAGCAGGCCTCCGGCGGAGGATTACAGCACGCCGCCGACGCAGCCGGCGCAGTACACGGGGCAGACGAACGGGACGCAGAACACGGGACAGGCTCCAGCGCAGCGCAGTCAGGCGGTGCAGGCGGCTCCGGTTTATGTGCAGCCCGGGCGCACGAACGCCGTGCCTCCGGTACAGACGGGGGACAGCAGCGCACAGCAGTATCCGCAGCCGTATACGAACAGCTATCCGGTGGTGCGGCGGCGCGGACATACGGAGCGCGCGGCGACGGCTCCGGCGCAGGCAGCGCCCGCGCCGAACGCGCCTTCGCTGAGCTATCCGGGAGTAGGGCAGACGCTGGGCTATCAGCCGTACCCGGCGATCGGGCCGGCGTATCCGCTGCCGCCGGCACCGACGGATTCGGATTTGATGGAGCGGCAGGTACCTCCGCTGCGCGGGTCGTACGGCCAGACGCTGCCGCCGCAGGTGCCGCTGTCGGAGCGTCAGCAGACGGAGCTGGCGCTGCAGTCGCTGGAGGCGAGTTACAGCGGATGGCTGGGCGGGACGGGTTCGGCGCGGTATCGCAGTGGCGTTTCGGGATATGACCGGCTGACGGATCTCGAGGCGTCGTTTGAGGCGTCGTATACGGCCGGCAACAATGTGCGCTTTTCGGTGGTGCCGACGGCGGTGTTTCTGAATAACGGGACGCTGAATCTGGGCAACTTCTCGGGGGTGACGGGGAGCCCGATTCTGGGCACGCTGAATACGGCTTCGACGACGGCGGTGCAGCCGAACGCGCAGTATGCGAACGGGATCGGCGGGGAGATTCAGGCGACGGGACAGAAGTTCGGGCTGGCGCTGGGCTATACGCCGTATGAGTTTCTGGTGGAGAACGTGACCGGGCGGGCGCTGTTCCGGCCAAACGATCACTTCACGTTCTATGTCAACCGCGACCCGGTGAAGGAGACGGAACTCTCGTATGCGGGACTGCGCGATCCGGGATCGGCGAACGCGGTGTATCCGGGCAACATCTGGGGCGGCGTGGTGGCGACCGGCGGCGGGGCGCGCTTCGACTCCGGGAACGAAAAGGCTGGTTTCTACCTTACGGCGGATGGCGCGGATCTGACGGGCTATCACGTGCTGGGGAACAGCAAGTTCGAGGGTTCGGCGGGGGCGTACTTCCTGGCGCATACATTTCCCGGGTATGGGCGGTTGAACATCGGGGTGTCGGCGTTCGGGATGCATTTTGCGCAGAATGAACGTCCGCTTTCGTATGGGCTGGGCGGGTATTTCAGTCCCGATGCGTACTTCCTGGCGTCGGTGCCGGTCACGTTTATCGGCCGGTATGGGAGTAACTTCCACTACTCGATCGCGGGCGCGGTAGGCGTGCAGACGTTCCAGGAGGCGAGCCAGCAGTACTTCCCGCTGGACCGCGGGATCGAGGATGGATTCCGCAATCTTGGGAACTGCACCCAGGCGCAGCTTTCGACGGGAACCTGCGGGGTGTACGGGAAGAACAGCAATACGGGCGGGAATTACTCGATCAACGCGGAGGGTGCGTACCGGATTACGGATCACTGGTTCGCGGGCGGATATTTATCAGCAAATAATACGAACAACTACAACACAATTACGGCGGGATTCTTTGTGCGGTATCTGTTCCGGAGCCAGATTGCGACTGAGGACTATCCGACGGGTCTGTTTCCGGTGGAAGGCTTCCGTCCGCTGCGGGTGCCGTAGGGCGCGGTTCCGTTTCGGCGACGCCGGCATGCCCGTTCCTTTTGGAACGGGCATTCGCCTTTTGCGAGAACTACGAGAAAAGTTTCTTGCATCGTGAGGCTTCGCTCCGTATAACGAGGCAGTCCCTTATCCGCTGCCATTTGGTTCCCTGCGTTGGGAGTTTGTTTGTCCGCCTCTCTTGTCCGCTCTCGAGCCTTCGCGGCTGAAAGGCACTGCAATGCGGTTTACGGTTTCGGTCTCCCGGATGATTTGTTGCCCGATACACTCTGCCGGCAGGCGTGTGGCGCTCGTTGCTGTGCTGGCGGGTATGATCGCGACGGCGGTTCCTGCGTCTGCGGCGAAGGATGCGGTTCCGGACTGGGTGAAGACGGCGGCGGCGCAGACGCTGCCGGCATATCCGGCGAGCACGAAGGCAGTGGTGCTGCTGGACGAGCATACGCTGACGGTCGATAAGGACGGCCATGCGGTGGAGCACGTGCGGCGTGTGGTGAAGATTCTGCGGCCGGGCGGGCGGGATGAGGGGGAGGTTGCGGTCTGGTTCGACAACGATTCCAGGATTCTGTCGTTGCACGTCTGGAGCATCGGACCGGACGGTCACGAGTATGCAATGAAGGACAACGAGATCGTGGAGCGTGGCGCCCAGACGGGAGAGAATAACTTTTTTGTCGATGAGCATGTGAAACTGGCGGCGCCCCCGGGACGCGATGTGGGCGGTGTGGTGGCGTACGAGTACGAGCAGAAGGCGGCACCGTACGACCATGAAGCCGACTGGTTCTTCGAAGACAACATACCGCACTTGAAGCAGAGCTTCACGATTTCGCTGCCGGACAGCTACAGCTATGCGACGGTGTTTGCGCACCATGACGCGCTGAAGGCGATCGACCTGGAGCATCAGCGGTTCCGGTGGGATGCGGACGCGACTCCGGGAGTCGATCTGGAGGATGTCCCGATGCACCCGAGCGAATCCGCGATGGTTGGCCGGATGACGGTTCATTACGCGCCGACGGGGACAGCGGATCTGGGAACGTGGAAGGGTGTGGGCGAGTGGTACGACCAGATTGCGCGCGATCGTATGACGGCGACGCCGGAGATCGCGGCCAAGGCTCAGGAACTGACGGCGGGCAAGCCCGATTTCTATGACAAGACGGAAGCCATTGCGGAGTTTGTGCAGAAGCAGATTCGGTACTTTGTCGTCGAGAAGGGGATTGGCGGTTTTCAGCCGCATCCGGCGGCGGAGATTTTTCACAACCGGTACGGCGACTGCAAGGATAAATCGACGCTGCTCTCGGCGATGTTGAGCAGCGTGGGCATTCACTCCGCGATCGTGCTGGTCGATTCGAAACGGGGATTCGTGGATCCCGCGGCACCTTCGATGCTGGGCAATCATGCGATTGCGGCGGTGCGGATTCCGGATGGGTACGATTCGGCGAAGCTGCGCTCTGTGGTGACGACGAAAGGCGGGCACCGGTATCTGCTTGTCGATCCTACGGCGGAGCACACGGCGTTTGGCCAGCTGGAACACAATCTGCAGGGCGGGTACGCGGTGCTGGTGGAGGGTCAGGATAGCGAAATCGTGCAGATTCCGATACAGAAGCCTGATTTGAATCGGCTGGATCGCAGCGCGACGCTGCAGCTTCAGCCGGATGGGACGCTGCAGGGCCTGTACACCGAGAAGCGATTCGGCGATGTATCGGAGTATCGCCGGGCGATGTACAAGCAGGCGAATGCGAAGGAGCAGAGCGCGTTTCTGGACAAGTCGCTGAGCAGCGACCTGACTTCTTTTTCGCTGACCGACGTGAAGGTGGAGAACGTCGACACGTTCAACAAAGATCTTACGATGACCCTTCATCTTTCGGCGGATCGGTATGCGCGCACCATGGGGTCGCTGTTGATGGTGCGTCCGCGGGTGATCGGGACGGAGCCGCTGGAGGCGGACCACAAGATACGCAAGGTGCCGATCGATCTGGGCCAGACGATGCAGGAGAAGGACGATTACACGATTGAGCTGCCGGCGGGGTACGTGGCGGATGAGCTGCCGGAGCCGGTGAAGCTGGATCTGGGGTTTGCCGCGTATGAGAGTTCGACCGAGCTGAAGGGCGACGCGCTGCATTACACGCGCACGTATACGGTGCGCGAGGTAACGCTTCCGGCGAACCGGTACGGGGACGTGCAGAAGATGGCGGAGGCGATCGGGAATGACGAGCAGAATCGCGCCGTGTTGAAAAAGAAGTAGGTTCCGCCGTGGAGCGGAATGGATTGTTGTCACAGACCTGAGGAGAAGGAACGACCGCCATGACCCGCACTCAGATTGCACTCGCTGCCTTGATCGTCACGTTCTCCGTCCCGGCGCTGTTTGCGCAGCAGTGGACGCAGCCGACGCCGGAAGAGCTCTCGATGACGTCGATCCCGCAGGTGCCGGGAGCGGCGGCGGTCATTCTTTACGAGGAAGAGAAGACGGACGACGCGCTTCACTCGGACAGTCACTACTCGCGCATCAAGGTGCTGACTGAAGGCGGCAAGGAGCAGGCCAATGTGGAGCTGCGTTATGTAGGCGGAGACAGAGGATGGGACGTCAGCGATGTGAGCGGGCGGACGATCCAGCCGGACGGGACGGTGGTTCCATTTACCGGCAAGCCGTACGACAAGCTGGTGGTGAAGGCCGGCGACATCAAGGTGAAGGAGAAGGTCTTTACTCTGCCGGCGGTGCAGGTGGGCAGCATTCTCGAGTACCGGTACAAGCTGCGCTGGGACGATAATCTTTACCGATCGCCGGACTGGTATATACAGGGCGATCTGTATGTACGCAAGGCTCACTACGACTGGCGTCCGACGCACAGGACGACGGTCGACTCCAAGGGCAACGTGTCTTATGGGGGCGCCTCGTGGACACCGTTTCTGCCCGAAGGGGCGAAGGTGGTGCAGACGAGCATGCCGAACGACCAGACGGACCTGACGCTGGATGTGCATGACATTGCGCCTCTGCTGAGGGAGGCGGATATGCCTCCGATGCAGAGCCTGAGCTATCGCGTGCTGTTTTACTATTCGAGTTACCACACCTATGCGGACTTCTGGAAGGAGAACGGGAAGGACTGGTCGAAGGATCGGGACAAGTTTATCGGGCCGAACGGCGCGGTGAAGGAGTATGCGGCGACGCTGGTCTCGCCCGGAGACAGCGAGCAGCAGAAGGCGGACAAGCTGTATGCGGCGGTGATGACGTTCGACAACACGGACTTCACGCGCGAGCACAGCACGCGGGAGGACAAGGCGCAGGGTTTGAAGCAGGTCAATACCGCCGGCGACATCGTACAGCGCCGACGCGGCGACAGCGATCAGCTTGCGGAGACGTACGTGGCGCTGGCGCGGGCGGCGGGATTGAAGGCGTATGTGATGGGGGTTGCGGATCGCCGGGAGCGCCTGTTTGTGCTGCAGTACATGAGCTTCGGCCAGATCGACGATCTGATCGCGATCGTGAACCTCGGGGGCAAGGAGGTGTTTTACGATCCGGGCGAGCGTTACTGCGAACCGGGACATCTGGCGTGGCAGCATGCGGGCTCGGGCGGGTTGCGGCAGGTAGACGGGGGCGGGACGGCGCTGGTGACGGCGCCGGGTGAGAGCTACAAGGCTGCGCACCTGACGCGCATCGCCGACCTGACGATGGATGAGCATGGCAGGGTGGAGGGCACGGTGAAGATGAGCTTTACCGGGGATCCGGCGCTGCACTGGCGCCAGGTTGCGCTGCGCGGGGATGAGACGACGCTGAAGAACGATCTGCGCGTCAGCCTCGAACGGATGCTGCCGGGCGGCATGGAGATCGAGGTAAAGCAGGTGGAGAATGTCGCCGAGTACACGAAGCCGCTGGAGGTGCAGTTCGCGGTGAAGGGTGGGGTGGGTACCGCGACGGGCAAGCGCCTGCTGGTTCCGGCGGATCTGTTCGTCGCGAATGAAAAGCCGCGGTTCGCCCAGGCGCAGCGCGAGATCCCGGTTGACATTCACTATGCGAGCCAGACGCAGGATGCGGTGCGGTATAAGCTGCCGGCGAATTTGACGATCGAATCGGTACCGGATCCGGATCGGGCCACGATGGCGCAACTGGCGATGTTCCAGACGGACTCGAAGAAGAGCGGCAACTCGGTGACGCTGTTCCGCAATGTGACGATCGGGTCGCCGGTGTTTTATTCCAAGGAGTATCCCGATCTGCGGGCGTTTTATTCGAAGCTGGAGACGCGGGACCAGGACACGCTGGTGCTGACGCGGGCGACGACGACGGCTGCGGCACAGACGGGGGCTGCGCCTTCTACGAAGTAGGAGGCAGAGGTAGAGTTCGACCCGACGCCGGCCGTTTCGCCACATTCAGGGAGATGCGCCGCTTTTGAGCTGGCGGGGCAGGCGGCAGACCTTGACAGTTGCGTTGCGGCAGGGGCAGAGCCAGGCGGTGGGGCTGCTGGCTTCGAGGACGATCCAGGTGACGCCAAGCGGGGCGAGACGCTCGAGGCGGTCGACGTCAGAGGCGTTTTCGAGGCCGGTCTGGGCGGTCTGGCCGATGGTCCAGGCAGAGGTGAGGGCGGGCGTGATGGACGCTTCGCCGCCGTCCTTGGAGTAGTCGGGCAGGGCGCTGCGCCGGGCGATGGCGCGGAAGCATTGAGCGTCTTCATGCGGGCCGCCGGTGATGTAGTGGGCGTCGAGGGCGAAGAGCGCTTCTTTGGGGGTGTGTTCGCGGGCCCAGACGAAGGCCTGCTCCCATGGGTTGCGGGGCGAGACCCCGGGCCACTCGATGTGTGCGGAGTTGGGGTAGGTTGCGCGCTGCGCGGCGAAGAGGATGACTGCCATGACGGCGAACAGCAGCGCACCTCGCCAGCGGTGGCGCTGGAGCAGGGTGCGGCCGAGCCGGGCGCCGAGCAGCAGGATCATAAGTTCGTAGACGATCTGGAAGGCGCGCAGCGGCTGCAGGCGGGCGACGAGATGGGTGGACAGACCTTCGCGGGCGAAGAGTACGGCGATGACGAGGGCGATGAGGCCGAGGAGGATGGCGGCGCGGGCGAGCTGAGCTGCTGGAGTGCCCGCGCCGCGGGCGAGCCAGTACAGCAGGAGGAGTGGGGCGAAGAGGCCGAGCTGCTCATACCCGTGCCAGGCGAAGGGGAACCAGTAGTAACGGGTGAGCGCGACCTGGAGGTAAGCGGGTGATTCTGGCTTTGCGGTGTGCTGCAGGACTATCGCGATGACGAGGGCGCAGGCGAGCAGCGTCCATGGGCCGTAGCGGCGGAGGCTGGGCGAGGGTGCGGTGGTGCAGGTGAGCAGGAGGACGGCGGCGAGTCCGTAGCCGGCCATGAGGGGATGGAGGATGGCTGCGGCTGTAAGGCTTAGAAGCAAGAGCCAGGTCGCCCTGACGCCGGGCGGGTGCCACTTCGTGGGGTGATCGCTTCGCGTGGCGCGCCACTTGAGTGTCCAGGCGAGGGCCGCGAGGGTGAGCGGCGTGGTGAGGCTGCGGGCGGTGAGGTACGGATCCATCAGCATCAGCGAGGTGCCGGCGATGGGGAGGGTGAGCCAGCAGGCGAAGAGCGCGACGGCACCGAGGCGGGCGCGCGGCTCGGGAGTGACGCTGGCGACGATCGTCCAGCCGGCGTAGAGGGTGGCCCAGATGCTGAGGAGATAGAGGGCGAGCAGGACGGACTCGAGTGAGAGGTGCGAGATACGGACGAGGTTAGCGATGAGGGGGGCGAAGAGGGAAAAGCGGAGGTGCTCGGTGACGAAGGCGGTCCAGGTGGGATAGAGGGTGGGGTCGAGGAGCTTGCGGATGCCGGCGACGTAGACGCCGCCATCCTCGGCGAAGGGATGGTAGCCGGCGATCGCGAAGGCGGGGACGGTAAGGAGGGCGGTGACGGGGATGCCTTGCCTTGTACTCACCGTGCCTCCGTCGCTCGTTCTCAGTTTAGCGATTGGGTTGATTGGATCTACGAACAAGAGCAAATGCGCCCTGGCCCCGGCCACTTCGTGGTGTTCTCCAGAAGCGCGCCACTCCGTGGGGTCCTGGACCGCTTCGCGGTGAAGGGCTTTGGTGCGCGGGTACACTGGAACAACCCATGTATCGGACACTTCAGCAGACGCTTCTCAGCCGTATTCAGGCCGTTCTCAAGGATAAGTACGACGTTTCGCTGGCGCAGCTGGCGGTCGAGCAGCCACCTTCGATCGCGCTGGGTGAGCTGGCCTTACCGGTGGCGTTTGAGCTGGCGAAACGGCTGCGAAAAGCTCCGCGGGTGATTGCGGGGGAGCTGGCCGCGGCGCTGACGGCCGAGCTGCCGGGTCTGCCGGGGATTGCGTCGGTGGAGGTTGCGGGGGCGGGGTATCTGAATGTGCGGCTGGATCGCGCGGCGGCGGTGACGCGCATGGCGCGGGATGAGCATGCGGACCTGGGCGGAGCGGGGTTCCGGCTGATCGAGCATACGAGTATCAACCCGAATAAGGCCGCGCATATCGGGCATCTGCGGAATGCGATTCTGGGGGATACGTTTGCGCGCCTGCTGCGGCGGGATGAGTACAAGACGGGCTGGGAGCTTGGGGTGCAGAACTACATCGACAACACCGGGGTACAGGTGGCGGATGTGGTGGTGGGGTTTACGCATCTGCTGCGGCTGGACCTGACCGGGGTGCGCGAGCGGTTGACTGAGATTTATGAGACCAACCAGCTGGTCGACTATGTGTGCTGGGACCTGTATGCGCGAGTGAGCCAGTGGTACACAGAGCCGGGGCAGACGGCGGAGGAGCTGGCGCGGCGCAAGCAGGTGCGGCTGGATACGCTGCATGCGCTGGAGGCGGGCGGAAACGACACGGCGGTGATTGCCGATCTGATCGCTACGTCGGTGCTGCGGCGGCATCTGGAGACGATGGAGCGGCTGGGGATCGAGTATGACTTTCTGCCGCGCGAATCGGAGATTCTGTCGCTGCATTTCTGGGACGCGGCGCGGACGCTGATGATCGAGAAGGGCGTGCTCTACCAGGAGACGGAAGGCAAGAACAAGGGCTGCTGGGTGATGCGGCGGGCGGGGACGGACGGGGCTGGAGACGAAGGGCCGGACGAAGAGGCGAAGGTGATCGTGCGGTCGAACGGCACGGTGACGTACGTGGGCAAGGACATTGCGTATCACCTGTGGAAGTTCGGGTTGCTGAAGAAAGATTTTTATTACGAGAAGTTTCATGTCTATCACCCGGCGGCGGAGGTGGCGGTGGATGAGTTTGCGCCGAAGCCGCCGGTGCTCAAGCTGCTGCCTCCGCATACATGCTGGAGCTCGACGGGGGATGCGGTCGCGAACGATGCGACGCACCCGGTGTTTGCGAAGGCGGATGCCATTTATAACGTGATCGATTCGTCGCAGTCGGACCCGCAGAACAATGTGATCGCGGCGCTGCGCGGGATGGGATACACGGAGGCGGCGGACCGGTATACGCATTTCTCGTATGAGAAGGTGGCGCTTACGCCGAGGTGCGCGCTGGAGCTGGGGTACACGATCGCGGACGAGGATAAGGGTCGGCCGTTTATCGAGGTCTCGGGGCGCAAGGGACAGGGCGTAAAGGCGGACGACCTGATCGACAAGCTGACGGTGGCGGCGAAGGCGGAGGTGGACGCGCGGCATCCGGAGCTCGAGGATGCGGAGCGGATGTTGATTGCGCAGCACATTGCTGTGGGTGCGCTGCGCTTCTTTATGCTGCGTTTCAACCGGAATACGGTGATCGCGTTCGACTTCAAGGATGCGCTTTCGTTTGAGGGCGAGACCGGCCCGTATGTGCAGTATGCGGCGGTGCGGGCGGCGAATATCTTTCGCAAGGCCGGGGTACAGGAGACCGAGGTCCTGACGCAGCTTCCATCCGCGGAGGCACTGGGGCCGATGCTGGCGGGGGATGAGGCGAGCGTGCTGTGGGAGACGTGGCTGGCGTGCTCGCGGCTGACGGCGGTGCTGGAGCAGACGATCGCGACAGCGGAGCCTTCGGTGCTGACGAAGTATGCGTTCCAGCTGGCGCAGCAGTTCAACAACTTTTACCACCGGCACCATGTGTTGAACGAGCAGGATGCGGGGCGGCGCGCGTTGCTGCTGGCGACGGCGGCGGTGGCGCGGCGCGAGATGGTGCGGGCGCTGGGGTATCTGGGGATCGACGTGCCGGCGGCGATGTAGGCGGGCTAATGGAGCTGGTAATACTGGAGGTGTGCGCCGGCCACCGTGGCCTGGACGCGGCTGAGGAGCGCTTCGGGGCCGGCGAGGCACTGGACGATGTGGTCGCGGGATGCCGTGCCGCGCGGCGCGAAGGCGGCGCTGCGCACGAGGCAGTCGACATGCTGGTGCGAGGCCTTGACCAGCGCGAGGGTGGTTTCGATCTGCTCGGGAGCGAGGCTGGAGCAGAGCAGGCAAAGGTCGATGGATTCGCTGTCGAGGATGTGTTCCACGAGCGGGAGGGTGCGGGCGGTGAAGATGCGCAAGCGGGCGCGTTCGAAGATGAGCTGCCAAGTCTTGAGCAGCACGTCGCAGGTCCCAACGATCAGGATGTGGCGGTTCATGTTGATACCTCATCCGTACAGGTTGTCTGAGCCCGGTGAGAAGATCGTGCGACTTTCGCGTGACCTCCTAATGTGCGGCAGCGAACAGAGCGGTTGAGAATTGATGGCGCATTTCCACAATGGGAATTTTTGGCCAACACATGGAAGGCAAACTAATACGGTTTGGGCCTACGGGCCTTGGCCGGGGCGAAGTATGGGGCAACGCCTGGAGCGGCGCGGTGACTCACAGGGGAGTACGCAGGACTGGCGCGCGTTGCGCCCGAACCTAATCTTTCTGGAGTGAATCATGAGTCTTTTCAGCAGCAGCGATTCGAACGAGAAGTCCGGCCCGCTGGCCGGCAAGCGTATTGCCATTCTTGCGACCGAAGGGGTGGAGGAAGTGGAACTGACGAAGCCGCGCAAGGCGTTGGAAGAAGCCGGCGCGACAGTGGACCTGATTGCGCCCGAGGCCGGGATCAAGGATGGCCAGATCAAGGCGTGGGACATGACGGACTGGGGGAAAAAGCTGGACGTGGACGTGAAGCTGAGCGAGGCGGATGCCGGGAAGTACGACGCACTGCATCTGCCGGGCGGGGCGATGAATCCCGACCACATGCGGCAGAGCCCGGAGGCGGTGAACTTCGTCAAGCAGTTCTTCCTGGCGGAGAAGCCGGTGAGCGCGATCTGTCATGCGCCCTGGGTGCTGATCGAGGCGGACGTGGTGGAAGGGAAGACGATGACGTCGTGGCCTTCGCTGCGGACGGATCTGCTGAATGCGGGCGCGCACTGGGTAGATAAGGAAGTGGTGCAGGACGGGCTGCTGACGACGAGCCGCAAGCCCGACGACATTCCGGCGTTCAACAAGGCAATCATCGAGAGCTTCAGCAAGGCGCAGGTTCCGCAGCACGCTTAGAAAGGGTCCGACCACGGATCACGTGGAGAGGCACGGATGAGAGACAAGCGTCTTGTCTGTGGTCTGTGCCTCTCAGCGCTCATCCGTGATCGTATTTTCTTTCAGTAGCTGCGGACCCACTCGACGATGGAGCGAACGGCGACTCCGGTGGGGCCTTTGGGGAGCCAGGGTTTGGTTTCTTCGTTCCAGGCGAGTCCGGCGATGTCGAGGTGGAGCCAGGGGGTTCCGTCGGCGAACTCTTTCAGGAGCATGGCGGCAGTGATGGCTCCTCCGGCGCGGCTGCCGGAGTTGACCATGTCGCCGATGCTGCTCTTGATCGCGTCTTTGTAGTCGTCGGTGCAGGGCAGGCGCCAGAACTTTTCGCCGGAGCGGCGGAGCTGGTTGAGGAACTGCAGCCAGATGGCGTCATCGTTGGCGAAGGCACCGGCGTTGAGGTAGCCGAGCGCGACGATGCAGGCGCCGGTGAGGGTGGCGGCGTCGATGAGGTGGGTGCAGCCGAGGGTTTTGGCGTAGTGGAGGCCATCGGCGAGGACGAGGCGGCCTTCGGCGTCGGTGTTGATGACCTCGATGGTCTTGCCGGACATGGTCTTGAGGAGGTCGCCGGGCTTGTAGGCTGTTCCGTCGGGCATATTTTCGGCCGAGCAGACGATGCCGATGACCTTGACGCGAGGCTTGAGGATGGCGATGGCGCGCATGGCCCCGATCATGGCGGCGGCTCCGGCCATGTCGTACTTCATCTTTTCCATGTTCTCGCCGGGCTTGAGCGAGATGCCGCCGGTATCGAAGGTGATGCCCTTGCCGACGAGGCCGAGGACGGGCGTGCCGGGTGCGGGTTCCTGGTCGGGGGTATAGGTCATGACGATGAGGGCGGGGGGCTCGGCGGAGCCCTGGGCTACGGCGAGAAAGGCACCCATGCCGAGCTCTTCGAGTTTGGCGGTGGAGTGAACTTCGCATTCGAGGCCCATCTCGCCGCACATCCACTGGGCGCGCTCGCCGAGGACGGTGGGGGTGAGGACGTTGCCTGGCTCATTGACGAGGCCGCGGGCGAAGTTCTGGGCGTGGGCGACGGCGAGGCCTTCGTGAAAGCCCTGCTGGATCTCAGCGGAGGTCTGGCGCTCGCGCTCCTGGGCGACGATCTGAAGAGCCCAGACGCTCTGGTCCCGGCGGTCGGACTTGTAGGTGTCCCAGTCAGGTTCGGCGAGTTCGCCGCCCTCGACCATGGCGCGCGTGGTGAGCATGCAGGGGAGTGCGTCGAGGGCTTCGTCGGAGAGGGCGTGGTCGTCAGGGAAGGCGATGGCGACGTCGCGGATGGCGCGCGGCTTGGCGAAGCGGATGGCGCAGCCCGCGCCCTTGCGAACGTCGTCGACGGTGAAGGAGGCGACTTTGCCGAGGCCGACGATCAGAAGGCGCTCGGCTTTGACGGATGCGGGCTGATGCAGGAGCAGGGTCTCGCAGAGGCATGCTTTGAATTCGCCGGAACGGAGGAAGCGCTCGGCCGCGTGGGCGACGCCGTCGGAGGTGCAGAGGAGCACGGGATGCGGTTCTGCGCCTTTGGCCGTGGCGATGTCGACGGCGAAGACGGTCAGCATGCCTGTGATGACCGCTGCCGGATCCTGGAAGGTGAGCCGCGTATTCATGGCCCTATCCTAACGTGACAGAACGGTAAGAAAGCGGACGCGGAGCGAAGTTCGGTGTAGCGTTGAGCGACATCGTGACGGGACGACGGAGCCGGCGCCGGAGCTGGAGCTGGATCAGCGTCGCTGGCTGCGGGCGATGGCGGCTTTGGCTTCTCCGTCGGCCTCGCGTTTACGTTCGGTGGCGCGCTTGTCGTATTCCATCTTGCCCTTGGCGAGGGCGAGCTCGCACTTGGCGCGGCCGTGCTTGAAGTAGAGGCGGACGGGAATGAGGGTGTAGCCCTTTTGTCTGGTCGCGGCCTCGAGCCGGCGGATCTCGTCGCGGTGCAGGAGCAGCCTGCGGGTGCGCAGCTCTTCGTGGTTCATGGAGTTGCCGTGGGAGAAGGCGCCGATGTGAGCGTTGAGGAGGAAGCACTCGCCGTCCTTGAGCAGGCCGTAGGCGTCCTTGAGGTTGGCCTTGCCTTCGCGGATGGACTTGACCTCGGTGCCGCGGAGGGCGATGCCGGCCTCATAGCGATCGGTGAGGAAGTAGTTATGACTGGCGGAGCGGTTGAAGGCGGCGTCGCGCCGGCCCGCGGCCACGGGGTCGCGTTCCTTTTCTCTGGTCTCCGGTCTGGTGTTCTGGACCGGGGTCGTGATGTGCATTCCGCGGGGCATCGTAAGCTCCGAGTTTAACATGTGAAGAACATGCGGGATTGCCCTCACCCTTGGGGAGTGGAGTCGTCTAAACCCCGGAGAGAGCGACGAGGCCGCAGCCAGCAACCCGCCGATTCTCTTCCGATGCGCTGTGCTTCCTTTGGAGAGGCCGAAGTGACCCGAATGCTATACTCGCCAGAGCCGAAGGCTCCCGCGACCCCCTTGCCGATGATCCGGCCCACGCAGCGCGCGTCCGTTTCGCCTCTGGCGTACGGTTCGGCTCTCGAACCGGAGCTTCCTGGCCGGGATGTCCCGGCGATCCCTTACCCAGCTACGAAAGCGATTCCGTCCAGCATGAGCCGTGGGTTTTTTCTTCCTGTCCGTCGCGCGTCCGCCGCACTCCGTCTGTACCCGCGTTTCACACTTCTGCTGCTTGTGATGCTTGGTCTGGTCGCCGCGACTCGGAGCGCACATGCGCAGACCGCCGGCGGATGGGACAAGCGCGGCGCCGAGGCTGAGGTGCGCGAGGATTACGACACCGCCTACGAGGATTACAAGAAGGCGGTGCAGAAGAACCCGAAGGATCTGCGCTACCGCTCGCACTTCGACCGCATGCGCTTTCTGGCGGCGACGCAGCATATCGATCGCGGTCGGATACTGCGGCAGAACGGGGACTTCACGGGTGCGATCAAGAACTTCCTGCGCGCGCGGGAGATCGACCCGTCGAACCAGGCGGCGGAGCAGGAGATCGAGATCACGCAGCGTGACCAGCCATCGCCGTCGCTGAGCGGCCCGGCCGCGCAGGCGCAGATGATCGAGCAGTCGCAGGCGCACCGGGTGCAGACCGAGATCGGCGCGATCGCGGGACCGATTCAGCTGAAGCCGGTGTCGAACGACCCGATCACGTACCACGCGGTCGAGGATGTGAAGAACATCTATATCTCGATCGGCAAGCTGGCGGGGCTGAACGTGCTGTTCGATCCGGATTATGTGTCGAAGCGCATTCCGGTGGACCTGACGAATGTGACGCTTTCGGATGCGCTGCGAATCGTGGGTGCGATCGCGGGGACGTTCTACAAGCCGATCACGCCGAATACGATCTTCGTCGCGCAGAACTCGCGCACGAAGCGGACCGACCTCGACGACCTGGCGGTGCAGACGTTTTATCTCTCGAACGCCTCGCAGGCGAACGACGGAAATGAGATTTTGACCGGACTGCGTCTGCTGCTGGACCCCTCAGTGAAGCTGTACCTGGTGCCGAGCCAGAACGCGATCGTGATGCGCGCGACGCCAGACCAGTTGCTGCTGGCGCAGAAGCTGATCAACGACTTCGACCGGGCGCGGGCCGAGGTGGTGGTGGATGTGGCGGTGCTCGAAGTGAACCGCGACAAGCTGCGCGATCTGGGAATCACGCTGCCCACTTCGATCGGGCTGACACCTTCTCTGAACACGACGTCGACAACCTCGACGACGAGCGGGACGACGACGGATACGGGCGGAACCACGCAGAACCTGACGTTATCGAATTTGACGCACCTGAACTCGAACGACTTCGCGGTGTCCATCTCCGGCGGTACGCTGAACGCGCTGCTGACCGATACGAATACCAAGGTGCTGCAGAATCCGCGCATCCGCGCGACGGACGGGCAGCGCGCGTCGCTGAAGATCGGCGAGAAGATCCCGATCGCGACCGGAAGCTATAACGCGGGTGTCTCAACGGGTGTCGCGAGTATCGGCGTGCAGACGCAGTTTACGTATCTGGATGTGGGTGTGAATATCGACATTACGCCGACGGTACATCTGGACCGCGAGGTTTCGCTTAAGGCGAAGGTCGAGGTGTCGCAGCAGAACGGGTCGGTGACGATCTCGGGGGTGACGGAGCCGATCATCGCGCAGCGGGTGCTGGAGCAGGTGATTCAGCTGAAGGAAGGCGAGCCGAGCATTCTGGCGGGCATCGTGACCAAGCAGGACAACAAGAACGTGTCGGGTACGCCGTATCTGGGGGAGATTCCGTTCTTCAAATATTTCTTCAGCTCGCAGCAGACCGAGGTGCAGACGGACGAGATCGTGTTTCTGCTGATTCCGCATATCGTGCGCGAGTCGGTGCTGACGCGGCTGAACCTGGCGGCGATCGACACCGGGACCAGCGCCGATGTGCAGCTGCGGCGGACGGATCATCCGCAGCCGGCGTATGACGTGATTCCGGAGACGGACCTGCCGCACCGAACGGGAATGGAGCCCTCGACCGCGGCGAACGCCGCAGGTGCTGCGCTGGGGATGATGGAGGCCCAGGCGACGCCGCCGACACGCGCGGTTCCGCCGACGGAGCCGAATTCCAACCAGCCTCCGCCGAATGCCGGGTCGGCGTTTGCGGCGCTTCCGCCGACTGGAGCGACGGCCGTTCCGGCGACGACAGCCGCCGCGGTGACTCCGCTGCCGGGTGGGGTGCAGCCGAAGGCGGATGCGGCAAATGAGGGGTTTGCGACGCCGGTGGCGCTGACGCTGACGCCGGTGAGCTCGCTGCAGACGATCGGCAGCACCTTCCAGGTAGCGGTCAACGTGGCGAACGGGAAGGATATCTTCTCGGTGCCGATGCAGCTGCAGTTCAATCCGAGCGTGCTGCAGCTGGTGAACGTGGATGCGGGCGCCTTCCTGCAGAAGGACGGGCAGTCGGCTACGGTGCTGCACCGCGACGAAGGCAACGGGCTGGTGACGGTGAATGCGACGCTTCCTCCGCAGGCGGCGGGTGTGAGCGGAAGCGGGAGCGTGTGCGTGTTGACGTTCAAGGCGGTGGCGGCGGGCGATTCGAATATTGGCTTCGTCAAGGCGGGCGCGAAGAACAGTGCGCAGGTGGCGATTGCGGCGAACGGCAACTCGGCCGTGGTGCATGTGAAGTAAAGAGGCGCGGGAGACGTCCAATCAGAAGATGAGTCTCAGGCACCAACTCGCAGCGCGCTTCGGAGTCGGGAGTTCGACGGGATCTCGTGTCCGGCCGAGCTCCCGAAGAGACGCGCGTGCGGGGTTTCAACGTTCCGACGCGGGGCTTACGCTGATCGAGTTGATTCTGACGATTACCATTCTGGGGATCGTCGCTTCGGCGGCGATTCCGGTGACGCAGATCCAGATTAAACGGGAGAAGGAACGGCAGCTGCGTGCCGATCTCTGGGAGATGCGGGACGCGATCGATCACTACGAAGACGCAGCCGAGAAGGGTGGATTCATCCAGAAGGCGGATGCGATGAACTACCCGCCGGACCTGCAGACGCTGGTAGACGGGGTCGAGATCCAGCAGGTGAAGGTGAAGTTTCTGCGCTCGGTGCCGGTCGATCCGATGACCAATTCGACGGATTGGGATCTGCGCTCGATGCAGGATGATACGGACGCATCGTCGTGGGGCGGGCAGAACGTCTTCGACGTGCGTACGAAGAGCACGGCAACCGCACTGGACGGGACGAAGTACAACACATGGTGACGCTTACCCCAATTCGGCGGACCTCCGGCAGCGCGGCCCGGCAGCGGTGCGGCGATGCGGGCTTCACGCTGCTCGAGCTTCTGATCGTGATGACGATCATGGCGATTCTGGCTTCGATCGCAGTCCCGGCGTACATCGGCGTGGTGAAACGGTCGCGGGAGGCGGTACTGAAGGAGGATCTGCACACCATGCGGAGCGCAATAGACCAGTATACGTACGACAAGCAGAAGATGCCGGCGTCGCTGGACGATCTGGTGCAGGCGGGCTATCTGAAGGTGCTTCCGGTGGATCCGATGACGCAGCACAACGATACGTGGATCACGGCGCAGAGCGACTCGTATACGACGATCGACGAGACCGATTCGAGCGGGATCAGTGACGTGCATTCGGGGTCGCAGCAGGTGTCGACGGACGGGACGACGACGTATAACAGCTGGTGAGGGGCGGTGGCGTCCGCCAGGTTTGCCGGGCAGTACCGTATTGCCAAAGAGGAATGACCTTTGATGAAAAGCAAACGGGTTTGAGGCTTTGCACCGCAACCTCTTGCGCGCGGCTGCGTCTACACTGATACGGAGAGCTGCATCCGCACGCAGGGACGCGGTTCGCCGAGGTGCCCCTCATGCCCATTCTCACGTTTTACCTTCCCCGGCTTTCTCTTGCGGCTGCCGCGGTGCTGATCCTGCCGGCTTCCGGTCTGGCGCAGCAGACGACACCCGCTCCGACGACTTCCCAGGCCCAGACTCCCCAAGCGCAGTCGACACCGGCCCAGACTGCATCGGGCCAGACGGCACCGGGCCAGACGGCATCGGGCCAGACGGCACCGGATCCTACCGCGCAGACGCCGGCGACGAGCTCTTCCGACAACACGGACGGGCTGCCGAAGCCTTTGCCCAAGCCCTCGCCGGAGACGACGCCCGCAGAGGCGAAGGTCGCGGCTGCGAACGCGAAGAAGCAGACAGATTCGATTCCTTCGCCGGGTGAGGCGATGAATCCGCACATCAAGCCGGGCAGCGAGGATGATGTAGCCGCCATCGGGACGCGCAACATTGGCGGGCGCGGGATGGGGAACTGGTATTCGACGGACTGGGAGATCCGAGTGGGCAAGCAGTACTCGATGGAGGTGGAGAAGTCGGCGCACCTGGTCACCGACCCGGTGATCGTCGAGTATGTGAACCGGATCGGGCAGAATCTGGTGAAGAATTCGGATGCGAAGGTGCCGTTCACGATCAAGGTGATCGATTCGGACGAGATCAACGCGATGGCGCTGCCGGGCGGGTTCTTCTATGTCAATTCGGGGTTGATTCTGGCGTGCGACGAGGAGTCGGAGCTGGCGGGGGTGATGGCGCACGAGATCTCGCATGTGGTGGCGCACCATGCGGCGCGGCAGCAGACCAAGATGAATTATGTGCAGATCGGATCGATTCCGCTGATCATCATGACCCAGGGGTCGTATGCGGGATACGGCATCTATGAGGCGTCACAGCTGGCGATTCCCATGACATTTCTGAAGTTCTCGCGGATGGACGAGACCGAGGCGGACTATCTGGGCGTGCAGTATATGTATAAGGCCGGGTACGATCCGCAGAGCTTTATTACGCTGTTCGAGAAGCTGGACGCGCTCGAGAAGCATCATCCGGGTGCGCTGGCGAAGGCGTTCTCCGATCATCCGCAGACGCCGGACCGGATTGCGAACTCGGAGGATGAGATTGCGACCATTCTGCCGGCGCGGCCGGATTATGTGGTGACGACGAGTGAGTTCGACGATGTGAAGGCGCGGCTGGCGCGGATTGAGAATAAGCGCAAGATCAACGACAAGAACGGCGGAAACAAGCCGACGCTGCGGCGCGCGGGCTCCTCGACCAGCGATTCGAACGCGAACCCGAACAGCACGACCGGCACGGGCAGCGATCAGCCAACGCTGGGGCGCCGGAACTGATTTTTCAGACCCGGTCCGCTGCCTGTTCCGCTAAGTTGCAGGATGCCGTTACTCCCTCTGAGAGTGGCGGCATTTTTGCGTGCGGGGAGGCGACGGGCGGGCGGGACAGGCCTTGCTGATGTCCCCCGATCGGTGCGACGGATACTCACTGCCCGCAGAGCTCTTACGATCCGGGAAGGCGTGCGTCAAACGCGATAGACTGATGGGAATGATCCGCACAGCACTTCTCCCAGCCGCCGCGGCGCTGGCGCTTTCCATTCCGGCGCACGCGCAATTCGGCGTGTACGGCACCGTGACGCTGAACGACCTGAGCGGCATCCAGAGCTCGCCCTCCGCGCCGTCCACCTACACGGCGAACGGGACTACATTCCCGATTACCTATGTGCACAACCTCGATCCGCTTGGCGGAACGGGCGGTGTCTTTTACGATTTCAAGACCTTGGGGCCGGTGCGGCTGGGCGCGGATGTGCGCGGGGTGATAACGGACGGCAAGCGCGGCGCTGAGCTGCAGGCGCAGGGCTCAGGCGTGCGCATCGCATCGGCGCTGGCCGGGGTGCGCGTGGTTTTCCATACGCCGCTGCCTTCTCTCAAGCCTTATGTGGAGCCGGCGTTCGGACTGGGACGCAGCGACTTCGGCCTGCTGGTGAACTCGGTGGGGAAACCGGCGCCGGTGAATGCGCTTGAGTACCACGTCTTTGCGGGTGTCGATCTACGGGCGCTGCCGGTTCTGGACTGGCGCGTGGTGGAGATCGGGTATGGCGGGCTGGACTCCTTCGGGACGGGCGCGCATAACTACCCGCTGAAGAGCGTGAGCACCGGGGTGGTGATTCACTTTCCGCGCTATTAAGCTCTGAAGCGCCGGCGGCACCGAGACCGGGTGGATACCGGCGCAGTAAAATCAGGCTATGCGCACCCAGAACACCGGCTACACCGATACCCATGCCGCCTCCGGTCTCGACCATACCTTTCCATCGATCGATGTATGGGAGAACCAGTTTCCAGGCTACGAAATTTTGATTGACGATCCCGAGTTCACGTCGATCTGCCCGAAGACGGGCCTGCCCGACTTCGCCGTGCTGACGATCCGGTATATGCCAGAGAAGGACTGCCTCGAGCTGAAGTCGCTGAAGGAATATCTATTCGAGTACCGGAATCTGGGGATCTTCCAGGAGAACGCGGTCAACCAGGTCTTGAACGATATCGTGAAGGCGACCAATCCGGTCTGGGCGGTGGTAAAGGGCGACTGGCGGCCGCGCGGGGGAATCTCGACTACGGTGACGGCTACGTATCCGCGGCCGGAGGATGCAAGGCCGCCGGTATCTTAAGCGGGCGTATCAGGCGACCAGAGATGCCTTGAGGCGGACTCCAAGGGCGTGCATGACCTGAAGAACCGCATCGAAGTCCAGGACCGACGACGTGCGCAATGCGGCTTCGACGGTCTCACGGGAGAGGGAACTCTCTGCTGCGAAGCGTTCGCTGCCCCCCCGCGCTCGGGGGGCGTCCGAGAGCGCATCCACTACGCCGTGCGCATATTCATTTTCAAGCGCATCAGTGAGATAAGCGGCGATCGACTCGCCGTCGATCAGGACGTGGGCGGGATCGAACTCAGTCGTTTTCAAGGTCACAGGTGAGCCCTCCCTGAGCAGCGAGACGAAGTGCTCGAGCGATATCGTACGGTGGGGACGACTTGTCCCCGCCGCACAGCAGCAGCAACAGAGTATCGCCCTTCCGGACAAAGTACACGCGATATCCCGGGCCGAAGTGTATCCGCAGTTCGGATACGCCTCGGCCTACGCTACTAAGGTGTTAGGGCAAGTCGCTTCACCCGACGGGCGATGCTGGCGCGGCCATCGCGGTCCCTGAGCCGTTCCAGCCAGCTGCGGAACTCTTCGGTCTGCTGTGTTTTCATCGGAGATTGCGGCCCGGGTGACGCCTCAGAGGTCCATGTCGGTCAGGCCGGGGTGATCTGCCGGGCGCGGGCCCTGGGGCCAGTGGAATTTGCGGTCTGCCTCGTGGATGGCGAGGTCGTTGATGGAGGCTTCGCGGCGGCGCATGAGGCCATGTTCGTTGAATTCCCAGAGCTCGTTGCCGAAGCTGCGATACCACTGGCCCGTGGCGTCGTGGCTCTCGTAGACGAAGCGGATGGCCATGCGGTTTTCGCGGAAGCCCCAGAGCTCTTTGCAGAGACGTAGTCGAGCTCGCGATCCCACTTGCGAGTAAGAAAGGCGACGATCTCGGGGCGGCCGTGGACGAACTCGCCGCGGTTGCGCCAGCGGCTGTCGATGGTATAGGCGAGGGCGACGCGGGCGGGGTCGCGAGTGTTCCAGGCGTCTTCTGCTTTACGGACTTTCTCGGCTGCGGTGTCGGGCGTGAAGGGTGGGACAGGCGGTCTGGTTTCCGTGGGCTGGTCGGTCATGACACCTCCACCATACGCCCGCTCTCTTGCAGCGGTGTTGTATGCTCCCCACAGCATGGCCGCGTCTGTCTCGACCAATCCCAATCAAGGCTCCAGTTCCAATCGTCAGCGTGCCGTTGCCGGCGCGACGATGGCGCTGGTGCTGCTGACCGCGCTCAACTTTGTCAATTACATCGACCGTTACATTCTGCCGGGGGTGCAGGAGTTGGTGAAGCGCGAGTTCCATGTGTCGGACTCGCAGATCGGGTCGATTACTTTCTTCTTTTTTCTGACGTACATGCTCTCGGCTCCGCTGACCGGATGGCTGGGCGACCATGTGCCGCGGAAGCCGCTGATCGTCGGGTGCGCGCTGCTGATCTCGGGCGTCAACGTGTTTACCGGGACGGTGCATGAGTTTGGCGCGCTGTTGTTTCGGCACGCGATTCTGGGAATCGGGGAGGCTTCGCTGGGGATCTACGCGCCGGCGCTGCTGGCGGACTACTTCCCGGAAGAGCAGCGGAATCGCGTACTGACGATCTTCTATACGGCGATTCCGGTGGGCGCGGCGATCGGGTATCTAGTGGGCGAGGTGGTGGGCGCGCGGTTCGGATGGCGAGTGCCGTTTTATGTGTCGGCCGTGCCGGGGCTGTTGATTGCGCTGCTGATTCTGTTCTTTTTGAAGGAGCCGGCGCGGGGCGCGAGCGACGCGGGTTCGGAGCCGAAGACGGAGAAGGGTTTCGTGGACTTCCGGCGCGAGGCGGTGCACCTGATTGTGAATGCGCGGTACATGCTGGCGTCGCTGGGGATGGCGATGGTGACGTTTTCGATGGGCGGGATTTCGGCGTGGATGCCTTCGTTTCTGGAGCGTTCGGGGTTCTCGGCGAACTCGGTGGGGATTACGCTGGGCGGGATTACGGCGGGGTGCGGGCTGGGCGGGACAGCGGTGGGGGGATGGTTGGCGCAGCGGTGGATGCGGACGAACCCGAATGCGCTCTTTCTGGTCTCGGCGTGGTCGGCGTTGCTGGCGGTGCCGCCAGCGCTGCTTTGCTTCTTCGGCCCGCGGGCGACCATGCTGCCGGGGCTGGCAGTGGCTATGTTTCTGATCTTTCTGGGGACCGGGCCGCTGAATGCGGCGATTGTGAATGCGGTTCCCGCCGGGGTGCGCGCGACGGCGATTGCGTTTGAGCTTTTTCTGATTCACGCGCTGGGGGATACGCCTTCGCCCAAGCTGATCGGGATGGTGTCGGATCACTCGTCGCTGGGGACGGGGCTGGGGCTTACGCTGGTGACGATGTTGATCGCTTCGGTGCTGCTGTTTGCGGGGGCGCGGGCGCCGAAGTCTACGCACGCCTGACGCTGCGGGATCAAACTGCTGCGTTGTCCGCCGGGAAGGCAGGTGAGACCCTGAATGCTGTGCATTACGTTCTGGAAGCAGCCGCGTGGCTGATCGCCGTGCTGTGGGTGACGCGGGTCTTTGCGGCCTGGCGCGGCCTTCCGACCGTGCCGGATCTGCTTCGACCGGAGTTCGACCGCAGCCCTGCGGGAGAGCCGGCGATTACGGTGATTGTGCCCGCGCGCAATGAGGCCGCGAACGTGCGCGGGTGTATCGAGTCGCTGGTGGCGCAGGATTACGCCGGGTTGCGGGTGGTGGCGGTGGACGATCGGTCTACCGATGCGACGGGGGCGCTTCTGGATGAGCTGGCGGAGCAACATGCGGGGAAACTGGAGGTGCTGCATGTGACGGAACTTCCGGCGGAGTGGCTGGGGAAGACGCATGCTATGGCTTTCGCTGCGCGTACATGTCAGGAGCAAAGGCAAGTTCGCCCTCACGCCGGGCGGGCACCACGGGGCCTTCGGCAGGACCTTCGTGGGGTGTTGGACGGCTTCGCCGTGGATTACCTTCTGTTTACGGACGCGGACGTGATCTTTGCGCCCGGTGCGATTCGCCGCGCGCTGGCCTATGCCGTCGACAGCGAGGCCGATCATTTAGTGCTGCTGCCGACTACCATCATCCGGCGCTGGGATGAGGCCGCGCTGCTGAGCCTGTTTACGCTGTTCGGGCTGTGGGGAGCGCGGCCGTGGAAGATCGCCGATCCGCGGGCGAAGCGGGATGCGCTGGGCGTGGGTGCGTTCAACCTGGTGCGGCGCAGCGCGTACGAGCAGGTGGGCGGCTACGAGGCGCTGCGGATGGAGATCGTCGAAGACATCGGGATGGGGCGGCGGATCAAGCGCGCCGGGCTGCGCTCGCGGGTGGCGTTCGGCAAGGGGCTGGTGTCGATCCACTGGGCGGCGGGCGTGCCGGGGCTGGTGGGCGTGCTGACGAAGAACATTTTCGCTGCGGTGAACTTTCATGTGCCGCTGCTGCTGAATGGATGTTTGCTTCTTGCTGCGTTCTACATCCTGCCGTTTGTGCTGGTGTGGGATCGGGCGTTCACGGCGCCGGCCGTGGTGGCGCTCGCAGCGATTGCATGCGGGTATGGGTTGACTTCGCGTTTCTCCGGGCTTTCAACGTGGAACGCGCTGCTGGCTCCGTTTGCGGCGGCGGTGTTTTGCTTTACGCTGCTGCGGTCGATGGCGATTACTCTGCGGCAGGGCGGCGTGGTGTGGCGCGGGACGTTTTATTCGTTGCCGGAGTTGAAGCGGCATCGTTCGCCGCTGTTTTAGCGAGCGTCACGCGGCTCGTCCAAGCCCGGATTGCTTACGGCGATCGCGGGTGCGATAGAAGATCCAGCCAGTGGCGTTGACGAGGACCGTGGTGCCGACGATCTTGGCGGCATAGGCGCGGGCGTCGACTACGTCGACGAACGGGTAAGCCATCATGACCGCCGCGAAGAGGGTGAAGGCGATGCCGACGCCGGAGACCCAGGCCATCCAGCGGGGCAGGCGTTGACGGAGGAGTTTCGCGCCGGCGATGGGGACGGCGAACATGGCGAGGTAGGCGAGCGCGTAGAGCTCGGTGGAGACGTTGCTGAGGGTCTGGAAGGCTTCGGCGGCTTTGACGCCGGCGCTGCCTAGGAGGAGCAGAGCGGCGACGAGTGCGGCGCAGACGGCGATGGAGTTGGCGGGGACGCGCTGGCGGCCGGAGAGGCGGGCGAGCCACTCGGGGACGAGGTGATCCCAGCCGGCGGTCATGGGGAGGCGGGTGGCACCGGTGAAGATCATGCTGGCGGCTCCGAGGAGGCGGAGCTGGACGAGCAGGATGGCGAGGCTGGCGAGCAGGCTGCCGAGGCCGGTGCTGCCGAAGGCGAGGCGCAGGGTCTGCGGGATGGGCGCGACGAAGTCGATGGGCGTGCCGGGATGGAGGTTGTGGAAGGAGAGCACGGCGCCGGTGCCCAGGATGAACATGGAGCAGATGAGCGGGGAGGCGACGACGACGGAGCGGCTGACGTCGCGTGCGGCGGATTTGGCTTCGCCGGCGGTGATGGCGATGTACTCGAGGCCGCAGAGCGCGCCGAACATCTGGCCCATGAGCGCGAGCGTGAAGAGGGTGCGCGCGGGCATGGCCATGGCGAGTGGCGCGTAGTGGATGGGGACGCCATGCGCGAGGGCCCACAAGGGGGTCGCGATGAGGAGCGCGAAGACGACCAGCATGCCGGCACCGGTGACGTTGTGGATCCAGCGGCCGAGCGCAAGGCCGCGCAGGGAGGCGGTGGCCATGAGAGCGACGATGGCGATGACGATGGCGAGCGAGGCGGGCCTGTTCTCGGGGAGCCAGGCGACGCGCGGTCCGAACTGGTAGGCGAGCTCGGTGGGAATGGCGAAGAGAATGGTAGCGCAGACGGTGAGGCCGTAGGCCCAGATGTTCCATGCGGTCATGAAGCCGCCGGCCTCGCCGAAGGCGTTGCGGGCCCAGACGTAGAGGCCGCCTTCGAGCGGCATCTCGCGGTTGAGGTAGAAGACGGAGACAGCCATGGGCGTGTAGAAGAGCAGCATCGCGCCGATCCAGACGACGGCCTGCGCGCGGCCGAGACCGGCGGCGACGCCTACCCAGGAGCTGCCGACGACGTTGAGGATCTGGGCGAGGACGAGATCGCGCAGGGTGAGGCGGCGGGCCAGTCCGTGATTGGCTGCGTCGCTTGCGGGCGTGGAGGCGAGATACGGGCTGGCGATCTCTGACTCGGCTTGCTCCTGTGGGACGGCGCCGGCGGGCGGGGTCATACGCGGTATCCTCGCATGAGACTTGGATTTGTACCCAGCGAAATCGACGGGAAGGCTCTTGCGATGAAAGTGCGCGCGCTTATGTTTCGGCTGTTGCTGCTGTTCCTGCTGGCGGCTCCGCTGGCGCGGGCGCACGTGGGTTCGAAGGATGTGTTCCAGACGGTGCATGCCGGGCCGTACGTTTTGTATGTCACGGTGCGTCCGCCGGATGTGATTCCGGGAGTAGCGACGGTGGAGATCCGCAGCTCGGGCGCGCCGGTCTACTCGATTGCGATTACGCCGCTTCCGGTGACGGGCGAGGCGGCGAAGCACCCGCCGGCCGCCGACACGATGGTGCGGAACGCGCAGGATCAGGGGTTCTTTACCGGTACGGTGTGGATGATGTCGCCGGGTGCGTGGCAGGTGCGGATCGCGGCGACGGGAGCCGACGGGCAGGAGACGGCGACGGTACCGGTGCTGGCGGTGCCGGTAACGACGCTGCACATGCAGCGCGGGATGGGAATCGGGCTGGGGCTGCTGGGGCTTTTGCTGGTAGTAGGGATGGCGGGCGTGGTGGCGGCTTCGGTGCGCGAGGCGCGGCTGGTACCGGGCGAGACGCCCTCGGAGCCGCGCCGCCGGCGGGCGGCCTATGCGATGGCGGGCGCGCTGGTGGTGCTGGGCGGGATGGTGTGGCTGGGTGGCCGGTGGTGGAACGTCGAGGCAGCCGACTATGCGGAGAATGTCTTTCGGCCGGCACCGACGACGGCCACACTGAGCGGCAATCGGCTGGATTTGCGGGTGGCGGCGATCGAGTCGAAGAACCTGAGGCGCAACCGGCTGAACAGCGACTATCTGCCGGATCATGGCAAGCTGATGCACCTGTATGCGATTCGCTGGCCGGAGATGGATGCCGCGTTTCATCTGCATCCGACGCTGGCGCAGCGCGGGAATTTTGTCGACCAGTTGCCGGCGATGCCGCCGGGGCATTATCGGCTGTTCGGCGACGTGGTGCATGCGAGCGGACTGCCGGAGACGCTGCAGGCGCAGATCGACGTGCCGGCGGGGATGGCGGGTACGGCTCTGGACGCGGAGGACGGAAGCGCGCAGCCTGCGCCTCTGTCCGCGGGCATGCTGGGCACGACGTACAAGCTGCCGGACGGGTACACGATGGTGTGGGACAAGCCCGCGGCGCTGACTGCCGATACCGCGTACAGCTTTCGTTTTACGCTGCTCGACCCGTCAGGCAAGCCCGCGGGCGATATGCAGCCGTATCTGGGGATGGCGGGGCATGCGGCATGGGTGAAGACCGACGGGAGCGTGTTTGCGCATACGCATCCGGAGGGGTCGGCGCCGATGGCGGATGTGATGCTGGCGGATGAGAGCCTGGGGAACAGCGCGATGTCCGCCATGGCGGTGCCTGCGCATGTGGAGCCTGTGGTTGCGTTTCCTTATGGGTTTCCGACGGCTGGACAGTACCGGATCTTCATCCAGATGAAGCATGGAGGAAGGGTGGAGACGGGGGTTTTCGACGCGGAGGTGAAGCAGCGCTAGGGAACGGTCACGAAGGTCAGAGACTTGAGGTTGCGCACCCAGCGGGCGGGCCGGCGTTCGCCGGCGATGACAATCTTGAAGGCACCTCCGTCGCCGAGCGGTTTGCCGTCGACCGTGAGCGCGATGAGGGAATCGGTTTCGCGCAGCATCGGCTCGAGCTCGGAGACGGAGTAGAGGACCCAGTATCCGTCGGTGCCTTCGGCGCGCAGGTAGCTGTGGTAAATGCGTTTGGCGGTGTCGTTCGAGTAGGCGAAGCCGAGTTTGGCGAGGAGGTCGCCGACGGGGACGCCGGTGTAGGTTTCGTTTACGCTGGTGTGGCCGTTGCGGGCGGTGAGGGACTTCTGGGGCATCGCCTTCAGGTCGGCTTCGGTGAGGGTGGTGGTTTTGCCATCGATGGTGATGGTGAGCGTGGTCGAGGGGGTCGCGTGCTTCGCGGCCATGGAACCGCGCTGTTCGCCGCTCATCGTTTGCGAGCGGCCCACGCCGGCACTCGTCACACTGATCGCGCCCAGCAGCGCCCACATCCGGATGTTCATCGGTTCACCTCACGCACACCTTACCGGACCCGATCCGAGGGGGCAACCCGCGCGCCGGAGCGGGCGGTATACTTGGGCTATGTCGATCGTCAAAAACGCCGCCGCCATCGCCAAGGGCATGTCCATCACCTTCGGGGAGATGTTCAAGCCGATCGAAGTGGAGAACTACCCGGACGGCGAAGGACCGATGAAAGGCGCACAGTTTCAGCAGCGCTTCCGCGGCAAGCACCAGCTGCAGCGGGATGAGAACGGGCTCGAGAAGTGCGTGGCGTGCTTTCTGTGTGCGGCGGCGTGCCCCTCGAACTGCATTTACATCGAGGCGGCGGAGAATACCGAGGAAGTGCGGATCTCGTCGGCGGAGCGGTATGCGAAGGTCTACAACATCGACTACAACCGGTGCATCTTCTGCGGGTACTGCGTGGAGGCTTGCCCGACGGACGCGATTACGCATGGGCACGGGTTCGAGCTGGCCAGCCTGAACGCGACGACGCTGGTGATGCGCAAGGAAGATCTGCTGGTCGGGATTCAGCCGGCGATGCCGCTGGCGGCCGGTTCGAACAAAGATCTGACGGACGCGCTGCGGTAGCCGTGAGCATGCCCCCCGCGGGTTCGTGGCGCGCTGCGCTGGCCGCGTATATCGAACGCGAAGCGAGGCCGGTCGAGAAGTACGGGCATCAGCCGCGGCTTTATGCGCTGACGGAGCTGATCGGGCAGGGAAACCCTTACGACGACGACACAGTGTTTGCTGCCTGCTGGCTGCACGACCTTGGCGTATTTACAGGGCATCGGCCGGAAGAGCCGGAGGCGCTGGCTCGCTGGGACAACACGGCTTACGCGATGGAGAAGACGCCGGGAATTCTGCGCGGGCTCGGGTTTCCGGAGGAGAAGATCGCGGCGGTGCTGGAGGCGATCCGGACGCATCAGCCGCAAGCTGAGCCGGGCAGCTTGGAAGCGACGATTGTGCGGGATGCGGACATTCTGGAGCAGCTTGGGGCGGTGGGGATTTTCCGGACGGTTTGCAAGGTTGGGCGGGATATGCGGTTCCTGACGTTTACCGATGCGGTCCGGTCGCTGGAGCGGGCGGTGGAGACGCTGCCTGGGCTGATCCGGCTGGACAGGACGCGGGAGCTGGCGGCGCCTCGGATTGCGGCGATGCGTGCGTTTCTGGATGCCGCCGCGAGTGAAGCGGGTTCGCTGCTGCTTTAGCGGGGCGAAGGCTGACGTATCCTGAATCTTGGTCTGAAGCGGCTGAGGTTGTCAGTGAATCGAACAGAGATGAACAAGCGTGCACCGCATGCCCTCGAGAAGATTCTGTACGAACGCATCGCCATTATCGATGGGGCGATGGGGACGACGATCCGCACGTACGGGATGGCGGAAGCGGATATTCGTGGCGAGCGTTTTCGGGACTCGACGAAGGACCTGCTGAACAACGGAGATCTGTTTTCGCTGACGCAGCCGGCGATGATCGGTGATATTCACCGGCGGTTTCTGGAGGCTGGCGCGGACATGATCGAGACCAATACGTTTGGCGCGACGAGCATCACGCAGAGCGAGTTCTTTGTCGACGATCCGCGGGAGCATGGCGGGCGGAAGGATCCGGAGTTCTACCAGAAGATCATCGAAGACCAGCCGCTGGTCGAGCTGGCGTGGGAGATCAATGAGCATTCGGCGCGGCAGTGCCGGGAGTGGGCGGACCGGGTGGGGACGGCGACGGGGCGGCAGCGGTTTGTGGCGGGGGCGATCGGGCCGCTGACGGTGTCGCTTTCGAACTCGCCAGACGCGGATGATGCGGGATTCCGCGTGGTGACGTTCGACCAGGTGCTGACGGCGTACAAGCAGCAGGTGCGGGCGCTGATCGCGGGCGGGTCGGATCTGCTGCTGGTGGAGACGATCTTCGACTCGCTGAATGCGAAGGCGGCGCTGGTGGCAATCCGCGAAGTCTTCGACGAGGACGGGTTGAGCGGAGGCGATAAGGAGCTGCCGGTGATGATCTCGGCGGCGGTGGGGCGCGGGGGCGAGACGCTGATCTCGGCGCAGACGACGGAGGCTTTCTGGACGGCGGTGAAGCACGTGAAGCCGTTGTCGGTGGGGCTGAACTGCTCTCTGGGGCCGGACCTGATGTATCCGTTTCTGAGTGAGCTTTCGGAGAAGGCGGATGTGGCGATCTCGTGCTATCCGAATGCGGGATTGCCGAATCCTTTGTCCGAGACCGGGTTCGACCTTGGACCGCCGGACATGGCGCGCTATCTGGGGAGCTTCGCCGATGCGGGGCTGATCAACATCGCCGGGGGCTGCTGCGGGAACACGCCGGCGCATATCGAGGCGATCGCGAAAGCGCTTGAGGGGAAGACTCCGCGGAGCCTGGTGCGGGAACCGCGCGAAGAGGTGGCGGCGTGAGCACCGTTCCTCAGGATTTTCAGCAGACACAGGAGACGAAGCCGCTTCGGCTGTCGGGGTCGCAGCCGTTTACGCAGCAGCCGGGCGTGTACATGATGATCGGCGAGCGGACGAACGTGGCCGGGTCGCCGAAGTTCGCGAAGCTGATCAAGGAGGGCAAGTACGAAGATGCGGTCGCGGTGGCGCGGCAGCAGGTGGAGAACGGCGCCAATGTGATCGACATCTGCATGGACGAGGGAATGATCGACGGCGTGGCCGCGATGACGCGCTTCCTGCAGCTGCTGGGTGGCGAGCCCGAGGTGGCGCGGGTTCCGTTCATGGTGGACTCCTCGAAATGGGAGGTGATCGAGGCCGGACTGAAGTGCCTGCAGGGGAAAGGTATCGTCAATTCCATCTCGCTGAAGGAGGGCGAGGAGGCGTTTCGCCGTAATGCCGCGCGGGTGCTGAAGTATGGCGCAGCGGTGGTGGTGATGGCGTTCGATGAGCAGGGTCAGGCGGCGACGTATGCGGAGAAGATCAGGATCTGCGAGCGGGCGTATCGGATTCTGGTGGACGAGGTTGGGTTCCCGCCGGAAGACATCATCTTCGATCCAAATGTGCTGACCGTCGCCACGGGAATGGAGGAGCACAACAACTACGCGGTCGACTTTATTGAGGCGACGCGCTGGATCAAGACGCATCTGCCGCATGCGAAGGTGTCGGGCGGTGTGTCGAATATCTCGTTCAGCTTTCGCGGCAACAATCAGGTGCGCGAGGCGATGCATTCGGCGTTCCTGTATCACGCGATTGCAGCCGGCATGGATATGGGCATCGTGAACGCCGGGATGTTGGAACTCTACGATGAGATAGAGCCAAGACTTAAAGTTCTGGTTGAGGATGTTTTGCTGAATCGGCGACCGGATGCGACGGAGCGCCTGGTGGAGTTTGGCGAATCGTTGAAGGGTGTTGAGAGCGGCGTCGTCGAGAAGAAGACGGAGGAGTGGCGCAGCGGGTCGGTGGAGGAGCGGCTCTCGCATGCGCTGGTGAAAGGAATCGATTCGTTTATCGAAACCGACACCGAGGAGGCGCGGGTTAAGCTGGGGCGTCCGCTGCTGGTGATTGAAGGACCGCTGATGGCGGGCATGAGCGTGGTGGGGGATCTGTTTGGCGCGGGCAGGATGTTTTTGCCGCAGGTGGTGAAGTCGGCGCGGGTGATGAAGAAGGCGGTGGCTTACCTGACGCCCTACATGGAGGCTGAGAAGGCCGCGATGCTGGCTGCGGGCCAGGAGGTAAAGGCGCAGGGCAAGATCATCCTGGCGACGGTGAAGGGCGATGTGCACGATATCGGCAAGAACATCGTGGGGGTGGTGCTGGCGTGCAACAACTACGAGGTGATCGACCTCGGGGTGATGGTGCCGGCGGAGAAGATCCTGGAGCGCGCGCGGGCCGAGAAGGCGGACATGATCGGGCTGAGCGGGCTGATTACGCCTTCGCTCGACGAGATGGTGCATGTGGCGAAGGAGATGGAGCGGCAGGGGTTCAAGGTGCCGCTGCTGGTGGGTGGGGCGACGACGAGCCGGGCGCACACGGCGGTGAAGATTGCGCCACATTACAGCGAGCCGGTGGTGCACGTGCTGGACGCGAGCCGCGCGGTGCCTGTGACGACCAGTCTGCTGAGCGAATCGGGAAAGTCGGAGTTCGTCGCCACCCACCGTGAAGATTATGAGAAGCTGCGCAAGGCGCATGCGGCGCCACGGCAGAAGCTGGTGCCGCTGGACGAGGCGCGGCGACGGCGGACGCCGATCGAGTGGCGTCCCGAGGATATTCCGGTTCCGGAGTTCAACGGGATCCGCAGGGTGGAGGACGTCCCGCTGGCGATCCTGCGGGATTACATCGACTGGTCGCCGTTCTTCCACACGTGGGGGTTGAAGGGGATTTATCCACGGATTCTGGAGAACGAGACCCATGGCTCGCATGCGCGGCAGATCTTTGCGGACGGGAATGCGCTGCTGGACCGGATTGTCGAGAAGAAGCTGCTGACGGCGCGTGGCGTGTACGGGCTGTTTCCGGCGAGTGCGGTGGGCGACGATGTGGAACTGTATACGGAAGATACGCGCGAACATCTGCTGGAGCGCTTTCACTTTCTGCGGCAGCAGGCGAACCGCGAGGGCCGAGACGGAGAAACACAGGAGCCGTGCCGGTCGCTGGCGGATTTTGTCGCGCCGCGGGAGACCGGGTTGCCCGACCATCTGGGGGCGTTCGCCGTGACGACCGGGATCGGGTTGAAGGCGTTGACGGATATGTTCCGCGCCGATCATGACGATTACAACGCGATTATGGCGGAGGCGCTGGCGGATCGGCTGGCGGAGGCCTTCGCCGAGTACCTGCACAAGCGGGCGCGGGATGAGTGGGGGTACGGTCTTGATGAGGGCCTGAGCCCGGCCGATCTGGTGCTTGAGAAGTACCGAGGAATGCGGCCCGCGCCGGGGTATCCGGCGTGCCCGGATCATACGGAGAAGGGAACCATCTGGCGGCTGCTGGATGCCGAAGCCGCGACCGGGATCAAGCTGACCGAGAACTTCGCGATGTGGCCCGGGTCGAGCGTCAGCGGGCTTTATTTCGCGCATCCGCAGTCGCGCTACTTCTCGCTCGGCAAGATCGGGCGTGATCAGGTGACGGATTACAGCGCACGCAAGAGTATGAGCGTGGACGAGGTGGAGCGCTGGCTGGGGCAGAACCTGAACTACGACCCGGCACCATAGGTCGGATGGCACGACAGTCCGATGGCACCACAGGTCCGATAAACATGTTTGAGGTGCGGATGCGTCTCTTGCGTCGCATCGCTCGTCTCTCTCTGCAGCCCTCCCCGGCTGCTATCGTCTGGATCGTCAACGGGTCGAAGTCCTGGTTCTCCTGTGCCGCGGCGACCGCGTTCAAGTCCCTTACCCGGCCGCGTCCGGACGACAGCCTGGCAGCTTCGGCACGGTCCCATCTGCATTTGCGTGCGGCTTGCAGGCCCACTACACTGGAGATATCCTTCTGGCTTCGCAATTTGCGTGCGTTCGCTCGATCGGCGCGTGCGCAAGAAGCCTGAGGCGGAGCCCCGGGACGAACCATGCCGAACACCGAAGTACCCGCCACACCGAAGTCCATCCTTCACATCTGCGCACGCGAGGTTCTGCGTCCGATTCGCGACCAGATCCTGCGCATCTCCGGCTTCACGGTCACCTCGACGTGCAGCATGACGGACGGGCTCGAGATGTTTCGCAGCCATGCTCCGGACCTCGTGCTGATCGATGTGGAAGGGCAGGAGATGGTGCATTCGGCGGAGCGTCTATGCTCAGAGATCAAGACCGTTCACCACGGCCAGCTGGTGGCGTTTGTGTGCAACTGGCGGGTGGCGCTGCTGACCGACTGTCCGGACGAGGTTTTGCGCACGGAGTTCGATCCTGCGGCCTTCGTGAGCGGGATCACAAAGGTTTTCGCAGAGAAATGAGGCGAATTCCGATCGGGCAAGGCAGAGTTCCGCTCGCAGGGAACCTGGTCTTGCACTGTCGTCTCCTTGCATCCGGGTGCGGAGCGTGCTACACCTAGAACATTCCAGTCAGCTTCGGCTGATTTGAATTTCATGCAGAGTGGTTGAGGGACGAGCCCTTTGACGCCACGACAACCGGACAGAACAAAGGCGTACCGGTGTCAACTCTCTCCTGGACGGGCAGCGTGCCTGACAGGGAACATGAGATTCGGAGCAGGCAGATCGCTCATCTTCAGGGCATCTCTGCATACGCCGCGTTTCGTTTTCCTCCCTTCCAGCTTGAGTGGCGTCGATCCAGGCCAGCCCCCGAAGACCACCGGAGGCTGAGCAATGGAGTATTCCTGTCGGACCTACGAACTGAAGTGCCATGAGTGCGGCCGCCGCTTCGGCAACCGCCCGCTCTCCGGCTGCCCGGAGTGTCTTGCTCCGCTTGAGGTCTGCTACGACCTGGAGGCGATCGCGCAGACTGGCCGGTTTACCCGTGCCGCCATCGCTGCGGGATCTCACGACATATGGCGCTACAGTGCGCTGCTGCCCATCCCCGCTGGCTTTGAGCCGGATCTGCCAGTCGGGTTTACACCGCTGCTGCGCTCGAAGGAACTGGCACGCCGGATTGGGGCCGAGTCGCTTTTCTTGAAGAACGACTCAGTGTGCTTTCCGACGCTGTCGTTCAAGGATCGCGTCGTCTCGGTCGCACTGGCCAATGCGCAGGCGTTTGGGTTTACGACAGTCGGGTGCTCGTCGACGGGGAATCTCGCCAACTCCGTGGCTGCGCAGGCTGCGCGCCTGGGGCTGAAGGCTACGATCCTGGTGCCTGCCGATCTGGAGCCGGCCAAGATTCTGAATACGCTGATCTATGGGGCCAAGCTGGTGCGGATCGATGGCAATTACGACCATGTGAACCGCTTGTGCACGCTGATTGCGGAGGAGTACAGCTACGGGTTTGTGAATGTGAATCTGCGCCCGTACTACGCCGAGGGCTCGAAGACGCAGGGGTATGAGATTGCCGAGCAGCTGGGCTGGCGGCTGCCGGACAACGTGGTCTGCCCGATGGCGGGCGGCTCACTGATTCGCAAGCTGCGCAAGGCGTTCCATGAGTTGATTGCGCTGGGCGTGGTGGAAGACAAGCCGGTGAAATTCTTTGGCGCTCAGGCTACCGGCTGCTCGCCGATCGCGATGAGCGTGCGTGAGGGCTCGGACGACATCATCCCGCAGCGTCCGAAGACGATTGCGCGCTCCCTGGCGATCGGCAACCCGGCAGACGGACCGGCCGCTTCCAAGATGATCCAGGCGAACGGCGGATGGGCGGAGGATGTCTCGGATGTTGAGATTGTTTCGGGGATCCAGGAACTGGCGGAGACGGAAGGAATCTTTGCCGAGACCGCGGGCGGGGTGACGACGGCCGTTACGGCGCGGCTGTACGCGCAGGGACGCATCCGTCGCGATGAGACGACGGTCGTCTGCATCACCGGCAACGGCTTGAAGACCACCGACGCGATCGCCGATCGTTTCGTGCTCGATCGCGCGATCCGGCCCCGCCTCGCCGACTTCGCCGATTATCTCGCCGAGACCGGAGACGCGTTCGCGCCTGCCCTGGTGGCCGCGGACTGAAGCCTCGCCCCTATACGGCAATCGTCATTCCGCAGTGGCGCGGAGGAATGTGCTGTTTTCCGGCGCCGCCTCAACTTCGCTGCCTCAGCTCGAAAGGAGCCCGTCATGCCGATTAAGATCATTCTCCCGACCGCCTTCGTCCGTCACACCGACGGCCAGAAGCAGCTCACCAGTGAAGCCACAAACCTTCCGGACCTGATCGCCGATATCGACCAGAAGTTCCCGGCGCTTGCCGGTCAGATCAAGGACGACTCTGGGCACCTGCGCAAGTTCATCAATATCTACGTGAACGACGAGGACATCCGCTTCCTTGGCGGCCCTTCGTATGCGTTTCAGGATGGGGATGAAGTGATGCTGATTCCGTCGATCGCGGGCGGCTGCTGAGGACTTAAGCAGAAGAATGAAGTCCTTCTAAAGCAACATCTTGCCGCGTTTGGCTCTCCTACCAAGATGTAAAGGCGCCAGCCTTGCGCGTGGACATCAGCGACACCCGCGGCGCGGAGCCGGAACAAAACAAACACGAAAGAAGGTTTGCCTCATGTTCCTCATCCTCGCAGTCGTTCTCGTCATCGCCTGGCTCGGCGGCTTCGTCGTTTTTCACACGGCTGGCCTGCTCATCCACCTGCTGCTGGTATTTGCCGTGATCTCGATCATTCTGCACTTCGTCACTGGACGAAGAGCGGCCTAAACTTCTCTCCCCGACGTGAGAGAGCCGGAACCCCTGCGGGTTCCGGCTCTTTTGTTTTGTTGCGGAGACGACTACTGATGTGCCACGGTCTGTCCGCCGGAGACGACCGGCGGAATGACTCCGGCGAGAGCCTCGGGGGCGTCCTCGGCGAGGCCGACCAGCTTCTCTTCGAGAGCGATCGCGAGAACCTCGTCCATATTCTCGACGAAGTGCAGCTTCATCGAGCTCTTCAACAGCTCCGGCAGTTCGGTAATATCCTTGCGGTTAGCCGCCGGCAGTACGACCTCGAAGACGCCGGCGCGATGAGCCGCGAGCAGCTTCTCCTTGAGTCCGCCGATCGCGAGCACCTTACCGCGAAGCGTAATCTCGCCGGTCATGGCGATGTCTCGACGAACCTTGATGCGGGTGAGGGCACTGGCGAGACCGGTGGCGATCGTGATGCCGGCGCTGGGGCCGTCCTTGGGCGTCGCGCCCTCGGGCACGTGCACGTGGATGTCGATGTTGCGGTAGAAGTCTTTCTGCAGGCCGAGATGCGCGGAGCGGGAACGAATGTAGCTGAGGGCGGCCTCGACCGACTCCTTCATCACGTCGCCAAGCTGCCCGGTGGCGGTCATCTTGCCCTTGCCGTCGAGCACCTGCACCTCGGTCTGGAGGATGGAACCGCCGACCGATGTCCAGGCAAGGCCGGTGACCAGACCGATCTCGCTCTTCTCGTGGACCTCGGAGTCGCGGAAGCGGGCTACGCCAAGCAGCGTCTCGAGAGTGTCCTCGGTGACCAGCTCGCGATGGGCTGCGCCTGCCTCCGGAGTGGCCTGAACGACCTTTCGCGCGACTTTGCGGCAGACGTTGCCGATCTCGCGCTCGAGGTTGCGGACACCTGCTTCGCGGGTGTAGTACCGGATGATTCCTTTGAGGGCGGAGTCCTCGAAGACGATCTGTTCTTCGGTGAGGCCGGTGCCCTCGCGCTGTTTCTTGACCAGATACTGCCTGGCGATCTCGAGCTTTTCGATCTCGGTGTAGCCGTGCAGCCGGATGATCTCCATGCGGTCCTGGAGCGGGCCGGGGATGGTGTCGAGGACGTTCGCGGTGGCGACGAAGAGGACCTGCGAGAGGTCGTACTCGACATCGAGATAGTGATCCTGGAACGAGGTGTTCTGCTCCGGGTCCAGCACTTCGAGCAGCGCGCTGGCGGGATCGCCGCGGAAGTCGGAGGCCATCTTATCGATCTCGTCCAGCATGAAGACCGGGTTCTTGGTTCCGGCTTTCTTCATCGACTGGATGACTTGGCCGGGCAGCGCGCCGATGTAGGTGCGGCGGTGTCCGCGGATTTCAGCCTCATCGCGTACGCCGCCGAGCGACATGCGCACGAAGCGACGGCCGGTGGCCTTGGCGATGGACTGGCCGAGCGAGGTCTTCCCGACGCCCGGAGGTCCAACGAAGCAGAGGATGGAGCCCTTCGGATTCTTGACCAGCTGGCGAACGGCGAGGAATTCGAGAATGCGCTCCTTGATCTTCTCGAGACCGTAGTGGTCCTCGTTGAGGATCTTCTCGGCGTGCTCGATCGAGCGAATTTCCTTGGACCGCTTCTTCCACGGCACGGCGAGCAGCCAGTCAAGGTAGTTGCGGGAGACAGTCGACTCGGCGGACATGGGCGGCATGGCTTCGAGTTTCTTCAGTTCCAAGAGACTCTTCTCGAGAACATCCCTGGGCATGCCAGCGGTTTCGATCTTCTTCTTGAGCTCATCGAACTCGCTCTTCTCGCCACGCCCGAGCTCCTTTTGGATGGCCTTGATCTTCTCGTTGAGGTAGTACTCTTTCTGCGCCTTTTCCATCTGGCGCTTGACCCTGCTCTGCACGGTGCGGTCGATGTTGAGCTTCTCGATGGAGACATCGAGCACGTCGGCGATCCTGGCCAGCCGCTGTTCGGGGTCAAAGACCTCCAGCAGCGCCTGTTTCTCTTCAAGCGAGAGCTGCAGATTGGCGGCGATGGAGTCAGCCAGCTTGGCGGGTTCGTCACCGCGCACGCTTGCGGCCATGGTTTCGTAGTTGAGGCTCTGCTGCAGCTTCACGTACTGCTCAAAGAGCGTGTGGACGCGCTGTACCATGACGTCGACCTGCGGGGTCTGCTCGAGTCTGGTCGGGCCGGTGCGAACGGTCGCGACGAAGAAACCGTCCTCGTCGTTGATTTCTACCGCGCGCGCGCGCTCGACACCTTCTACGAGCACCTTGATGTTGCCGTCAGGCATCTTGACGCTCTGGACGATGTTGCCGATGGTGCCGGTCTCGAAGATGTCGGCCGCGCTGGGTTCATCCACGCTGGCGTCGTGCTGGGTGGCGAGGAAGATCTTGCGGTCGCCGGTGAGGGCCTCTTCGAGAGCGCGCACGCTGGATTCGCGACCGACCACGAAGGCGGGCATCATGTGCGGGAAGATGACCATATCGCGGATGGGCATCATGGGGAGCTTGCGAACGTCGCGGCTCAGAACGTCTTCGTTATTGTCTTTCATCATGTCTCCTGAGATTAGACGGTCGCGGCTGCGCCCACGGTGCAAGCCGCTCCACCAGCGCGTTTGCACGATTGTAAAGCGTTCCAGCTCGCAGTGCGGCAGGGAACGGACGCATCCGCTGTGGTGCCGTCAAAGGCCCGCGCCGGGCATCGCGAGAGTGCAGGAAAGGGAAGAGCCCGCGCGTCGACGCGGGCTCCCGGCCGGTGTCTTTTCGATTGCAAGTTCGGAGGTTTGTCGGATCCAGGTCGGCGTCAGCCAGCCTTCTCGAGCAGCATCGGCAGCGTGAGGGCGTGCTTCTTCACCATCTCCGCCGTGATCGCCAGATCCTTCACCTTCTTGTTGCCGGGTACGTAATACATGAGGTCGAGCATGAGCTCTTCGAGGATCATACGGAGGCCGCGCGCGCCGACTTTGCGCTGCAGCGCTTCGCGGGCGATCTCGCGGGCCGCTTCGTCGGTGAAGGTGACCTTTACGCCCTCGTACTCGAACAGCTTGATGTACTGCTTGAGGATGGCATTCTTGGGCTTGGTGAGGATCTCGATGAGCGCCGACTCATCCAGCTCGTCAAGTACGCCCAGTACCGGCAGGCGGCCGACGAACTCCGGGATAAGGCCATACTTCAGCAGGTCCTGCGGCTCGGCCTGCCGCAGGAGCTCGGCGTCGCGCTGAGCGCGGATGGGAGTGACGTCGCTTTCGGGTGCGGCGGGATCGGAGACGGTCTTGAAGCCGAGTGCTTTCTTGCCGATGCGGCGTCCGATCACCTTCTCCAGGCCGACGAAGGCACCGCCGCAGATGAACAGGATATTGGTGGTGTCGACGGCGGTAAATTCCTGGTGCGGATGCTTGCGTCCGCCCTGCGGCGGAACATTGGCGACCGTTCCCTCGAGCAGCTTGAGCAGCGCCTGCTGCACGCCCTCGCCGCTGACGTCGCGGGTGATGGAGGGATTCTCGTCCTTGCGTCCGATCTTATCGATTTCGTCGATGTAGATGATGCCCTGCTGGGCGCGAACGACGTCGCCGTCGGCGGCCTGCAGCAGCTTGAGGATGATGTTCTCGACGTCCTCGCCGACGTAGCCGGCCTCGGTGAGGGTGGTGGCGTCCACGATCGCGAACGGCACGTCGAGCACTTTGGCGAGGGTCTGCGCGAGCAGGGTCTTGCCGGATCCGGTGGGGCCGACGAGCAGGATGTTGGACTTCGAGAGCTCCACATCGTTGCCGCGCGTCTTGTTCATCTGGATGCGCTTGTAGTGGTTGTAGACGGCGACGGCAAGCTTCTTCTTGGTCTGGTCCTGACCGATGACGTACTCGTCAAGGAAGGCGCGGACTTCCTGCGGCTTGGGCAGGTGCGCCGGGGCGGTTCCCGGAGCGGCTTCGCCGCGGTCGTCCTCGAGGATGGAGTTGCAGACCGCGACGCATTCGTCGCAGATGTAGGCCCGCGGATAGTCCGAGGGCGAGCTGATCAGCTTGGCGACGGCTTCCTGACTCTTGTGGCAGAAGGAGCAGCGGAGCGACTCGTCCGAGCCTCGTGTTGTCTTCATATACTCAGTGGACCCCTTACCCGCTGTGCTGCGCTATGGAGAGAAGTGTACACGCATTCCCGGGGCTGCTGCCTTGCCTGGGAGGCCAGGAACTCCTCCGGATACTGGTGCTTTTGCGGCAGATGGCCCGCAGGATCGGGCCATCTGCGGCGCTGTTCTATTCGATGCGAAATGGCTTGCGTCAGGCGCGCGGACGGTCAATGATGTCGTCGATAATGCCGTACTCCTTCGCCTGCGGCGCGGTCATGATGAAGTCGCGCTCGACGTCGCGCTCGATCTGCGCGAGCGGCTGGCCAGTAGACTTTGCCATGAGGGTGTTGGTGATCTCGCGGATGCGCAGGATCTCACGCGCGTGGATGTCGATGTCGGTGGCCTGTCCGCTGAGCCCGCCCATACTGGGCTGGTGGATGAGGATGCGCGAGTTGGGCAGGGCGAAGCGCTTGCCCTTTTTGCCGGCCATGAGCAGAAACGCGCCCATGGACGCGGCCTGCCCGATGCAGAAGGTCACGACATCATTCTTGATGTACTGCATGGTGTCGTAGATGGCGAGGCCGGCGGTGATGGAGCCGCCAGGTGAGTTGATGTACATCTGGATGTCTTTTTCCGGGTCTTCGCCGCTGAGGAAGAGCATCTGCGCGATGATGACGTTCGCGACGTTGTCGTCGATCGGCGTACCCAGAAAGATGATGTTGTCGCGCAGCAGGCGGCTGTAGATGTCATACGTCCGCTCGCCGCGGCTCGTCTGCTCCACCACATAAGGAATCAAACCCATGAACCTTCTCCTCTTACTTTTCGCAAACCTTGAGTGACCCACCCGTTTGCCGCCAGGTGGAGATGCCGAGTGGAACGTCTTACTGCGCGAGCTTCTCGTAGAGCACGGTGCCGGTCTTCTCGCGCCGCATCTGTTCGCGCATGCGTTCGAGGGAGCCGTCGCGCTGCATCTGCTCGCGCAGGGTCTCGAGCGGCTGCCGTGTCTGCAGCGACGCCATGAGGATCTCTCGCTCCATCTCGTCGCTGGTGACTTCAATGCCCTCCTGCTGCGCGATGCGGTCGAGGATGAGCGAGGCCTTCACCTCGGCGACCGCCTGATCGCGCTGGGCGCCGCGCAGCTTGGCGAAGTCCAGCTTGCGCATGTCCTCGGTGGACATGCCCTGCTGCGCCAGAGCGCGCAGACCGCGATCGAGGCGGGCGTCGATCTGCTGCTGCACGAAGGTCTCAGGAACAGGGAACTGGAAGCGTTCGATCCAATGTCCGAGCATCTGCTCTTTAGCCTGGCTCTCGAGCGCCTCGCGCTTGCGTGCGACGGCGTGCTCGCGGAGCTTGGTTTCGAAGTCCGACCAGCTCTCGTAGTTGCCCAGATGCTGCGCGAGCTCGTCGTTCTTTTCGGGGAAGGTCTTGGATTTGATGGCCTTGACGTTGACGTCGTACTTGACGGTCTGTCCGGCGAGCCGCGGCTCACCGAAGTTCTCGGGATAGGTGACTTCGAAAGTCATCTCCTGGCCTGGCTTCTGGCCGCGCAGCGCGTCCGAGAAGGCCTGCAGGGTGTTCTTGCCGCCGACTTCGATCAGCACGTCCTCGCCGACGATCGGCTCGGTTGCAGGCTGGTCTTCACCCTGGCTCTCGCCGGCACTCTGCGCCAGATTCTGGATCTCGCCCTTGAACTCGATCTCCGCCCAGTCGCCGTCGCGCAGCTCGCGCTCTTCTTCGACGGTCTCGACCGTGCCCTGCGCGTCGAGAACGCGAGCCATCTCGGCCTCGAACTCCTCGTCGGTGAGGGACGTTTCGGGCTTCTGCATCGTGACGCTGTCGTAGCCGGTCACATCGATCTCGGGCAGCACCTCGAACGCAGCCTTGAAGGTAAGCGGCGCGCCCTCCTCGAGCAGCAGGTCGGTCAGTTGCGGCTGCGAGATGGGGTTGAAGCCCTGCTCGGCCATGGTCTGGCGAAAGCGCTCACTGACCAGCTCCTCAAGCACCTCCTGGCGCACATCCTTGCCGAAGCGGTTCTTGATGACGGTCTCAGGCACCCTGCCGACGCGAAAGCCGGGGATGCGCGCGAGCTTCTGATACTTTTTCACCACGCGGCGAAAGGCTTTTGCGACGGTTTCCGCGTCGACCTCGACCGAGACCTCGCGCGCGAGTTCCGGATTGAGCGGCGCCTGACCGTGTGAATGGTCGTGGCCCGCGTGCTCGTGGCCCTCATGATCGTGGCCTTCATGCGCCAATGCGCTGTTCTCGTCGTGCTGCCCGGCAGGTGTCTGTGTCTCCGCCGCGTTCTCCAACTCAGTCATCTCGGTCAATCTCTTCGCCTTCCATTCAACTCGTTGCCCTGTAAAGAGGGTCGGCGTCTCCGCGCTTCAGCACGCGCAAATAGCCACTCCTCAACTGTACGGTCCGGCGTTGTGCAGGGTCAAACCATGCACTGCCAAGGTCCGCTCGTGATGCTTTGTCTCACTACCGTCGGGGGACGGAAAAGATCTCGAGCCGCGCCTTCCACTGCATCGTCTGGCCGGGCTGCAGGGTCACGAGACCGCTTGCACCGTCCTGCGCCGCCCACTCCTTGCCGAACGGATCGTCCATATTGGTCTGCAGGCCGAGGGAGACCCAGAGCGCGTCCTCGGGAGCCACCGCGCGGACACTCTGGATGGTGGGTGAGAGCGCGAGCAAACGCAGACCGTAGCCGTCTTTCGGATCAAGAAACTCCGCTCCCCGGTCCGCGATGCCGGGCTTCAGCTTCACGACGGAGGTATCGACGGCGGACGGGCCGAGCGGGGCGGGACTGCCCTGATAGCGAGTCAAGGTGAGTGCCTGTGTCTGCGACTGCCCGGTGGGGAGGCTGGCCGTCCATTCCATCTGCTCGCCCGGGGGGAGCCTCATCTCGACGCCGCCACGGTTTCCACTCAGGATGCGGAAGCGTGGATGCCAGCCGATGCCCATGGGCTCGGGCTGGTCGCCAGTATTCTTTGCATCCACGGTAATCTCGAGGCTTTGTCCCGTCAGCGCCACGGTGACACTTACGTCCGTCTTCGACGGCCAGCGCTCATCCCTGTTGACGCCCAGAAAAGCAGCCTGGGCTTCAGCTCCGTCGCCGAACGGCTTCGTGCTGGTGGAGTCGGCCGACTGTGCGATCAGCATGCCGCCCTCGGCGACCTCCGGCCGCGCCGACGTCTCGGTGGAGGCTTCGATTGTCTTGCCGTGCCAGGTCGCGTTCAAGGAATTGCCGATCGGGGTGAGTGACCCGCGGAGGCCGCCGCTCCACGGCAACTCGAGCGCGCCGTGGTCGTCGTTGGGTCCGGTTGGGGTGGCGGTAACACCGTCCGCGATCTCATCGAGCGAAGGCGCCGCGAAGAGCGGGACCTTTCCCTGTCCGGGCAGATTCGCCGTGACCTGCAGCACGCTCATGCCGAGTCCCGGCAGGATCATCGCAGAGGCGAACGCAGGCTGATTCGGTGTCGCGGCCCCCGGCGTAACTGACAGCAGGATCGGGTCGAGCCCTCCGGGACGGGGACGCAGATCCGAATCGCCACCCTTCATCTCCTGTTTCATGGTGTGGAACTGGCCTTTGCGGTGCATACGCCACAGCGTGAGCGGCACCGCGAGGACGAGCAGTACCGCCGTGAGCGGAAGAATGGGTGAGCGCGCGAGGCCACGCGGAAACAAGGATCTCCGGAGTCCGGAGAGCCGTTCGCCGGAGTTTTTCCGGTACACCGATCCCACACGTTCATCTTCCAAGCCGGAACCTCTTTGGAGTGCGTACGCCCGCCCACGCAGGTGCGGGTTTGGAGCTGCAATCACCGCCAGTCTACGCCTGTCTCCCTGCACGCGCCGTCCTGTCCCTGCAGTCGGGTTCGACGCTATCATCGAGCTGTGTCGCCTCCTCCGCCCGCCCGAACGCTGCTTCCGGTCTTCGCGACGATATCGGCCCGGGAAGCGTCGGCGGAAAGCACGCATGAGGCCATCGTCTCCTGCGTCCGATGCGAACGCCTTCGAGCCTACTGCACGAGCCTCGGCGAGACACGGCGGCGGGCCTACCTGGACCAGACCTACTGGGCTCGACCGGTTCCCGGCTTCGGCGATCTTCGAGCTCGCATTCTGATTCTCGGGCTGGCACCCGGAGCCCATGGCGCGAATCGCACCGGCCGCCCGTTCACGGGAGACGGTTCCGGCGACTTTATGTACCCCGTGCTGCACGAGCTTGGCCTGGCCTCGCAGCCTCAGGCGATTCATTGTGATGATGGTCTCAAGCTGAGGCATGCCTGGATCACATCGGTCGTGCGTTGCGCGCCACCGGGCGATAAGCCGTTGCCCGACGAGATCCGTGCCTGCTCTCCGCATCTTGCCGCTGAGATCGCGCTGCTGCGGCGTTTGCGCGTCGTGGTCTGTCTTGGCAGGGTCGCGTGGGACGGTTACCTGGCTCATCTCGTCAAGACCGGTGTCATCGACCGGCGCTCCCGGTACCTTTTCGGGCATGGAACGGAGTACATTCTTCCGGACGGCCTGCACTTGCTGGGCTGCTACCATCCGTCGCTGCGCAACACCAACACGGGACGCCTGGACGCCACCATGTTCGCCCGGGTGTTCGTCCGTGCCCGCGAGTGCGCCGGCCTTGC
>CAXTVJ010000029.1:43417-44896 GCA_964247715.1 uncultured Acidobacteriaceae bacterium | reverse complement strand
GCGAGGGCGGCGGTCTTGAGCTCGGGCTCGTGGGCTGTCCAGTGGGTGAGGATGGCGGCGCAGGCGTCCTGGACGGAGCCGCCGACGGAGAGGGTGGATTTGGCGAAGATGGAGTCGCCGCTGGTGCGGACGAAGACGGCGATCTTGTCTTTGTGGGTGAGCAGGCCCTTGCCGCCTTCGTGGTCGAGCTCGACGACGTAGTCGACCATCTCGGGGCGGTTGTTGACCTGGACCTGGGGGCAGCGCTGGGTGAAGGTCTTGATGACTTCGGCGGTCTGGGGGCGGGCGCCGCCGGCGGAGGCGCTGAAGAAGCCACCGCCGCCGGAGCCGGCTCCTCCTCCGCTGCTGCCGCGCTGCTCCCAGGAGTTGGAATCGGTGATGAAGACGCGGGCCCGGTCGGCGGAGGGAGCTGGTGCAGGCGTCTGTTGCGCGGAGGCGCAGAAGGGGGCGGAGAGCAGGCAGAGGAGGGCAGCGGAAAGGAGTCGCAAGAAGGGCCTCGGCAAAAGAGCTTCTGAAGGATGACCCAGCTTAGCCGCGATGTCGAACCAATGCCACAGGAAATGTGCGGGGGGCGCTAGACGATCTTGATGCCCTGCTCGCCGATGACGGTGAAGATGTTGAGGAGGTGGGTGGTGCCGAGGAGGTTGCGGACGTGGGGGCCGAGGTGGGCGAGCTGGAGGTCGGAGCCTCCGGCTTTGGCGGTGACGTAGAGGTGGACGAGGGTGCCGAGGCCGAGGCTGTCCATGTCGCGGAGGTGGGAGAGGTCGAGGATGATGCGGGGGTGGTCGGGGATGAGGGGCTTGACGGCGGCGAAGAGGGTGTCGTGGGTGCCCATGACGAGGCGTCCGCGGCAGTGGACGGTGGCGGTGGCGTCGAGGCGCTCGATGTCGAGTTCGAGCTGGCTGGCGGGGGTGGGTTCGGGCATGCGGGGACTCCTTGAGGGTGGCCGCGGGAGCCGGCCGACAGGCACGATTTTCGCATGGAGGCCGGGGCGTGAGGCGAGGCGGCGCGGAAAAGTGGGATGCGGGTTGAGGCGTGAGGGCGGGAGACGGGTTGGCGCGCGGGGGGCGAGACATCCCTGACCGTGTGGCGGTCATCCACCCTTATAGAAACGAGGAACGACTATGGCGGAACAAAATGAGATTCTTGCAGGCGCGGCACCGATCGAACACGCGAAGACGGAGCATGGGCATACGGTGCCTTCGAGCCCGGATGAGATCAACCCGAAGCTGGCGTCGGATATTCACTACTGGACGAAGGAACTGGGCGTGAGCGGACAGATGCTGCATGAGGCGATCCGGGTGCACGGGACGCATGTGGCGAAGGTAAAAAAGGCGCTGGAGACTCACCAGGTGAGCCTGAGCAATACGAACGGCTAACGGGTTTTGTTGAGATTGATGTAAGAGCGGGGCGCGGCGGTCGCGGAGTGAGAGCGATGTCCGGGGGCAGGCATCGTCAGGTGACTGAACGATGGTTGGC
>CAXTVJ010000029.1:21172-43317 GCA_964247715.1 uncultured Acidobacteriaceae bacterium | reverse complement strand
GACGGGTTTGCGGTGGTGCTGAGCGTGCGCGAGGCGACCCTGCGGCTTGTGGAGATTCCGGAGTTCCGGCCGGCGGCGGGGACGCTGCTGGGGTGGGAGGTTCCGGAGATTGCAGACGCGGTGAAGGAGCTGGCAGGAGCCGGGGTGGTGTTTGAGCGGTACGGCTTCTTTGAGCAGGATGAGCTGGGGATCTGGACGGCGCCGAACGGGGACAGGGTGGCGTGGTTCAAGGATCCTGATGGAAATACGCTGTCGGTTTCGCAGCACGTGTGAAGGCGCAGCGGGCCCGGGTGTTCGGGGGCTGCGTGGTTTGAGGGTCAGGGTTTTGCGGGAGCGGCCTGGCCGTTGGCGTAGTCGGGGACTTTGGGGGTGAGGCGGCGGAGGACGAACTCGCGGATGAGGTTGTCGGCGGCGTTTCCGGCGAGATTGAGGAAGGCGTTCTCGAAGGTGAGGCCTGCGCTGCGGTCGGAGGCATCGTGGTAGAGGTTGGAGAGGCCGCCGGCGGTGAAGCGGCCGAGGATGAGGGAGTAGTTGGGCTCGGAGCGGCCGTTGTCGCCGCGGGTGACGATGGTGCGGGTGATGGCGTAGAGGGCGCGGGCTTTGACGGAGCCGGTGCCTTTGTAGAAGTAGCGCGGATCTTGGTGGAAGATCGACGGGTAGATGGCGCTGGCGAAGAAGCGGCCGATGGTCTCGTCGCCGAAGCCGGCGCCGAAGCGGCGTCCGTAGCCGGCGGCTCCCTGGCCGTAGCCGGGGTAGGTGTTGTGGGCCTGCTGGATGCCGGCGCCGATGCCGATGCCGATGAAGGCGACGGGATCGAAGGCGGAGTGGGCGGCGAGAGAGTACTTTTCGTGCGCGGGCAGCGGGGCGGCGGTCCAGACGTAGGAGGTGTAGAAGCTGGGGAGGATGCCGAGGACGCGCTGGTGCTCCTCGGCGCGGACCTCTTCGAGCGCGATCTGGTTCTGGCTGGTGTTGACGTCGATGGAGGAGTTGACGGAGGCGAGGGTGAGGGTGACGGGCGGGAGGGTGTAGCGCTCGCCGGGGGTGAGGGAGAGGGCGGGCAGGGTGGCGGGCGCGAGGCCGGAGGCGGCGATCTGGAGGCGGTACGCACCGGGCGGGAGATTCTGGAAGGTGAAGCTGCCGTTTGTGTCGGTGGTGGCGGTCTGCCGACTGTCAGCGGCGGAGGTGAGGGTGATGGTGGCTGCGAAGACGGCGCTTCCGTCGGCGGCGTGAACGGTGCCGGTGAGCGTGGCCGCGAGCTGTTGCGTGGAGGACGACGTCTGCTGCAGGGAAGCGGAGGGTGCGTCGGGCAGGGTGAGTGCTGGGTGGATTTGCTGGGCGGAGGCGGCGGACGCGGCGGTGAGCGCACACAGAAGGAGGTTAGAGAGCGGATGGTGCATGGACCTCCGGAAAGGCGCGGGGTGCGGGGCTGGGTTGTTGGATTCCGAAGAAGCGGAGTGGGCGCATGACACTTACGTCATGAACGGGTGAATTTACGAGGAGGCGGCAGTCTGGAGGTCGGCGTCGTTGCGGCTGGCGTCGTTTCTGCGAGATTCGTTTTTGCGGGAGTCGAGGAAGGCCTGGAGGATGAGGACGGCGGCTACCTGGTCGATGATCTCCTTGCGGGCTGCGCCGTGAGCGTTGGGGGCGCGGGAGTGGCCGGCGGCGTCGAGGTGACGGTGGGCCTCGGTGGTGGTGAGGCGCTCATCCCAGAGGTGGACGGGGCGTTTGGCGTCTTCGCGGACGGCGTCGGCGAACGCCTGGGCGCGGGCGGCCTGGGGGCTCTGGTCGCCGGACATGTAGAGGGGGTTGCCGACGACGATCTCGTCGACGTGGTGCTGGCGGAGGAAGCGGGCGATGGCTTTGAGGTCCTGGCGGAGGGCGGAACGGCTGGTGCCGGCGCGGTGGAGGGTGAAGAGCGGCTGCGCGGTGAGTCCCATGGGGTCGGAGAGGGCGAGGCCGATGCGGCGTTCGCCGACGTCGAGGGCGAGGATGCGGGGGACTTCGGCCATGGCTTCAGTCTAGTGTCGGAACTCAGGCTTAACACGGATAAAAGGGATCGGACGGATAAGAGCGGATGAGATGGGTGCAGGAAAGACCTTGTGGCCCATGCGTAAGGGGACAGGCACAGAGACTCAAGACGGAAGGAACAGAACTGAGCTCCGTGGCTTAATCCTTTCTTATCCGTGCAGGCGTTTGTCTTCGCGGTGGCGGGTAGAATCGGCTTCGAGAGGGACTGCCGATTCGAGGGTTTGTTCAGTTGGTGCTGCTGGTGGGGGTGTTTGCGGCGGTGGGTGGGTTCTTTGTGTTTGAGGTTCCGTACGGGCCGCGGGCGGAGACGTTTGTCGATATTCCGGCGGGTACGGGGACGGTGGGGATGGCGGCGCGGCTGAAGGCGGGCGGGGTGATCCGGTCGGCGCCGGCGTTTGAGGCGATGCGCAAGCTGCGGGGCGGGACGCTGCATGCGGGGGAGTACCGGTTCGACCACCCGGTGCGGCTGGGCGAGGTCTACGCGAGAATCGCGCGCGGCGATGTGTATACGCGGACGCTGGTAATCCCGGAGGGGTACAACATCTTCGATATTGCAGCGGCGGTGCAGGCTGCGGGACTGGGCAGCGCGCAGGCATTCCTGGCGGCGGAGCAGGGGGATACGGGGCTGATTGCGGATTTGAGCCCGCGTGCGGCGTCGCTCGAAGGTTTTTTGTTTCCGGATACGTACCGTTTCAGCCGGCATGCGACGCCGGAGATGATGGTGGCGGCGATGGTGAGGCGGTTTCGGCAGGTGGCGGGGCAGATTGGGCTGGCGGACGGGACTGATTTGGCAGGTGCTGACGTGGCGCGTACCGTCACGATGGCTTCGCTGATTGAGAAGGAGGTGGCGGTGGATGCGGAGCGCGGGCTGGTGGGCGGAGTGTTTGTGAACCGGCTGGCCCAGGGGATGCCGCTGGCGACCGACCCGACGGTGATCTATGCGGCGCTGCTGAACGGGCGTTGGCGGGGGACGATTTACCGGAGCGATCTACAGTTCGACTCGCCGTACAACACGTATCTGCATGCGGGGCTTCCGCCGGGGCCGATCGCGAATCCGGGGGTGGCGTCGCTGAAGGCGGCGATGCATCCGGCGCGAACGGATTATCTTTATTTTGTTGCGGATGCGCAGGGGCACAGCAGATTTTCGCGCGATTTGAAGGAGCACACGGCGGCGGTGGCGGCGTACCGGCAGGCGGAGGCGGCGAAGCAGCAGAGCGGTCCGGGGCCGGCTGCGGCGGGGCCTGCGCGGCGTTAGTTCGCCTGCCAGAGACAGGCAACTGCGGACGCGGATCGGACGGAAAAGACGGATCAGGATGAAAGCAGGGACGGAACCAGGACGAAACTGGGGCGGAAGCAGGACGAAGCAGGGTTATGCGGGCTACAGGTTCGATGGCTGTGATCCGGCAGGCGAAGACGGCAGGGACGCTGGACGGGCGATGACAGGGTAGGATGGTAGGGGTCTCCGGGCGGCGCGTGTACCGTGCCTGCCATGGCGGTGGTGCGTGTTTTCCGGTTCGCCGCCGGGTTCCGCCGCATCTGTACATCATGCCCTTGCAACCGACTCTCAACCCGGAAGGATTCGCCAGCGCTGCGCGCGCGGCGTCTCGTCCGGCGTCACGCTGGGCGGGGTGGGTGCGCGGGGGATTCGCGGCCGTGGCGATGCTGACGCTGGCGGGCTGTACGCGGGTTCAGCTGGTGGATAAGACGGTGCTGGCTCCGAATGTGCAGGAGGCGACGCTCGATCAGCTGCTGAGCAAGATGAAGGCGGAGTACGACGGGGTGCAGACGCTGAACCTGTCGGTGAACCTGACGGCGACCGAGGGCGGCGCGCGGAAGGGCGAGATCAAGACCTATCCGACGTTTGCGGGCTATATTTTCTTTCGCAAGCCGAAGGATCTGCGGGTGCTGATGCTGGCTCCGTTCGTGCGCTCGCGCGCGCTGGATATGGTGGCGAACGGAAAGAAGTTCGAGCTGTACCTGCCGACGCGGAACACGGCGGTGGAGGGACCGGACGACGTGCCGAAGAACCCGCTGAAGGGCTTCGACAACCTGCGGCCCTATGTGATTCGAGACCCGCTGGTGATTCCGCCGGTCGATCCGGGTCAGTATGTGACGCTGACGGAGAACTCGCGGCTGATTCCGTCGACGCACGGGCGCAAGGAAGTGATCGAGGAGCCGGACTACGATCTTTCGGTGCTGCGGACGAAGCCGGATGAGTCGAACCCCGCGGTGGGGGTGCGGGAGCTGAACCGGGTGCGGGTGATCCATGTGAGCCGGGTGACGCTGCTTCCGTATGAGCAGGATCTGTACGACGATCAGGGACGGGTCGAGCTTTCGGTGACTTACCAGAGGTACAAGCACTATGGGACGATCGATTACCCGACGAGCCTGTTGATCAAGGTGCCGCAGCAGGAGCTTAGCCTGCAGCTGGATATTACGAAGCTGGCGCTGAATGAGAAGCTGGACGATGAACAGTTCAAGCTGACGATCCCGGCGGGAGTGCCGGTAAGGACCATGCAGTGATCCGTGGCTGGACTTAGAAGGGGCGTAACACGGATACGGAGAATCAGGGCGGGATGAAGAGTGATATGGCAAGACGAGGAACTGGATGGTTCTTTGTGCTTCGAGAAGCGTTGACTCAACTGATTGAGTCAGAAACTATTTGAGGCCTTGTTACTGGCCTTGGTTGCTGTCTTCCCTGTCGTCAATGTGTTGATTCGTTTTATCCGTCTTTGGTCTTAGAGGCCGGCGCGGGTGGCGTGGGCGGCGATGGCGGCGTTGATTTCGAGGGCGAGGGCGAGGGCTCGGCGGCCGGCGTGGGCGTCGACGATGGGCTCGGTGCGGGTGCGGATGGCGTGGAGGAAGGCCTGGAGCTCGAGGCGGAGGGGCTCGCCTGGCTTGACGGGAACTTTCGTCAGGTTGAGGCCGGCGGTGGGGTGTTGGGCTTGACCCTCAGGCGCCCCCGCGGGCCTGGGACCGGCGTGCTGAGCCTGTGTGTGGTGCTCGACGAGGGCGGCGAGTTGCTGGTCGGTGAGGCCGATGGCGGCGGGCGGGACCTCGATGACGAGGAGGTCCTGGCGGGCGAAGTCGAGTGAGAGGTACTGGTGGGGCTGGAAGAAGCGCAGCTTGCGGACGCGCTCGGTGGAGACGCGCGAGGCGGTGAAGTTGGCGACGGCTCCGTTGCGGAAGGCGAGGCGGACGTTGGCGATGTCGGTGTTGCGGGAGAGGACGGGGAGGCCGACGGCGCGGACCTCTTCGACCTCGGAGCCGGCGAGCGCGAGGACGACGTCGAGGTCGTGGATCATGAGGTCGAGGACGACGTCGACGTCGAGCGAGCGGGCGGTGAAGATGCTGAGGCGGTGGGCCTCGAAGAACATGGGACGGTTGAGGCGGGTCTGGGCGGCGGCGACGGCGGGGTTGAAACGCTCGAGGTGGCCGATCTGGAGGATGCGCCGGTGGTGCGCGGCGAGGGCGATGAGCTCGTCGGCCTCCGCGAGGGTGGCGGCGAGGGGTTTTTCGATGAGGAGATCGAGCCCGGCGGCGAGGAGCGGGCGCGCGGCGGCGGCGTGATGGAGGGTCGGGACGCAGACACAGGCGGCGCTGGGTAGCCGGCCCGGTTCGCGGTTTGCGCTGAGAAACTCTTCGACCGAGGCGTGGGTCGGGATGGCATATGCTTCGGCGGCCTGCGCGCGGATGTCGGGATTGGGGTCGACGACGGCGGCGAGGGCGACGGGCGCGCCGGTGAGTTCGAGCTCGCGCAGGACACGCAGGTGACTGCGCCCGAAGGCTCCCGCGCCGATGACAGCGATGCGGGTCTGGTCAGGAGCGGACGCCACGGGTTACTTCGCGGCGGGCGCTTCGACGGCCTCGCGGCAGCGGGAGTAGAGCTCGAGGAGGGCATCGACCTGGTCTTCGGCTTTGACCGAGGACGGGGGCACGAAGCCGGTGGAGCCGGAGGATTTGCCGCCGACGTTGGTGACGGCGGCGACGAATTTGAGGAGATCGAGTGCGATGTCTTCGGTGCGGCGGAAACCGTTGCCGACCGGATTCTGAGGAACGTCCATAGGGCGATGCTAACGGGGTCGTGGGCGGGGCGCAAATCGCTGCGAGGCATAACACGGATAAGACGGATCAAGGACGATCAGGCAAGGACGGGTGGGATGGTGTCGTGATCTTCCTAAAAGAGCCTCTGCTCAATCAGCTTTGACTGCTTCTTATCTGTCTTATCCGTGTTGCGTCTTTGGGGGATGCCAGAGGTTCAGGTGCAGGGGTGGATGTTGCAGAGGATCTCGTAGGCGATGGTGTGGGCGAGGGTGGCGTGGTCGTCAGCGGTGATGCCTTCGCCGAGGAGGGTGGCGACATGGCCGGGCTGGACGTCTGGGATGGCGGAGACGTCGACGACGGTGAGGTTCATGGAGATGCGGCCGAGGATGGGGGCGCGGTGGTTGTGGATGATGACCCAGCCGCCGGGTTTGGTGGTGGTCGATGAAAGCTCGCGGCGCAGGCCGTCGGCGTAGCCCACGGGGAGCAGCGCGACGCTCATGGGGCGAGTGGCGGTGAAGGTGGCGTTGTAGCCGACGGTTTCGCCGGGGGTGAGGTCGCGCATAGCGAGGACGTGGGCGTTCCAGGTGAGGACGGGCTGGAGGGCGGCATGGAGGCGGGGCTGGGTGCCCGGTGACGCGACTTCAACGGGGAGGGTGTAGCCGTAGAGGGCGAGGCCGGGGCGGACCATGGGGGCTGCGCCGAGCCGGGCGGCGAGGGAGGTGAGCCAGGTCGTGCCGGGATGGGTGCTGTCGGGATCAGTTGGGCGATCGAGGGCGGAGGAGTTGGCGATGTGGAGGAAGCGCGGGGTGGCGTTGAGGCTCTGGAGCCGCGCGACGACGGCTTCGAAGCGTTCGCGCTGGAGGATGGTGACAGGGGAGTTGGCGAGTTCGGAGGAGCAGAGGTGGGTGAAGACGCCGTCGAGGACGAGGCCGGCCTGGGTGATCTGCTGGAGGAGGCCGGCGAGGGGCCGGCCGGGGGTGACGCCCTGGCGGCCCATGCCGGTGTCGACTTCGAGGTGAATGCGGAGGCCAACAGCGTGCCCGCCCAGCCAGGCGATCTGTTCGGGGGTCCAGAGGACGGGGGTGAGGCGGTACTGGTGGATGAGGGGGACGTCTTCGGGGAGGAAGCCGGACATGATGAGGATGTCGGGCTGGGCTGGTTGCTCGATGCCGGCGGCGAGCAGGGCGTGGCGGACGCGGGCTCCTTCGCCGGCGCAGGTGACGCCGAGCCATTGCGCGCCGGCGCGGGCGAGGATGGGGGCGCAGCGCTCGGCGCCGTGGCCGTAAGCGTTGGCTTTGATGACGGCGAGGACGGTGGTGGCGGGTCCGGCGACGGTCTGGAGGAGGTGGAAGTTGGCGGCGAGCCGCTCGGCGGAGACTTCAGTCCAGTTGTTCAATGCCGTGTTCGCCTCACGTGGTTATGGTAGCTGGCGGAGGCGCGCCGGTCTGGCGTTTTCCGAAGGGACAGAGGCTGAGCAGCGGGCAGCTCCTGCAGCGCGGGTCGCTGAAGGTGCAGAGGGTTTGCGCGTGGAGTTTGACGAGGCTGTGATGGCGGTCGAGGCGCTCGGCGTCCCAGGCTTCCGGAACGATGCGCATCAGGCGTTCTTCGGTGACGCCGGCGTCGGCGCGGGGGGTGAGGGCAAGGCGCTGGACGACGCGGAGGTGGTTGGCGTCCACGCACAGGGCGCGGCGGCGCAGGGTGGAGAAGTTGACGACGGCGGCCGAGATCTGCGGGCCGACGCCCTCGAAGTTTTCGAGCCAGGAGCGGATCTTTTCGGTACGGTAGCGGGCGAGGAAGTCGAGGGTGAGCGAACCGACGCGGGCGGAGATTTCGAGCAGCATGCGCTTGAGGCGCGGGGCTTTGACCTCGGGGAAGGTGACCTGCGCGAGGGTGCGCTCGATCTCTCCGGTGGGGGCGTCGCGCAGGGATTCCCATGCGGGGAAGCGGGCGCGGAGGGATGCGAAGGCCTGGTTGGATTCGTCGGTTTTGGTGCGTGAGGAGATGAGCGCGTAGACGAGCTGCGCGAGGGGATCGCGCGGGGAGCGGTCTGGCGGCGGGCCGTAGCGCTCGAGCAGCAGGCGGTCGATCTCGGGGAGCCTGGGATCGGGCGGGCGGGTGAGTCCCTCCGGGAACAGCGGGGCAGGCTCCATCGCTTCCATTCTAAGATGCCGGGGCATTTTCCGGGGACGGGCCGGCGCGCGCGAGGCACGGTCTGGGCAAACCTCTGTGCCGGGATGGAATCACACCTGCAACAAACGGGACGAGAGAGGAAACAGGCATGTCGCAGGAGACGTACGAGTTGGAGCCGGGCGAGGACGGGTCCGCGGGGCAGAAGGACGAAACCGGCGCCGCGCTGAGGGGTGCTTCCGATTCTTCGGCGAGGAGCACGGTTTCGCGGCGCTCGTTTGTGGGGACGGCGGCGCTGGCGGGGGCGAGTCTGATGTCGGCCGGCGGCGCGCTGGCGCAGTCGCGGGAGGTAGCGCTGCAGGGTCGCGAGGGAGACAACGCGAGCGATCCCGGACCCGAGAACCAGGTGCTGCTGAAGCTGAACCCCGACCCGAACACGCCTCCCTTTACGGATCACGGCAATCTTCCGCCGTTCTGGTACAGCTTCGACCTGACGCCGAAGCGGCTGGAAGGGGGCGGCTGGACGCACCAGGTGACGGAGCGCGAGATTCCGCAGTCGAAGGATCTGGCGGGCGTGAACATGCGGTTGACGGCGGGCTCGTTCCGCGAGCTGCACTGGCATCTGGCGGACGAGTGGTCGATCATGCTCTCGGGCAAGGCGCGCGTCACGTTGATGCAGGTGGACGGCAGCATGTTCGTGGACGACATCGTTGCGGGCGATCTGTGGTATTTTCCGGCGGGTCTGCCGCACTCGATTCAGGGTCTGGAGGGAGAAGGCTGCGAGTTTCTGCTGGTGTTCGATCAGGGCAGCTTTTCCGAGGACACGACGTTTCTGCTTTCGGAGATGCTGGCGCATACGCCGCCCGAGGTGATCCAGAAGAACATGGGCTGGACGCGCGCGGAGTGGGATAAGCTTCCGCCCGAGCAGCTTTATATCTTTCCCGCGCCGCTGCCCGACTCGCTGGAGTCCGACAAGCGGTTTATCGGGCAGCATCTCGAGACGAGGACGAAGTACACGTTCCATGGCGCGACGACGATGACACCGCAGCACCAGACGGCGGGCGGCTCGGCGCGGATCGTCGATACGAGCAATTTTCCGATCTCCAAAGGCGTGGCGATGGCCATGGTGACGCTGAAGCCGGGGGCGATTCGCGAGCTGCACTGGCATCCGAACGCCAGCGAGTGGCAGTACTGGATGCAGGGCAGGGGACGGATGACGATCGTGACCGCGGACGGCAAGGCGCGGACCTCGGATTTCAATGCGAACGATGTCGGGTTCGTGCCGAATATGTCGCCGCATTACGTCGAGAACACCGGCACGGAGGATCTGATTTTTCTCGAACTGTTCAAGAGCGAGAAGTACGAAAGCATTTCGGTCAATGAGTGGATCGCGCGCATGCCGGACAAGATGGCGCAGGCGCACCTGAAGCTTCCGATCAATGTCATCCGCCGCGCCCCGAAGGCGCAGCTCGTCATTCTGCCTCAGTAACTGAAGTCCCTCCCCAGGCTCGGACTATGACTCCTTCGAGATTTGCCGTTCGGAAGGGTGCAGGTGTCCCTGCGCTGCTTTCCTCTTTCGTGCGTTGTCTGATTCTGGCAGGCGTCTGTTTTGCCGCTCCCCTCGCGCAGGGACAGGACGCGGCCAAGCCAAAGACGTCGAGTCCGATCGCGCAGCTCACGATCGGCTGGACGTATCTCTGGGCCGACCAGGGGAACGACTACCGGTCCAACTTGAACGGCTGGTTTGCGCGTCCGGACTTCACGATCGGGAAGGGCTACTCGGCGTTTGCCGACTTCACCAACTACTACGGCAAGAACTCCAGGGGCGGGGTGAACTCGCACGGGTTCACCTTCGGCATCGCGAAGAATGTTCTGACGCATCCGCGGATCAAGCCATCCATCTTCGCCGAGGCGGGCGACGTCCGTTCTTCGTCCGCCGGGACTATTACGAATCAGCTCTCGGTGAATGCAGGCGTCAACCTGTCGTTTCCCATCCGGTCGTGGGTGGCGCTGGGAGTGACACCCGCTGAGTACATCTTCCTGTATCCGAACGGGGACTGGCGGAACGACTACAACTCGAAGGCGGGACTGGTCTTCTCGTTCGGGCATCGCTGAGCGGTCGGGGCGCAGCGCTTCGGGCCCCTGCGGATTCGACTCAGCAGGATGACGAAATAAGCTGACTGAAGATGGTCCGCCGCCCTATACTTGCGCCACCACGGCACTGGATGGCGAAAGCGTCCGGTTCCGCGAGGAGGTTTGCGGATGCGGGCTCTCTGGCGCGGCATGCTGTTTCTTCTGGTGTTTTCCCTGGCGCTGCTGGCGCTGGCGGCGCGGTTTCCGGTGTTCGATCCGGCGACGGCCGATCTTCCGCGACCGCTTCGTTCCACGGTGGCGACGATGGCGGTCTACGAAAATGTGGGGGTGGATCCCGATCCCGTAGCCCGCGCGCTGGCGCTCGATCCGGAGAATGCCGCGGCGTGGTCGAGGCGCTGCACGGCGTTTCTCGGGCTCGACTCGACTACGCGGCTGGAAGACTGCCGTCACGCGGTGAAGCTCCATGCGTCCACCGCCGATCTCCGGGCCTACGGTTCCGCGCTGGAGGAGCAGGGGGAGTTCTGCCCGGCGGAGGATGCGTATCGACGGGCGCTCGACACGACGGACGCGGCGGGCCAGCGTCCGCTGGTGCTGCGGGAGGAGTCGCGCGCGGCACTGACGTGCGGCGATATGACGGGGAGTCTGACGGCGCTGCGTGCGGCTGAGGCGATCGATCTGCACGAAGCCGGGACCCAGGACACGGTGGCGCCGGCGGTGCGTGAGTCGCTGAGCAGCGATCGCGGGTATATGTCGGTGGTGTACCGGCGTCTTCAGCAGCCCGACAAGGCGAATGAAGAGTGCGTTGCCGCGAACCCCGGGCTGAGCGCCTGCAGCTGCGAGCTCACGCCGGGCGGTTTGTCGTGCACTCCTTCGGGCCCGGTGCTGGACGCTTCGTCCCAGCCCTGAGGGCCTGCTAAGGAGCGTGTTTTCAGCAGGTCCGGGCTGCGTCACTGTGGTTGAACGTAACGCGGCCATCCGGCATCCTACGGCCATCGTTCAGTTTTTTCCTCCGCGGCTGAAGCTCTCTCGGCCGCACGACCGTCTTACTCATCGCGGAACCTGAACGACCGCCGTAGATTCGCTCTTGAGCACCCGGAGGGTCGATCCGCTTTGCCGTCTTCCGTCCCAGAGTTCGCCCCGGTACCCCTGCCCGCAGGGCCGGCTCACCTTGCAGTGATCCTCCCGACGTATAACGAGCGCGAGAATATTCCGCTGGTGGTGGCCCGTCTGGAAGAGGCGCTGGACGGCCTTGCGTGGGAGGCCATTTTCGTCGACGACGATTCGCCGGACGGGACGGCGGAGGTGATCCGGGGGTACGCGCTCCGCGACGCGCGGATTCGGCTGGTGCATCGGATCGGGCGCCGCGGGTTGGCCTCGGCATGCATTGAAGGCATCCTTGCGACCGCGGCGCCGTGCATCGCGGTGATGGACGCGGACCTGCAGCACGATGAGACGATGCTGCCCGCCATGCTGCGCAAACTCGAGAGCGAGCGACTGGACGTGGTGGTCGGGACCCGCAACGCCGAGGGCGGAAGCATGGGACAGTTCCGGCGGGAGCGCGTGTGGCTGAGCCGGCTGGGGCAGCGGATTGGAAGCGGCGTGTGCGCCTGCCGGCTCTCGGACCCGATGAGCGGATTTTTTCTGGTGGACCGCCGTTTTCTGAACGAGGTGGTGCATACGCTGCAGAACGACGGGTTCAAGATTCTGGTGGATATGCTGGCTTCGAGCGCGCGCCCGGTTCGGGTGGGCGAGGTGGGGTACGTGTTCCGCACCCGTTGCCATGGCGAGAGCAAGCTGGATGTGCGTGTCGGCATCGAGTACTTTTTTTTGATTTTGAACAAGCGTCTGGGTGACGTGGTGCCGGTGCAGCTTGCGATGTATCTGCTGGTAGGGGGCATCGGGCTGGGAACGCATCTGGCGCTTCTGTTCGCCCTGATGCGTTTCGCGCATTTCGGCTTTCTCCATGCACAGATCGCGGCGACGTTTGCGGCGATGTCGGAGAACTTCTTCCTGAACAACCGGATCACGTTCCGGGACCGGCGCTTTCGCGGTGTGCGCGTCCTGACGGGCGCGACCCGCTTTATGCTTGCGTGCTCGTTCGGGGCGTGGGCGAACGTGCTGTTCGCGCGCGCGCTGCTGCAGTCGGGGCTGGGCTGGATGCTGGCGGGAACGGCCGGCATCGTGCTGGGCTCGGTGTGGAACCTCTCGGTCTCCAGCATGTTCACATGGCGTCGCGAACGCCGGCAGAGCGGGATGCAGGAGCGCCAACCCAAGTCGACGCTCGCTCCCGACTTCGAGGCGCTTCGTTGACGGAAGGGTATGACCCGCTGCCGAAACGTTCCTTCAGCCGCCGCCGGGTAGTGCTGCTGTTCTGGGTTCTGGCCTGCGCGGCAATTCCTCTCTGGATTCACCTTGCGTACTGGAAGTGGGACTTCGACGTGTACCGGGATACCGTGGCCCGGCTGCAGCGCGGACGCGATCCGTACGCCGAGCAGACGGCGCTGCAGCAGATCTTTCACGCGCATCTGGCCGAACACGCGGGCGCCCTGCTTCCTTACAGCTACCTCTACGCGCCGATTACGCTGCCGCTGCTGCGCTTCGCCGGAACGCTTCCGGTGTGGCTTGCGGATCTGCTGTATCTTCTGGCGTACGCGGGCGGCGCGCTGGCGGAGATATGGGTCGCCATGCAGGCGCTCGAGGACCGCGAGTGGGCCGTTTTCCTCTATCTCGCCCCGCTTGCGGTTTTCTTCCCCGGCACTCTGCAGGCGGACAGTATTCTCAGCGGCAACATTGCCTACGTCCTCTATGGGGCGGTCCTGCTCGCGGCTCTGCCGGGCTGGCGGCGCGGGGAGTGGCGGCTGTTTTATGCCGCGGTGCTGATCGCCTCCTGCTTCAAGGGTCCGCTGCTCACGTTGCTGGCCATCCCGCTGCTCAGCGCGCGGCGGCAGTGGCTTCCGGCCGGCCTGACCGCCGGGATCGGCGTCAGTCTTTACGGCGTGCAGGCACTGCTGGCGCCGACTCTCTTCCGCAACTATCTGGAGGCCGTGCGTCTTGAGTTCGCCTACAACCACGCGTTCGGGTGCAGTCCGGCGGGCCTGCTGGGCGGATGGCTGTACGCGCAACATCGGGCCTACTCTCCTGTGTGCGAGATCGTTTATTTTCTGTACGCGATTCCGTTGTTTGTCTGGATGCTGCGGCTCTCGCGGGAATGGCTCGACGGCGGGTTTTCGCTGAGGCAGTGGCTGCCTGTGATGCTGGCCGGTGTGCTGCTGTTGAACCCGCGCATCCACGAGTACGATATGGCGATGGTGACTCTTCCGCTCGCGCTGATCGCGTGGCGTTTTCTTGCGAGACGTCACACCGAGCGGGCCGCGTTGACACTTACCGCCATGGCACTCACGGTGCTGAACCTGACCGCCATGTACGGGTGGGAGATACGCAAGGCGATCAACGGCGCGGTGCTCCTGGGGCTGTTTATGGCCGGCGCGTGGACCCTGAGCCGGCAGGCCGGAGCGGCCGATGGTCCGGCGCGCGAGCCGGCAGGGCTGGGAGACCAGGTTCCCGCCTGATGCCGGAGCCTGGACCAGCATCCGTCACCCGCTCACGGCTCCCGGTTTCCCGGGTGGTTGTGCTGCTCTGCCTGCTGCTGACGCTGTGGTTCGCGGCGTGGCCGTTCGCACGCGCGTGCTTTCGCGTGGAGGTCGACTACAACGAGGGCTGGAACGTCTACAACACGCAGCGTCTGGTAAACCACCAGCAGTTGTATCCGGTGGCCGCGGGCTGGCAGAGCAACAACTATCCAATGGGCTGGTTCGCGCTGCTGGCGGGGCTGCACCACGTGACGCAGGAGTATCTGTTTACGGCGCGGGCGGTTTCGCTGCTTGCGCTGTGCGCGCTGTGCGTGCTGGCCGGGGCGGTGGTGCGCACGCTGGGCGCGCCGGGCCGCAGCGCGCTGCTCGCGGGGCTCTTCTGCCTCGGCGTTTTCGCGACCGACGCGAACATCTATGTGGGCATGGACGACCCGCAGATGCTGGCGCAGGCGGTCTTTCTGTGCGGTTTTCTGGTGTATCTGGGAGGCCGGACCAGGTGGTTGCACGTCGTGCTCGCGGCGCTGCTGTTTGTGGTCGCGGGATCGATCAAGCACAACCCTCTGGATGTGCCGCTGGCCGTGCTGCTGGATCTCCTCTTCGTGGCGTGGCCGCTGGCGCTGCTTTTCGCGGTGACGGGACTTGCGTTCGCGGCGGGCGCGGTTGCGCTGACGCTGCATTTCGGCGGGCCTTTTTTTCTGGCGCAGATGCTTCTGCCGCGTACGTGGACCTTCTCGCACCTGTGGCGGGATCAGATTACGGGCATTCTGGGGCCGCTGCTGATTCCCCTGGTCATGGCGCTCGCGTGGGCGGTTTGGAACCTGCGCCATCCGCGTCTGCGTCCGGTGGCTCTTCTGGTGTTTTGTGCGCTGGGGATCGGCGCTGCGTTTGGTGGCGGTGCGGGCGTCTCGCTGAACACCTGGTTTTCGGCGTTTGTCGCGAGTTCGATCGCGCTTGGAGTGCTGTTCGGGAGCCTTGAAGATGCAGGCGAAGGCGCCGCATGGCGGCCTGACTGGACGGAGCGCCCCGTGTTCGGCATTCGGCTGCGCCACTTTGCGGTTCCGCTGCTGTTTGTGTGGCTGCTGATCCCGGCGGCGATCAACGACGATTTGAACCCTGTGGCGCAACTCCGGCAGACGCGCGAGGATGCGCGGCACTTTACCCGGGAGGTCGATTTCCTGCGCGGACAGCCGCGGCCGGCACTCTGCGAGAGCCTGCTGCGCTGCTGGTATGCGGGTGAGCCTTATGTGTACGATCCGTTCAACGCGACGCGACTGATCCGCTTTCACAGGCTGGACCCGGAGCCGATGGTCGATGCGCTTAGGAACGGGCGGATTGGCGCGGTCCAGATGGATCTGCAGATGGACGCCATCACCGAACAGGAGCGCTGGCCCGCGTCTCTGCTGCTCGCCATCCGGGAGAAGTATCATCCGGCTCTGGTCGACGACGATGCGGCCATTTACGTGCCGAACCGGACCAGTCCCTGGCAGAGCCAGGCGGGGGCATCGACGTCGTCACACGTCCGATAAACGGTGATCTCTTCCTCGTTCGAGACGCATCCAACAGCGTAAACCAAGGGGTCCGGCACGACATGCAGCTGATGGATGGTCTCGCGCAGCACGGATACGCGGTGGTGGCCATCGTGCTGTTTCTGGCGGCGGCGGGTTTGCCGCTTCCGACCTCGATCGTGCTGCTGGCGGCGGGGTCGTTTGCGCGGCAGGGACTTCACTTCGGGCTGTTGCTGCCGATCGCGTGCGTGGCCGCGGTGTGCGGCGATGCCGTGCTGTTCTTTGGCGGACGGTATACGGGCTGGTGGCTGCTGGCGGGGCTGTGCCGGTTTTCGATGAACCCGGAAGGGTGTATTTTCTCATCGTCCGCCTATCTGTACCGCAAGGGGGCGCGCACGCTGCTGTACAGCAAGTGGGTGCCGGGGCTGGCGAGCATGGCCGCGCCTCTGGCCGGCAGCCTGAATATGCGCTTCTGGCGATTTCTGCGGCTGGATGTGATGGGCGTGCTGATGTACTGCACCGCATGGATGACGGTGGGGTACGTGTTTTCGAAGTTCCTGATGCAGATCGAGGCGTGGCTGCATACGCTGGGGCATGCGGTGATGGGAGTCATCCTGCTGCTGATCGCGGGCTACCTGATTTCGATTGCGGTGTTCTGGATCAAGGCGCGGAAGTACAACACGATCGACAAGATCAGCGCGGAGACGCTGCGGGACCGGCTGGCCGCGCAGGATCCGTCGAAGATCTTCGTGATCGCCGATGTGCGCTCGCATAATTACTACGATCCGGGGATGCAGCGGATCAAGAACTCGATCCGCGTGGAACCGACGCGACTGCGTGAGGAACTGGAAGCGCTGCGCGAGTTTATGGCGCCGGAGTGCGAGATTTACCTGTACTGCTCGTGCATTCGGGATACCACGTCGAAACGGGTGGCGCATGAGCTCGAGAAAAACAACTGCCGCACAACCGTGATCGAAGGCGGGCTGAAGGCGTGGATCCGCGCCGGGGGCGAGCTGGAGCTGGTTCCGGCGAGCGATATTACGCGGCTGCCGAGCTTCGACTAAGGCGAGAAGTCACAAAGGCGAGAAGGCGAGCACGGAGAAGACAGAGGGCACGGAGGTTCACAGAGGATGCTCCGGGTCGTCAGGGCGCTATGTTTACGTGGGTGAATGTGTTGGCGGCCATGCTTACGCTGGGGCCGTTTCTGTTTGCGGCATACTGGCCTGAGCGCTTTGCTGCGGGAGTCGACGGATTGGCGGAGGGCGTTCGCCGGCTGCTTCCGGCTGTTCTGGCTGTGCCTTATCTGCTGGTTTCCGTGCCGGGTCACGTGTTTCTGTGGCGCTGGCTGGCGGTGTATGCGCTGCTGCCTGTGTTGATCGGGCTTGCGCTGGAATCTTCGCGCCGGATCGACCCGGCGCAGCGCGGAACACTGCTGGACTATCTGGTGCTGGCGCTGGTGGGGCTGACGGTGGATCTGCGGTGGTTCGAGTCTGCGTGGCCCGCGCACCTGAGCGTTTTCAATAAGATCTTGCTGCTCGATGCGGGCATCTATGGCTTTCTGGGCGTCCGCCGTCTGGACAGCGCTGGGTTCGATCTGCGGCTGCGGCTTCGCGATCTGCGCACCGGCGGGCGCGAGTTGCTGTTGTATGCGCCCCTGGCGATCGCGCTGGGGCTGGCGCTGGAATTTCTGCACATCAATCCGCAGCCGCGATGGGTGCTGCATGCGCCGTTTGCGCTGTTGTTTACATTCTTCTTGATTGCGGTGCCGGAGGAGCTGTTCTTCCGGGGATGGCTGCAGAACCTGCTGGCACGCAGGATGGGCCGGAACCCGGCGCTGGCGGTGACGGCGATGCTGTTCGGGCTGGCGCACTTCAACAAGCGGGCGATCCACTTCAACTGGCGGTATGTGCTGCTGGCGGCGCTGGCGGGGGTGTTCTATGGGCGGGCGTGGCGGCGTGACCGCCGGGTGGGGGCTGCGGCGGTGACTCATGCTGCGGTGGATACGCTTTGGTCTTTATTTCTGAGGTGAAAGAAGCGACGGCAAGTTTGCGCTCATACGTGGTCAGGGTTGATGGGTTGCGGGTGGGTGGCCGTGCTGGTGATAGCGGAGGTAGCCCAATCCCACGCGCATGTTGTGCGTGAGGCTGCCCGGCACGGTGCAGGCGATGGTGATGCCGAGAACGGCGTGCGCCAGGCCGAGGGTCCAGAGATTGCGGTAGCGGAGGAAGAGCGTGCAGGCGATCAGGCCGAAGATGAGGGTGAGCGGCGTGAGAATGGGGTTGGGAAGGTGCGCGAGCGCGAAGATGCCCGCGGCGGCCCGGATTGCCTGCTTGTGGGTACGTGCTCTCTGCCGATAGCGCGCGAGAAAGAAGTCCAGCAGCAGGAACTGCTGTACCAGCGACCAGAGCGCGTAGCCCCAGTAGCTCTTGACGAAGAGGCGGAAGGTGGGCGGCACATGCAGGGTACCGAGGCGCCAGGCGACCAGCCATGCCGCCGCTGAGAGGGCCAGCGCGAGGGCGACGATCCAGAGCGAACGCCACAGGTTCTCGACGCGGAGGCCCATGGCGGCCCAGCCGCGAAAGCTGCGCGCGGTGAACGCCAGGACGGCAATGACGGGAAGCCAGTAGAGCCAGCGCTGCCAGGGACGGGGTGCCCAGATGACGGCGAGGATGAGCGCGTAGACGAGATAGAGCTCGATGGCGGCGCGCAGGGGACTGGAGTTGGGGCTGGCCGCGGGCTGCGATTCAGTCTCCACGCTGGTTTTGAACTGCACCCCTGTGGGACGCGTGGGGGCGGGCGTAAGTCTCGCGGGCGCACTGAGGTGTGCTCGGCTCATGTCTCGGTGCGGATCGGGTTGCGCAGCTCGCCGATGCCTTGAATGGTGATGACGATCTCTTCGCCGGGCCGCAGCCAGCGCTTCGGCTCGCGGCCCATGCCGACGCCCTCGGGAGTGCCGGTGGAGATGACGTCGCCGGCTTCGAGGGGGACGATGGAGGAGACGTATTCGATGAGCTGGGGGATGCCGAAGATGAGGTGCTTCGTGTTGGAGTGCTGCATCTGCTCGCCGTTGATGTGGGTGCGCAGATCGAGCTGATGCGGGTCGCCGAGCTCGTCGGGGGTGACGATCCAGGGACCGATGGGGCAGAAGGTGGGGAAGCTCTTGGCAAGGGACCACTGCGAGGTGGCGAACTGGACGTCGCGGGCGCTGACGTCGTTGCAGATGGTGTAGCCGAAGACGTGGCGTTCCCAGTCGGTGGCGGCGATGCGGAAGCCGCCGTGGCCGATGACGACGGCGAGCTCGCCCTCGAAGTCGGGCTCTTTGGAGATCTTGCGGTCGGGCAGGACGATGGCATCGCCGGGGCCGATGATGGAGGAGGCGAGCTTGAGGAAGACGCTGGGGACGTTGCCGGCTTTGAGCTTCGATTCGGCGGTGTGCTCCGCGTAGTTGAGGCCGATGCCAAAGATGCGGGGATGAGAGACGACCGGGGCCAGGAGCTTTGCGTCCGGGACGGCGGGGGCGTCGGCTACGGCCTCGTGCAGCCGCTGCAGGGCGGTGGCGCCCCCGGAGAGAAGCGCGCGCAGCGAACCGCCGGCGGCGTCGGTGACGTCCACGATGCCGGCGGCGGTGGAGACGCCGACACGTCCGGGGAATTCTTCGTAACGGCCCTGGCTGGTGTCTTCGCTGGCTTGCTCTCGACCGAACCTGACGATTTTCATCTGGGTCTCCCGCTCGTCCTGCTCTGATGGCGGGAAGCGGTGCGGCGGCTAGCGGGTGTTGAGGTAGTCCAGGCCGCCGAGCAGGGTTTCGGTTAAGGCGATGCGCTGGTCGGAGCAGGCGTGATCGGTGGCGAGATGGACGTAGCGCGTCTGGCCGCTGCCTTTGGCGCTGAGTGTGTCGGCGAGTCTGGAGGCAGGCTGGGCGAGGCCGTCGTCGGAGGTGACGATGAGGACCGGCTTGTCTTCGAGGCCGGGCTCGTCGGCGGCGAGGATCCACTCCGGGTGGGCCATGAGCTCGGCGGCGAGACCCTCGGGGGTGCAGCCGGCGAGAGGCGCCATGCCTTCGGCTGCGAGAGCTCTTGCGATCTCCGCCTGGGCACCGGCCTTCGTCGCCGCGTCGGTTCCCGGAGGCAGCTGCGCCCGGCCGGCCATGTCGGCGGCCGAGATGAGGGCGACGCCCGCGATTTTTGCGTCGTGCGCGCCGACATACGCGGCGATCATGCCGCCCATGCTGTGGCCCATGAGGACGAGCTTGTCGGGATTGACGCGGAGGCGCTTTGCGTTGGCGGGATCGCGGAGGTAGACGAGCGCCGCCTGGGTGTCCTCGATGGAGTGGGCGAAGCTGAAGGCGCCGGGCGAGCCCCAGCTGCCGCGGTAGTCGAGATAGAGGACGTTCCAGCCGGCGCGGCGGACGGCCTGGGCGACGTCGAGGTTCTTTTCGTTGCCGGGGAAGCCGTGGAGGAGGACGACGGTTCCGTGCGGGCCGGCGCCGGCGGCCTGGTAGAACAGGGCGTTGAGCAGGGCGCCGTGGCTGGGCAGCTGGAAGGATGCCATGGTGGCGGGCGCGGCTTTGTCGGGGGCGGGATCGGTGGTGATGGCGGCCGGAAGCTGCGCGGCCAGCGGCATGGAGAACAGCAGGCAGGAGAACGCGGCGGCGGCGAGGCGGAGCATGCGGAGATTCTCCCACACGCGGGGCGGCCAGGACCGCACGAAGTGGCGTCTGCCCGGCGATTGCTGCGGTGCCTTAAACTGGAGGTGTGAGCGCGCAGGAACAGTACGACGTTGCGATTGTCGGCGGTGGCCATGCCGGGTGCGAGGCGGCACTGGCGGCGGCGCGGATGGGGCTGCGGACGGCGCTGTTTACGTTGAAGCTGGAGCTGATCGCGCAGATGTCGTGTAACCCGGCGATCGGGGGCATTGCCAAGGGACATCTGGTGCGGGAGATCGACGCGCTGGGCGGGGCGATGGGGGTGATCGCGGATTCGGTCGGGATTCAGTTCCGGCTGCTGAATACTTCGCGGGGGCCGGCGGTGTGGAGTCCGCGGGCGCAGTGCGATAAGGCGCTGTACCGGGTGCGAATGCGCGAGCTGCTGGAGGCTGCGCCGAACCTGACGCTGCGCGCCGCGGAGGTTGCCGATCTGGTGATGGAAGAGTCAGGGCGAGGCGTTGCCGGGCTCATCCTGCGCGACGGGACTGAGGTGCAGGCGCGGGCGACGATTGTGACGACGGGCACGTTTCTGAACGGGCTGATCCACTGCGGGGAGCGGCAGACGCCGGCCGGGCGGGTGGGTGAGCCGGCCTCGGTGCATCTGGGCGAGGCGCTGAAGCGGCTTGGGCTGCGGGGGACGCGGCTGAAGACGGGGACACCGCCGCGGCTGGACGGGCGCACGATCGACTGGAGCCGGTTTGAGCCGCAGCCGGGCGATGCAGAGGCTACGCCGTTTTCATTCCGGACGCGCAGCCTGCCGCTGCGGCAGATTGAATGCCACCTTGCCCGGACGACCCCGGAGACGATGCGGCTGATCCGGGAGAATGCGCACCGCTCGCCGATGTACTCGGGGCAGATTCAATCGATCGGGCCGCGCTACTGCCCGTCGATCGAGGATAAGATCGTGCGGTTTCCGGATAAGGACGGGCACCAGTTTTTCCTGGAGCCTGAGGGGCTGACGACGGACGAGGTGTACATCAACGGCATGTCGACGTCGCTGCCGGAGGAGGTGCAGCGGGCGATGGTGGCGAGCATTCCGGGGCTCGAGCACGCGACGATGCTGCGGCCCGGGTATGCGATCGAGTACGACTCGATCGACCCGACGGAGCTGGATCGTTCGCTGCAGGTGAAGAAGTTTACCGGGCTGTTTCTTGCCGGGCAGATCAACGGGACCTCGGGATATGAAGAGGCGGCGGGGCAGGGGCTGATGGCGGGCATCAACGCGGCGCTGTGGGTGAAGGGCGAGCCGGCGTTCCATCTGGACCGCACCGAGGCGTATCTCGGCATTCTGGTCGACGACCTGATCAGCAAGGGGACGGACGAGCCGTACCGGATGTTTACTTCGCGGGCCGAGTTCCGGCTGCACCTGCGGATCGACAATGCGGATCGCCGGCTGACGCCGTATGGGCGGCGGCTGGGGCTGGTGGACGACACGACGTGGGGCGAGTATGAGGCCAGGCAGGCGCGGGCCGCGGCGTTTCGCGCGCTGCTGGAGACGACGCGGGTCGATCCACGGAGGATCACGGCGGAGCTGCTGGAGCGGCTGGGCGGGACGGGCAATGAGCACGGGCAGCTGGCCAACCAGACGCTGGCGGAGTTTCTGCGCCGGCCCGAGCTGCAGGCGGACGATGTGGTGGCGCTGCTGGGCGAGGCGCTGGAGGCTGAGGTGTTTGCCGCGTGGCGCGACCCGGCGACGCTGCCGGCGACGATTCGCAATGAGCAGCGGGCGGTTGCGACGGAGCTGAAGTATCAGGGGTATCTGGAGCAGCAGCAGCGGTCGATCGGGAAGATGAAGCGGGCGGAAGGGATGCGGATTCCGGCGTGGTTCGACTACACAGCGATCTCCGGTCTGTCGCGCGAGATGCGGCAGACGTTTGAGCGGGTGCGGCCGCTGACGCTGGGGCAGGCGAGCCGTCTGCCCGGGGTGACGCCGGCGGCGGTGTCGCTGGTGCATGTGTATGTGGAGGTGCAGACGCGGGAAAGACAGGCAAAGGCTCAACACGGATAAGAGAGATACGACGGATCAGAAGGGATGAAGAGTGCAGAGTTCTA
>CAXTVJ010000029.1:0-21072 GCA_964247715.1 uncultured Acidobacteriaceae bacterium | reverse complement strand
GAAGCACAGCTGTTGCACTACCTGCGCTCGTCCTCCATCGAGGTTGGCTACGTGATGGCATTCGGTCAGAAAGCCCTCTTCCGTCGTGTCATCATGCAGAACGAACGGAAGCGATCTCTTCCATAAGCAAATCCGGCTTGATCCGTCGTATCCCTCTGATCCGTGTTGAGCCTTTGAGCGTCTAACGGCTGGAGCTGCTCAATGACTCGTTCGCAATTCTTCGTTGTCGCTCTCATCGTTACGGCTATTCTTTGTTTTGCGGGGTATCGTCGGATGGCGGTTGCAGGTCAGATTTCTACGCGCGGGCCGGTGCCCGTGCCGGTGCAGGATGTTCCGCTGGCGCAGCATCCGGGCCAGGCGAAGGCGGTGTTCGCGGGCGGATGCTTCTGGGGGACGCAGTCGGTGTTTCAGCGGGTGAAGGGGGTTACGCACACCGAGGCCGGCTACTCCGGGGGCTCGGCGGCGACGGCGACGTACGACCAGGTGACGACCGAGACGACCGGCCATGCCGAGTCGCTCGAGGTGACGTACGACCCGTCGAAGATTACGTATGGAACGCTGCTGCGCATCTTTTTTTCGGTCGCGCACGACCCGACGCAGATGAACCGGCAGGGACCGGATGTGGGGACCAGCTACCGGTCGGCCATCTTCTATGAGAACGACGAGCAGCACCGGATTGCGCAGGCCTACATTGCGCAGCTGGATGGGGAACATGTTTTTCCGGCGAAGATCGTCACCGAGCTGACGCCGTTGAAGGCGTTCTACAAGGCTGAGGATTACCACCAGGATTACGCGTACAAGAATCCGAGCAATCCTTACATCCAGATCTGCGATGTGCCGAAGATCCGGGCGCTGGAGCAGCAGTTTCCCGAGCTGTTTGTGGAATACAAGGGTCACTGAGCGCGGGAGCGGCGGTTCAGCAGCGGATTCCTCCACTGCGCCGCGGAATGAGAACACGGGAATGCCGTACAACTTCAAGACAGCGAAGGAGACGGTTAATCCCAGCCGTCGGTGCGCTCGAGCGCGGCGCGGCGGCGTGCGCTCATGGTTTGTGGCGGCGTGAGCAGAGGGCAGAGCAGGGAGTAGCCTACGGCGGCGAAGATGGGTCCTACGACCAGGCCAGCCGGCGGGATGCCGCCGCGGTCGATGATGCGGACCAGCCCCAGCAGATCGACGATGAAGAAAACGGCACCGAACAGCACGAGAGGCATGCCCAGCGACCACGCTGAGATCTGGAGGATCACCGGAAAACGGAGTGGATTCGGTGGCATGGAAGCCGTTCCGCGGACGGCGCTGCCGAGGATAGCACCGGGCACGTACCTTTGGCAGCATAGAAATGCGCGAAGTTGACGGTGACGCCGGCGCGTTTCGCTTTTCCGAGCCCGGAACGGGCTGAGCGTTCTCCTTGAGGTTGAAGATGTCAGGGGAAATCCGCGATGTGCGTGCCTGGCTACCCGGCGGTCTGATCTTCGTCGCCATACTCCTCGAGCACGGCTTCGATCTCGGTGTCGAAGCCTTCGAGCAGCGAGGCGAGGAACGCTCCGCCATCGAGTTCGGCGTCGTGGTCGACGTGCACCTGCACGATGTTGCGGGCGAGATCGGCGAGCATGATGCCCCAGGCGGAGGGATCCTCCCAGACGCCGGCGCGGAGAGTGATCTGCTGGGCCTGGTCCGCGATCCACACCCGCAGGAGCTCGAAGGAGGCTTTATCCTGCGCGGCGGCCTGCGGAACTGCGAGTTGCTTCTCCTGTGCCATGTCTTTTTCTCCTGATCTCCAGCCTAAACTGCCGGCTGGCGCTGGATTGCGCACCGGGTTATACACGCCGTGCACAGGAGGCGTATGGCCCGGTGGATGCGCAAGCGCTCCGCCTGGACGTACTCTGAGTAGACTTCAGCAACAGGCACGACGAGCAAAGGCACGTTCAGCAACAGGCACGACGAGCAAAGGCACGTTCAGCAAAGGCACGTTCATGGCATCGCTTCCCCGGCTCGTACATCCCGACGACGACAACCGCCCTGCGTCGCTGCACGCCGAGCAGACGATTCTGGGCGGGATGCTGGTGGAACCGCTGGCGATTACGGACGCGACGCTGCTGCTGCGGGCGGATGACTTTGCGCTCGACTCGCACCGCAAGCTGTATGACGTGATGCTGCACCTGTCGGAGCGCGGGCATGCGGTCGACATCATTACCGTGGCGGAGGAGCTGCGCCGGCGCAAGGAACTCGACTCGATTGGAGGAATGGCGTACCTGTATCAGCTCTCGGAGGGACTGCCGCGCAAGCTGTCGATCGAGAGCTATGTCCGGATCGTCCGGGACAAGTCGCTGCTGCGCAAGCTCATGCAGGTGTGCGATACGGGCCTGATGGAGGCGGCGGACCAGTCGCTCGAGGCGATCGACGTGCTGAATCAGGTCGAGACGCGGCTGATGGACATCTCGGAGCAGGCGGTCTCGGGCGGCTTCTCGAACATCGGCGAGATCGTGCGGGACTCGTTCGGCTCGATTGAGAAGCTGTACGAGCAGGGGCGCGAGATTACGGGGCTCTCGACCCACTACAGCGACTTCGACCGCATGACGTCGGGGCTGCAGGCGTCGGAGCTGATCATTATCGCGGCGCGGCCCTCGATGGGGAAGACGGCGTGGGCGATCAACATTGCGCAGAATGCGGCGGTGCGCGACGGCAAGGTGGTGGCGGTTTTCTCGCTGGAGATGAGCAAGGAATCGCTGCTGCGCCGCATGCTGGCCAGCGAGGCGATGGTGAACTCGCGCAAGATCCAGACGGGGTTTCTGCCGCGCGAGGATAAGGGCAAGCTGCTGGCGGGGCTGGAGCGGCTGATGGAATCCAAGCTGCACGTCGACGACACGCCGGGCATCACGCTGGCCGAGATGCGCGCCAAGGCGCGGCGGCTGCGGCAGCAGGAAGGGTCGCTGGACTTGATCGTGATCGACTATCTGCAGCTGATGACAGGGTCGGCTGGATCGAATCAGAAGAAGTTCGAGAACCGGACGCAGGAGGTTTCGGCGGTTTCGCGGGGGCTGAAGGCGCTGGCCAAGGAGCTGAAGGTTCCGGTGGTGGCGCTGTCGCAGCTTTCGCGTGGATCGGAACAGCGGACGGGCGATAAGAAGCCGCTGCTCTCGGATCTGCGGGAGTCGGGGTCGATCGAGCAGGATGCCGATGTGGTGTGCTTCATCCACCGCGAGGAGTACTACGACCGCGAGAACGAAGACCTGAAGGGGAAGGCCGAGATCATTATCGCGAAGCAGCGCAACGGGCCTACGGGGTCGGTGCATCTGGCGTATATGGCGGACTATACGCGGTTTGAGAATCTCGATACGACGCATGGTGAGCAGGGCGGGGAGTACTAGGACGCAACACTGCTCAACACGGAGTAGTGGGATCCGAATTATAAGAGCGGATGGAGGAGGGCGCAGCGACTGCTGTGCCCTCTTTACTTTGTTTCGGATGAATTGCGTTGGAGCTGGTTGGGGTTAGTGGCAGAGGGCGGACCGGTCGAAGTGGTCGAGGAGGTCGCCTACGTCTCTGTAGACCTCGATGCAGCCGGCGGCGAGGAGGTCTTCGCGGCTCCAGCCTCCCGTGGTGACGCCGATGGTCCAGATGCCGGCTTTGCCGGCGGCTTCGGCGTCCCAGGGGGTGTCGCCGAGGGCGAGGGTTTCGGCGGGTTTGCAGCCGACGGATTTGAGCGCGGCCTGGAAGATGTCGGGGTGGGGCTTGGTTTTTTCGGCGTCGTCGGCGGAGGTTTCGGCGTCGACGAGGTCTTCCATGTTGGCGAGCTTCTTGTAGAACGTGAGGTCTTCCTTGTCGGCGGAGGAGGCGAGTGCGAGCTGGATGTCGGCCTGTTTGAGGCGCAGAAGGAACTCGCGGACGCGCGGGATGGGCTCGACTTTCTGGAGGAAGCGGTTGTCGAAGAGGAACTTTCGGTAGGCCTTGAGGGGCTCTTCGACGTGGGCGCGACGCCACCACGGGACGAAGACGGGGATGAGCTGGTCGCCGCCCTTGCCGATCTGGCGGCGGATCTCCTCGACCTCGGCGTGGATGCCGATGACCTGGAAGGCGGCTTGCCATGCTTCCGCGTGCAGCCAGTTGCTCTGCACGAGGGTACCGTCGATATCGCATAGAAGAGCTTTGATCATGGGCGATTGGATGCGGCCTGGCCTAAACTGAGGGGGTGACGACCGCCGAGGCTTTGAACGAAGAGTTTGGATTGCCGGGCGCGCTGCGCTTCGAGCAGCACGGAGACCTGGTGCGCGGTCTGGTGACGCTGGCGAGCTGCGAGGCCGAGTTCTACCTGCAGGGTGCGCACCTGGCGCGATGGCAGCCTGCGGGCTTTTCCGGCGTGCTGTTTCTGAGCGAAGAGTCGGCGTTCGTGCCGGGCAAGGCGATCCGGGGCGGGATACCGATCTGCTTTCCCTGGTTTGGGCCGCGGACCTTCGGGGCGGAGGAGTATCCGAAGAGTCCTTCGCACGGGTTCGCGCGTACGGCGGAGTGGACGCTGGCATTTGCGGCGCTGCTGCCGGCGGCGGAAGCCAGCGGCGGCGACCGGCTGAGCCTGACGCTGACCCTGGGACCGGACGAGACGAGCCGCGCGCTGGGGTACGAGAGCTTTCGCGTAGCGTGCGAGATGACGCTCGGCCGGGAGCTGACGGTGCGGCTGACGGTGGCGAATCCGGGCAGTGAGCCGCTTCGCTTTGAGGAGGCGCTGCACAGCTACTTTGCCGTGGCCGATGTGCGCGAGACCGCGGTTGCCGGGCTTGAAGGCGCGGAGTATCTGGATAAGCGCGATGAAGGCAGGGCGAAGCGCGCGCCGGAGGGGCCGCTGGTGCTGGACCGCTTTACGGATCGTGTGTTTCCGGCGCATGCGGGGGCGGCGACGATCGCGGATCGCGGGAATGAGCGTGACGTGTTCGCGGAAAAGGAAAACTCCGGGACGACGGTGGTGTGGAACCCGTGGACCGAGGGCGCGGCGGCGCTGAAGGATCTGGGGGACGAGGAGTGGACGGGCTTTGTGGCGGTGGAGGCGGCGAACACGGGTGCGCAGGCGATTACGCTGGCCGCGGGCGCGGCGCACACGATGGGCGTGAGGGTGACGGTACGGCCGGAGGCGGCGCATGTCTGAGGGAATTCTGATTCTGGCTTCGGCCTCGCCGCGGCGGCGCGAGCTGCTGACCCAGGCGGCGATCGCGTTTACCGTTGAGCCGGCCGATGTGGACGAGACGCCGCGCGCGGACGAGGTGGCGGGCGAGTACGTGGAGCGGGTGGCGATCGAGAAGGCGCAGGCAGTGGCTGCGCGGCATCGCGGCGAGGCCGGCACGGTGATTCTGGCGGCGGATACGGCGGTGGTTCTTACCGACGGAACGATCCTGGGCAAGCCGACGGACGTGGGGGACGCGCGCCGGATGCTGGAGGCGCTGGCCGGGCGCACCCATACGGTGATGACCGGGATGTGCGCCCTGGCTGCGGGCAGCGGGCGCTTCGTCTCGACGGTTGAGCTGACGCAGGTGAGCGTCGACCTGATCCTTCCTGCTGAAATGGAACGGTATATCGTGAGCGGCGAGCCGCTGGACAAGGCGGGTGCGTACGCAATTCAGGGGTACGCGTCGCGCTGGATTCCGCGCATCGAGGGCGACTATACGAACGTGGTGGGGCTGCCGATCGCGCGGACGCTTGCGCTGCTGGATGAGCTGGCGGCGGGTTCCGCGGAGAGATGAGGCGTGTGCCGCTTCGAGCAACTGTGTCCGATTTGCCACAGATTGCCGATATGGATTTCGGTATAGTCTCGTGTTTGACGGACGACCGGAGTGCTTTTGGGGATCTCTTCAGCGACGGGCTCGCCGCATTTTGAGCGGACCCTGCAATCCGAAATCTCGTTCAGCGGCATCGGCCTGCACAGCGGGGCGGAGGTCGCGCTGCGGCTGATTCCGGCTCCGGCGGGCTCGGGAATTGTCTTTCGCCGGACGGATCTCGACAACTTTGAGATTGCGGCGAACGGACGAAATGTGGCGAAGGTCAGCTATGCGACGTCGCTGATGCGGCAGTCGGTGTTGATCCAGACGACGGAACATCTGCTCTCGGCTCTGATCGGATGCGGGGTCGACAACATCATTGTCGAGATCGACAATCTCGAGGTGCCGATCCTCGACGGCTCGTCGCTGCCGTATGTGGAGGCGTTCGAGCGAGTGGGCTATAAGACGCAGCGCCGGCGGCGGGAATATCTGAAGATTTTGCGTGAGATCGAGGTGCGGGAAGGTTCGAAGTTCATCGGCGTGTATCCGGGTGAGGGATACCAGATCGACTATTCGATCGATTTTCCGACTCCGATCGGGACGGCTCGGTTTACCGGCGATCTTGCGTCGGATGACTATACGCGCCGGATTGCGCCGGCGCGGACGTTCGGATTCCGCGAGGATGAGCCGATGCTGCGGAATATGGGGCTGATCCGCGGGGCGTCGGAGGCGTGCGCCATTATTGTGGGCGGCGGGAAGGTGCAGAACGGGCCGCTGCGGTTTGAGGACGAGTTTGTGCGGCACAAGGTGCTGGACCTGATCGGCGATCTGGCGCTTGCGGGGCGGCGGATCCAGGGCCGCGTGGTGGCGGAACGCGCGGGCCACGCGATGCATACGGCGCTGGTGCAGCGTCTGCTGCGGGACCGCTCGGCGTGGGAGCTGGCGTGCGGGTACGATTCTGTGCCGGAGCCGGCGGAGGCACGCGCGGGGCGGCTGGTGCGGCTTTCGCCCGCCCATGCCTGACGGCGTACCCGGCAAACGATCGAGGGCCGCACTTGGCCTGGGTTCGAACCTTGGCGACCGGGAACGGCATCTGCGCGAGGCGGCAGAAGGCGTGGCGCGGCTGGGTTGGGTGCTGGCTATCTCCTCCTTTTTCGATACGGCGCCGGTCGGCTTCGTCGAGCAGCCCCGCTTCTTGAATGGGGCGCTGGTGCTCGAGACCGAGCTTGCCCCGACTGCGCTGCTGCATGCGCTGCTGGCGGTGGAACGGGGCATGGGGCGCGTGCGCGCGGGCGTGCCGGCCAAGGGCCCGCGCGTTGTGGATCTCGACCTGCTGCTGTACGAGGCCTGTGTGCTCACCACCCCGGAGCTGACGGTGCCGCATCCGGCGATGCACGAGCGGCGGTTTGTGCTGGAGCCGCTGGCGGAGATCGCGCCGGACTGGCGGCACCCGGTGCTGGGCCGGACGGTGGCGGAGCTGCTGGCCGGGTTGCCGGGCTCCCCGCAAGACGCGATACGCCGCTAGCGGCAGCCGCCGCACGGAAGTGGGAGAGTGCGGGCGGGGTCGTGTGTGCCACGCTGAACCGTGGAGAGACGCGTGAGCGAGAAGGCGCACTGGCTGAACGAGCGGCGGCTGAAGGCGTATCCGCGGCTGTTTGTGCTGATCTGGGTGGTGGGCGCGATCGTATGGGCGATTCGCTCGCGTGCGATGGTGGACGCGAGCGGGACCGTGCTGGGCGACTTCCTGACGTTTTACGCGGGAGCGAAGCTGGCGGCTGCGGGACACGCCGCGTGGGCGTACAACATCCCGCACATGCTCGCGGCCGAGCGCAGCGTGATTCCGCCGGCCGAGCTGACGGCGTGGTTTTATCCTCCGTTTTTTTTCTTTGTGGTTTTGCCGCTGGCCGCGCTGCCGTTCTTCGCGGCGTACGCGGTGTTTACGGGATTGACGCTGGCGCTGTATGTACGGGTCTTTCGAACAGTTACCAAGCGGCCGGTCGCGATGTGGTGTCTCGCCGGCTTTCCCGGGCTCTGGATCAACCTGCTGCACGGGCAGAACGCGTTCCTGACTGCCTCGCTGGCGGCGGGGACATGTCTTCTGCTGGAGCGCAGTCCGCTGGCGGCGGGGGCGCTGATCGGCTGCCTGCTGGCGTCGAAGCCGCATCTGGCGCTGCTGTTTCCGGTGGTGCTGGTGGCGATCCGCGGGTGGCGGGCGCTGGCATCGGCACTCGTGACGGCAGCGATGCTGACGGGCGCGGCGGTCGCGGTCTTTGGACGAGCGACGATCAAGCCGTTTCTGGCCGGGCTTGCCTCGGCACGGCACTTTACGGAGGACGGCAGTCTGCCGTGGCACAAGATGCCGACGACCTTCGCGCTGCTGCGGATGTGGCATGTGCCGGTGGGTCCGGCGTATGCCGCGCACCTTACGCTCGCGGTGTTTGCGACCGTCGGAGTGTGGCAGGTGTGGCGGAGGTCGGGAGACTGGCAGTTGCGCGGGGCGGCGTTGATGGCCGGCACCTTTCTGCTGAGTCCGTATGTCTTTGACTACGACCTGGCGTGGCTGGCGTTTCCGATCATCTGGATGGCGCTGATCGGGCTGCGGGACGGATGGAGGGCGGGGGAGCGGGAGATTCTGGTGGCGGCGTGGCTGATGCCGCTGGCGATGGCGGGTTCGGTGCGCGTGCTGCTGCTGCAGCCGGGGCCTTTTGTTCTGGCGCTGCTGCTCTGGAATGCGGTGCGGCGGGCGCGGGCGGCCGCAGGGGCGCAGGGCCTTACTGAGTCGGAATCGGCGGTGGCGGAGATGGTATGTAGCTGAACGGCTCTTCCCTGCGGAGGCAGGCGGCGACCCACTCGCGGCCGGGCGAGGAGAGGAAGGAGAACTCGATGCCGACGGCGCCGTCGGCTCGGGAGCGCCAGCGCACATAGCCCTCGCCGTGCAGGGTGGGAGGTTCGATTGCGGGTGAGCCCTTGACGGATCGATCGTCCGCGGAGTGATCGTCTTGAGGGGAAAAGCGGCATTCGAAGCTGATCTTGCCGGGCGAGAGCGGCTCCAGTGTGCGGGCGCAGAAGCCTCCGCGGCCGAGCTGGAAGGAGTTGGCAGGGCTGCAGTGGGTGGCGTTGGCAGGGTCGATTGCAGGAGAGCCGACAGGGGTGGCGGCGCTGGTGGGGTGGAAGTCGAGACATGCGCTCTGGCGAGGCGTTGCCGGGAAGGGAGTGAGCCAGCGCTCGGCGGGATCGGTGAGCGCGCGTTCGACTGCCTGCTGCAGCTCCTCGAGCTGGAAGGGTTTGCTGAGAAAGCAGTTGGCGCCGAGGCTGTACATTTCGCGGCGATCGATCTCGCCGAACCCGGAGACGAAGATGATGGAGTCAAGGCGGCGTCCTCGCTCCCCGAGCGCACGGACCAGACTGACGCCGTCCATGCGGGGCATGCGGATGTCGGTGATCAGCAGATGAACGGGCGGGGTTGCGGGGTCGTCGAGCAGATCGAGGGCCTCCTGCCCGTCGCATGCGGTGAGGACGAGCGCGGCGCCTTGAGAACGCAGCCAGCGCGCGAAGATATCGCGCAGCATCAGTTCGTCGTCGACGATGAGGATGGTGGCTTCGTTGAGCTTCATCAACCCAACTTCACGAGGTCGGCGGATTGGATTCCGGCTGGATACTCTTCGGGTAATGCGGGATCCGGCTGCTCGAACGGGAGGAGCAGGCGGAAGGTGGTGTGGGACGTACCCTTGAGGAGTTCGAGCGAACCTGCGTGGGCGTGGGCGATGGCGCGTGAGAGGCTGAGGCCGACACCCATGCCGAGGCCGCGGGTCTTGGTGGTGAAGAACGGCTCCATGAGGCGTGCGCGGGCCTCCTCATCGATTCCGAGGCCGCTATCGATGACGTCGATGCAGACGCATTGTCCGGCGCGCGTGCACTCGATACGCACCCAGCGTTCGGTGCAGTCTTTTTCCACGATGGCGTCGAGCGAGTTGTTCAGCAGGTTCGTGACGATCTGACCGATCTGGGTTTCGCGGCAGAGTACGGGGGGCAATCCGGGTGTGATGGAGGCTTTCAGCTCCATCCGGTGGCGCTCGAAGCGTGCCTCCTGCAGATCGGTGCACTCGTCGATGATGTCGGGGATGGAGGCGTACTCCATGGGATCGCGGTCGGCCTCGCGGGCAAAGCCGCGGAGTCCGCGGAGGATGCGGCTGGCTCGCTCGGAGGTGCGCACGATCTCGCGGGCGGCACGCTGCACCTCGGCGCTGTCGACCGCAGTCGCTTCGCCGGTGGCCTGGCGTGCGAGCTCGGAGGCGATGCCCTGGATGATGGCGAGGGGATTGGAGATTTCATGAGCGAGGCCGCCGGCCATGTTGCTGAGGGCTTCGACGCGTTTTTCGCGCAGGGCGCGTTCGCGCTCGAGCTGCTGCTCGAGCTGCTTGCGCGCGGTGACATCGGTAAAGAAGAGGCTGATGCCGCCGGACGCCGGGAAGCACAAGGTGCGAAACCACGCTTCGTACGGCTCGTAAAAGCTCTCCCATTCGCCTTCGCACTGCTCGCTCATGCACACTCTGAGCCGGCGTTCGTTCTCCGGCTCGGTACTCGGGAAACAGTCCCAGAAGTCAGCCTGGAGCGTGAGGTCGGGGAGCATGCTGTATGCGCGACGGTTTGCATAGCGGAGGCTCCAGTCCGCGTCGATCTTGAGGATGCCGTCCGAGGTGGATTCCATGACGGAATGGATCTGCGAGAGTGCCTCGACGCGCTCCGCTTCCATTTGCTGTTCGAGGTGCTTCTGCGCCGAGACGTCGGTTGAGAACAAGCTGATGCCACGCGGCGTGGGGTAGACGTTGACGCGGTACCAGCGGCCGTGGGGTTCGTAGAAGGTTTCGTAGCTGGTTTCCACCCGATCCCCCATGCACCGGCGCAGGTGAGACTCGGCGGAGGTGCCGAGCAGGCTGGGGGAGATCTCCCAGAGACATCTGCCCAGGGCCTGATCCGGCAGGCCGAGCAGCGCGGGGCGATTGGCGTAAACGAGCGTCCAGTCGCGGGTGATCTTGACGATCTGCTCGCTGCTGGAATCCATGATGTCGTTCAAGGTGGTGTTGGCGCAGGCGATGAGCTCGTCTGCGCGTTGCTGTTCCGCGAGGATGAGGGCGGAGGCGAGCACCTCGGCGCGTGCCTGGTCGCGCTCGGTCTGGGTTCTCGAGAGCAGACCGAACAGCTCGGGGATCTTGCGGCCAATAGCCGGGGCCTGGACGGCGAAGAGGATGGCGGTGGGAATGGCGGCCGCCCCGCAGAGCACCTTGACGGCTGTCGAGAACGGGTAGACGGGCCACCAGAGGGTGACGACCTCCATGAGGTGGGTTGCGCCACAAGCCATGATGAAGAGCGCGAAGGAGACGGTGATCCAGAGGTAGTGGCGAACGCCTTCGAGCGTGCGCAGATGCAGCGTGATCCAGAGCAGCGCCCCGAAGATGACGGCGCACGAGGCGGCGATCAACGCGTCGGTGATGGCGTTGGTCCAGATGAGGCCGGGCTCTGCCAGATCGCAGAAGCGGTGCGGCAGGCAGGCACCGGAGAAGAGCGGAGCCATCAAGCCCGTTTCGGCGACTGCGAACGCGACCGGAAGCAGGCAGGCGGCGACGATGAAGGAGCGTTTCAAGACAGAGAGACCCGGGTGCGGCAGCGACGCGCTGTGCTCTCAGGATTGAGAGCAGATTGAGCAAAGCATAGCGGTCAGGCTGCGGCTGTGCGCGGGAATCGAGTGTTGCCGGACTCTGGTTGTATCAATCCGGTCCGGCGTGACGGGGTGCTCCCATTTTGGGAGTTTACGCGGGCGTCGATTGGGCTCATGCCGGGAGCGATATGCTGAACGGAAACTCTGCTTTGCCGAGGAGGATTGTTGTGGACGTGGAGCGGAAGAGGGAATCTCTGGGCGCGCTGGCGACGGAACAGCGCAATCCCCGTTCGGCGCATATCGACCAGCTTTCGACGATCGCGTTGCTGACAGTCATCCACGAGGAGGACGCGACAGTCGCGGCTGCGGTGGGCGCGGCACTTCCGCTGGTTGCAGAGGCGGTGGATGCGGTGGCGGCGCGGTTTGGCGTGGGCGGCCGCCTGTTCTATCTGGGCGCGGGCACGAGCGGGCGGCTGGGGGTGCTGGATGCGAGTGAGTGCCCGCCGACGTTTTCGGTTGCGCCGGGGTTGTTCGTGGGGTTGATCGCGGGCGGCGACTCTGCGCTGCGGCGGTCATCGGAGGGCAGCGAGGATTCGCCTGAGGCGGGCGTGGCGGATCTCGAGCGGCACGGGCTGACACGGCAGGATACGGTGGTGGGGATCGCGGCCTCGGGACGCACGCCGTATGTGCTGGGCGGGCTGCAGTATGGGCGGGACGCGGGGGCGCTGACGGTGGCGCTGACGTGCGCGGCGACGGCGGATCGGGAACCGCCGTTTTCGCTCATGGGCAAGCTGGCGGAGATGGCGATCGAGCTGGCGACCGGGCCCGAGGTGCTGACGGGGTCGACCCGGATGAAGGCGGGGACGGCGACCAAGCTGGTGCTGAATATGATCTCGACCGGGGTGATGATCCGGACGGGGGCGGTGTTCGGGAACCTGATGGTAAACGTGCAGCCGACCAATGCGAAGCTGGTCGATCGCGCGGAGCGGATGATCGTGGAGGCGACAGGATGCGGGCGGAAGGAGGCGTCGCGGCTGCTGGCGGAGAGTGGCAGCGTGAAGACGGCGATTGTGATGGAGTCGCTCGGGATGGGGCGCGCGGAGGCTGAGGCGTTGTTGACGGCGCAGGGAGGGCGTCTGGGGGACGCCCTCCGGGTTTCGCGGTCCGGGGCTTCGCGGTCCGTGCAGACGGGCTAGATCTGCTGCAGTTTCGGTACGGTCTTGTGGTCTCCGCCGAGGAAGTCGAGCAGGTCCTTGTTGAGGCGGTCGGCGGCGGTCCAGAAGAGGCCGTGGGGCTCGTCCTCATACTCGAGGTACTGGACGTTGGGCAGGATTTTGGCGGCGGCTCGTCCGGCAGCGTCGATGGCGACGGTCTTGTCGCCGGTGCCGTGGATGACGAGGAAGGGCGTGGTGAGGGTCTTCATCTCCTCGCGCAGATCGGTGGAGGAGAAGGCGGTGACGCAGTCGATGGTGGCCTTGGGGGAGGCGACGCTGGCCATCTCGAAGGTCCACTCGAGTGCGGGTTTGGAGATGGTGTGGTGGAGGACCGAGCTGCCGTAGAAGCCGGGCGCGAAGCTTTCGAGGAAGGCGAATCGGTCTTCGGCCAGCTTCTGGCGGAAATCGTCGAAGGTCTCGGCGGGGGTGCCATCGGGGTTGGAGTCGGTTTTGAGCATGTAGGGCGCGATGGAGGAGACGAGGACGGCCATGCCGATTCGCGCCGCGCCGTGACGGCTGAGGTAACGGACGACTTCGCCGCCGCCCATGGAGAAGCCGACCAGCGCGGCGTTCTGGAGGTCGAGTGCGTTGAGCAGCTCTGCGAGATCGTCGGACATGCGGTCGTAGTTGTAGCCGTCCCACGGCTGCGACGAGCGCCCGAAGCCGCGGCGATCGTAGGCGATGACGCGGTATCCGTTTTCGGCGAGGAAGCTCGCCTGCTTCTCCCACATGGCCGAGCTGAGGGGCCATCCGTGGATGAGGACGACGGGTGTGCCCGTGCCCCAGTCGTTGAAGTAGAGTTCGTTTCCGTCTTTGAGTTCGAGATACGGCATGCATTCGCTCCTGAAGGTCTTTTCCAGACCACAGGCTCTATGACGCACGAGAGCGAACTGAGCGATTCGAAATGTCGCCCGAATCCACTTTTCACCGGCTTGGACGGATTGCTCTAGAAGAGGCTGAGCTTGCGGGGCATCTCGATGCCGAGATGGTCATAGGCGAGGCGGGTGGCGACGCGTCCGCGCGGAGTGCGCTGGAGGAAGCCGATCTGGAGCAGAAAGGGCTCGTAGACCTCTTCGAGCGCGTCTTCTTCTTCGGCGAGGGCGGCGGCGAGAGTGTTGAGGCCGACCGGGCCGCCGTCGTACTTTTCGATGATAGTGCGGAGCAGGCGGCGATCGAGCTCGTCGAAGCCGTGAGCGTCTACCTCGAGCATCTCGAGGGCTTTGCGGGCGGTGGCGAGGTCGATGACGCCGGCGGCGCGCACCTGGGCGTAGTCGCGCACGCGGCGCAGGAGACGGTTGGCGATACGAGGCGTTCCGCGGGAGCGCATGGCGATCTCGGCGGCGCCGTCGCGGTCGATGGGGACGTCGAGCACCTGGGCGGAGCGCTCGACCATGAAGCGGAGCTCGTCGTCGGTGTAGGACTCAAGGCGCAGCGGGATGCCGAAGCGCGCGCGCATGGGGGCGCTGAGCAGGCCGGGGCGGGTGGTGGCGGCGACGAAGGTGAAGGGCTTGATGTCGAGCTCGAAGGTGCGGGCGGACGGGCCCTGGCCGATCATGATGTCGAGCCGGTAGTCCTCGAGGGCGGTGTAGAGCTTTTCCTGCAGGACGGGCTGGAGGCGGTGGACTTCGTCGAGGAAGAGGACCTGCTTCTCCTTGATGTTGGAGAGGATGGCGGTGAGGTCGCCCTGGATCTGGAGGGCGGGGCCGGCGGTCTGCTGGAAGGCGACGCCGAGCTCGTTGGCGATGATGGCGGCGAGGGTGGTCTTGCCGAGCCCCGGGGGACCGAAGAGCAGCACGTGGTCGAGCGCTTCGCCGCGGGACTTGGCGGCTTCGAGGGCGATGGCGAGCTGTTCCTTGGCCTTGGTTTGCCCGATGAACTCGCTGAGCCGCTGCGGGCGCAGCTTGAGCTCGAAGGCCGCGTCCTCATCCTGCGAGCCGGCGGAGACGAGGCGCTCCGCTTCGGGGCTGAGATGCTGCGGCTGCGCCGGGCGCTTGTACGGGGTGGTCACAGGTGGATGGTAGTCCGGGGCTGCGGGTACCGCAACGCTCAGCGGCAACGGGCAATGCCGATGATGAAGTGCGGGGTAGAGGCGAGCTGCGTCAACAGCACGCGCGGGGGAAGCTGAATGATCAGCGTGCGGTCGAGCAGCAGGAGGTGCGGTGCGTTGTCGGCAAGAACGTCGCTCAGCGGTTCGGTCGCGCGGAGGTAGCGGTCGTAACCGGGATCGTTGGGGCGAATCGCTGCGGGGCCGATCTGCTGGACGGTTCTTCGGGAGTAGAAGATGGTGGTCGCAGGTGAGACTGCCGGACCATCGCGCCAGATCAGCAGCGAGCCGGACGGAAGTGCGGGGTTGTTCTCGCGCCTTGTGAAGACGCGGCGGAGCAGGCCGATCAGCTCGCGGTCGTCGGGATAGAGCGGAGCGGCGGAGCCGAGGGTCTGGGTGGTGTGCAGACCGGAGCGGGAGTGTGCGGTGAGCGCGGCGGAGATGCCGAAGAGGGCGAATCCGGCGAGGGCTGTTGCTGGCCAGAAGAGGGTCGCGTGGAGCGGGGAACGAGCGGCAAGGCGGCGCAGCTGGTCTGCGATCCAAGGCGCGGTGACGCAGGTGAGTGCCGGGTAGGCGGGAGCGATGTAATGCGGCAGGCGCGTGCGGACGAGGCTGAAGAAGACGAGGACGACGAGGGCGAAGATGGCCCAGGGGCGCAGCGATGGCTTGCGAAGGGCTTCCGCCGTGGCGAATGGATAGAGCAGGCAGAAGGGGGGCGCCGAGACGAGGAGGATCCAGAGAAAGTACCAGGCGTGGGTGTGGTGATGTTCGATGGCCTGGGTGGCGCGCGAGAGCACGTGGTAACCGAGGTATTCGTGCAGGAACGCCGGGCCGAAGCGCAGGTACATGGCGAGGTGCCATGGCAGCACGACGAGGAGGAACAGCGCGAAGCCGGCCAGAAACCAGCGTCCGAAGCGGAGCGGCCAGCGCGCGGTCGAGGCGAGGACGGCGAGCGTGAGGAAGAGCAGGATGCCTGCGGCGCCTTTGGTCATGAGGGCGATGGCGCAGCCGAGCCAGAAGAGCAGCCAGGCGCGTGCGGGCTGGTCGTCGCGGGCCTCCTGCACGTGTGTGAGCCCGACGACGGCGATCACGCAGCCGAGCGAGAGCAGAGTGTCCAGCTCGCCGGCGCGGGCCGGGTGGAGGAAGCCGAAGGTAAGCAGAAGGATGGTGGTGGAGAGCCAGGCGGCGGGCACGCCTTCCCGCCGTGCCAGCCAGGCGTGCAGGATGCCGACGATGGCGATGCCTGAGAGGGCGGAGGCGGCGCGGGCGCAGAACTCCGAGACGCTGAAGAGTTTGAAGAAGACAGCCGTAAGCCAGAGCATGAGCGGCGGCTTCTCCATCCAGGGCTGGCCATCCCAGTGCGGGACGATCCAGCTTCCGCCGAGCATCTCGCGGGAGACTTCGGCGTAGATGCCTTCGTCCCAGCTGGTGAGGGGCTTGTGGCCGAGCAGCGTGAGGAGCGCGGCGGCAGCGAGCAGGACGGCGGCTGCGGTCGAGAGGTTCAGCGTGCGTGCGGACGGGCTGGTCGAGATCGGCACGGAGCGTTCAGTGTAGCGGTGGGCGCAGCCGCGCTTCCATTGACCCGGCGCGGCAGCCGGGATACACTGAGCAGGTTCGGCGGAAGTGCGCCTTGTTGCGTCTTTCGGAGTTCCGGGCAAACGAGACAGGAAGAACGCGCCGGGAATCGGCCTTGATCCGGAAGCTTCGGAGCCGCTACCGCGTATGAGGGAAGATCCAATGTATGCAGTGATCCGCACCGGCGGAAAGCAGTATCGCGTCGCTCCGGGCGACGTGTTGCGGGTGGAGAAGCTCGCCCATCAGGATGGCGCGGTCGAGTTTTCGGATGTGCTTGCGGTGAGCGGCGAAGCGGGCAGCTTCGAACAGAGCCTCGAGGGCGCGAAGGTGACGGGAACGGTCGTCAGCGAGGGCCGCGGCGAGAAGATTCTGGTCTTCAAGTTCAAGCGCAAGAAGCAGTACAAGCGCATGCAGGGCCATCGCCAGCAGTTCACGCAAATCAAGATCGGCGAGATTCTGGTGAACGGCCGCAGCTTTACGGCTTAGGACTTTCGGCACACAACGCGGAGACGCGGCCTGCGGGGCCGGCACGCATGAGGAATCTGAAATGGCACATAAAAAAGGTCTTGGATCGTCGAAGAACGGACGCGATTCGAATGCACAGCGGCTGGGCGTGAAGCGCTTTGGCGGCGAGACGGTTCCGGGCGGTTCGATTCTGGTTCGCCAGCGCGGGACACCGCTGAAGGCCGGGCTGAATGTTGGCCGCGGCAAGGATGACACCCTGTTCGCCAAGGTGACGGGCGTAGTGAAGTTCCAAGATCGCGGGCAGATGGGGCGTTTCGTCTCCATCATCGCCAGCGAAGTGCCTGCTTCGTCGCCCGCAGCGTAACTTCTTCCAGCTTGCAAGCGAAAGCCCTGCCTTGTTGCAGGGCTTTCGTGTTTCCGGGGATGCTGCTGGGCTCTATCCGTGCATGTGATCGGTGGTCTCGCCCTGCTGTGAGGGCGGGGCGACGCCGATCCGGTGTTCATAGACGAGATTGCCGCCGAGATGGGCGGCAGTCGAGACGACGGCCAGTCCGATGCCGGCGAGGACGCGTCCGGAGACGCGCTTCTTTTTTGCGCGGGCGATCGCGGACGCGGTAAAGAGCGCGGTGGCCGAGAGATTGAGGATGCCGTGTACGAGGCCGATGCGGCGGGGCGCGGCTGGTTTGATCTCAGCCCAGTCGTTCATGCCGGTGATGGCGGTGGCGGCGGCGCCGGCGAGTCCGAGCAGGACGCTGGCGTCGGCGGCTTTGTCGAGGGAGTCGCTGCCGAAGAGGGCGGCAATGGCGTCGAAGGTGACGGCTGCGGTCCAGGAGCCTACCGGGATGTCGGACATGACGGCGTGCAGCGGTTCATGCAGCCAGTCGCCGTGGAGGGCACGCCGGGCTTGTTCGCCGATGGCGGTATCGATGGCGGAGCCCACGGCCTGCTGGAGCGAGGCTTCGCGGGTGGGTGAGAGCCAGTTCTGCTGCTCGGCAAGGCGCGCGAGCGGGTCTTGACTGATGGGGGCGCTGTTGGGAGCGGTCATTGAAAACTGAATCCTCTGGGTTGGTCGGATGCCGTTAACACGTGACGCGTCCAATCGTGCACGGAGTAGCGCCGCCTGACCTCAGGGCGTATGGTGGTGGTCTCTAGAATCGACCTATGTTCAAGCGGCTATCCCTCTGGATGCAGGGCCATGGCGACGAGCGTCGAGCCGTCGCGCGGATGGTGTGGGTCGGATTTGTGCTGCGTCTGCTGTACCTGACGCTGGCCCATCAGTACCGGATCCGCGCGGGCGAAGATCACTTCGGCTTCGGCTGGGAGATGGGCCGGATCGCGCGGGCGCTGGCGACCGGATACGGCTTTGCCGATCCATTCGCGGGCCACACGGGGCCGACGGCGTGGAATCCTCCGCTCTACCCTTTGCTGCTGGCTGCGGTATTCAAGCTGTTCGGCGTGTATACGCAGACTTCGGCGTGGGCGATTTTAGCGATCAACTGTGTGTTTTCCGCGCTGACGGCGCAGCCGGTCTACGAGCTGGCGCGGCGGGCATTTCGGGCGGGTACCGGCACGCGCGCAAACGGCCGGAGCATTGCGCTCTGGTCGGGCTGGCTGTGGGCGCTTTACCCGGCGGCGATGCAGTATGCCGTTCACTGGGTATGGGATATGTCGATCACGGCTTTCCTGTTCACGTGGGTGCTGGTGCTCGCGCTGCGGGTGCGCGGGGTGGGCGAGCCGCAGCCGGACACGCCGGAAGACCAGACGACTCGACGCTGGCTGGTGTTTGGGATGCTGTGGGGATTGATTGCGCTCTCGAACAGCTCGCTGCTGATCACGCTGCCGGTGTGCGGCGTGTGGATGATCTGGCGTCAGTTTGCGCGGCAACCCGCACAGGCGGTTGCCCATGCCGCGCTGGCGGCGACGTGCTGTTTTGCGCTGCTGGCTCCGTGGGTGGTGCGGAATGAGAGAGTGTTTCACAAGTTCATCCCGATGCGCGGCAATCTCGGACCTGAGCTGTACCAGTGCGTGCTGCCGACGAACCACGGCTTTCCGTGGGCGGGCACGGTTCCCCACGTGCCGGGTACCCCGGAACTTGAGCGCTACCGCCAGCTGGGGGAGGTGGAATATGCGCGGCAGCAGTCGGTGGCTGCGAACGCGATTATCCGCAGCCACCCGGGCCGCACGGCGGGCTTCGTCCTCAAGCGGGTTTATATGTACTGGTTCGGGGTGCCGCATGTGGACGATCTCGGCTGGACGGGCAGGCTGGATGAAGGGGTGCGCGATCTCAATTTTTCGTTGTTGACGGTCGCAGCGTTTCTCGGGGTCTGGCTGGCATGGCGCAAGGTCATTCCGGGAAGCCGGCTGTTCGCCTGGACGCTCGTGCTCGCACCGGCGATCTATTACGCGATCATCGCGCATGCGCGTTTCCGGCACCCGCTGGAGCCGCTGATGACGGTGCTGGCGGTATACCTGTTTCAATCGGCGGAGCGGGGGCGAAGGTTCTCGTCGCGGCCAGTGCCGAGCTGAGATGATCGCGACGGAGGCGATGGTGTTGCGGCGCATTCTGGTGACGGGCGGTTCGGGGTTTTTCGGCGGCATCCTCAAACGGCGGCTGTTGGCGGAGGGTTTCGCGGTCGCGAATATCGATCTCGTCGCGGATCCGGATACGCACGAGCAGCTCACCAGCACGCAGGGCGATCTCCGCGATCGCGCGACGCTGGCGCGGGTCTTTGAGGGCGAGCCATTTGCGGCGGTGTTTCACTGCGCTGCGATGCTGGCGCACGACAAGATCTCGGACGACATGCTGTGGACTTCGAATGTCGACGGCACGCGCAACGTGGCGCTGGCCTGCCGTGATGCGGGCGTGAAGAAGCTGGTCTTTCTATCGTCGAACTGCCTGTGGGCGAGCAACCTGGGGCATGAGGTTGCCGAGCACGAGCCGCCCGCGCCGTGCGAGCTGTATGGGCGCTCGAAGCTGGCGGGCGAACGCGTGCTGGCGGAGTTTCCGGATCTCGATCTCGTGACGATCCGGTGCCCGACGATCATTGATGAAGGGCGGCTGGGGCTGCTGGCGATCCTGTTTGAGTTCATCGAGGACGGTAAGCGGGTGTGGGTGGTGGGAAACGGGGGGAATCGCTATCAGTTCATCTATGCGCAGGATCTGGCCGATGCGTGCCTGCGCGCGATGGGGTATGCGGGCTCCGATCTCTTCCATATCGGCTCGGAGAACGTGCGTTCGCTGCGGGCGGTATATGAGGCGGTGATCGCGGCGGCGGGAACGAAGGCGCGGGTGGCCGAGTTGCCCAAGGCGCCGACGCTGGCCGCGATGCAGCTTGCGCACAGGCTGGGAGTTTCGCCGCTGGGGCCGTACCACTACCGGATGATTGCGGAGGACTTCAGCTTTTCGACGACGAGGATCCGCGAGCGGCTGGGCTGGCGGCCGACGCTGACGAACGAAGAGATGATGGTGAAGGCGTATCGGTACTACTCGTCGCAGCGCGAGGCGATCCATGCGCGGACGGAGGTTTCGGCGCACTCGAAGCCTACGCCTATGGGGATTATCAGACTGCTTAAGTGGATTTCTTAGAGACAGGTTCCCGCTGCGCGCGGGGCGGTCACTTCGTGACTTTACACGCTTTGCGTGGCTGCTCCCGCTGGTCGCCTGGAGGATTGCTGTGCCGACCAACGGGAGGACCACGCGACGCGATTACGGTACGAAGTACCACGAAGTGACCGCGGCCCGCGCAGGGCGTATCACCTATCGGGTTTCGAGGAACTTGCGGGCGGAGCGTATCGCCAGCGCCATGATGGTGAGCGCGGGGTTGGCGGCGAGCGCCGAGGGGAAGGTGGAGTTGTCGCTGATCCAGAGGTTGGGGATCTCATGACTGCGACCGAAGGGATCGACCACGCTGGCGCCGGCGTCATGGCCCATGCGACAGGTGCCGATGGTGTGGGCGGAGCGCTGAAAAGTCCAGAGATCGCGGGCACCGGCGGCCCTCCAGGCGGCGGTCATGAGGCGCTCGGCGTGCGCGCTCATGCGGGTCTCGTTCTCGCCGTAGGAGAAGTGGATGCGGGCCTTCGGGATGCCGAGATCGTCTTTCTCGAGGGCGTCGAGCTCGAGGAAGTTGGATTCGTACGGGAGGCACTCGCCGTTGGCGCCTACGCCGGCGAAGTGGTTGTACTGCGCGAGGTAATCGACCAGCGCTTTGCCCCACAGGCCGCGTCCGCGGGCGACCTGGCGGGAGAAGGTGACGGGCACGACGCCGAGGCTCTGGGTGAGGTAGCCTCCGGCGAAGTCGGCGTCTCCGGGGCGCATGGTGGCTTCCGAGATGAGCGAGGCGGGGAAGCCCTTGTTCATGCGCATCTCGTCGTCGAAGG
>CAXTVJ010000028.1:36560-45409 GCA_964247715.1 uncultured Acidobacteriaceae bacterium | reverse complement strand
CGCATCCTGCACACGCTCACGCCCCTCGGCGTAGCCATGGCCGGAGCCAACGAGTTCGATCCCTACAAGGACTGGTCTCCCACCAACTTAAGAGCCCAGGCGCAAGCCCGGGATCCTCATCCAAATTCATCCACCACCCCTGCCCAACTCTCGGTGCAAAGCCGTATACAGGTCCACACCTACCCCAATCCTTTGAAGATTTGCCTATAAACATACCGGGGTGGGGGTTCAGACCACACCAGTCCCCCTCCAGCCTCGCCGAAGGCCTCGGGTACACTCGGGAAAACCAGCCCCGAACCCCCCGCCAGAGGCCGACCCGCTTGGACATCCACGCCCCCGAGAAGCCCATTCACTCGCTCAAGGAGTTCGCGACGCACATCGCCGTCGTGACCATCGGCATCCTCATTGCGCTTGCGCTTGAGGGCGTCCGCGAGATGATCCACGATCGCGCCCTCGTCCGCGAAACCCGCGAAGACTTTCGTGCCGAACTGCGCGGCGACCTCGACCACAGTAACCGCGAGTCAGCCCGTGTAGTTCAGTACGCCCGGCAACTCGACCAGCTCGTCGCCGACCTGCCTGCGCTCCGCGCCAATCATCCCGAGCAGATCGCCGCCCGCCTCGACGACATCCGCAATCCCGGCTACTTCTTCGCCGACAACTCCTGGAAAGCGGCACTCTCCACCGGCGCGCTCGCCCACATGCCCACCGACGACATTCAGACCTACGCCTCCGCCTTCGAGGTCATCCGCATCTACTCCGGCCTCCAGCACGACGCGCTCGCCGCCGAGGACAGCGCCCGCATCTTCTTTCACGCCCACTCTCACCTCACCCCCGACCAGCTCGACACCGGCACCGAACGCATCCTGCTCCTCCAGCGTGCCGAAAAGGGACTGGTACAGGTCGGTGGAGAAGCTCACACCCAGATCATCCAGGCTCTCAAGCTCTAGCGCAGCCCACCCCGATCGGCTCCGGCTTCGCTCTCCCACCGTCTGTACTGCTTTTCCTCACGCATTTTTATGTGGCGGACGATCCCCGCCTCATTTATGGTCGTTTCACAATCTCTTCCCAAATCTGTCCCGAGCGCGCTCAGGAGTCATCCGCGCTGCCGCACCCCCGTGTCTTGCGGATCGCCGGAGCCGCTCTGCTCTCCCGTTTGCACCGCCGGTCCCGAATCATCCAGCACTGAAGCCTCTCCTCAGGAGCCGCGCCCATGTTCTTCCCGTCCAGCCGACGTGTTCCCGCCCTCGCCGCCGTCCTGCTTGCCGCCTCCGCCGGCGCGTACACGGCCTCCGCGCAGACCACCCTCGGCGGCATCACCGGGACCGTCACCGACGTACAGGGCTCCATCGTTCCCGGCACGGTAATCGTTCTCGTCAACGAGGACACCGGCCTCAAGCGCACCCAGACCGCCGGCTCCGACGGCTCCTACAACTTCGCCGACCTGCCCATCGGCCGCTACACCCTCACCTTTACCCGCGAGGGCTTCGAGACCTCCCGCTTCCCCGCCATCGCCGTGCAGGCCGACCGCACCGTCACCCTGCCCGCCCAGCTCAAGATCGGCGCCGTCTCCGAGTCCGTTACCGTTGACGCTACCCCTCTGCTCAACGCCGTCGACACCACGAACGGCTACGTACTCGACCAGGCGCAGATCAAGGAAATCCCGCTCACCACCGGATCCTTCACCCAGGCCGCCATCCTGTCGCCCGGCGTCAACGCCGAGCTGCCCTCCGGCACCGGCTCCAACGACGGCCTCGGCAATCTCCCCATCTGGGCCAACGGCCAGCGCGACACCTCCAACAGCTTCTCGCTCAACGGTGTCGACGGCTCTAACCTCTTCAACGGCAAGAGCACCTCCGAGGTCGGCTCCGCCCGCGTCATCAACTCCACCGGCGTCTCCACCTCCACCGGCGCCGGTGGCGTCATTCAGTCCGCCGCGTCCATCTATCTCTCCATCGGCAATGCCATCCCCACCCCCGCGCCCGAGATGCTCGAAGAAGTCCGCGTCAACGCCTCCATGTACGATGCCAGCCAGGGCTCCACCTCCGGCGCTCACATCGATATCAGCACCACCTCCGGCACCAACCAGATCCATGGCTCGCTCTACGGCCACCGCGAGACCAACGCCCTCAACGCCGCGCCCTTCTTCTTCAAAAACGACGGCGACATCCCCGAGTCCGACAAGAATCCCGAGCTGCATCGCTACGTCGTCGGCGGCACCGTCGGCGGACCCCTCATCAGGAACAAGCTCTTCGGCTTCTTCGCGTACCAGCATCTGCACGTCAGCGATCAGTACATCGGCGCCGGCTTCCTCGACGTCCCCGCCGGCCTCAGCGACACCAACCGCGATGCCGCCGGCTTTGCCGGCCTCGTCAACAACAACTACTGCAGCGCCACCGATATAGCCAACGACGCCTGCGTCCCCGGCGCGCCCCTCACCGCCGCCCAGATCAGCCAGACCGCGCTCGCCCTCTTCAACTCGCCCGCGCTTCCCGGCGAACCCGGCAAGTGGCTCATCCCCAACGACACCGGCAGCCAGCTGCTCTCGCCCACCCACCCCTTCGACGCCTTCCTTCCCGGCACCGGGCGCTTCACCGCAGACATGGCCGTCGCCAATCTCGACTACAATGCCACCGCAAAGGATACCGTCGCGCTCAAGTACTTCTTCCAGCACGATCCCACCCTCGCGCCGTACTCCTACTCGAGCGTCCCCGGATTCACCGAGCACCTCAACTCCGGCGCCCAGGTCTTCTCCATCATCAACACGCTCATCGTCCGGTCGAACCTCAGCACCACCCAGACCATGGGCTTTGTCCGCGAGAACATCTACGGCTCCAACCAGCAGCCTTTCGGCCCCGCCAGCTTCCCCGGCGGCGCTGCCGGTCCGGGATCCATCAATACCTTCGGCTCCAGCTACTTCCCGGGCGTCTCCATCTACAACGTGCTCGGAGACGCCGCCTATAACGCCGGTATCGGCACCGGCATCCTCAACATCGGACCCAACGCCGAAGGCCAGTCCGCCAACACCGGTGTCTACCAGAACCGCTATCAGCCCTCCGGCAACGCGATCCTCACCGTCGGCCGGCATACCCTCAGCTTCGGCATCAACTACAGCTACACCGCCCTCAACACCATCGACCACCGCACCGGCACCGGCACCGTCGCAACCGACGACTTGAGTGCCTTCTCCCAGGGTCTCGTCTCCCCGGGCAGCTCGTCCACCGGCTTCTACGTCACCTCCTTCCTGCGCGGAGACGCCAACCGCTACTACCGCGCCAACCAGCTCGGCAGCTACGTCCAGGATAAGTACCAGGTGACGCCCACCCTCTCGCTCACCGCCGGCCTGCGCTACGACTGGGATGGCGGCCTCAGCGAAAAATACGGTCGTCTCTTCAACTTCGATCCCTCCCTCTACAGCTACGACAGCGCGGCCGACACCATCACCAACCCCGGCTTCATCATCGCCGGCAACAACGCCAACGGCACCGCCGGCGTCAGCTCCACCACCCTCACCGGACGCCAGTGGGGCATCGCCCCGCGGCTCGGCGCAGCCTGGGCGCCAAAGAAATTCGAGAACAAGGTCGTCGTCCGCTCCGGCTTCGGCATGTACTACGACCGCGGCGAGCTCTTCAGCTACTTCTCGCCCGGCTATGCCATCGGCACCGTCACCGGCGGCCCCTTCGGCGTCAACCAGCAGCTGCCCTTCGTCTCCGACCAGAGCTGTCCCGTCTCGCAGCTCTACGACTACTACATCCCCACCTGCGGCGGCACCGACGCAACCGGCGACCTCGCCAACCCCTACACCAGCGTCGCCCAGGCCGCGCCCTCAAACCCCAAAGCCTCCGACCTGCAGAACTACCTGCCCAATCTCGCCAGCATCAACAGCGGTGGCCGCCCCATCTCGCTCGGCGTCTACGACCGCGCCAACAAGCTGCCCTACACCTTCAACTACACGCTCGACGTCCAGTGGCAGCCCCGACCCGATCTCGCCGTCTCGCTCGGTTACGTCGGCAATCTCGGCCGTCACCAGGTCATCCCCGTCCCGTTCAACCAGCCCGGCATCGCCTCACCCTCCAGCCAGATCCATGGTGAACAGTACTCCTACGGCTACAACGTCGCGGGACAGACGCTGCCCAGCGGCGCGCCCTACGACGCCGACTACGAGGGCGGCAACGTCGACCATCGCGTGCCCTACCTCGGCTACGCGGCCGAGTCCATCGACTACAGGGCCGCCGGCGTCGACGCCTACAACGCCCTCAACGCACATGTCGAAAAGCGTATGAGCCACCACGTCTCGGTCGGCGCCTCCTACACCTACTCGCACGCGCTCGACGAGCAGAGCGGACTCGGCCTCTTCTACAACGGCAACAACCCGCTCAACCTCCGCGACGGCTACGCCTCCTCCGACTTCGACCGCACCCACGTCCTCAACTTCACATACGTCTTCACCCTGCCCGACTTCTACGGCAGGCACACCGCAGCGGGATACATCGCCGACGGCTGGTCCCTCGCCGGCCTGACGGTCCTCCAGAGCGGCCAGCCCTACTCGGTCATCGACTACTCGGGCGCGGTCGGCTCCATCTACTACAGCACCTCCGACGGCATCACCAATCCCATCGTCCCGCTCGACTACAGCCGCTGCTCGCCCAAACAGGCCCTCACCGGCAAGTCCGGAGCCTTCGGCGACGTCGCCCTCAACGCCTCCTGCTTCACCCTGCCGCTGCTCCCCGCCGGCGGCCTCGGCGGCGCCATCCCCACCTCCGACCCCTACGAGACCGGATTCACCAGCGGCCAGCGCAACATCTTCCGCCAGGCCTTCCAGAAGCGCGCCGACATCTCCGCCATCAAGGTCTTCAAGTTCAGCGACCGCTACGCCCTCAAGTACACCTTCGACGTCTTCAACCTGACCAACTCCGCCAGCTTCGACGTCCCCGGCAACGAGGTCTCGCAGAACGCCAACTACAACGGCTTTCCCGGTGCGCCCGGCAGCTACGCGGTGGGCGTCGCCCCCACCGGCAGCACCTGCTCCACCGCCGCCGGGGTCGCCTCTGCCTCGCCCAACACGGGCAACTACTTCTACTCCTGCCCCACTGGCCTCGGTACCGTCACCCACACCATCGGCAGCCCGCGCCAGATCTCCATGTCCCTCGGCCTGCAGTTCTAAGAAGCAGCAAGACACGGGTGCCCCGCGTCTCTCGTCTGAGACGCGGGCGAACCTCCCCTGGTGTTCGCTCTTTCCCTATGCCCACCCTCACCCATCGCCTCGAACGCTTCTTCGCCTTCGAGCAGCACCGCACCACGTGGCGCACCGAGATCCTCGCCGGCGTGACGACCTTCGTCACCATGGCCTACATCATCTTCGTCAACCCCGCCATCCTGCACCAGACCGGCATGCCGCTCGCCGCCGTCACTGCCGCCACCTGCCTCTGCGCGGCCGTCGGCTCCATCCTCATGGGCGCGCTCGCCAACTACCCGCTCGCGCTCGCACCCGGAATGGGCCTCAACGCTTACTTCACCTATTCGGTCTGCCTCGGCATGCATATCCCCTGGCAAACCGCGCTCGGCGCCGTCTTCCTCTCCGGCATCCTCTTCCTCATCCTCACCTTCACCGGTCTGCGCCAGATGCTGGTCGCCGCCATCCCGCATGAACTCCACGCCGCCGTCGCCGGGGGCATCGGCCTCTTCATCGCTTTTATCGGCTTCAATGACGCGAAGATCATCGTGCCCAGCGCCGCCACCCTCGTCACCCTCGGTGATCTCCGTTCGCCCGCCGTCCTGCTCGCGCTCTTCGGCATCCTGCTCATCGCCGTGCTGCAGGCCCTGCGCCTCAAGGCCGCGATGCTCCTCGGCGTACTCGGCACGCTGGCATTAGGGGTATTTTGCAGACAGGTCCCGTGGATGCCCGCCCCGCCCGACCTCGGTGCCATCCGCCAGACCGCCTTCCACCTCGACATCTCGGGCGCGCTCCACATCGGCCTCTTCGAGGTCGTCTTCGTCTTCCTCTTCGTCGATCTCTTCGACAACATCGGCACCCTCGTCGCCGTCACCGAACGCGCCGGCCTCATGGCCCCCGACCATTCCATCCCCCGCCTCAACCGCATCTTCTTCGCCGACGCCATCGCCACCATCTTCGGCTCGCTCGCCGGCACCAGCACCGTTACCAGCTACGTCGAGTCCTCCGCCGGAGTCGCCGCAGGCGGACGCACCGGCGTCACCGCGATCGTCACCGGCCTGCTCTTCTTCCTCTCTCTCTTCGTCGCTCCCCTCGCCGGAGCCATCCCCGCCTTCGCCACCTCGCCCGCCCTCATCCTCGTCGGCGCTCTCATGCTCGCGCCCTCCGCCCGCATCGACTGGGACCAGCCCCGCATCGCCATCCCCGCCTTCCTCACCCTCATCGCCATCCCGCTCACCTACTCCATCGCCACCGGCCTCAGCTTCGGCCTCATCGCCTGGGCCGCGCTCGAGCTCTGCACCGGACGCGCCACCCGCGCCCACTGGATGCTGTACCTCCTCGCTCTGCTCTTCCTCGCCCGCTTCGCCTTCCTCGCCCACTCCTGACCGGTGCGGCCGGGCGCATCCCGGGTGTTTCAAGCATGAGTCCGCCGCGCCAACTGCCTGCGGAATGCTTTGCATCTACATCTAGACTGGATGCGTTCGTCCTGAGGGCTTACTTCCGATCATGCCTCCCCCGCTCTCGCTCATGCCGCACGCTGTCTGCTGGGCCGCCTCGCCCCGCCTGATCTGGACCATGGTGGTCACCAATCTCATCACCTTCCTCAGCTATCTCAGCATCTGCGGCACGCTCCTCGCTCTGGGTTTGCGCACGCGCCGCGTCATGGCGCGCGACTGGGCCTTCTTCGTCGTCGGCTTCGCGCTCTTCATCGTCGCCTGCGGCAGCACCCACCTGCTGGAAGTCATCACCACCTGGAAGCCCATCTTCTGGGTCGACGCCTGGACCAACATCGTCACCGCCGTGCTCTCCGGCTACGTCGCCTTCCAGCTCATCCGCCGCGCCGGCGTCATCGGCTGCAGCATCAACACGTACTCCGCCTCGCTCGCGGACTCCGAGAACGAACGCCTCCGCCTGCAGCAGTCCCTCCTCTCCGCCCAGAAGCTCGAGGACTGGAGCCGCATGTCCGCCACCGTCGCGCACGAAATCGCCCAGCCGCTCGAGGCCATCCACAACCTGCTCTACATGATGCAGACCGCCGACGGCGCCCCACCGGATATCGTCAAATTCGCCGGCATGGCTGACGCCGAAGCCCGGCGCGTCCTCACCATTGCCCGTTCCACCCTCTCCTTCTTTCGCCAGAGCGACGAACCCGAAGCCATCGATCTGCTGCAGGAGACCGAGTCCGTGCGCCTCGTCTTAGAGTCGCAGCTGAAAAAACGCCAGCTCGCCTTCAACATCGAGAGCCACGGCGACACCACCGTCCAGGCGTACGCCGGGGAAGCGCGCCAGGTCCTCCTCAATCTCGTGCGCAACGCCATGGACGCGTCCGACAAATCCGGCACCGTGATCTCCGTATGCCTCACCGGCACCGCCGAAGCCCTGCGCATCGCGGTCGCCGACCGTGGCACCGGCATCCCCGCCGCCCTGCTGCCCACACTCTTCGAGTTCGGCAAAACCACCAAGGGCGAACAGGGAAACGGCGTAGGTCTCTGGACCGTCCGACAGATTGTCGAACGACACCACGCCACCATCAGCGTCGAATCCACGCCAGGCGAGGGAACCACCTTCCTCATCGACTGGCCGCGCGCATTCCCCCGCCCGGCAGCGCTCAGTGCCCCAGACACTGGACAACTCGCCGCCCGCCCCGCCTGACTGCGACGTTGTCCCTTACGGGTGTTCCTTGTCCGTCGCTGGTCGCCCGTCGCCCGTTCGCACAACGGACAACGGGGAGCGTCCTGCCGCCCTATTTCAACTTCGCCAGCTCCCGATAAAGCCGCGCCGACCCGTCCCGGTACGCCGCCGCATTCGCCTGATACATCTCCTTCGTCCCCTGACCCTTGTCCGGAGCCTGCCCGGCGCGCATGAATCCATGCCCCGCGCCCTTGTAGATCACCGGCTCATACATCTTGTGCGCGGCCTTCATGTCCGCCGTCGCCTGCGGAATCGTAGACGAGATACGCGCGTCCATCTCCGCGTAGAAGCCGTACACCGGTGCCGTGATCGCCGCCATCTGTGCAGTCGGCGGAGGCGGTCCGTAGAAGACGAACGCCGCGCTCAGATCATGGCGATGGGTCGCGAAATCGAAGCTCTTGCCTCCGCCCCAGCAGAACCCGCCCACCGCCAGCCTGCTGCCCGCCGATGGCAGATGTTTGCCGTAGTCCGCCACCGCATCCAGATCCGCCGTCACCTGCGCCGCATCCAGCGACATCACGCCCTTGACCACCGCATCCTTGCCGCCCGGCGACGCATACAACGCATCCGATCCGCCGCCCGTCTTGCCGTCGCCACCCGGGCCTTCGCCGCTCAGCAGATCCGGAGCCAGCACGATGTACCCCTGCGCCGCAACCTCGTCCGCCTCCAGCTTCATCCAGTCGCTCAGCCCGAAGATCTCATGGATCAGCACCACCACCGGCGCCTTGCCCTTCGTCTCCGGGTAAACGACAAACGTGTTCACCGTGCGCCCGTCGTGCGTGATGCTCACATACTCGCGATGACGCGGGCTGTCGGCAAGCTTCGCCTTCGCCCACGGCTCCTGCGCAAACGCGGAGACAGCGGCAAGGCCAAGCGCAAAAGAGAACAGGGCAGGGAGGAGCGAGCGCATGTGTTTCATGCCTGCGAGTCTACGTCCGTCTCGCACGACTCGGCAATCCGCTGCCGTTTCAAACACAGTGCCGCTTCA
>CAXTVJ010000028.1:30002-36460 GCA_964247715.1 uncultured Acidobacteriaceae bacterium | reverse complement strand
ACCAGCACCACCGCCATAACCGCCCAGATGTGCCAGGCCCGCTCCATCGCATAGTCGTTCCACCCGATGGCAACGCACGTAAATCCGCCAAGGATGGACCCGATCCCGCCAAACGTATCGAGTCGTCGCTTCGTGATCATCCCCGAGCCTCCTCGCACACCGTACGCCGGAACTATAGTCCGCCTCCGCGTCCCTTGTCACCGCCCAACTGCGGGGATGGAGGAGCAACGCGGCGCGCGCCGAAGTTGGATCCGCGCACCGCCCCGGTCCTCTTACAAATTGCTCGCCCGGTTCCCCGTAATCAGCCGCAGAATCACCGTCAGCAGCACCGCCCCGATCACCGCAACCAGAATCGTATAGATCATCCCACCCTGTCCCGCAAAGCCCAGATGCGACATGATGAAGCCGCCCAGGAACGCGCCCACGATGCCCACGATGATGTCCATCAGCGCGCCGAAGCCGTTGCCCTTCATCAGCTTGCCCGTCAGCCAGCCTGCGATCAGGCCCACGATCAGCCACCAGATAATTCCATGCATCGTCTTCTTCCTCCAGCTTGATTTCGGGCTCAAAACGCCACGCACAACAAGCCGTAAGATGCACGTTTACCGCACAAGCCTGTTTGCCCGCGAGACACAAAAGCCCGTCAGCCCCGCGTCAACCCGTCCACGATCGACCCCACAATCCCGCCCGCGATCCCGCCCTGCACCTGATTCACCCGCCGTTCCCCCGGCGCAAACTCCAGAATCTGGTGCGCCAGCCTGGAAATCGGCAGCGTCTGCAGCCATACACGCCCCGGCCCGGTCAGCGCTGCGAGAAAAATCCCGTCCCCGCCGAAGATCAGGTTCCGAATCCCCCGGATCATCGTGATGTTGAAGTTCACCCCGCCCGTAAACGCACCCACATGCCCCGGATGCACCCGCAGCGTCTCGCCCGGCCGCAGATCCTTCGTGATCACCTCACCCGAGAGCTCCAGCCACGCCGTCCCGTAGCCCGTCACCTTCTGCAGCAGAAACCCGTCTCCCCCGAAGATCCCCGCACCCAGCGACTGCTGGAACCCGACCCCAAGCTGAATCTGCGACGTCGCGCACAGAAATCCGTGCCTGTGAATGTAGTACTCCTGCCCGGGCGAAACCTCGACCGGCAGAATATGCCCCGGCACCCGCGTCGCGAACGCCACCTCGCCCGGCCCGCCCTGCGCCGAATACTCGGTCATAAAAAGCGTCCCGCCGCCCGCCACCCGCTTGATCGCGCCGAAGAACCCGCCGCCCCCCGCCATCTGCGTGTGCGTCGTCATCTGCACCGAGCTCGTCATCCAGCTCAGCTCCCCCGCCTCCGAGATGATCCCCTCGCCCGGCTGCAACAGCACCTCCAGCACCGGCATCGTCGTCCCCAGAATCCTGCTCTGCATCGCGTCTCTCCTTTCACCCGGCGCAAACAGGGTGCACATCGCTGCCGCTTTGCGCCCTCAGCTTACACCCGCCTTTGCGGCAGCCTGCATCCAACCCGCCCGAAAGAGAGTTACGCACCCCATGCCAAACAGTTCCACCACGCCCTCCCCCCGCACCCGCAAGCCGAAGCCATCCCCAGCCGAGCCCGACTGGCACAAGATCCTCCACGAGGCCCGGCAACGCTTCGGCATCCGCCGCTTCCGCCCCGGCCAGCGCGAGGTCCTCGCCCACGTCCTCGCCGGCCACGACACCCTCGCCCTCATGCCCACCGGGGCAGGCAAGTCCCTCACCTACCAGCTCCCCTCGCTCTTCCTGCCGAAGCCGGTCGTCGTCGTCTCTCCCCTCATCGCCCTCATGCAGGACCAGCAGGACAAAGCCGCCGAAGCCGACATCCACGTCGAATCCCTCAACTCCACCCTGCGCAAGTCCGAAGCCGACACCGCCCGCGAGGAGATCGACACCGGCATCGCCCAGCTCATCTACTGCACCCCCGAGCGACTCCAGACCGCCGAATTCCGCGAAGAGCTCAAAGCCGCCGGCGGCATCTCCCTCCTCGTCGTCGACGAAGCCCACTGCATCGCGCAATGGGGACACGACTTCCGCCCCGCCTACCTCGCCATCGGAGAAGCCCGCCGCGCCCTCGGCAACCCGCCCGTGCTCGCCCTCACCGCGACCGCCACCGAGGAAGTCAAGCAGGAGATCCTCGCCTCCCTCCACGCCGAATCCGCCGCCATCGTCGACATCGGCACCGAGCGCACCAACCTCTTCTTCGCCGTCCACCCCACCGTCAACATCCAGGCCAAGTTCGCCCGCATCGAGTACATGCTCCGCGATCAGCAGGGCACCGGCATCATCTACACCGCCAGCGTCCACTCCGCCAACGAGCTCTTCGACTACCTCACCGAACGCGGCATCTCCGTCGGCCACTATCACGGCAAAATGGGCGTCCGCGACCGCGAGCGCGTCCAGCAGGAGTTCATGCGCGGCGAGCACAAAGTCATGATCGCCACCAAAGCCTTCGGCCTCGGCATCGACAAGCCCGACATCCGCTTTGTCTTTCACTTCGAGTTCCCCGACTCCCTCGAAACCTACTACCAGGAAGCCGGCCGAGGCGGCCGCGACGGCGCCCCCGCCCACGCTGTCCTGCTGTATCGGTTAGAAGACAAGCGTATCCAGAGCTTCTTCCTCGCCGGCCGCTACCCCAAAGCCGAAGAGCTCCGCCACGTCTACAGCACCCTCGCAGACGTCACCCAGCCCAGGCCGGCACAGGACCCGGCAGCCCCAGACTCTTCGGACGTGTCATTCCGCAGCGAAGCGGAGGAATCTGCCGTTCCTGACGCCGCAGAATCCTCCACGGCGCCCTCCCGGCAGAAACAGCCTGTCCCGGCCGACCTCACCCCAACTCCAGAAAACCTCGCCAGACTCTCCGGCGTAGGCCGCCGTCGCACCCAGGTCATCCTCAACCTTCTTACCCAAGCCGGCCTCGTCCGTCGCGGACGTCGCGGCTACACCCTCGTCCCGCATAAGCAACACCCCACCGACGAATCCCTCGACCAACTCCTCCAGACCTACATCGACCGCGCCGCCCGCGACAAAGAACGCCTCACCGAAATGATGCACTACGCCGAAACCCCCAACTGCCGCGTCCAGGTCGTCCGCGCCTACTTCAACGAAGACGAAGCCGAACCCTGCCTGCGCTGCGACAACTGCGCCCGGGAGTTCCCCGACCAGGTCGCCCCCGAACTCGAACCCATCCTCACCCGTGGCCGCCGCAAGCCTCCCACCAGCGCCCCCGCGCCTCCCGAGCCCGAAACCGCCCATCCCGTCCACGAAGAGGTCACCACCGTCCACACCGCCTTCGGCGAAATCCAAACCACCGCCCCCGAAACCCTCCTCCACCCCGAAGCCGAACCCGTCTTCCACAAGGGAGACAAAGTCCTTCACAAACGCTTCGGCCACGGCAGCGTCCTCGACATCCTCAACGACCTCGTCCTCGTCGACTTCGTCAAAGGAGGCAGCAAACGCCTCCGCGCCGACTTCCTCGAAGCCGCCTGAAAGGGAAGAGGTCTCACTCCCGCCAGGAGCTGCGGGTGGCAGCTTCGCTGGCCGATCCGGTCGCCGGTCCGGTGGCCGCAGGAGCTCACTGGCTCACCGTCAGCAGCCCGCAGATTCGCGAGGCGCGCCTCTGGAAGGCGTCGTACCTCGTGCACGGACCCACCGGAACGGTCGTTCACGTCACCACCAGCACCTCCGATACCGCAACCCGGCTGGCCGGCGGTGCGCCCGTCAATCGCCTCCCCTGACACGCACACGCAATGCGAGAGGCACCTCGGCAGAACTCGCATCTCCGCTGCATCCAACCCAGAATGGAGATCAAACGCCCAGGCACCCAGCCCTCGACCGTCGGCCCTGCCGAATGGTTCACCGGCACCGTCCGCATGGACCCGCTCTTCATCGCGCCCGACCCCGCCCTTGTTCAGGGCGCGAGCGTCACCTTCGAGCCCGGCGCCCGCACCGCCTGGCACACGCATCCGCTCGGCCAGACCCTCCTCGTCACCGCCGGCTGCGGCCGCGCCCAGCGCCTCGGCGGCCCCATGGAGGAGATCCGTCCCGGCGACATCGTCTGGTTCGCCCCCGGTGAAAAACACTGGCACGGCGCCGCTCCCACCACCGCCATGACGCACATTGCCATTCAGGAAAAAGAAAACGGCAAAGTCGTCGAATGGCTCGAACACGTCACCGACGAGCAATACCGCGGCTAACCCCCGCTCCGGCCAGCGTCTTCACTCGCCGCAAACAAAGCACCCACGTCACAAAGTGACCGCCCCACGCGCACTGGGCCCGTCGGGCAGGACGAGCCCCCGCCCATACTGCCGCGGCGAGCACCCCATCACCCGCCGGAACGCCTTCCCAAACGCGCTCTCCGACTCATACCCAAGCGTCTGCGCGATCGACGAAAGTCCATCGGACGAGCTCTTCAGCCGCTCCGCCGCCAGCAGCATCCGCCAGCGCGTCAGGTACTCCATCGGCGTCGCCCCCACCGTCTCGCGAAAGCGCAGCGCAAACACCGACCGCGACATGCCCACCCGTTCCGCCAGCATCTGCAGCGTCCACGCAGCCCCCGGCTCGCCGTGCATGCTCGCGATCGCCACGCTCATCTGCTTGTCCGCCAGCGCCGCCAGCCAGCCGCGACCCGCGCTCGCCGCATCCGTCAAATGCAGCCGCAGCGCCTGGATCAGCATCGTGTACGCCAGATGCTGCGCGATCAGCGAGCCTCCCGGCTGCGGGTCCCGCAGCTCCTCGCGCATCCGCTCCAGCGACCAACGCATCGCCGCCTTATCCGCATCGCTGCGAATATGCACGATCGGCGGCAGCGACTGCAGCAGCATCTCCGCGTGCCCGCCGGTAAAGCCGAAGAAGCCTCCGGCCATGTACCGCGCCCCGTCCGTCAGCTCCGTGACGTGATGGCTGTTGCTCAGCCGGCCCCACGCCTCCATGTAGTGGACCGCTTCAAGCTCGGGATTGCTGGCAAGCCGGAACGGCAGCCCCCGAGGCAGCAGAAAGCAGTCCCCGGCGCGCAGCAGCACCGGCTCAGGCGCGCCATCCACCGTAAGCCAGCACTCGCCCGCCAGCATGGCGTAACACTTTACTCCCTGGTGCTTCGGGAACCAGATCGCCAGGTCCTCCGGCAGCATGAACCCGCCTGACGCCAGGCTCTGTGGTTTCAACAGAGCCAGCACTTCCGAGAGCGGATCCATCCGCTGATTCGAAACATCGGTCGAAGCCAGACTCGAAGGCGGACGGAGGCCCCGACCCGTTGGCAAACCCGAGCCCGTCGGCAAAGCCGGCGTATACCTCTCGTTGATCTGCGGAGCCAGGACGATCGAACCAGTCATACAGACGTTCAGTATAGATCGTCCACACTCCGCAAACCGTCTAGTGAATGACGGCCTGGACTGGCCTCGCCAGATCGGCCGCATTCGTTCCACCCCAGGGAGCTTCATCATGCGTATCTTCGTCACAGGAGCAACAGGATTCATCGGCTCGGCCCTCATCCCCGAGCTGCAGCAGGCAGGCCATCAGGTCCTTGGTCTCACCCGCTCGGAAGCCGGCGCCGAAGCCCTTCGCGCAGCCGGTGCCGAGGTCCTCCACGGCAACCTCGAAGACCTCGACAGCCTCCGCCAGGGCGCCGCCGACTCCGAAGGAGTCATCCATCTTGCCTTCAGCCACGACTTCTCGCAGTTTGAGAAGAACGCCGCCGACGAACGCGCCGCCATCGCCGCGCTCGGAGAGGTCCTCGTCGGCTCGGATCGGCCGTTCGTCGTGACCTCGGGCACCGGCATCGCGGCCAATGTGGACGGCAAGCCCTCCACGGAAGAGAGCCCAGCCTCTCCCTGGAATCCCCGTGGTGGCCTGGAAGCCGCGGTAAAGCAACTCACCGACCGCGGCGTCAAAACCTCCATCGTCCGTCTGGCGCAGATCCACGACACCCGCAAGCAGGGCCTCGTGCCCTACATGCTCGCCGTCACCCGCCAGAAGGGCGTCTCGGCGTACATCGGGGATGGCAGCGCCCGCTGGCCCGCCGCGCATGTCTCCGACACCGCCCGCCTCTACCGGCTGGCCTTCGAGAAGGCCGAGCCCGGCGCCATCTATCATGCCGTCGACGAAGAAGGCATCACCACAAGAGCCATCGCCGAAGCCCACGCCCGCGGCCTTCACGTCCCCGTCGTCAGCCTCAAGCCCGACGAAGTCGAGGCCCACTTCGGCTGGCTCACCATCTTTGCCAGGCTGGATATGCCGTCCTCCAGCGCCATCACACGGCAAAAGCTCAACTGGCACCCAACCGGTCCCGGCATGATCGAGGATCTCGACAACATGGACTACGCCCAGGCCTGAGCCGAAAGAAAGGCGCACCGGCAGCCTCCAACCCGCCGGTGCGCCACCACCAGCAAGGCGCTGCCGCCTCCCTCACGTCCGCTTCCCAGCCACAGGCGCACACAGTCGAAGCTC
>CAXTVJ010000028.1:0-29902 GCA_964247715.1 uncultured Acidobacteriaceae bacterium | reverse complement strand
CCCAGTCGCGCCCGGCAAACCCAGTCGCGCCCGGCAAGCCCATCACAGGCTCAGTTGTCTGGCGTGGTCACTGTCTGCAGCGGCCTTTCCCCCTGCGCCAGGCGCAGGGGGAGGGAACACCACCCGATCGAAACACATTCCCCCTTTGCTGGACGCATCGCCAATCCATCGCGAGACATGATATCGTTATCGGCGCCTCGAATCAGTGATAAATATCTCGCCCCAGCTGGAGACCCCCCTTGGCCCTGGACTCGTTCCGCTCGCTTCGTCAAACGCAGATCGCCCCTCGCATGGCTCGTCTCCGCTTTCTCCCGGCGATCCTCTCCCTCCTCGTTGCCGGCTGCTCGTCCGCGGCCCTCGCGCAGAGCCAGAGTGGCTTCACGTACAACGGCGTGGTGTACACCTCGTATCAGGCAGGCGAATATCAGGAGACCCCACAGGGTCCGCAGGGGGCGGCTGCCATCCGCGCCACCGGCGCGAACTACACCTCGGTGCTGGCGACGCAGTACGTGCAGACGTATACCTCCAACACCATTGCGCCGGAAACCAGCAGCACGGCGGGATACAACGGTCAGAAGGATCCCCTCTCCCCGACAGACGCCGCCGTCGTGACCGCGATTCAGAACCTGCAGGCCCAGGGGCTCACCGTGGTCCTCAAGCCGCAGGTGGACTCCCTCGACGGAATCTTCCGCGGCGACTTCGCCCCGACCGATCCGGCGACATGGTTCGCCAGCTACCAGACCTTCATCCTTCACTACGCACAGCTTGCCTCTCAAAATGGCGTCGGCGACCTGATCATCGGGACGGAGTTCGTCTCCTTGAGCGGTTCGGCCTACAAGACCTACTGGGACAACATCATCGCGCAGATCCGTGCGAGCTATCCCAATCTCACCCTCATCTACGGTGCAAACGCCACCTACTCGGGCGACGAGTTCACCACCGTCTCCTTCTGGGACAAGGTCGACATCATCGGCGTAGACGGCTATTTCCCGCTCACCAACCATGCCGACCCCACGGTCGCGCAACTGGTGGCGGCCTGGTCCGATAACAGCAGCGGTTTCAACATCGTCGCCGGATTGAAGAACCTTCAGAGTCAGTACAACAAGCCACTCATCTTCACCGAGATCGGCTATGTAAGCGCCGCCGGCACCAACGAAGAGCCTTATGCGCTCGCCGCCACCGGCGCAGCCCTGGACACCACGGAACAGCAAAACTGCTACGAAGCCTTCTTCGAGGTCTTCAGCCGGCAGACCGAGTGGATGAAAGGGGTCTTCTGGTGGGCCTGGAGCGTCTCGCCCCCCGCTGCCGGAGACCGGGAATACACCCCGCAGAACAAGCCCGCGGCAGAGATCACCCTGCCTGAATGGTTTGGCTCAACCACCGCCGGCTTCACCCTCGCCCCGTCCAACCAGACCCTGACCTTTCTCCAAGGTCAAACGGCGGCTGATACCGTCTCGGTGACCAACCTGGGTGGCTTTACCGGAGCCGTCACGCTCGCCGCGACCGGTCTCCCGGCGGGCGTGACCGCCTCCTTCGCGCCCGGCACAGCTGCGGGAACTCAGATCCTCACCCTGACCGCCGCCGCTGGTGCCGCAGTGACTGCCCAGCCCGCAACCATTACCCTTACCGGAACCTCCGGTTCGCTGACCGCCTCCACCCAGGTCGCACTGGTGGTCCAGGCCGGCCCGCCCGGCTTTACCCTTGCTCCGTCCGCGGGCACGCTCTCCCTCATCCAGAGCGGCACAGGCACTGTCACCATCTCCGTGAACGACACCGGCAGCTTCACCGGCGCCGTCACCCTCGCCGCCTCGAATCTGCCCGCGGGGGTCACCGTCGCCTTCGCCACCAATCCCGCCACCTCCTCAAGCGTCCTCACCCTTACCGCCTCGAGCACCGCGGCCGTCGGACCCGCCACCATCACGATCACCGGCACCTCGGGTACCCTGTCCGCCTCCACCACCCTGACGCTCAACGTCGCGGCGCCCGCTCCAGTGTTCACCCTTGCGCCCTCTGCGGGCACGCTCTCTGTCGCGCAGGGCGCATCGGGGAGCGTCACCGTGGCCGTCAGTGGAAACAGCAGCTTCAGCGGCGCGGTCACCCTCGCGGCTTCCAATCTGCCCGCGGGCGTCACGGCAACCTTCGGCACCAATCCCGCGACCTCCTCGAGCGTCCTCACCTTCGCCGCTTCGAGCACGGCCGCCCTCGGCTCCGCCACGGTCACAATCACCGGCACCTCGGGTACCCTGTCCGCCTCCACCACCGTGGCGCTCACCGTTACGGCGGCGCCCACCTTTACCTTGACTCCGACGAGCCCTGCCGTCTCCGTCGCAGTTGGCGGCAGCGCCACCGACACCCTTGCGGTCGCGGGTAGGAACGGCTTCACCGGCAGCGTCTCGCTGTCGGCCGCCGTCACCTCAAGCCCCGCCGGCGCACAGAACATCCCCACCGTAAGCTTCGGAGCCACCAGCCCGGTCACCGTCGCCGGCTCGGCTGGAGGATCGGCCACGCTGAGCATCTCCACAACCCCGTCCACCTCCGCCGCCCTCACCAGGCCGGCGCCGCAAGGCTCTTCCCCGATCATCGGCGGCGGAATCGCCATGGCCGGCCTGCTGCTGCTCGGGCTCTCCGGCAAGCGTCGTCGCGCCGGCGGGTATCATTCGCTGACCCTGATCGCCGCGATCGCCTTCCTCTTCACCCTCACCTTCGGCATCGTCGGATGTGGCGGCGGCTCGAGCCCTGCACCGGCGTCCACCGGGACTCCGGGAACCACGGCAGGCACCTACACCATCAACGTCACCGCGACCTCCGGGTCCATTACCTCGACCTCACCCATCACACTCACGGTCCAGTAACGCGTCCGGCGGCCAGACCGTGCGCATCCTGCGCACGGTCTGACTGCATCGAGCAGGCGGCGGCAAAGCCAAAGACGCCCGGTGTCTCAGCACTCCGCATGACGCCACTCTGCGGATCGATCGTTCCCAGAACGGCCGTCCCCTTGAGCGTTCTGACCTCTTGCCCGGATTTCTTCTCCGTGTTGATCCCCAATGCCCGGAGATCGTGAAGGAACTCAGAATCATAGGCGTCTTCGGGGACAAGTTCCGGCTTTGTCGAAAAGCTCTCGTCTGCCCCGGCCGGCTCCATATTGTTCAACAGGGGTGGCGCTGCCATCGCAGTGAGCGGATCGAGGTGGTTTGCGAACGTCTCCACCACGAGTCGCACAGTCTCCGGTACCAGCGATGCACCGACGCTCGCAACGGCCAGCACGGGCCTCGCACCAGTCATGGCAATCGCCGGCTCTTCATCCTGCGGAACCAGCTCGCCGGGCTTGATCGCCGCCAATCTCGCCTGCTGAAATCCTGCCGCATCGGAGATCGGAATGCCGCCGACTACGATTCCGGTGGTGCCCCAAAGCACCGTATTGATGCTGTGCACCAGAGCGGCGACATTTCCCCAGCGGTCCACGACGACCACCGAATCGCTGTGATGAGTATCTTGCGTTTGCGGAGGATCGCGAACTTCGTCAAGAGCAGAGGCCTGCGCTCTGGCATAAGTCTTCGAGAGGAGATCGTCCGGCACCGAAGCGGACTTGCTGGTGCCACCATACGCGGCGACGTAGCTGTCCGCTTCGACCTTTCGGACGATTCGCGAAAGCGCACGAAAGGCCCTGGGATCCTTCTGGTACGGCCCCATCTGGTCCAGCTTCAACTCTTCCGCCAGATTGAGCGCTTCAAGCACCTGGGTGCCGCCTCCGTTGCTCCTCCCCGGAACGAAAACGGTGTGACCCAGGAAGGTGGTGCTCAGCGGCTCTTCCCAGATCGGCCGATAACGCCGCATATCGTCCATGGTCGCTTTGCCCCCCTCACGCTGCACCGCCCGGACAAACTGTCTTCCCCACGCGCCTGTGTACATGGAACTGGAACCATTTCTTGCAACCGCACGAAGCGTCTTTGCCAGCTCCGCCTGGACAAAGCGGTCTCCCTGCTTTGGGGAACCATCTCCTGCCTGATTCAGGAACGCCCTGCCTTCGGCAGTGCGCGACAGGTACTTTTCGCGACTGCTGAAGAACCGGCTGAGCGTGGGTGAAATCACGACGCCGTTCTCCGCATACCAGATCGCCGGCTGGAAGAGTTCCCGGAACGGCAACCGCCCAAACCGCTTGTGCATCTGCTCGATGCCTGCCATGAATCCAGGGACCAGCGTCTTGCGGCCCTCGGCGCCTTCCGTCGCTTTCGTACCGAAGGCCAGCGGCCCGAGATCATCGAAGGGAATGCTCTTCGGGTCGGTTTCGCCCAGATAGGAGCCCCAGCCGGCATTCAGCGTGGAGACCTTGCCCGACCTGGCGTCGTAATAGACGAGCTGCAGCACCCCGGCATAAGACACATAGGAACCGAGAGCCATGGTGATCTGCGTCAAGGCGACCGTGGCGGCAGCATCGGCCGCGGTCCCGCCTTGCCGCAGTGCTTCCATTCCGGCATGAACTGCAACGGGAGACATGGTAGCCGTCACGAGACCAGACCGTCCCTCCACAATCCTTGCCTGGGAAGGCCACGGAACGCTCTCCGCCTGTTCCGCCCGCGCTCTTTCTTCCGGCTTCCATTTACCGGGCGAGAGATCCGCGCCAATGCCGGGCTGACATCCCACGAGCATGGACACCAAGGCAGCTGCGATCGGCCCTTGCAAAGTCATCTCAACTCCTGGCGGTCACTCTTGGAAAGGAAGTACGGGATTCCGTCTTGAATCGTTCCCGGAATCACAGTCCAGAACCGAATCTTCAGGCACCCACAGAAACCGCACACAATTCCCGGCAACAATCATCATGCAGGCAAGCCGGTAACTTCGGCCAAAATCATTCGCCTACCTCCTCAGTAGCGAAATCGCCCTGGAAACCCGGCTTCTTGAAAGCGTTGATGAGACCAGATGGGGATCAGGCTGGCCGGACAATCACGATCATCGGCATAGCTCCCCAATCATCCCCGCCCATTCCGGCCAGCCCTCAACTAACTTCGCCGCCGTTCCAGACTCATAGTCCTCGTACTCGAACCCCGGCGAGACCGTACAACCCAGCAGCGTCCAGCTTCCACCTTCCAGCAGCCGCGCTCCCTGCCACACTCCGGCCGGCACAAGCACCTGCGGCCGCTCGCCCCGCGCCAGATCCGGTCCGATCGTCACAAGCTCGCCGTACCCGTCCGGCCGCAACTGCAGCTGCTCCACCGGATCTCCCGCATAGAAGTGAAACAGCTCATCGCTCGTCAGCCGGTGCAATTCGCTGAAGGTTCCCGGTTCCAGCAGGTAGTAGATCGCCGTAGCCGCCCACCTTGCCTCGCCCGAAATCGCCGCCCGCACCCCCGCCTGATACGTCCGCCGAAACCACCCGCCCTCCCGCGGATGCGGCTCCAGCCCCAGCATCCGCTTCACCTCGTCCGCCGAAATCCTCCGCTCCGTCAAGCCAGGTACCTCATTCCAAGTCACTTCCAGTCCATACGTGAGGGTGCCCCGGCTAAGTCGTTTACCTGCAGAACTTTAGCCGTAAGTCCCATATTTGCAGGACTTTACCGAAACAGGGGGGAGGGGGGTGACCCCTCCGTGCGATACTAACCCCTGACATGTACAAACGAGTTCTTCTTAAACTCTCCGGCGAAGCACTCGCCGCTGGCGCAGGGTTCGGCATCGACGCAATCTTTATCCACAAAGTCGCTGACGAGATAGCTCAGGTGCGCGCCCTCGGTGCCGAAATCGCCATCGTCGTCGGCGGAGGAAACTTCTTCCGCGGCGTCGCTCAGCAGGCCATCGACATGGATCGCGTCGCCGCCGACCACATGGGCATGCTCTCCACCGTCATCAACGCCATCGCCCTCCAGGACGCCTGCGAAAAGAAGGGCCTCTTCTGCCGCGTCATGTCCGCCATCGAGATCCGCCAGGTCGCCGAGCCCTACATCCGCCGCCGCGCCATGCGCCACCTCGAGAAAGGCCGCGTCATCATCTTCGCCGCCGGAACCGGCAATCCCTACTTCTCCACCGACACTGCAGCCGCCCTCCGCGCCATGGAGATCAAGGCCGACATCCTCCTCAAAGCCACCTCCGTTGACGGCATCTACACCGCCGACCCCAAGCGCGACCCCTCCGCAACCCGCTTCAACACCATCACCTACGACGAGATCATGCAGCGCGACCTCCGCGTCATGGACACCTCCGCCGTCTCCCTCTGCCGCGACAACCACATGCCCATGATGGTCTTCTCCATGCGCGAGCACGGCAACATCACCCGCGTCGTCGCCGGCGAGCCCCTCGGAACCCTCGTCACCGCATAGCAAACACCCGCCGCACGGAAACTCGCAACCCCGGCCACGCGTCCAATCAGGCGTGTCCCCCGGCAGGCAAGCCCGTGCGCGTACCCGCGCCACAAAGCTGTTCAAGCACCAGATTCAGGAGCCGCGTATCTCTCCCACCGCCACGCTCGATCCGCAGACGGAGATCAAGACGCCCACCGCTGCTCCTGCGGCTCGCAAGCCCGCGCTCCCCGCGCTCACCGGCCTGCGTACCCTGCTCGCGGTCAACATCATGTTCTTCCACTTCACGCCGCCGCTGCCCGCCGTCGTGCGCCCCGTCGTCGATAACGCCTTCACCTTCGTCGGCTGCTTCTTCCTCATCTCGGGCTTCATCCTCGCCTACAACTACGCGGATCGCCCCAGCCTCTCGAAACGCCGCTTCTACGTCGCCCGCTTTTCGCGCGTCTATCCGCTCTACATCCTCGTCCTCCTGCTCTCGCTTCCGTTTCTGGGGCAGGAATGGGGAGCCCATACCCGAGCCGACTTCTGGGCCGGCATGCTGCTCACCCCGCTCGCACTGCAGGGCTGGAACCCTCTCCTCGCCACCTTCTGGAACACCGTCGGGTGGACCATTCCCGCCGAACTGATGCTCTACCTCGCCTTCCCCTACCTTCTCGACCTCCTGCGAAGGCATGGCTGGCGGCTCGAAACCCCCGCGCGCCTCATAGCCGCCATTCTCGTCCTCTGGACGATGGGCATCACCCCGCACATCCTCTATTGCGTCTTCAATCCCGACCACCTCGCCGGTCAGGCGACCCGCTACACCTACGCCTACTGGCTGCGCGCGCTCAAGTACACGCCGCCCGCGTATCTCTGTACCTTTACCGCCGGCATCCTGCTCGCGCGGCTGCACGCCAGGCTCGATCTCAGCCCGGTCCTGCGTGGCGCGCTCGCTCTCACCGCAATCCTCGCGCTCTCCGTCTTCTTCGCTTTTGGCGCGACGCGGATTCCGTATGTGCTCATCCACGGCTCACTGCTGCTTCCTCTCTTCGCCATGCTGCTGCTTGGCCTCGCCGGACCGAATCCCGTCAGCGCCGTCTTTGCCTGGCGTCCCATCGTCCTGCTGGGCGAGACCACCTTCGCGCTTTACCTCGTCCACTTCAATGCCTTCCTGTTGCTCCACTTCTACAAGGTCCCGGAGCGCCTGCACGTCGCCCGGTACGATCCGTGGATCTCGTACGCCTTCATCATGCTTCTGGCCGTTTTCATCACCTTCCAGTACGAGCGCCCGGCGCGCAACTTCGTCCTCGCCCGGCTGACTCCCGCCCACTGAGCTGCCGCCTCGCCCGGTCCACAGGATGCCCTCAGCCCCGCTGCGGAGACATACAAGCGCTCGAGCTGAGCGCAGCACCGTCACATCGGTGTGTTCCTCGTCGCTGAGACGCGAGACCTGACGCAAAGCAAAAGCCCCGCCGAAGCGAGGCTCTTACACAGACCGGCAGCAGGGAGCAACCTTACTGCACCAGCTCCGTCGCATGCGCCCCGTTGGCCACGGCAACCACGCAGGTCGGAAGCGCGGCCGAGGGATAAGGCGTGTTCTGCACCTGCGTCAACGCCCCCGTGTGCGGGTTCAGCTGCAGTGCGGAGACATCGTTATCCTCATTGTTCGACGAGAACAGGTAGATGCCCAGCGCCGGTTCTATCGCCACGCACGTCGGTCCCGTCTGCACCGCCGCCGAGGTCGCCGAAGCCACGCTCGAGAGCGATCCGTACCCTTCATCGATGGCAAACGCGCTGATCGTCCCCGAGTTGTAGTTCGCCACGTACACGTACAGGCCACGCGGATCGACCGTCACGCCCTCGGGATAGGATCCGGTCGTAAAGGGCGACTGCTGAATCGCTGCCGGCAGCCCGCCGTTCTGGACGCCATACCCGTAGAGCTGGTTCGTCAGCGAGTCGGTGATGTAGAGATAATGCGCGCCGGGATCTTCCGCGATACCCGCCGGCTGCGTCCCTGCCGCGACCCCGCCCGAGACCGGGCCCGGAACTGCCGTCAGCGCGCCGCTTGAAGCCACCGAGAAGGTCAACACCACGCCATACGGCGAGCCCGTCGCAGGCTTCTCCTGGTCGATCACATAGAGGTACTTGCCGCTGTTCGTATTCGGGCTCACCACCAGTCCCACCGGGTTGTCGCCCACCGGGAAGTACGGCAGCGTCCCGTTCATGAGCGGCGCTCCGAGCGCGCCCGAGGAGCTGATCGGGTACACCGCCACGCCACCCGGTCCGGGATTCGCCGGGGTGTAGCCGTTCTGATAGGTGAACGTGACGAACAGGAACGTGCCGGTCGAGTCGATCGCCAGCGCGGTCGGATGCGTGCCCACGATCGACGCGTCGGTGTTTTGAACCAGCGGCGTCGTCACCGCGCCATACAGCTTGCCGTCCGTGCCGATCTGGAACTGCACCACATTCGACGACGACTGGCCGTTATTGATCACATACAGATTCTGTCCGTTCGGCGCGGCCACCAGCCCGGCCGGATTGGCTCCGCCCGAGCTGATCGAGGTCTCCGCCAGCGGTGTCAGCGCGCCCGTCTGATAATCAACCGCAAACTCGTTCACCAGACCGGTCGTCGCCGCCGTCGCCGCCGTCACATAGACGTACGCCAGCGTGTAGTCCCGGCTGCACGCCGTCATGCCCAGCCCTACCGCCAGCGACACTCCGAGGGCCTTCGTACCCCTCCCGATTCCATTCCACTTCATGCGCGTCCTTGCTCCCGGGCGTTCTGTACGCCGTCAAATCGTGTACTGCACTCCCAACTCGTCTGCGCGCAGGCCTAAATGCTTCCGCTCACGGCCAGGCACGTCGGATTCATAGTCGTCGTGAACTGCGATCCATGGGCCAGATCCGACAGCGAGCCGAATGTCTGGTTCAACACCTTGCCCGTAATCGTGCCGTCCGCATTGTTCGACGTGTACAGATACTGGCTGCTCGGATCTTCCACAGCGCACACCGGACCCGAACCGACGGGATACGGGTTGTTGTTTCCATCGCTCAACAGCGCAATCTGTCCACTCGAATTGATCGTGTACGCCGAGATCGAACTCTGCGTCGTAGTCGTGTTGCCGGTCGCCGGATTGTTCGAGTTCAACACATAGAGGAACTTTCCGTTGTTCGCCGTGATCGAATTGGTGGGAAACACATTCGGTACGTTCAGCGGGTTGCTGTTGCCCACCGGGGTCAGCGTGCAGTTGCTCGCGCTCTGGAACGAGTACACCGCATTGTTGGCCGCGTCGGTGAAGAACGTGAAGCTGGTCGCCGACGTGCCCGCGGACGTATTGATCGAGGTCAGGTTCACCGCCGCCGGCGTGGTGGTCAAACCCACAGGCGAGATGGTCTGCGTGCCCGTCGCCGCCACCGTCAACTGGCCGTTGGCGCTCGAAACCACATACGGGTACACCTCGTTACTCGAAAGCGTAAACAGGCAGCCTGAGGGGCTGTCCTTGATCATCGTCGGGTTCGGCTGCACCTCGAAGATCAGCGTCGCCGTGCTATTCGTGTTCAGCGTGCTCGTGTTCGTGATAGTGGTCAGCCGGCCCGTGTCGGACGCTACTGCGAACGCCGACACCGAACCATCGGTGTCCGGTCCGATCTGCACGCCGGAGGAGTTGGTGCAGGTCGTTCCCGAGGTCGGAACGCAGTAGTTCGGCGAATACTTGTCCAGCACATACAGATAATTGCCGGTGGAATCGAACGCGGCATACAGCGGATGGAAGCCCTTGCTCTGGTACGTCTGCTCGAACGTCAACTCACCGCCGCCGCCCACCGAATACACCGAAATGCCCGCACCCTGCGGCGCCGTATACGTTGCCGGAGCGGTGGGGTTCGGCACGCCCACCTCACCCGTGCCGCTGTCGATCACATAGACGAAGCGCCCGCCCGGTTTCACCAGCAGCAGCGCCGGATTCGACCCGCCTGCCTGGAACGGCTGATGATCGATCGCGGTCAGGTTTCCCGTATAGTCGTCGATCTTGAAGCCGGAGATCTGGTTGTAATACGTGCCTGCGACCCACAAATATCCGATGGTGCCGCCGCCGCACGCCGTCATGCCCAGTCCGAGCGCCGCCGATGCTACGAGGGCCGTAAACTTACGGCCAATCTTGCTGAACGTCATCTGCTTCCTTGTATCCTCGTCCCCCGAGCAACCGTCGAGGCGTCCTGAGGTGAACTTGTGTTGGGGTCTGTTCCTTCCCGTAATTGTAGAGGGAGCAGACCGTTTGTGCCACTTGCCCGGGACATGCCGGAGCAGGAAACCGCCAGTGTGGGAGCGCCCTTTGGACGGCTGACGCCACCCGTTCGGTAGCAGGCCGAAGCCGTGCCGCTGCGGAATTCCAGACAGAGAAAAAGGCCCGGACCGAAGCCCGGGCCTCCTGCCGCCATCTCACGCGAGGATCACTGAAGCATTGCTACCAGACCTGGCACGCATTCTCCGGCATCATCGGCTGACCCACCTTGCATCCGAACGCCTTCCCGAACTCCGGGAAGTTCTGCACCGTGCCGTCCGTCCGCCACACGCCCGCGCTGTGCGGGTCGGTCTTGGCCGCGATGCGCGAGTACTGCTCGGTCCGGCTCTCGCACCATACCTGCCCGAACGAAATGAAGAAGCGCTGCGCCGGCGTATAGCCGTCCACCACGTCCTGCCTCCCGTCCAGATCGGTCACGCCCTGTTTGGCCAGCGTCTCCTCGAGCGCCTGAAACGCAATGCGGATGCCGCCGTTGTCGGCCGTGTTTTCGCCCAGCGTCAGCTTGCCGTTCTGCTTCTGCCCCGGAGCCACCTCGAAGTTGCCGTACTCGCTCGACACGCACGCCGTGCGCTCGTTGAACTTCTTCAGATCGTCCGGCGTGAACCAGCTTCCCATCGTGCCGTCGGCGTTGTACTTCACATTGCCGGTCGGCCCGTAGTTGGAGCCCTGATCGTCGAAACCGTGCGTCATCTCATGTCCGATCACCACCCCGATCCCGCCGAAGTTGATCGCCGGGTCTTTCGTATTGTCGTAAAATGGCGGCTGCAGAATGCCTGCGGGAAAGTTGATGTCGTTCTGCGGAGGGTTGTAGTACGCGTTTACCGTCGGCGGCGTCATTCCCCATTCGGTCTCGTCCACCGGCTTGCCCAGCTTCTTCAGGTTGCGGTCGGTCTCAAACTCTTCCGAGTGCTCCAGATCGGTCACAAAGTCGATCCGGCTCACCTCCAGCTTCGAATAGTCGCGCCAGTGCTCCGGATAGCCGATCTTCTGACGAAATGCCGCCAGCTTCAGCTCCGCCTGCTGCTTGGTCTCAGGGCTCATCCACGGCAGCTGCTGGATGTCTTCGTCGAGCGCCTTCCGCAGAGCCGCGACCAGCTTCTCCATGTTCGCCTTCGCCTCGGGTGGGAAGTACTGCCTGACCCAGTCCTGTCCCACGGCCTCGCCCAGCGCCGCGTCGGTCAGGCGCGTGCAGCGCTTCCAGCGCGGCTGCTGCTCCTTCTGGCCGGAGAGCGTGCGGTTGAAGAAGTCGAAGTTCTCATCCACGAAGGGCTGCGAAAGGTACGGCGCCGCGCCATGCAGCGCATGCCAGCGCATATATGACTTCAGCGCCGGCAGCGGCTCCGCCTCCACCTCCGCATTCACCGTCTTCAGGAAGCCCGGAGACGCCACGTTCAACGTCGGCACCGAACCCACACCCAGGCCGTCCAGATACAGCTTCCAGTCGAACTCCGGAGAAAGCGCCTGCGCCTCGGCAATGGTCATCACGTGGTACGTGTTGGACGGCTTCCTCATCTCCACCCGGCTCATCGAACCCTGCGCCAGCGCCGTCTCGATCCGCATCACGTCGGCCGCTTCCTTCGCCGCCTCGTCCGGGGTGTCGCCCAGCAGCACGAACATCTTCGTCACATGCGCCACATACTGCGTGCGGATCGTCTTCGACCGGTCGTCGTCCGCCAGATAGTAGTCGCGGTCCGGAAGCGTCAGGCCGCCCTGTCCCGTCTGCAGAATCTGCTTCGAAGCATCCTTCTGATCCTGTCCCACCCGCACGCCAATCAGCGTGCCCGCACCGAACCTGCGCTTGAGCGTAAGATCCAGCTCCGCCAGATGCTTCTTGTCGTTGAATGCCGAAATCGTGTCCAGTTCCGGCTTGATCGGCGCCGCGCCCTTCTTGTCCGCAAGATCCGTGTTCATGCACGCCGCGTAAAAATCGCCGTACTTCTTCTGCAGCGGCGTCTTCGGCGCTTCGGAAGCCGTCTTCAGCTCCGTATACAGCCTGTAGGTATTCGTGTCCGCCAGCGTGTTGAAGCTGCCCCAGCGGGCCTCCGTCGCCGGAATCGGATTGTTCTTGATCCAGTTACCGCATGCGTACTTGAAAAAGTCCGTACACGGGTCGGCGGTTTTATCGATCGATGTCAGATCGAACATCACCGGAGCCTTGGGCGGCGCGGTCGGACCCGAATCGTCCGGGGCGACCGCCGTCTGAGCCAGCGCGGAACCCGCGAAGAGGCCCCCGGAAAGAAGAAGTGCGGATGCGGCGTACGGTAAACGCATGGAACTCCATGGAGTGTGGGATGGAAGCTGGTTGCAGGAAAGCGTGAGTCGAGACTACCCCATACCCGGCGCGAAGAAAAGCGCGCAGGGTGCCGCTCCGCCTGCGGCCCGAACCGCCGAGCCGGCGGCGATCTGAGCCGGATACTCAACCACCCGGCCTGAGTGACTGCCGACTGCAAAAGGAACCGCCATTCCGAGGAGTCCGGAATGGCGGCTTGGGTCGGGTTCGTGCAACGCAGCCGCTGTCAAAAGATCTTCAAATGAATCGTCAGGTACTTCTTCGGGTCCTGGCGGATCGTCTGCACCAGTAATGTGCTCTCGGTCAGCATCTTGTTCAGGTTCACATAGGCCTGGTCGTCGGTCGTCAGCTTGCCCAGCGTGCCTTCGCCGCGATTCACCTTGCCGACAATCTCGTTGGTCTGCGTCATCGTGTTGCGCAGGCTCGCCGCGAACGCCGGATCGCTGATCAGCATGCCCGCCGCGCCCTGGCCCTGCTGCACCTGCGCCAGCAGGGCATTGGTCCGAGTCAGCGTCTGGTTCAGATTGGTATAAAGCGTATCGTCGGTCAGCAGCTTGCCCGCCGTGCCCTTCCCGCTCTGCATCGCGTTCGCGATCGAGTCCAGCTTGCCCGCGGTCTGGTTCAGCCGGTCGTACAGCTGATCGTCCTTCAGCAATTTGCCCACCGTGCCCTGGCCGTTGTTCAGCCCGATCTCAATCTTGTTCAGCTCGGTCACGGTCGAATCCAGCTTGTTGTACAGGTCCGGGTCGTTGATCAGCTTGCCCACCGACCCCGTGCCGTTCTGCAGGTTGTCGACGATATTGTTCATCTTCGCCAGAATGACGTTCACCTGCTCGATCGTCCCCTGGCTCGCCTTCACCACATCCGTGATCGAGGGCGTTTCGAGTGTGCTCAGCGTATCGCCGTCGCGCAGCGGCGGACCCACCGCCGTCTGGCTGTTCAGGTCGACCACCGTATCGCCCAGCACGCCCTGTGTGCTCAGCGCCGCCTTGGTATCCGTGTGCAGATCGCCCGCGAACTTGTCGTTCAGCTTCATTACCACACGCACTGGAGTCAGCCTGTGCGCGGGATCGCTCGATACTGTGATCGTCTTCACCGAGCCGATCGTCACGCCCTCGAGATCCACCGCGGCGCCCACCTTCAGGCCCGAGGCATTCTCAAAATAGGTCGCCACCGTCAGCTTCTTCGAGAGCACGCCGAGACCCGACGAGCTCGTCATCAAGAAGAGCAGCGTCACCAGCAGCACCGAGGCGATCAGCACGACCGTTCCCACCTTCAGCTGCGACCAACGAACCTCCTGCTGGCTCGGCATAACTCTCTTCGGTTCCCCCGGCTTGAAGTCAACGTACGGCAGAATACTCCCCGAGCATACATGAGGTGCGCATGCTCCTCACGCCCGCCTGGCTTCCGATCCGGAACATGGATGCACGCCAGCCCCGCCCCGCCGCAGAACCTGTCTGCATGCCGTGCCGGCTGTCGTCGGATGTTTCTCTCCCGCAGCCTCCGGCATCTGCCGATCACCCCTCCATCACCACCACCGCCAGCGCCGCCGTCCCCGTATGCGTCAGGCTCAGCGAGATCCGCGTGACCCCCAGATGCTCCGCCAGCTCTGCCGCGCGCCCGCTCAGATGCATCTCCGGTGCCTGGCCGGGCGCGCGCCGCACCTCGAACTCCCGCCACGAGACCCCGCGGCTGATCCCCGTTCCCAGAGCCTTGGCAGCGGCCTCCTTGGCCGCGAACCGCGCCGCAAAGCTCTCCGCCGCGTTCTTCTTCTTTGCCCGGCAGTAGGCAATCTCTCCCGGCGAATACACACGCTCCAGAAATCGCTCGCCAAAGCGCTCCACGCTCGCTTCGATCCGCCCTGTATCGATCAGATCCGTCCCCAGTCCCACGATCACGCTGCCTCCTCGCACCCATCCGTACCGTGACCCCCGGGCGCCGCGCCCTGCACCCGGGCTGGCCTTCCCCGGGGCTCGTCCGATGATCTCCCTGCACGCACTCCTTGCACCTTACTCCCCGGCGCGCGGCAGGATGGTTCCTCATTGATCGACTCGATTGACGTACAAGACGCCGAACACACCGCCCTCGTGGAGCAGGACTCTCTCGCCCCCGTCGCGCTGCGCGCCTTCAGCGCCTCCGACCGCTGCACCCTGCTGCCCGCCATCAGCTCCGCCGTCACCCTCTGCGGAGGCTGGGTGCTCGAACGAAAATCACGCTCCACCGCCGAACTTGAAATCGTCTTTGAACTCCAGCTCGGCTCCATCGAAGACCTCTACGCCGAACTCGTCGGGGCCGGCGTCGAATTCTCCCAGCCCGCGCACGCCACCCTCACCGAACTCTGCACCTGCCGCCGTCACCTCGCGCCCGTACCCCGCTGCGGCAGCATTCTCACCTTCAAGCTTGACATTCTCTTCTTCACCGCACTCTCCCTCGAACAGACCCTTACCCGCAGGTCGGTCCGCGCCTGACCCGAAATACATCGTCCCTCAGCGGTTTGCACAGACCTCACTCGCCCCGCCAAACCGGAGCGCCGTCGGTTGCGCAGGGTCAAAGTAGGCAACCCCGCAAATAATTCATCGGACGCGAAGCCCACTTTTCGCATCCACCTCCATACAGGCGGAAACCACAGTACGCCAGAGGAGACGTTCGTTATGACGGATTATCGCGTTGCAGCAGGCGAAGCGCAGGAAGATCAGGTAACTGCGGCTATTGAGAAGGTCACCAGCCAGGTGCCCTCCAGCATCTTCCTGGGAGCCGCCATCGCCAGCATCATCGGCTCACTCGCCTTCCAGGCAAGCAAGAAGCAGCATGAGGCGCTCTTCGTCGGCCAGTGGGTCGCGCCGTTCCTCATCCTCGGGCTCTACAACAAGATGGTCAAGCAGCACGGCTCGGATGCAACCAGCAAGAACGGGACCGCGTCGTAATCCGGCAGTAAGACAGGCCCCCGCAGCAAAGCCCTCCCCAGCAGGCATCAGCCCCGGTCCATAGCCGGGGCTGACGTACGTTCAAGGACATCTGCTGCAACGCTAGACGTCGACAGCCACGAAACGATGTTCACCGCCCGCCGCAATCGAAACCTCGCCCTTCGCAATGTCGTAGAACCAGCCCGAAAGCGTCAGCTCTCCACGCGCCATCGCCCCCGCGACCGAGGGATGCGTCCGCAGATGCTGCATCTGCAGCAGCACGTTCTGCTCCGTCAGCGAGCGCAGCATCTCCGCCGGGCTGCCGCCCTCAAGCTCCAGCGCCTCCGCCACACTCAGCGCCGCGTGCGCGTTGCGCAGCCAGCGTTTCACCGTCGGCATCGTCTCCACCGACTCCGGATCGAGCAGCGCCTTCATCGCGCCGCACTCCGAGTGCCCGCACACCACCACATGACGCACGCCCAGCCCCGACACCGCGAACTCCAGCACCGCGCTCACGCCGCCCAGCATGTCCCCATAGGCCGGCACCATGTTCCCGATGTTGCGCGTCACAAACAGCTCCCCCGGCTTCGCCTGCGTCAATACATCCGGATGCACGCGCGAATCCGCGCACGTAATAATCAGCGCCGATGGACGCTGAGGATCGCGCATCGCCTGCTCGTACAGCGAAGCGCGCGCCGGATACACCTCCGCCCGAAACCGCCGGATGCCACCCTTCAGGTGCTCCAGAACCGGATCGTCCGCCACCATCAGATCCGCCGCGTCTTGTGCTGCCGCACCCTGCTCTGCCGTTCCGTCATCAGCCACCGTCAGCTCCGCCACTTGATGTTGCACCCGAGACTCGTCCGCTGATTCGTATCCGGGCGCTTGCCCGCGATCACCGCATCCATCGCCCGGCGCAGGTCCTCGCCCGTCACCGGTTCGTCGCTGCCATCTTCGCCCCGCTGCGGACGGCTCCAGTCCAGCTGCCCGCGATATACCAGCTTCATCTCCGCGTCGTATAGAAAAAAGTCCGGCGTGCACGCCGCGTCGAAGCTCCGCGCCACCTCCTGGGTCTCGTCGAAGAGATAAGGAAAGTTCCATCCCAGCCGCTCCGCCTGTCGCTTCATCTCTTCCGGCCCGTCCTGCGGGTAGGCCTCCACGTCGTTCGAACTGATCGCCACCAGCGCGATGCGTCCTTCGTAGTCCAGCCCCAGCCGCGCAAGCTCTTCCTCCACATGCTTCACATACGGGCAGTGGACGCACACGAACATCACCAGCAGACCGTGCCGCCCGGTCCGCGTCGCCCCGCCGCCCGGCATCAGGTTGAACTGGTCCGACGCCTCGTCATCCCAGCTCGTCGCAAAGATGTCGTCCCGCCCCAACGCCCGGCCCGACACCACATCCACCAGCTCAAACGCCGGCGCCGGCGTCCCCAGCTCCACCATCGCAGACTGCGTCCTCGACATTGCCCGTCTCTCCTGACTTCCTGATCCTCATCATAAGGATTCCCATCGGCTCCGTCGTGAATGCGCGCCGAATCGCCGCAACGCCATGGCAGAAGTAAGTCGGCCTTCCTCTGCGTCCTCTGCGCGCACTTCCTCTGCGCCTCCTGCGCTCCGCTGTCTCAGCACCATAAATCGGGGGCCCGGAGCACCGGATGTCATCGCTGACATCCGGTGCTCCGAGCCCCGAGGTTTGCCTGTGGAGACGGCTTACTGCACCGTCACCTGCACCGCGGTCGTGGCGGACGTGACGCCCGAGCCGGTGGCCGTCACCGTCACCGTGTAGGTGCCGGTAGTGGTGCCGCCCGTCGTTCCGGTGGTGCCGCCGCCCGGGTTGCCGCTGCCGCAACCCGCGCTGAAGCCGATCGCCGCCATCAGCACGACCGCGCCCAGCAGCGTAGACAGCCTGCGCCGCCGCTTCGGCAGGACCAGGAACAGCAGCGTCGCCATCGCAACCCCGCCGCCCAGCACCGTCCGCAGCTGCGGCACCTCAAGCGCCGCCGCCGTCGTCCCGACTGTCATGACCGCCGTAACCGCCGCCGTACTCGCAACAGTCACGCCGCCGATGCTGCAGGTCGGCGTGTCGGTCCGGGTCGTCGGCGTCACCGCGCAGGTGAGACCAACCGCGCCGGTAAAGCCGCCCGAGGGCGTAACCGTGATCGTCGATGTGCCGCTGCCGCCCTGCGTCGCGATTGCGATCGTTCCGCTGTTGGAAAGCGCGATGCTCGGCGATGCCGTCGAACCTCCGTTCGTCACCGTCACCAGTGCCGACGAGGGCGCGTACACCGAACTGCCGGAGTACTGCACCGTAATCACGTTCGTGCCCTGGATCAGCGACTGCGAGTTGAGCTGGAAGCTGCCCGAGAAGCTCGAACCGGTTCCGCCCGTGGGCAGCGTCAGCGAGCCCAGCACGCTGCCGGACTCGACAACCGCCACCGAACCCGTCGGCACACCGCCCGCCGTGGTCCCGGCAATCGACAGACTGATCGTGATCGGCGTCGTCACCGAGGTCGCCGTCGGCGAAGCCGAAGCCGTCGTCGTCGTCGCAATCCCCGCCGCACCCGAGATCGTAAACGGCACCACGGTGCTGGTGGCCGCGTAGTTCGCGTCGCCGGGATAGCTGACCGTCAGGTTGTAGGTGCCCGCCGCGATCCCCGAAGGCACCGCGAGGCTTGCCGCACCTTCCACACCCAGCACGTTCGGATCGCGAGCCGTCTGCAGCGCCGGAAGCGTCAGGGTTCCCGTCGGGAGACCCGTGATCGTTACCACGCCGGTCGGAGCCGCCGCCGGAGACTGAGCCCCCACTCCGTAGGGATACTCGGTGGCGTTGTAGTTGGCGATGTTCTCCACCTGCACCGTAAAGGCCGTCGTTCCGGTTTCGGTGCTGCCCGCCGCCGTCGTCTGCTCCGTCGCGCTCGTCAAGTTGATGGCCGGCAGATCCTTGCCCACAGTGAACGTGAACGCCGCTGCCGTGCTCGCGCCGTAGCTCGCATCGCCCGAGTAGCTCGCCGTAATGGAGTGCGTGCCGATTGCAAACGGCGCGTTGTAGAACGCGTTGCCGTCCGAGTTCACCGGAGCCGTGCTGATCCCGCTCCCGCTATCCGAGAACATGACCGTCCCCGTCGGTACGCCGTACTCTGCCGTATTGCAGGTCACTCCGTTCGCCGTCACGCAACGGTTATAGTAGCCCGTCGGCAGTGGCTCGCCGAGCAGCTGAACCTGGGTTCCGTACGCGATCGTAGCCCCGTTCGCGAACGCCGTCGATCCGCTGGAGCCGTAACCCGAATTCAGGGGGGCCAGCTGCAGGGTGCTCGGCTCCGGCGTCACCGTGAAGGAAACCGCATTCGAAGTGCTCGGCGCATTCACCCCGTCCCCGCTGTAGTCGCCGGCGACCGTATAGGTGCCGCCAGGCAGGTAAGCGACGCTGCCGCTGTAAGACCCGTTCGTCACCGTCAGGTCTGGAGTTCCAATCAGAGTCGACGAGTTCTCGAAGACGTTCAGCGGGCTGCCGCTGGTCGTCGTCAAGCCCACCACGCCCGAGGCCGTACCCGGCGTCACCGCGCCTGAGAGCGTCACCGCCGTGCCGTGGACGAAGCTGGTTGAGGAAGCCGCCAGCGTCACCGTCGACGCCGCGAACTTCACGTTGCCCCAGTTCGTGACCAGGTTGTTCGCATCGATGCTGCCCAGACCCGTAGCCAGATCGTATCCGGTCGCGGCGTTGTACTCAGGCGTCGTTCCCGTTCCAATCTGGCCTTCTGTGATCGGACCGTAGGTGGCATCCTGATAGATCAGCGGATTCGCCGCCGCGATACAGTCCACCGAAGCAGGCACGGTCGCGGTCACCGCCGGTGCCGCGTACGCGCACGGAACCGAGTTGCTCCCCACCGTCACGTCGTTGAACGCGGAAGGGAACTGCGTTGCCAGCGGGTACAGCACGAAGTCCGCCTGGCCCTGCCGCCCGTACTTCTGGTTGACCAGCGCCATGATGCCCGCGAACGAGGGTGCCGCGCCCGATGTGCCGCCCACCTCCGTGATCTGAATCGTGCCGTCCGCGCTCACCGGCTGGCAGTCTCCGTCCTCGTAACAGATCGGGTAGGCCGAAAAGTTCACGGAGCCGTCGGCGGCGAACAGCGAAACATCCGGAAGATCGCGTACCTTGTCGGCCGGAACTCCCGCGCCCGTCTGCCACGTCGGCTTCGGATAACCCGCGCACGTGCCGCCCGATCCGGAACCGCTCGCCGCGGTGCCCGTCGCGCAGTTGCTCGCGCCGCCTGAGCCTGCGGCCACCGTAGTCGCCCCGTACGTCTGCTCATACTCCAGACCCGTGACGTAGTTCAGCCCAAACTGGCTGTCGTTCCACGGCTGCTCCGGAACTTTCTGCAGCAGCGACGTCGTCGGCGTCGCATTGCTCGGCGTCTCGTTCCAGTAAGTCGCCAGCCCCGCGTAGCTGTCCGTGCCGCCGGTGGCGTAATCGCTGTAGAAAAAGTCCGTGCCGCCCACCGCTACGTTGTACGGCGTCGACCCCAGACCGTTTACCGCCTGGCCCTCCGTCGCATACGCGCCGTTCGAGCCGTCGCATCCGGCCGACCCGCTGTCTCCGGTCGAAACCAGCACGGTCTGGCCCTGCGCGGCCGCCTGCTCCCACAGACTGCTGATGAATGCATTGCCCGCCGCGCTCTGGTCCGCCTCGCAGCCGCCGAAGCTCACGCTCAGAATCGGCGCAATGTTGCCGTAAACGGCGTGCTCCGCCGCCAGATAAAGGCCGCTGTCGAGCGCCGTGTCGCCCCCGATCACCAGATCGATCGTCGCCGCGGGAGCCACCGCCCCCGACTGCTCCACGTCCAGGTACGCCTCGATCGAATCTCCGTTCGGGCCATCCGGGTTGTTCTGACCGTCGATCCCCGGATCGTTTCCGTCGATGATCACGTTGGGCGGATTCGCCGGCAGACCGAACAGGGTCCGGTACTGATTCGCCAGCGTCAGGCTGATGTTCGCGTCGTTGATGATCGCGATCGTCTGCCCCGCACCCTTCACGTTTGCCGTATACAGCGGGTTCAGGTCGTACTGCACCGCAAAGTCGCCCGGGGCCACAATGAGGTTGGGAACATAGCCGGCCTGGCCCGTCGTCCACTGCGGCGTCGTCTTATGCGTCGCGGGATCGTACTGCGCCTGGCCGAGCAGTTTCAGCTGCTTCTTGACACGGAAGTCGTTCAGCGACGAAAATCCGCCGAACACCGGAGCCAGCGCCGCCGGTATCTGCGGATCGCTCGTATTCGCATAGTGCGTCTGCCCGTTCACGTTGAACTGGTGGATCGCCGTGTGAAAGGTCTGGCGGAAGCTCCCCGCCGAGGCGGAGAACTCCAGCGTCCCCTTGCCGGGGTTCACCTTCGTCACCGTCATCCCATGCGTCGCCAGCCACGACGTCACCGTCGCAACATCCTGGTCCGACACGCCGAAGCGCTTTCCGAACTCTTCCGGCGTCAGCCACTGGTGGTAGTCGGCGCTGCCCGGCGTATGCAGAGCGCGGAGGGTTCGCTGCAGGTCCTGCTCCTGCGCTGCGCTCCGCTTCAGCACCACCTGCACGCGTTCCAGCGTCATGCCGTCATCCACCGCCCCGCGATCGCTGGCCGCCTTCGCTGCCGGGTGAACCGTTCCCTTAATGGGCGTCAATACGGATTCGTCGATCGGCTGCGTCAACCGGGGCAGAATCACGCTTTGTGTTGAGGCAGCGGAAGATGTTTGAGCGGCGACGCCGGTCCACGGCATCAGCGACAAAGACAAAAGCCAGGAGAGACGGCGCAAATTCAGGGATTCGGAGCGCATGGAAGAGGTCCTGTAAGGGTGGGGAGGGGAAGTGCGAAAGGCTTCGGCTGTTGCCGGGGGCACGCAGCGCGAAGCCAGGAACCTTGAATGTTCGGAAACACCCATTCGTCGGCGTTGGCATTCGGGTGGAAGTACGTCTGGTTGTATGCGCTCGGCACCTGCGTGTCAAGGCGCGAAAGGGCTTGGCGATGTAGAACCCGCGTGCGTGGAAAAGTTTCGGTGTTTGCGCTCTCAAACGCAATTTTTCTTCGCAGGACGATCCGCATCCCGGCAAATACTTCCCCGGCGTGTCTCCTCGTCCTATCCTGATGCGCGTGACCCTCCCCGCCCGCACCCTCCCCGGAGGCCGCATCCATCCGCATCTGCTGCCGCGCGGCGAAAACGGCCGCCCGCTCTGCCGCTGGTGCGAACTCGAGATCCTCGCCCGCCGCCGCCGCACCTTCTGCTCCGGCTACTGCGTCCATCAGTGGCGTCTCCGCACCGACCCCGGCTATCTCCGCGACCAGGTCTTCGCCCGCGACCGCGGCCTCTGCGCCGTCTGCCACGCCGATACCGTCGCCATCTACACCGCGCTCAAACGCGCCCGCGGCAAAGCCCGCGCCGCCGGCCTCGCCTTCTACGGCATGAAGTCCGTCGCCAGCCGCCGTTCGCTCTGGGACGCCGACCACATCCGCCCGGTCGCCGAGGGCGGAGGCCAGTGCGATCTCGATAACCTCCGCACCCTGTGCGTCGCCTGTCACCGCGAAGCCACCGCCGAACTCCGGCGCCGGCTCTCCCGCACCGCGTGAGTGTCCGCCAGGGAACAAACATGGGCCCCGAGACCGTGTTTAATCACAGATTGCGGCCTCAGGAAAGCGACGGGAATCGTCCCTCCGACCTCCCGCCAATTCCCGAATCGATGCTTTAGTCCTGTCAAAACAACGGGTTACGGCAGTGGCCGACACCCGAACGGACAACAGCCGCGGGTGCCCGTGCCTCTAATCCTTTCAGTACGACGAGCTCAGTGCGACCCGAGCCCAACTCACATCGGAGTACTGCCTCATGCCAGCTCTTCGCGACTTCATCCCCCGGCTCGGCTCCAAAGCCGAGTCCATCTGCTCTAACTGCTGCCAGGTAGTTCGTCCTACCACGCAGGCCCCCACCCTCGCTCAGGCACAGGCTACTCACCGCTGCGGCGAGTTTTCTCTCAACACCGTCATGCGCTAAGACTCCCGGGCAAAACCAGCCTTGCGCTCCACCCGGCGTGCTAGCCTCAGAGGAATCGTCCCCTCTGGAGCCGCACATCATGTCCTCATCACCCCTCGCGCACGACCCGGCACCCGCCATTCAGACGGTCGGCCTCAGCAAGGGATACGGCTCGACAACCGCGCTTCACCCGCTTACCCTGGCGGTGCCGCGCGGTGCGGTTTTTGCGCTTGTCGGACACAACGGCGCCGGTAAAACCACCCTCATCAAACTCCTGATGAACATGATCCGCCCCACCGCCGGGGCCGCGACCGTGCTCGAAAAATCCTCCCTCTCACTCAACGGAGACGACTTCACCCGCATCGGCTACGCCAGCGAAAACCAGGAACTCCCGGACTGGATGACCGTCCGCCAGTTTCTCGCCTATCTCAAGGGCTTCTACCCCACATGGGACGACGCCGCGCTCGTCCAGCAGCTCGATCTTCCCCTCGACCGCAAGCTCAAGCATCTCTCCCGCGGCATGCTCATGAAGGCCGCGCTCGCCAGCATCCTCGCCTTCCGGCCCTCGCTCATCCTGCTCGACGAGCCCTTCTCCGGCCTCGACCCGCTCGTCCGCGACGAGCTCATCGAAGCCCTCATGGCCCGCGTCCACCCGCGCTCGCTCACCGCGCAGGAGGCTCTCGCGCACGAGTCCACCGAAGAACGCCAGGCACGCCCCACCATCCTCATCTCCTCGCATGACCTCGCCGAAGTCGAATCCTTTGCCACCCACATCGGCTTCCTCCATCAGGGCCACCTGCTCTTCGCCGAGGAGATGTCGTCGCTCACCGCGCGCTTCCGCGAGGTCACCGTCACTCTGCCGCCCCCCATCACGGGCGAGCCCGCCGCCGGCAGCCTCACCCGCACCGCCGTGCCCGTCCCCGACTCCTGGCTGCTGCTCGAAACCACCCTCACCGCCGCCCGTTTCATCCATATCCACGCCGACACCCAGCCCGTGGCCGCCCAGGTCGCCGACATCTTCGCTACCGGCGGCCATCCGCCCCACCTCCACATGGCTCCCATGACGCTCCGCGCCATCTTCCTCGCGCTCGCCAAATCCGGCCGCACCCCCGCCGTCCCCGCGCCCTGACCGCCCGGGTGTCCCCATCTCAGCCAAGCTGAGGGGGGCGTGCAGGCCGCTCGTCATTCTCAGCGCAGTGAGGGAACCCCGTTATTCCGCCGCACCCGCACCAAAGCCACGCACACAAGGACTCCAGCATGCCCCGACCGCCGCAGCCGCTTCACATCCTCCAGAAAGACGTCCTCCATCTCTGGCCGGAGATCCTCGTCTCGCTGCTCGTCTACGTCGCCTTCGCCGTCTGCGCTCCGGAAAACTGGCAGGGAAGCCCTTATCTCGGCATCATCCAGCTCGTCTGGTTCCTGCTGCATGTGCTCCTGCCCGTCGCCTGGCTGGTCCTCATCGCCCGCCTCATCCACGACGAGACCCTCGTTGGCGACCGCCAGTTCTGGACCTCGCGCCCCTACCACTGGGCCGGCCTGCTCGCCTCAAAAGTCCTCTTCCTCATCCTCTTTATCTATGTGCCCTTCGCGCTCATGCAGATCTTCCTGCTCAAGCACGCGGGCCTGCATCCGACCACCGCGCTGCCCGGTCTCTTCAAAGATCTCGGCCTGCTGACCGTCTACTTCATCCTGCCGCTCACCGCCATCGCCGCCGTTACCGGCACCTTCACCCGCATGCTGCTCTCCACCATCGGCGCCGTGCTCTACATGCTGGTGGCCTTCGGCGTCATCGTCTGGCTCGTCTTTGAGCGCATGCGCCCGCCCGTGCTCAATCACATCCTGCTCGCGGTCGTCATCCTGCTCCCCGCCGCCGCGCTCATCTATCAGTACGCCACGCGCCGCACCACCATCTCCCGCGTGCTCCTGCTGGCCACCCCGCTGCTGCTCATCCTCGTCACGCTCGCGCTCCCCTATGGACCGCTCCTGCGCGCAGACTACAAAACCCAGGCCGGCAGCGCCGACCCCACCCTCAGCGACTTCCCCGAGCAGCTTCGCCCCAAAGCCCCGCAACCGGGACGGCTCGCCGTCCTTGGCGGCAAGGTTCAGGTCCAGATCCCCTACGCCGTCACCGGCGCCGACCGGAAGTCCGGTTACCTCATCCAGGGCGTCGCCATCTCCATCACCGCGCCCAACCTCAAATGGACCTCCGACTTCACCGAGAGCCCGCAGGAGCAGCAGCTCTCCTCCGGCAACCCCGTCGCCGCGGTCACCGTACCCATCCCGCAGAACATCTTCAATCAAATCCGCAGCACGCCCGCCGACGTCCACCTCGTGCTCGCCACCAGCCACCTCAAGGCAGGCGATCCGCAGACCTGGAAGGCCGGCGCACCCGCCTTCGACGTTCCCGGACACGGCGTCTGCACCTGGCCCGCCAGCGACGTCAGCGGCGGCCTCGACCCCGTCTGCAACTACCCCTATGAGATCCCCAGGGTGAACTTCGCGGAAGCCAAACTCGCCGCCGGCTCCTGCTCCGGACCCACCGTTCCCGCGCGGGGCCGCCTCACCGCCCAGACCCAGCTCCCCAATTTCCTCGATCCCGTCGCTTCCGTGCCCTTCAGCCTGCGCACCGAAGACCCCAGCGCCCAGCACCAGTACACCCTCTGCGCCGGCACCCCGGTCGAGTTCATCGAGGCCCAGGACCTCGGCCACGTCCGCTTCGACGTCGACCTCAAAGGCCTCATCCTCGACAACTACGCCATCCGCTTCCAGCGCGAGCAGCAGGGAGCCCAGCCCCAGTCCCCGCAAGTAGTCCGCTAGGTCAGCGGGTTCGCCGCACTCAGCCGTCATGCTGAGCGAAGCGCAGCGTAGTCGAAGAATTCCGAGTGGACGATGCGCCCACGAGTCACGTCCCTCTCGGCCACCTGTTCGTGCCGGGCGCAGCCGCTGGTCAGGGAGCGTCAGATCCACATACGCGCTGGCGGTCCGGGCTACTCAAGGGGCAGGGCATGGTTTGGCTTCCGCCGTATGAGACGGCTCGCCTCTGCGAGGCAGGAGTCTCCTCCCACTCGCGTCCACCTGACGGGTCGATGAGCCTGATTCGGCGCTGCAGGCCAGTCACCGACCAGTGACATTCCATCGGGAGAGATCGTTGCGCTGAACGGGTGCGAGCAACAAATCGCAGTATTGGCCCCGAGCTCGACTTGGAGCCGGCCCGGTTCGGGTTCAAGCAGCCGCGCGAAGTCGCCGTAACGCCCCGCCGTCGACTCCGGAGGCCGGAGACCGTTCGCATACCGGATCCTGCCAGGTATCTGGAGGGCGTAGCTCCATGCCGTGAGCGTGCCGTCCGTCGCCTGCGCGATGTGCAGGCAAGTGCTGAAGACGCTACCGCCATCGAACCACGTACCGACTTGGGAATTTGTTGTGCGTCCCTGCGGACGCTTCAACGTGATTGCCGGATACAGATCGCCCGCATAGGCGAACAAACCCTTCCAGAAGCCAGCCGAGGCATTCCACGCGAGATCGAGGTGGATTGCCGGAAGCTCCGCACTTCGATTGAGATCGATAATCAGGCGCCTGCCGTCCCAGCGCGCCCCGCCAGTCACAGACGTGCTGAAGAAGTTGAATCCGAGTGGTTCACCTCCGACCCGGAGCGTCGGTAAACGTAGACCTCAAAGGCCTGCAGCCGTTGCGGAACGCCGACGAGGTCTGTAGCCGAACTCGGAACCGTCGTCGAGATGCGGAGGTTTATCCCGACCTCTCCGCCGTGGCCGTCCGGCGCCTCCCATCGACCAGCGAGCCGCTCGGGCTGAAGCAGATCCTGTGCTCCTGCGGCAGAGACCCAGCCGACTCCAAACAGGCCGCACCACAGTGCGATGCTGACGCGCACGAACCCTCCAAAACCCGGCAGGAGCTGAATCCTCAGACCCCGGCTCCCGACAGATTGTTCCTAAGCCAGCGCCCGGTTCACATTGTCGATCGCTTCATCGATCTCGCCCGTGTTCTTGTACCCAACCGTCACCGAGTCGACCTTCGCGTTCTGGAACGCGAACCGCATCGCCTTTTGCCGGTCCTCGCGGTTGAATACCCCCTCGCCGATCAGCTTCATGCTCACCACGCCCATGCCTTCGCTCTTCACCTGATGGATGTGCTCGACCACCTCATCCACATGGCCGAGCTGATCCGAATCCGGCACCGGCGCATCCATCCGCGTACCCTTGTGGTTCACCCGGATCATAGCCATCTGCAGCCATTCCGTCTTCGGCACCTGCCGCAGCGCCGGCAGCCCGTGCACACTCGCCCCGCGGCTGCGTACCGCCCCGCGCTGCTGCGCCTGCGCGATCCCGTCCTGCCACGGCTTCGACGTCTCCGGCCAGTCGTCGGTATGCTGCCAGTGCAGCAGCGCAATGTCGAAGTACTCGGTCTTCGCCTGACGACGAAGCTCGTCGAACTTCGCCTGCGGATCCACCGTGTCCGCCGTCGTCACCTTCGTCATCAGTTGGTAGCTGTCCCGCGGAATGCCCTGCAACGCGATCCCCAGCATTTGGTGCATGCCGGTGTAACTGTCCGCCGTCTCGAAGAAGCGCACGCCGTTGTCGTACGCGTAGCGAACCAGCCGCGTAAAGCCTTCCTGACCCAGATTCCGCTGCACCGATCCGTTGAAGCTCCCGGTCCCGAACGCCAGCCGCGTCACCTTCACATCCGCGCGCCCCAGCGTAACAAGGTCCGTAGCCTTTCTCGCGGCCCGGCCGGTCTGCTCCGCCTCAGCCGACAACCCGAAACCGGCAAGCGCACCCGCCGCCACACCCGTCCTGATCAACTCCCGCCGTGTCATCCCAGCCATCGCGTCTCCTCCACCGTTCCCGCAAAGGCTATCACCGCGGAATGGAGCAAAACCGTCGCTCCGTCATCGGTCGACGCGCTTACGCCCGCGCCTGCTCCCGCGCCTTCGCCAGCAGCTCGCACGCCTGCTCCACTTCGCGTTCGCTCATCGCCGGGAACAGCGTCTGCCCCATAGCCCTCGTGGTCTCGTCCAGACGATCCACCAGCGCCCGCCCGTCCGCCGTCAGCATTACCTTCACCACCCGCCGGTCTTCCACGCCGCGCGCCCGCATCACCCAGCCCGCGCGCTCCATCCGGCTCAGGATCCGCGGCACGTCCGGAACCATGGCCACCAGACGCTGGCCCACCTCGTACTGGCACAGCCCCGGCGCGCCCGCGCCCCGCAGGATCCGCAGAACGTTGTACTGCGTCTGCGAAAGCCCGTGCGGACGCAGCATCTGCTCCTGCACATGCGTCACCGCCGCCGCCGTCCTCAGCAGGTTCAGCAGCAGCTCCTCACGCACACTCCCGAACGGTGCCCGCTGCTTGATCTCGTCCTGAAGCTTCGAAGCCATGCGCCCTATCTTCTCAGACGACCTGCCGGGGCAGCACCTCACCCGTATTTCAGGCCGCTTTCCCACTCTTCCACCGCCACTCACACCGCCGCGCCCCTTGCCCCGGCGCGGCACGCCCGGTAGGGTCGCAACAGGTGTTCGGATTCTCAGTCCGGTACCGGCGAAAGTTGTTTCCGGAACCGCGCCTGAACTCTGCGTCCGGCGCGTCGATTGCACAAATTCCACAGCCATTCTCCGTGTTTTCAAGGGTTCGGTGGCCGCACGCACGCAATCCGCCCGTATCTGCCTCAACAACACAAGATGTAGTTGCTTTATACTTGACACACCCCACAGCGGGTACTAACGTTGCGCTTGCGAGCCTCCTCCGGCAAGCAAACCAGCACCTTTCGAGCACGCTTTCCGCGTCTTCCCAGACCATCCGGGCAGTTCGCCCCGCGCACTCGCCGCCGCACCCGTTCTGCCGGAGACGGACCTCCTGGCCTCGCCCGGGAACGATCAAGTTTCGAAGGAGTTTCACCCTCATGAACGAAGCCACGCACGAAGCCATCCAGCAGACCGAAGCCGCCGCCGCCACCTCCTCCACCCGTTACGCGGCCGCACCGGGACTCTCGTTCTCCCGCCTCTTCACCACCGCGGGAGTCAGCCCCTACGACCAGGTCCAGTGGGAGCGCCGCGACGCCGTCATCCAGGACTGGAAGGGCAACCTCATCTTCGAGCAGAAAGACATTGAGTCGCCCGCCGACTGGTCCATGACCGCCACCAATATCGTCGCCTCGAAGTACCTCCACGGCCTCATCGGCTCCCCCGAGCGTGAGACCGGCGTCCGCGCCCTCATCTCCCGCGTCGCCGAGTCCATCCGCGACTGGGGCATGGCAGCCGGCTACTTCGCCTCCGACGAAGACGCCACCACCTTCTACGCCGAGCTCGTCCACCTGCTCCTCAACCAGAAGGTCGCCTTCAACTCGCCCGTCTGGTTCAACGTCGGCTGCGACCGCCTCGAGCCCAACTCCGACGCCCAGAACTGGCACTGGGACGCCGACAAACGCCAGGTCACCTTCTCCACCACCGGCTACTCCAGGCCTCAGTGCTCCGCCTGCTTCATCAACTCCGTCCAGGACTCCCTCGACTCCATCCTCACCCTCGCCAAGACCGAGGGCATGCTCTTCAAGTGGGGTTCCGGCGCAGGCTCCAACCTCTCCAAAATCCGCGGCTCCATGGAGACCTTGAGCGGGGGTGGCACTGCGTCGGGCCCGCTCTCCTTCATGCGCGGCTTCGACGCCTTCGCCGGCGTCATCAAGTCCGGCGGCAAGACCCGCCGCGCCGCCAAGATGGTCGTCCTCAACGTCGACCACCCCGACATCGTCGACTTCATCGAGTGCAAGTCCAAGGAAGAAGCCAAGGCCTTCACCCTCATCGCCGCCGGCTACGACGGCTCCGGCCCCGACAGCGAAGCCTACTCCAGCATCTTCTTCCAGAACGCCAACAACTCCGTCCGCGTCACCGACGAGTTCATGCAGGCCGTCGAGCGCGACGCCGACTTTGCCACCAAGACCGTCAAAGAGCCCCGCAAGCCCGTAGAGACCTTCCGCGCCCGCGACCTCATGCACAAGCTCGCCGAAAACACCTGGGCCTGCGGGGATCCCGGCATGCAGTACGACACCACCATCAACCGCTGGCACACCTCCAAGAACACCGCCCGCATCAACGCCTCCAACCCCTGCTCCGAGTACATGTTCCTC
>CAXTVJ010000027.1:7424-46637 GCA_964247715.1 uncultured Acidobacteriaceae bacterium | reverse complement strand
CGCGTCAGATCCTTCTCCGCGAATCCCACCACATCCAGCGACAGCTTGGTGAACTTCTCCGACATCGACTCTTTATCGAGCACACGCAGCACGGCATTTTCGCCATGTACGGTGGGCATGATGGATACGCGGAAGTCGATCAGCCGCCCCTTATAGCGCACCCGGAAGCGTCCGTCCTGCGGCACGCGCCGCTCGGCAATGTCGAGTTCGCTCATCACCTTGATCCGCGAAAGAATCGTCTGATGGTGCTCCCGCGCGATCGGAGCCATCGCCTGCTGCAGCACGCCGTCGATCCGGTACTTCACCAGCAGCGAGTCGTCGAAGGTCTCGAGGTGGATATCGCTCGCACGCCGCTCGAGCGCCGTAAAGATGGTCGTATCCACCAGCCGGATGATCGGCGAGATATCGTCGTCCGCGGTCAGCTTCTCGATCGAGATATTCTCGTCCGCGTTCTCCTCGCTCGAAAGCACGTCGAACGCCAGCCCCTCGCTCGCCTCGTCCAGCACGCGCTGCGACTGCTCCGTCTTCTTCAGCAGATCGGTAATCTGCGAGAGCGTCGCCACCCGCGTCACCAGCCGCGTCCCCAGCAGCCCCGAAATCTCATCCAGCACCATCAGCTTCGAGGGGTCAGAGACCGCAATCGCCAGCCGTCCGCCCGCCTGCTCCAGCGGGACGAAGTTGTAGCGGAACATCATGTCCACCGGCACGCTCTTGAACAACTCGTGCTGGATCTTGAAGTTCTTCAGATCCACGAACTCCGCGCGATACCGCCGCGCCAGCGCCCGCGCCCGCTCCGTTTCATCCATCCCCATATCGTTCAGAGGAATCGGTACCGCAAGTGGTGTCGCCATGCTCTTCAGACTCCCCGGCCCAAAACTCGTAAGCCGCTTACCAGATGCAATTCACTTCGCCCGACGCCCGGATCAGCCGGTCGTGGGTGACCAACTCCGCCTTGTGGACCACTGCCGTCGCACCGATGAGCCGATCCGCCGGATCGCGCGGATAAGCGGGCCCAAACCGAATCGTCTGAGCCGCGATGCGAGCATCGATCGGAAGAACATGAAAAAGCGTCTAAAGAAATCCCAGATATTCCCTGAGCTCCCGATCCAGAATCACACGACTCCGGTCCGCAAGCCAGGCGATCTCGCGCAACGTGACATCCGCAATACCGACCTTGTCGCCACTCCGTGCCCGCGCGATCGCAGCCCGGGCTCGCGCGGAAAGGTGAGAGCCGCCCATGGTCAACCAGAGAGTCGTGTGCGTATCAAGGATGACCAGGCAGCTTCTCCACTGAACGGCGCTCAAAGTCGTCCAGCTCCTCATCCGTGTACATCGGACCCTCAATATCGCCGACGATCGTTATCTTTCCGGGAAACCGGTAAACCGCCAGAGGATCGTCTCCCTCAAGGTCCAGAGGCACCACTTTTGCGACCGGCTTCCCATTTTTGGTAACGATCACAGTCTCCCTCCTTCCCTGTACGTCATCTGGAACCTTGAGGCACTTCGCCTTGAACACACCCGCGGCCATCGTCTTCACCGTCGCAACCTCACCATGGTCATCGTACCGTGGTCACACGCTACGATCCCCCACCCGAATTCGGGTTCAGACTGAAGATCGGCAGATACAGCGCAATCAGAATAATGACCACCACCACGCCCATAAAGATCAGAATGATCGGCTCGATCAAACTCATGATCCACGAGAGATTCGTCTCCACATCCTCCTCAAAGAACTCCGCCACGGAGTTCAGCATCTGCGGCAGCGCGCCCGTGCTCTCACCCACCTCGATCATCTCGATCGCCAGCTCCGGAAACACCTTCGTCGCATTCAGGCTGTTCGAAAGCCCCTTCCCTTCGCGCACCGTCTCCACCGAGCGAAACACCGCCTGCCCGATCTGCCGCGAGTCGATCGCACGCGCCGCCGTCTCGAGCGACGGCACCAGCGGCAAACCGCCCGTCAGCAGCGTCGACAGCGTCCGCGAAAACAGCCCTACCTGATATTTAATCCACACATTGCCCAGAAACGGAGTCGCAATCCTGATCCGGTCAACCGTGATCGCGCCTCGTTCCGTCTTGGTCCAGCGCATCACCAGATAGCCGGCGCCCCCCAGCACAAGCACCGCGTAGACCCCGTAATGCTGCGCATTCTGCCCCAGTGCCAGCAGAAACACGGTAAGCGACGGAAGTTTGGTCCCAAGCTGGCTGTACAGCTCCGCGAACCGCGGCACTACGAACGTGATCAGGAAGATAAACATGAGGATCACCATCACGATCAGCACCGTCGGGTAGACCAGGCTCGACTTCAGCTTCTTGCGGAAGGTCAGCGAAACCCGCTGAAACTCCAGAAAACGCTGCAGCACCTCTTCCAGATTGCCCGAGCGCTCCCCCGCCAGCAGCGTTGTCGTATACACCAGCGGAAACCCGCCCTGCGCCTCGAACGCCGCCGAGATCGACTCGCCCGTCTTCACCCGGTCCGCCACATCTTCCAGCTGCGCCCGGAAATTCGGAAGCTTCTGCCGCCGCGCCAGCAGCTCCAGCGACCCCAGGATCGGCAGCCCGGCCTTGATCAGCGTCAGAAATTGCTGATTGAAGACCAGAAACGTCTCCAGCTTCACCCGCTTGCGCCGCCCCTGCCCACCCAGCAGACCCTTCGCTTTCACCGAGTAGACGTAATACCCCGACTGCGTAAACCGCGCCCGCAGCTCATCCGCGGTGGTCGCCGCATGCGTCTGCTCCAGCACCCGTCCCCGCTCATCCGCCAGCCGTACAACAAACTCTGTCATGGTCTCGCTCAGAGTTTAGACGACCAGTGCAACAACTCGCTTATTTCCCCACTCCAAGGGACTCAAGGGAGAAGCGCGGCATGAGCAGCGCCATTCAGCCAAGGTCCGCAACCTCCAGTTTGAATGAGGGGTGGGGGGGTGACCGGTGAAAAGCTGGAACAGGCGATCTCGCGCATCGTCGATCATTCCCATCCGCTCAGGATCCTGGTCTTTGGCTCACGCGCCCGGGGAGATCATCGGCCGGACAGTGACCTGGACCTTGCGGTGATCCTCGACACTTCGCAGGAAGAAGCGGAGAAGGTGCTCCTTTACAGCGTTCTGCACGGTCTGAACATGGAGGTCACGCTCGTCGTTGCCTCAAAACAGAAGTTCGATCAGCATGAACCCTGGGTGAACAGTATCTTCAACTACATCGATCGCGAAGGCATCGTTGTCTATGAACGAGCCAATCCCGAATCCGCACGCCCAGACGCTGTTTACGCTGGCGCTTCAGGACGAGTCGACGCTCCAGTTTCCGCTGCCTGACGCGATCTTCGGCTTTTACGCACAGCAGTCCTGCGAGAAGCTGCTGAAGGCGCTCCTGAGCGCACGCAACCAGCAATATCCGTTCAAACACAGCCTCGAACGATTGCTGCAGATGGTCCAGGACCTCAATGAGCCTTGCCGGAGCTCCCCTGCGATCTCCCGCTGCTCGATCCGTTCGCTGTGCAGTACAGGTACGACGTCGGAGGTTCGTTCCTCGGACTAACCGGGAAGCTATTCGACAAAGCGTCGCTCTGCTTCCGCAACACTGTCGCGCCAGAGTTGCGGAAATCGAAAGCGCCCCGGAGATCCCGGAGCGCTTCGTCTGAACTCAAACTCTGGTTCCTAGACCGAGAAGCTCGACCCGCAGCCGCACGTACTCTTTACCGTCGGGTTGTCGAACTTGAAACCCGCCGCTTCGAGCGTCTCCACATAATCCACCGTGCAGCCGTTCAGGTACATCGCGGAGGTCGCGTCCACAAACACCTTCAGGTCTTCGAACCGCACCACCTTGTCCATCATGCCCGCCTGGTTCTCGAACGACATCGAGTACTGGAACCCCGAGCATCCGCCGCCCACCACGCCAATCCGCAGACCGGCCGGAATCGGATCCTGCGTCGCCATGATCTCCTTCACCTTCACGATCGCCGCGTCTGTCAGTTTGACGGGAGCCGACGGTGCCGCCACCGGCGCTTCAACCACCTCGGGAACAACGGATGCTGTGGACATTCTCTTCTCCTCCGAACCTGAAAGACCTGAATCTGAACCTGAGAACCGAATGCCTACCATTCTGGTCCTCGTTTAAGTGTATTCCCGCACCGCAGCCGGGGCAAGCAAACCTCTTATCTGATTCGCAACTCTTCGGGAAGGTTCACCCGGCGCATACTGAAGCTGTGCGTCTCCTCTACTTTCTCGCCGACGCCTTCATCAACACCTTCGGCATCACCCAGCCGACCGAGAAGGCACGTCGCCAGGCCGCCTTCTTTATTCTCGGCCTGCTCGTGCTCGCGCTCACCGGAGCCACCGTCGCCGGACTGGTCGTGCACGCCGTCATGCGCTGAGAGCCGTTGGCCCGAATCCGCCAATTACTTAGATCTGAGATTTTTCTGGTTGGGAATACAACCTTCGGCGTATGATTCAGCCCGGCCCCGGACGGCTCGCCGCTCCTCTCTGCACGTCTACCCGCCGCTCGAACGCCTAACTCACCTGGAGACATCCTCATGACCATCCACCCGTTACTTCTTACCCTTTGGGGCGCACTCGCCGCCGCGTTCCTCGGTCTTCTCATGTACCGCGGACAGCTCGAGCGCTACGAAGACGACCAGCTCTTCCTCAACGACCAGATCCATCACAAGGAGCAGGAGCAGCAGACCCGGATCGTCCGCCGTGTCAGGCAGATCCAGCCTCTGGTTCGCCTCGCCGGTGGAGCTGCCGGGCTCGTCACCGCCGGGATCGTCGGCATGTACGTCTACAACGCCTGGCTGCACATTCAGTAGCATCGGGCATTGGCGGTCGGGTCCGGGCGCGAGCCGGACGCGGCATTCTTTGTCCCAAACCAGCGGATTCTCCCCGGCGCGGGGGACAACTCCCCTGTCTCGCCTCCATCTAACCTGCAGAGCGGCACATTCAACGCTCGGGGCCGAGGAGGTCGCATGTCCGCCACGCCATACAGCAGAAACGTAGCCGTCTTCGGAATTTACTCCAGTGTGAATGAGGCCGAGCGGGCCGTGGACCATCTCCTCGCCGCGTCGTTCACCCACTCCGACATCTCGGTGCTGCTGCCCGACGATGAGAGCACCCGCTCCTTCGCGCACGAAAAACACACCAAAGCTCCCGAAGGCACGGCCACTGGCGCCACCGCGGGCGGCGTAGTCGGTGGAACCCTCGGCCTGCTCGCCGGCATCGGCGCGCTCGCCATCCCCGGCGCGGGTCCCTTCATCGCCGCCGGACCCATCATGGCCGCGCTCGCCGGCCTCGGCGTAGGCGGAGCCGTCGGGGGCTTCGTCGGCGCACTCGTCGGCATGGGCATCCCCGAGTACGAGGCCAAACGATACGAGGGACACGTCCGCAACGGCGGCATCCTGCTCTCCGTCCACTGCGATACGGACACTGAAATCGACGCCGCTGAAGCCGCCCTCGCCGCCACCGGCGCGCAGGACATCTCCTCAGCCGACGAAATCCCCGCCCCCGTCACCGCCGAGCCGCTCGTCTTTCAGAGCTCCACCCCGCAGGTCCTTCGAAACGACGTCCCCTGACCCGCCTGCTGGAGTGAGAACGCCGGATCCTCCACCTTCGCGAACTTGGAGGGGATCTTCGCTTTCTACCCTACTTCTCGCTGTCCAGATGCGACATCGCTACCTTGTCGTACCGCGTCCCGGCAATCTCCTGCGCGGGTACGGTCCGCTCCAGCAGCGCCAGTTCCTCGTCCGACAGCCTCAGTTCCAGCGCCCCCAGCGCCTCCTCCACCTGCTTCACCGTCCGCGAGCCCAGCACCGGCACGATATCCTCCCCGCGCGTAAGTACCCACGCAACCGCAAGCTGCGCGGGCGTCACCCCCCGTTCCGCCGCCAGCGACGCCAGTGCGTCCACCAGGCTCACGTTCTTCTGATAGTTCACGCCCGAATAGCGCGGCAGGAACTTGCGGAAGTCTCCCTTCTCCGCCGGCTTCGATCCCGTCAGCAGACCGCGCGAAAGCACCCCGTACGCCGTCGTTCCAATGCCCAGCTCACGCAGCCCGGGAAGCACCTTCGCCTCCATAGGGCGCGTCGCCAGCCCATATTCCAGCTGCACGTCCGCGATCGGCGTCACCGCGTTCGCCTTGCGCGCCGTCTCGACCCCGATCTCGCTCAACCCGGCGTGCCGGACGTACCCCTGCTTGATCATGTCCGCGATCGCGCCCACCGTCTCCTCGATCGCCACATGCTCATCCAGCCGGGCCGGCCGGTAGAGATCGATCTGCTGCACCCCGAGCCGGTTCAGCGAGTAGGCAAGAAAGTTCTTCACCGCCGCCGGACGCGCGTCATACCCGCTCCACGCCATGCCCGGCGTGCGCATCGCGCCAAACTTCACGCTCAGCACCACACCCTGCCGTGCCGACGACCCCAGCTCCCGCAGCGCCCGGCCAATCAGCATCTCGTTGTGGCCCATCCCGTAAAAGTCGCCGGTATCGAGCAGCGTCACGCCTCCCGCGATCGCCGCGTGAATCGCGCGAATGCTCTCCGCCTCGTCGCATGCGCCGTACATCCCCGACATCCCCATGCACCCCAGCCCCAGAGGAAATACCTCGGGGCCGCTCCTGCCCAGTCTGCGCGTCGTCGCTTCGCTCATGGATCCATCCTATGTCGCAGCCCGGCAAGCTCTTCCATCCCGATCAAAAGAAACCCCCACGGCGAAGCCGTCCAAGACCCCGCGACATGGCACCCGCTCAGCATCAGGGCGACGCTGCATTTATCTCTTGCGCCTGGTCCGCAGCAACGCAGCGCTTCCGGTGCAGTCGCCTTTCGACGTTGCGCTTGAAGCAATCCGCGTTACTCTACGGAGCAACGACCCCGATCGCAGGCCTCACCCTCACTCACCTCTCCAAGGAGTTCCCGCCATGGCCGCTCTCGATCCCGCCCTCGTCTCCCGCCGTTCCTTCTTCCGCCTCGCCGGAGCCGCCACCGTCGCGGTCCCCATCCTCACCGAAGGCCACTTCGCCCGCGCCGCCATGATGGACCTGCGCACGTCGAGCCTGCGCAAGTCGCAGGACGACACCTGGGCCACGCCCCCGCCCGGCGCGGTCCTCATCAACGCCAACGAGAATCCCCTTGGACCCTCCAAAGCCGCCTGCGAGGCCATCGCGAAGATCGCCCCCACCGGCGGACGCTACGACCTCTACAGCGAGACCCCGAAGCTCACCGAGACCTTCGCCAGACAGAACGGCCTCAAGCCCGAATACGTCGCCGTCTACGCCGGCTCCAGCGAACCCCTGCACTACACCGTGCTTGCCTTCACCTCACCCGAAAAGCCCTTCGTCACCGCCGATCCCTCCTACGAGGCCGGCATGGTCGCCGCCCAGGCCAATCACGCGCCCATCGTCAAGGTAAAGCTCACGGGCACCTGCGCGCACGATCTCCGCGCCATGATCGCGGCTGCCCCGAATGGCGGCGTCTTCTACGTCTGTAATCCCAACAACCCCACTGGCACCCTCACTCCGCGCGAGGAGATCGAGTGGGCACTCAAGAACAAGCCCAAAGGCTCCATCCTGCTGGTCGACGAGGCTTACATTCACCTCTCCTCGTCGCCGTCGGTCCTCGACCTCGTCGCGAAAGGCGAAGACCTCATCGTCCTGCGCACTTTCTCCAAGGTCTACGGCATGGCCGGCATCCGCTGCGGCATCGCCGCCGGTCGGCCCGACCTGCTCGCCAGGCTCCAGACCTACGGCATGAACTCCATGCCCATCACCGGCTCCGCCGCCGCCAACGTCAGCCTGCTCGATCCCAACCTCGTCCCCGAGCGCAAGCAGATCATCGCCGACACCCGCAACGACACCTTCGCCTTCCTCCGCGCCAACAACTACAGCTTCATCCCCTCCGAGTCCAACTGCTTCATGATCGACACCGGCCGCCCGGGCAAGCAGGTCATCCACGGCATGCGTGCCGAGAACGTCTGGATCGGCCGCACCTGGCCCATCTGGCCCAACTACGTCCGCGTCTCCGTCGGCACCCCCGCCGAGATGAAACAGTTCCAGGCCGCATTCAAGAAGGTCATGAGCCAGCCCGTTTCCCCCGCGGTCGCCGCCCGCCTGCGCAACGAGCCGCTCGGCAACCACTTCCCGCGGCTCTCGTAAAACACAACCTCGGCGCGCGCCGCGAGAGACCTTCGCGCACACCGCAACACACTGCCCGGGGGAGCAGATGACAGAGACGCAAACTCATGACCTGCAGGTTCCGGGGGGAGGATGGCAGCCATGGTGATCGATCGCAGAACGGCCCTTCTCGGCGCGGCGGCGTTTGCGGCGGTCAGGGTGGCCGACGCTGCTCCTCCCGGCCAGACGGAAACCGGTCAGACGGAAACCGGTCCGGTGGAAACCCGCCCCGGTCAGGCGCAAACCCGTAACGAAATGCCCGCGGAACGGGTCCTGGGCATCGGAGGATTCTTCTTCCGCAGCCGCGATCCCGACGCGCTGGCGCAGTGGTATCAACTTCACCTTGGCATCGATCCGGTGCCCACCGACTCTAAACATTCCGCCTGGCAACAAACCGGCGGCCCGACCGCGTTCAGCCCTTTCCCGTTGGAAACCGGCTATTTCGGTTCGCGGCAGCAGGCGTTCATGGTCAACTTCCGCGTCCGGAGCCTGGACGCCATGGTGGCGCAGCTACGGAAATCGAGTATCGAAGTGAAGGTCGACCCGGAGAAGTACCCCAACGGCCGATTCGCCAGACTGCACGATCCCGACGGCAATCCGATCGAGTTGTGGGAGCCCGGTTCTTCCTGAGGCAGCCTAAACGGCCGCGTGCATCACCACGCGGTTGCGTCCCGTTTTCTTCGCCTGATACAGCGCCTCATCCGCCCGTGCGATCAGCTCCGCAGCCAGCTGTGTGCCGGTCTTGTCCAGCGTCAGCTCCAGCAACGCCACACCGCCGCTGATGCGGATCCCCGTGCATCCCTCGGCGATCTCCGACGCCTCGATTCTGCGCACCGCCTCCTTCGCACGCTCCGCGATCAGCAGCGCACCGTCCGGCGCCGTGTTCGGCATCACCAGCGCGAACTCCTCGCCGCCAAACCGCGCCGCCAGATCGCCCGGTCGCCGGATCACCCCTTCGATGGCGCGCGAGACGCGGCGCAGCGTCTCATCTCCTGCCGGGTGCCCGAAGTCGTCGTTGAACTGCTTGAAGTGATCCACATCCAGCAGCGCCAGCGCCAGCGGCACCCGCGCCCGGCGTGCCCGTTCGATCTCTTTCGACAGACTCTCATCGAAAGTCCGGCGGTTCGCCAGCTCGGTCAGATAGTCCTCATGCGCCAGCTTGTCCAGTGCCCGCGTCACGTCTTCCAGACGGCGCGTTTTGTCCGCCAGCGCCGCCTCAGCCATCTTGCGGTCGTGAATATCCTCAATCGTCCCGTACCACTGCAGAATGCTCCCGTCCTCGGCCCGCCGCGGATAAGCGCGCGTGCGATGCCAGCGCCATACCCCGCCTACGCAGCGCACCCGGCAGTCGCAGTCGTACGCAATCCCGCGTTCGATCGAAAGCTTCCAGCGCTCCAGCGTACGCGTCCGGTCGTCCACATGCACCCCGAAAATCCAGCGCTTCAGCGTCTCCGAGTCGACGTGCATGCCGGTAAGTTCCACCCACCGCGCGCTGATGAAGGTAAGCTCACCTGACGGCGACGCCGTCCACGGCACATGCGGCGTCAACTCCACCGTATAGCGCAGATTCGCCTCGCTTTCGCGCAACGCCGTCTCCGCCCGTTTGCGCGCCGTAATATCCAGCAGCGCCACCGACAGTCCGACCAGCGTGCCCGCGCTGTCCCGCACCGGCTGAGACGTCCGCAGGTAGATCGCCCGCTCCTTCGACGGGCTGTCCGGGCGCGTCAGCGTGATCTCCGACTCCACCGCGCCGCCCTCCCGCAACGCCTTGCGCAGATTCGCCAGAATCTGCTCGGCCGGCTCGGGAAGTACCTCGGAGACCGTCCGTCCCACAAAGTCCTCCGGCCGCTTGCCGTATAGCTCCGCGAAGCAGCCGTTGACGATCGTGTACCGGAAATTCAGATCGAGCGCGCACAGCCCGACCGGTGCGCTGTCGAACACGCTCTGGATACCCGCCGCCATCTCCTGCATGCCTTGTGCCCCGAAAGGAGTCTCTACCCTGTCCCGCGCAGGATAAGCCGATACCTGCGGAAGAGCCGATGACCGTTCGCGCAGAACCGGAGAGAGCGCCATGCGGCCATCTTACGGAGACCCTGCCCGGATAGGGATGCCCCAAACCGGTACCCTCGCCGCCCGGAGGTGGGGTACGTCCATCGCTGGACTTCTCTCGTTCAGGCCGGCAGCGCGACCGTCCGCAGGCTGCGACCCACGCCGTGCGTGTACTCTAGGCGAAACGTCATGAACACCTTCATGACGCGCACGCCGGGGGACGCCGCATGCTGATTCGTTCCGGGTTTGAGATTGAGTTCGACCTGCCGCACCCGGTCGCGCTCATCGCCTTACTTCGCCTCCACCCCTCACTTGATGCCGCGCAGCGCCAACCCGAACTCCTGACCGTCGAGCACGGCGAGCCGCTCACTCCGCTTCCCCACGCCGACTACACCGACAGCTTCGGCAACCGGTGCACCCGCTTCGTCGCGCCCGCCGGCCGCCTCCGCCTCAAAGGCTCCAGTCTCGTCGAGCACGCCTCCTTCTTCGACGATCTCCCCAACGCCTACGCGCCGCAGCAGCAGATCGAAGATCTCCCCTCGGACGTCCTGCAGTTTCTCCTCAGCAGCCGCTACTGCCAGGTCGATTCCTTCTCGCTCGTCGCCGGCGACCTCTTCGGCTACACCACGCCCGGCTGGGGCCGCGCTCTCGCCATCCGCGACTGGGTGCACGACCACGTGCGCTTCGACTATGCCAGCGCCCGCCCGCAGAAAACCGCGCTCGATGTCTTTACCGAGCGCGTCGGCGTCTGCCGCGACTTCCAGCACCTCGCCATCACCCTCTCCCGCGCCATGAACATCCCCGCCCGTTACGCCACCGGCTACCTCGGCGACATCCGCCGGCCCATCGCCGGAGCCGGCGACTTCTCCGCATGGTACGAAGTCTTCGTCGAAAACCGCTGGTGGACCATGGACGCCCGCCACAACGACGGCCGCCTCGGACGCGTCCTCATGGCCACCGGACGCGACGCCACCGACGTCGCCATCACCACCAGCTTCGGCATCGCCAACCTGCGCAGCTTCTTCGTCGACAGCTTCGAGGTCGAGCCCGACGGCACCCGCACCCCCCAGCCGCTCGCCTGAACGCCGCTCGGAACCGCGCTGCACAAACTCCTGCGTGACCGGCTTCTATGAAAATCCTTGAAATAGCTCTCGCACTCGCGATCGTCATCGGATTTCCGCTCATGGACACGGTCCGCATGGGCAGACTCAGGCAGCAATCCAACCACCGCACGCGCATGAGCATGTACCGTTTCATCCTCCTCGCCGAATGGGGCGCGATCGCCCTCACCGCGCTCGTCGCGTGGTTTGGATACCACGCCGATCCCCTCTTCCTGCACCCGCAACCGGATGCGATTCCGGCCTTGATCCGCAGTCGCCGGATCGACCCGGACTTCCTGACCGGGATGGCCGCGGCGCTCGCCTTCGGCCTGCTCGTGCCGGTCTTTCTCGGCTGGGCCAGCGCCAAGGCGCTCGTGAGGATACGTGCCGCCTTCGCGCCGCTCGGCTTTCTCCTCCCGCAGGGACCGGTGGAGCGGCTCACCTTCGCCGCCATCGCCCTCACCGCCGGCTTCTGCGAGGAGATCCTCTACCGTGGCTTCCTGCTGCACGTCTTCCGCGCCGATCTGCACCTGCCCGCCCTCTCGGCTGCAATCGTCGCAGTCGTTGCCTTCGGCGTCGCCCACACCTACCAGGGACTGCGGGGCATCGCGGCCTCCGCCGTCCTCGGAGCCATCTTCATGGCCGCCTACCTCATGACCCGCAGCCTCTGGCCCCCCATCCTGCTGCACGCCTTCATCGATCTCCGCCCCCTGCTCCTGCTCCCCCGCCACGGCACCCCGTTCGAAGATCCCGCCATCCAGTACTGACCCCGAATTTGCCGCACCAAACCGGAGTGTTCCGCATCCTCGCCCGGAGGAGGATACTGGGTATGTCCTCCACCATGCTCACCCAGCCCTCCACACCCACCGCCCTCGCGAACGTCCCTCTCGAGCCCGATCAGCTCTGGAACGACGTGCTCGCGCGTAACCCCCGCGCCGTCGGCCTTTTCGTCTACGCCGTCCAAACCACCGGCATCTTCTGCCGCCCAACCTGCCCCAGCCGCCGTCCGCATCGCCAGAACGTCCGCTTCTTCGCCACACCGGAAGAAGCTCGCGCCGCCGGCTTCCGCCCCTGCCTGCGCTGTCTGCCGGAGCAGCCGCTCACCGCCGATCCCCGTCTCGCCACCGTGCGGAAACTCGTGAGCCGCATCGACAACTCCAGCCTCCATCCACCAGCCGGACAGACCCGCGACTTCAGGCGCATCCTCGGCGTCAGCGCCGGCGCCTTCGCACGCGCCCGTCGCGTCGAACGCTTTCGCGACGAAGTCACCAGGCCGGAAGCCAGCGTCACCGACGCCCTCTACCAGGCCGGCTTCTCCTCCAGCAGCCGCCTCTACGAGCGTTCCGCCGAAACCCTCGGCATGACCCCCACCGCGCTCAAACAAGGCGGCCGCGGCGAGCGCATCGCCTACGCCCTCGCCGAAAGCCCGCTCGGCCCCATGCTCGTCGCCCGCACCGCCCGCGGCCTCTGCGCCATCGAGTTCGCCGACACCCCCGAAGCGCTCCTCATCAGCCTGCGCACCCGCTTTCCCGCCGCCGAGCTCACCCCCATGGACGACCAGCTCCGCGATACCGTCGCCGCCGTCGCCGCAGCCGTCAGCGAGAACCCCCGCGCCCTCACCCTCCCGCTCGACATCCGCGCCACCGCCTTCCAGCTCCGCGTCTGGCAGGCTCTGCGCGCGATCCCCGCAGGCGAAACCCGCACCTATACCCAGATCGCCGAAGCCCTCGGCAGCCCCAGGAGCGTGCGCGCCGTCGCCGCCGCCTGCGCCGCCAATCCCATCGCCGTCGCCATCCCCTGCCACCGCGTCGTCGGCAAAGACGGCAGCCTCACCGGCTATCGCTGGGGCCTCCAGCGCAAGCGGGCACTTCTCAATCAAGAGCGACCGCAAGCCCTGCAGGAGCTCAATCCGTGACGGAATCCCTCCCCCGCGGCTACGTCCCCTGGCTCATCGCCAGCGTCGCCGTGCTCCTCGTCTCGCTCGGTCTGCTCGCCGTCGCCGTCACTGCCGCCTTCTGGACCTTTGCCGAACAGTCCGCCCCGCTCTGGGTCGTTGTCCTCGGCGCGCTCTCCGTGCTGGGCGTCGCGCTCGGCTTCGGCGGCCTCTTTCTCCTCCTGGCCGTCGCCGGCTACAACGCCTGGCGCGAGAGCCGCCGTGTTCAGCTGCTTCCCCCAGACCCTGCCTCCAACGCACCTGCCTCCTCCGCACCCGCCTCGATCGCACCCGCCTTCACCGCACCAAACCAGGCCCGCACTCCGGCAGCCGGCGCAGATACAGTAGAGCGATGAGCGCGCACCCCGCCGCCCCGGCATCCCAATCGGCCCCAGAGCGGGCCCAGCCCGCCGTCGACCCCGGCAAGCTCTACGGCAAGATCACCCTCCGGCTGATCCCGTACATGTTTCTGCTCTACATCCTCGCCTATCTCGACCGCGTCAACGTCGGCTACGCCGTCCCCGAGCTCGAGCACGATCTCGGCCTCACCGCCGCCGTCATGGGCCTCGCCGGCTCCATTTTTTTCATCGGCCAGTTCTGCTCCGATCTCCCCAGCAACCTCCTGCTCGGCAAATTCGGCCCGCGCCTCTGGATCGCCCGCATCATGATCACCTGGGGGATCGTCGCCACCGCGCTCGCCTTCACCCGCGGAAGAAACTCCTTCCTCGCCCTGCGCTTTCTGCTCGGCCTCATGGAAGGCGGCTTCTTCCCCGGCATGATCCTCTATCTCACCTTCTGGTTCCCCTCGGGCGAACGCGCCCGCGCCGTCGCCAAGTTCATGACCGCCACCTCCATCGCCGGAGTCGTCGGCGGCGTCATCGCTCACGGCCTGCTCAAGCTCGACGGCACCCTTGGCCTCCACGGCTGGCAGTGGCTCTTTCTCATGGAAGGCCTTCCCACCTTCTGCGTCGGCATCTCCGTTCTCTGGATACTCAAGGACCGACCCGACGACGCCGCCTGGCTCACCGATCACGAGAAGCAGTGGCTCGACGCCGAGCTCGAACGCGACCGCAAAGAAGGCGGCGCGGCCGATCGCCACAACCTCCTCGACGCCCTCAAACTGCCCATGGTCTGGATCCTCGCAGGCATCTTCGCCCTCGACCAGATCGGCGTCTACACGATGAATATCTGGATGCCCACGCTCCTCAACGGCGCCCTTCACGGCGGCGGAGCTTCCGGCACCGCAACCCCCGGCTCCTCCAGCCTGGTCGCGCTGCTCTCGACCCTGCCTTATCTCGCCGCCGCCATCTGCACCGTGCTCGTCGGCTGGAGCAGCGACCGCCTGCTCGAGCGCCGCTGGCACATCGCCGCCTGCTTCCTCATCGGTGCGCTCGGCTTCGTCTGGGCCGCCTGGACCCACAGCCTCGTCGGCATGATGCTCGCCATGACCCTCGGCGCCATCGGCTTCTGGAGCATGATGGGCCCGTTCTGGGCGCTGCCCACCCGCGTCCTCGGCGGCCAGGCGGCCGCCGGCGGCGTCGCGGTCATCACCATGATCGGCAGTCTCGGCGCCTTCGCCGGCCCGTCCCTGACCGGCGCTCTGCAGGGCGCGACCCACGGCTTCTCCGCCGGCCTGCAGGTCGTGGCCGGACTGGCCGTACTCGGCGCGATCCTGTGCGCGCTCATCGTCGCCGGGAAGCAATCCCCACGCGCCCCCCGTGCGTGACCAGATGCTGCGTCTTGTCTGGCACAAAAGAGTGCATGAAAATACTTGTTCATGCCGTAAAGTGAAAAACGATTATGGAGCTTCGAAAACTTCACGACCTCTTCCAGGCTCTTGAGAAGAACGAGATCGTTCCGTGGTATCAGCCGCAGGTCGAGTTGCGTACCGGTAAGCTGTGCGGCTTCGAGGTGCTCGCGCGCTGGATGCACCCGACCGACGGCATCGTCCCGCCCAGTGAATTCATCCCCGTCGCCGAACAGCACGGCTGCATCGGCGAGCTCACCTGGTGCCTGCTCCGTCAGGTCTTCGCCACCGCCCGCTCCCTGCCCAGCCAGCTCTCGCTCGCGGTCAACATCTCGCCGCTTCAGCTCCATGACCCCGACTTCCCGAAGCGCCTCGAACAGGAAGCAGCCCGTGGCCGCTTTCCGCTCGATCGCCTCAAACTCGAAATCACCGAAAGCGCCCTCGTCGGCGACATCGACCGCGCCTGCCTCGTCGTCCAGGAGCTCAAAGAACTCGGCACGCGCCTCTCCCTCGACGACTTCGGCACCGGCTACTCCAGCCTCCGTCAACTCCAGTCGCTGCCCTTTGACGAGCTCAAGGTGGACGCCAGCTTCGTCCGCTCCATGAGCCTCACCCGCGAAAGCCGCAAAATCGCCGCCGCCGTCGTCGGCCTCGGCCAGAGCCTCGGCCTCACCACCGTCGGCGAGGGCATCGAAATGCGCACGCAGGCCGACATGCTGCTCTGGCTCGGCTGCGATGTCGGTCAGGGCTGGCTCTTCGGGCGCCCCGTCCCTGAAAGCCAGCTCGCCGCCGCCCTCGGCACCGAGCTCTTCCCCCAGAATGAAACCGAGCAGGAGACCACCCATCACGGTCCCGTCGCGCCCTGGCGGCAGCTCCCGCCCAACCAGCGACTCGCTCAGCTTGAAGCCATCTACGACGGCGTCCCCGTCGGCCTCTGTTTCCTCGACCTCTCCCTCCGCTTCCTCAGCGTCAACCGCTGCTTCGCCGAGATCAGCCGGCGCTCCATCGCCGAGCACCTCGGACGCTCCGTCGAAGAGGTCTATCCCGACGCCTTCCTCCGCTTCGGCCCGAATCTACGCCGCGCCCTCGCCGGCGACTCCCCCGGACACCTCGAAGTCGCCGGCGCCCGCCACGATCAAACCGGCCACTCCTTCCGCTACCTCGTCTGCATGGAGCCGGCCCGCGACGAAGCAGGCGAGATCATCGGACTCTCCGTCGCCCTCATCGACACCACCGGCTACGGCAGCGAAATCCATGCGATCCTGCCCGCAAAGACCGCTTCCCTGCACGCCGCCAGCGGCGCCTCCGCCCGACTCGACCTGACGGCCGTCGCGCTTCCCGTAGCATGAACGAATGACCTGGAAGCTCCCCGATCTGGCTGCCCTCGAGTCCGCCGCCGAGGTGGTCTACCGCTGCATGCCCCCAACCCCGCAGTACCGCTGGCCCCTGCTCGATCAGGCCGCCGGCACCGAGGTCTGGCTCAAGCACGAGAATCACACCCCCGTCGGCGCCTTCAAGATCCGCGGCGGCATCGTCTACTTCGACGCGCTCCGGCGCACCCACCCTGAGATCCTGGGCGTCGTCAGCGCCACCCGCGGCAACCACGGCCAGTCCGTCGGCTTCGCCGCCCGCCTCGCCGGCATCCACGCCGTCGTCGTCGTCCCCCACGGCAACAGCCCCGAGAAAAATGCCGCCATGCGCGCTCTCGGCGTAGAACTCATCGAGCACGGCCACGATTTCGCCGAGGCCGGCGTCCACGCCACCCATCTCGCCCGCGAACGTGGTCTCCACCGCCTGCCCAGCCTCGATCCCCTGCTCGTCCAGGGCGTCGGCACCTACGCCCTCGAGTTCCTCCGCGGCGCACCCCCGCTCCACACCGTCTACGTCCCCGTCGGCATGGGATCCGGCATCTGCGGCATGATGGCTGCCCGCGACGCCCTCGGCCTCACCACGAAGATCGTCGGCGTCGTCTCCACCGACGCCCCCGCCTACCGGCTCTCCTTCGAGGCCGGCCGCGTCCTCGAAGCGCCCGCCACCACCCTCCTCGCCGACGGCATGGCCTGCCGCTGCCCCGACGCCAACGCCCTCGCCGCCATGCTCCACGGCGTGGACCGCATCGTCTCCGTCACCGATCAGGAGGTCGCGCAGGCCATGCGCATCCTCTTCACCTGCACCCACAACGTCGCTGAAGGAGCCGGCGCAGCCTCGTTCGCCGCGCTCCTGCAGGAACACGAGCAGATGCGCGGAAAGCGTGTCGGCGTCGTCCTGTGCGGCGGCAACGTCGACGCCGACATCTTCGCCCGCGTCCTCGCAGGCACTTCGTGACATTCAACCATTTCCCGCTGTCCTCCCGTCAGTCGCCACTTACATGCAGTAGCGACCAGCGGGAGCACCGCGCGAAGCGTATAAAAGTCACGAAGTGACCGCCCGCCCGGCGCAAGGGCGACATTGCTGTTGCCTCTTCCACATCATCGAAAGCCTTTAGCAGTTTCAGGCAGCCCTCAGCGCGCTCGGACCACTCAGACCGGAACATGGTCGAGGAAGCGCCCGCCGCAGAATCTGAAGCAGCCGAAGCCGAAGGCCGTCTCTGGCGTCCGCGCCGCGTCATGATCACCCCCGACGCCCTCGCCCACCCGCACGGCCGGCACATGCTGCACCGCGCTGAAATGTTCGGAGCCGAAGTCGTCCGCCTTAAAACCAACCGCCTCACCGGCCTCACCGCAGAAGAAGAACGCAAGACCTACGCCCTCGCCAAGACCACCTTCGCCATCGTCGTCTCGCCGCCCGGCCAGCGCAAGCTCCAGCCCATCCCGCCCTCCGCCGACTGGCAGTTCCATCTCGCCCAGGGCTGCCCCGCGCACTGCCAGTATTGCTACCTCGCCGGCAGCCTCTCCGGCCCGCCCGTCACCCGCGCCTACGCCAACCTGCCGGAGATCCTCGACGGCCTGCACCAGTACGCCGGACAGGGCCAGATCACCTCCAGATCCCGCGACCGCGCCCACGAAGGCACCACCTTCGAAGCCTCCTGCTACACCGACCCGCTCGGCATCGAGCACCTCACCGGCGCCCTCGCCGAGTCCATCCGTTTCTTCGGCGCGTGGGAAGCTTCCGTCCAACTCCGCTGGACTACCAAGTTCGCCGCCGTCGGCGCGCTCCTCTCGCTCGACCACAAGCGCCGCACCCGCGTCCGCTTCAGCGTCAACGCCGCAAGCGTCGCCCGCGACTTCGAAGGCGGCACCGCCTCCGTTCCCGACCGTCTCCACGCCCTCGGACGCATGGCCCGCGCCGGCTACCCCGTCGGCCTCACCATCGCGCCCATCATGCCGGTCGAAAACTGGCGCGAACAGTACCGTACCCTGCTGGAGGGCGTCGCCACCCAACTCCACGGCGTCGACAACCCGGACCTCACCGCCGAGCTCATCACGCACCGCTTCACTCCGGGCTCGAAGAGGTCCTCATCGGCTGGTACCCCAAAACCACCCTCGACCTCCGCGAAGAAGCCCGCACGGAGAAGCGCACCAAGTTCGGCGGCTTCAAGTACGTCTACCCTAGAGACGCCATGGCCGAGATGCGCGCCTGGTTCGAACAAACCATCGCCGAACTCCTTCCCGCCGCCCGCATCCTCTACTGGACCTGAACTCCACCAGAAGCAGTACTTCCATCCCATGAACCTCGCAAAGTCACCCCGAACTCGGACCAGAACGGGTGGTAATCTCAAACTGTTGAAGTAACTCACACATCGGAGATCAACGCACCATGGCGACAGCAACGATCGGGCACGTGGACCGCAAGACGGACGACTACAAAGTAGCCGACATCGGCCTCGCCGAGTGGGGCCGTAAAGAGATCGACATCGCCGAGCAGGAGATGCCCGGACTCATGTCCGTCCGCCAGAAGTACGCCGCCGGCAAGCCCCTCCAGGGCGTCCGCGTCACCGGATCCCTCCACATGACCATCCAGACCGCCGTCCTCATCGAGACCATGGTCGACCTCGGCGCCGACGTCCGCTGGGCCAGCTGCAACATCTTCTCCACCCAGGATCACGCCGCCGCCGCCATCGCCCAGGCCGGCGTCCCCGTCTTCGCCTGGAAGGGCGAGACCCTCGAAGAGTTCTGGTGGTGCACCAATCAGGCGCTCTCCTTTCCCGACGGAAATGGCGGCCTCCTCGGCCCCCAGCTCGTCATCGACGACGGCGGAGACGTCACCCTGCTCATCCACAAGGGCTACGAGCTCGAGAACGGCGACAAGTGGATCGACTCTCCCTCCGGCTCCACGGAAGAGGACGTCATCAAGGCGCTCCTGAAACAGGTTCACGCTGAGCACTCCAGTCGCTGGCACGACGTAGCCAGGGAGTGGCGCGGCGTCTCCGAAGAGACCACCACCGGCGTCCACCGTCTCTACAAGATGATGGAAGCCGGCACCCTGCTCGTCCCCGCCATCAACGTCAACGACTCCGTCACCAAGTCCAAGTTCGACAACCTCTACGGCTGCCGTGAGTCGCTCGTCGACGGCATCAAGCGTGCCACGGACGTCATGATCGCCGGCAAAGTCGCCGTCGTCTGCGGCTACGGCGACGTCGGCAAAGGATCCGCCGCATCCCTCAAAGGCCTCGGCGCACGCGTCGTCGTCACCGAGATTGACCCCATCAACGCACTCCAGGCCGCCATCGAAGGCTACGAAGTCACCACCATCGAGGAGACCCTCGGGCGCGGCGACATCTACGTCACCTGCACCGGCAACGTCGACATCATCACCCTCGATCACATGAAGCTGATGAAGGATCAGGCCATCGTCTGCAACATCGGCCACTTTGATAACGAGATCCAGATGGCCCAGCTCGAGAACTCCGGCGCTACCCGGCTCAACATCAAGCCTCAGGTCGACAAGTACACCTTCCCGAACGGCAACGCCATCTTCATCCTCGCCGAGGGCCGCCTCGTCAACCTCGGCTGCGCCACCGGCCATCCCAGCTTCGTCATGTCCGCCAGCTTCTCCAACCAGACCCTCGCGCAGCTTGACCTCTGGGCCAACAAAGACACCTACGAGAACAAGATCTACATTCTGCCCAAGAAGCTTGACGAAGAGGTCGCCCGTCTCCACCTCGAGAAGATCGGCGTCAAGCTCACCACCCTCTCCGACAAGCAGGCCAAATATCTCGGCGTCCCGGTAGAAGGCCCCTACAAGCCCGAGATCTACCGCTACTAGCCCCGCTCCCTGAGGCGACCGCTACATAAATTGCAGAAACAAATACCGAAGCCCCGGGACCAGTTCCGGGGCTTTCGTGTCTCCATGCCGGCAGAAGACCCTCCATGCACCTTCGTGCCCTCTGTCTTCTCTGTGTTTGTTTTCTGGGCGGCATGGTCGACGCTTAAGCAGGGGAGACCGGAAGCACCCAGGGGAGCTACAGCGTGATCAGCACCACCGCAGCCGCCGCCACCAGCATCCCGCCAATCTGCCGCCCCGTGGGCCGCTCCCGCAGCAGCGCCGCCGCCAGCAGAATCGTACTCGCCGGGTAAAGCGAAGCCAGCACCGCCGCCACATCCAGCCGCCCAGCCTCCGTCGCCGCGATATACAGCAGGTTCCCGCCCGTATCCAGCAGTGCCGTCGATAGAATCCACCACAGCATCCGGCGCGAAACCGCCACCGGCCCCGTACCCCGTCCCGCCAGCCAAAACCCCGCCAGCAGCGCAAGGCAGGTGGCGATACTCCCGATACGTGCCAGCGCCATCGCCCAGATCGGCCCCGTCCCCGACCCGGCAAACTTCAACGCCACAAAGTAGACCCCAAACCCGATCCCCGCCCCTGTCGCCAGCAGAATGGTCGAGATCGTCTCCCGCGCCGCCGGTCCCGCCGCGATCAACCAGATCGCCACCCCCGCAACCAGAAAGCCCGCAAGTCGGTGCGGCGCGGGCCAGCCCTCGAGCGCAATCGCCACCACCGCCGGGATCGCCGCAGCCAGCAACCCCGACATCGCCGCCGAAGCGCCCATCGCCCCGCGCGAAAGCGCGATATAGAACGCCGCCAGCGACGCGCCGCCAAACAAGCCGGCCAGCAACCCCCACCCCAGCGTCCCCCCGTGCGGAAGCGGCGTTCCGCCAGCGAATCCAATGCCGAGCAGCACCACCAGGCTGGCCACATGCGCGAACAGCACCACCCGCAGCGCCGCCCCGATCGGGTTCGCCCCGGCCGGCGCCGACTTCACTCCCATCCCGCCGGAAAAGTCACCCATCCCCCAGAGCGCGGCGGCCGCAAGTCCGAGCATCGCATTGGCGGGAAGCATCATGGCGAAGACACACACAATCGACCCGCCGGCAGCTGCAAGCTGCCAGCGGATAGATCGTCCTTACTGGTGCATAGATCGTCCTTACTGGTGGATAGATCGTTCCTTACTCAGGGGAAGCGCAGTCTAGGGCTGCGGCGGCCTGGTAGTCGCGGGATTCTGCGCCACTGGCCGCAGCGTATTTGCCGTCTGCTCCGCCGATGGATAATATCCATCCTTCGCGATCACCGTCAGCCCCGGGCGCAGCACCCGCACCTCCAGCTTGCGGTACTTGCCGTCGATAAACGGCTCGCGCGAGTAGTACCCCACCGTGTACTGCGTCCGCGCCTCCTCGGCGATCGCCGAGAACGACTTCTCGATCGAGTTGGTCCGGTACTCCGCAAACAACTGTCCGCCCGTCGCATTCACAAACGTCGGCAGCACGTTATCCCGCATCATCAGCGGGACGTGGAAATGATCCACATACCCCACGCCAAACTCGGCCGAATCGCCCACCAGCGTCGCGTCCAGTGCAATCCGGTTCGTCTGCAGGTAACGGATCACTTCCTTCTGCTTTGCCGTCGACCCGAACTCCTTGCCATCCGAGATCACATAGATCACCCGCCGCCGGTCGCGCGGAGCCTTCGTCAGCGACTGCGCCGCAAGCAGAATCGCATCGTTCAGCGTATGCTGCTCGCGCGGCACCTGCGAATCGCGCACGCCGCTCGGGCTGCCGGGACCACCCGACACCAGCGGATTGATATGATCCTCCGCCCCGCCATTCAGCTTGATGCCCGTCGGCCCGCCGAGTCCTTCGCCCGGCGCATAGTACATCGCATCGCGCCCCGTCACCTTCGCCCGTTCCAGCACCGCCGAAAGCCGCGCGCTCGTCCCGCTGGTGAAATCCGTCTGCAGCTTCGGGCTGTTGGCGTACGTAAACACCGCCACCTCGTCATACGAGGTAAACGCCCCCGGCAGCGCGCCCAGTGCATTGTTCACCCGGGTCATCGTGTCGTACGGAAGGCTCTGATCGATCACCAGCGCCACCGAGAGCGGGAACGGATCGACCGTAAACACCGCCATATGCTGGCGCACGCCGTTCTCATAAACCCGCACATCCCGCCACCCGAGACCCGGAACCAGCGATCCCTTGCGGTCCTTCACCGTAAACGGCACATCGACAAAATTGGTCTGGACGCTGATCGTGAACGCCCTGGGCCCCTGACCGTTGGCGGGCAGGTCCGGAACCGGATCGGCATCGGCCGGACTCTGACCCGGCAGCGAGGTAGCCGGCGCATCTGTCTGGCCCGGATCCGCCGGCTGCGCGGTCGTGCTGGAGGTCGATGAGGTGTCCGCGCCGATGCCCGGCGTTACCGTCGTCGGGATCGCAGGCGACTGCGGCCGCGGTGCATCCGGAATAGGCTGCTGATTCTGCTGCGCCAGAGCCTGCGCTCCAAATACTGCGCTGGCGGCAAGTGCTCCGGCAAGGACGATCTGTTTCACGTGAGGACGCTCCAAAAAGAATGCAGACTTTAGAATATCAGCCAGGCACCAACACTCTTCCGTGTTGGACGCTCAACCAGGAACACTCGTTGCGCTCAACCGCACCATGCGCGGGCGCCATGCGTTCCCCCGCCTTCTATCCCTTCAGTCTGGCCGCTCGCTGGTCGGCAACAGGATTCACGCCGACCAGCGGAAGGTCCGCGCGAAGCCTGGGAAAGTCACGAAGTGACCGCCGCCCGCGCAGGGCGCCCTGGCCTTTTGCCCGCGGAGTATCGTCTATAGAAGTATGCGTCTCTTCCGCCTCTCCGCAGCCGCAGCCCTCTTCGCCGCAACCCTCGCCCTTAACGCGCAGGACGCCCCCTCGCCCACCGGCCCGCCGCCCTCCAGCTCCGCGCCCGGCCAGCAGGAAGACGACGGTCCCCCGCTCCAGACCCTGAAGATCGGCACCAACCTCGTCAACGTCTACTTCACCGCGCGCGACAAGTCCGGCTTCATCACCAACCTCGCCAAGAGCGACTGCCAGGTCTACGACAACAAAGACCTCCAGACCATCAAGAACATGACCCAGGAGAAGAACCTGCCGCTCACCATCGGCATCCTCCTCGACACCAGCGGCAGCCAGCAGCGCGTCCTCCCGCTCGAGCAGGAGTCCGGCGCCGAGTTCATCCGCGACGTCATCACCCCCAAAGACGAAGCCTTCCTCATCTCCTTCGACATCAACGTAGACCTCCTCGCCGACTACACCAACTCCCCGCGCGAGGTTAAACGCGCCATGGATAAGGCCCAGATCAACACCGGCGCCGGCACCGGCTCCGTCACCGGGAACGGCACCCCGCGCGGCACGCTCCTCTTCGATGCCGTCTACCTCGCCGCCCACGACAAGCTCCGCCCCGAAGCCGGCCGCAAGGTCCTCGTCCTGCTCACCGACGGCGGCGACCAGGGCTCGCAGGAGACCCTCAAAACGGCCACCGAGGCCGCCCAGAAAGCCAACGCCATCCTCTACGTCATCCTCATCGCCGACCACGGCTTTGGCGGCTACGGCGGCTTCTACTCAGGCGACCGCGACATGGAAAAGCTCGCCACCGACACCGGCGGGCGCGTCATCAACGTCGGCAACAACGGCGCTAAACTCGAAGACGCCTTCCGCCAGATCCAGGACGAGCTCCGCACCCAGTACCTGCTCAGCTACACCCCCACCAACAAGGAATTCGACGGCAAGTACCGCACCATCAACCTCGACTGCGGCAAGGGCCTGAAGGTCCAGGCCCGCAAAGGCTATTACGCCATCCCCGAAGGCGACAACAGCGACTAAGCACCGCCACGCGAAGCGTATGAAAGGCACGAAGTGACGCATTTCGAGGACGGCACGAAGTGCCCCGCGCAGGGCGCACCTCAAGCCTTCAGGATCCCCGAATAAACCGCCATCCCAGCCACCGCATCGACGCCCATCGCGTCCAGCCCGTCGATCTCCTCCTGCGTCTTGATCCCACCCGCCACAATCAGCTGCTTCGCCGTGCAAGCCCGCAGCGTAGCCGCAATCTCCTGCGGAAACCCCTGCATCGTGCCTTCGGTATCGACGTGCGTGTACAGGAATGCGGCGCACGAGTCTTCCAGCCACGTCATCGCCTCCTCCGGCGTCAGGTCGACCGAATCCTTCCACCCGCGCACCGCCACCTTCCCCGCCTTGGTATCCACCGAAAAACACACCGCCTCCTCCCCCACCGCCCGCGCCAGCGCCTCCGCAAACTCCAGCCGAATCACCTTATGCCGCCGCTTCGCCTCACCCTCGCTCCGCACCCCAAACAGCGACGACCCAAAGATCACCCGCCGCGCCCCCGCATCCAGCAGCGCCCGCGCATCCTCCGCCGTCTTCAGCCCGCCACCCACCTGGCACGGCAACTCGCGACAGATCCGCTCAATCAGCCCGCGGTTCGACCCCTGCCGCATCGCCGCATCCAGATCGATCAACTGCACCAGCGGATACGCGCGAAAACGATTAATCCAGTAGTCAAAATCGTCAAACGCAAGCTTCAGCGTCTCGCCCTGCACAAGCTGCACAATCTGGCCGTTCAGAAGATCAATCGAAGGAATCAGCATCTGCTAACAGGGTAAACGCACCGGGATCCCGGCCTTCCGCAGCTCCGCTTTCAGAGCCCGCGAATCCGTTACGCCAAAGTGAAAAATACTCGCAGCCAGCGCAGCATCGGCGCGCCCTTCGCGAAATACTTCCGCAAAGTGCTGCGCCGACCCAGCCCCACCCGAGGCAATCACCGGAATCTGCACCGCCGCCGACACCCGCGCCGTCAGCTCCAGGTCGAACCCATTCCGCATCCCGTCCGTATCCATCGACGTCAGCAAAATCTCCCCCGCACCGCGCTGCTCTGCCTCGCGCGCCCAGTCCAGCACCCGCCGCCCCGTAGCCTTGCGCCCGCCCGCAACGTACACCTCAGCCTCACCCACCGCGTCCGCAGCCTGCGGATTCTTCCGCGCATCGATCGCCACAATCACCGCCTGCGCCCCAAACGACTCCCCAATCTCCCCGATCAGCTCCGGCCGCGCAATCGCCGCCGAGTTCAGGCTCACCTTATCCGCCCCCGCCTCGAACACCGCCGCCGCATCCTCCGCCGACCGGATCCCGCCGCCCACCGTAAACGGCACAAACAGCTGCGCCGCCGTCCGCCGCACCGTCTCCAGCAGCGTGCCACGCCCCTCGTGCGTGGCGGTAATGTCGAGCAGCACAATCTCATCCGCCCCCAGCGCCGCATGCCGATGCGCCAGCTCCGCCGGGTCGCCGGCATCGATGATGTCGACGAACTGCACGCCTTTCACCACGCGCCCCCCGCGCACATCGAGGCACGCGATAATTCTCTTGGTCAGCATGAGGTCAGCCCAGCCTGACGGGCACAGCCGCTGGCACTGCGGCCGCTTCGCCTTCGGCCACGATGCGCGCAAGCGCATCGCCCGCTGCAAGCACATCGCCATGCTGGACCAGCCACTCCACCAGCAAGCCCTGCAGCGGCGTCGGCACCTGATATTCCATCGCACCGTCCGTGAGCGTAGCCACCGGCTGGCCGGTCCCGAGAAGAGTGCCAGCGGCAATAAGCTGCTGGACAACCGTGTAAGAGCGTTCATCGGGCTGGAGCTTCAGTTCATAAAGGAAAGGCATTAGAGCTCCACAAAATTCTTCAGCACTTGCAAGCCCACGGTCGAGGACTTTTCCGGATGGAACTGCACGCCCATCACATTGTCGCGCTCGACCGCCGCTGTAAACGGCCCACCATACGGCGTCACCGCCGCCGTCCCGGCCACCACCGGCGCACGCCACGAGTGCGTGTAATACACAAACCCACCCGCATCCACTCCCCGCAAAATCCGCGCCTCCGGCCGAATCCTCTCGAGCGAGTTCCACCCCACATGCGGTGCCTTCAACTCCGTGCCTTCAAAGCTCGCCGGAAACCGCTCGCAACGCCCCGCAAAGTGTCCCAGTCCGGCCGTCTCCGGCGCTTCGCTAGACCCCTCAAACAACCACTGCAGCCCCACGCAAACCCCGAGAAACCACGCCCCGGAACCGATCGCCTCGCGCACCGCGTCCGTAATCCCCAGATCCTGCAGCAACTGCGTAGCCCGGAAATGCCCAACCCCCGGCAGCACAATCTTCGAAGCCCGCCGGATCGCCTCAGAATCCTGCGTGATCTCCGTCCCTGCACCAAGAAACCGCAACGTCTTCACGACGCTGGTGAGATTGCCCGCTTTGTAATCGATGACGTGAATCATGCTTCTCGCTAACTCTCAGGGGCTACTGCTGGTCTTCGCGCTTCCTAGTAATCTGTGGCTGAGTTCCGCCGCTCCGCCCGATATTTCTGCCGAGCAATGAAGTCTGCCAAGGGCGCATCCGGCTTTTCTTGAACGCCTGCCTCTTCTGCACAATGGCGGAATCGCGCGACTGGAGCTCGGCATGTACCGCGAGGTCTTCTTCTACATGTCCGCGAAGCTGCTGTAGAGGCTGATCGGGGACACGCCGCTCAGCCTGATGGCTTTGCTGCTTCCGAAGCGGAATGTTCTTGCGGCTTGCCTTCGCGTTTTCTCCGTACACATTGCGCCGGTCGAAGGCGAAGCTTGCCAGCTTCTTTTCACGAGGTGTTTTCAGCTTGCTCATAACAAACCCTTCGTCGACGGTAACAACTCCTTCATCCGCTCATCTCTACTGCACGCCCCACGCAGCGCCCGCGCGAACGCCTTGAAGATCGCCTCAATCTTATGGTGATTGCTCCGCCCGTACATCACCTTCACATGCACATTGCACTTCGCGCCCCGCGCAAATCCTTCAAAGAAATCCGTAAGCAGCTCACTCTGAAAATCCCCAACGACCGGCACGTTCACCTGATCGTCCACCGCATACGCAGTCCGCCCCGAGAGATCGACCGCAGCCACCGCCAGCGTCTCATCCATCGGCATCACGAAGTAGCCGGCCCGGAGAATCCCGCGCTTATCCCCCAGCGCCTGCGCAAACGCCTCCCCCAGCGCAATCCCCGTGTCCTCGACAGTATGGTGCTGATCCACATCGAGGTCGCCGTCCACCTTCAGCGTCAGATCGAATCCACCGTGCCGCGTAAACAGCTCCAGCATGTGGTCAAAAAAGCGGATGCCCGTCGACACCGTGTACGCGCCCGCGCCATCCACGTTCAGCGTCAGCGCGATCTTCGTCTCCGTCGTGCTGCGCGCGATGGTCCCGACGCGTTCCGTCAACGTCTCCATCCAATCTCCTCCAGCGTCGCCGCCAGCGCCGTAAGCGCCTGCTCATTTTGCGCTTCCAGTCCCACTGTAATCCGCACAAACCCCTTACATCCCGGATCACCGGAGCGGTCGCGCAGCAGCACGCCGCGCGCCCGCATCGCGGCCACCAGCTCCTTATGCAGCGGCCCGATGTTCATCAGCACGAAGTTCGCCTCCGACGGAAAGTACGGTACGCTCAGCGCCTCCAGCCCACGCATGATCTGCGTCCGCCCAAGCCGCACCTGCTCCACATACCACGCAAGATATTCGGTGTCCGCCAGCGCATCCGGCAGCACCGCCAGCGCAATGCCGTTGACGTTGTAAGGCGACGAGACCTTACGCAGATACGCAATCAACCGCGCCGGCCCCGCAACCATTCCCACCCGCAGATTCGCCAGCCCATACGCCTTCGAAAACGTGCGCGTCACCAGCAGGTTCGGCACCTCGGCAATGTCCCCCAGCGTAGTCTCGCCGTGGAAATGAAAGTACGCCTCGTCCACCATCAGCACCGCCTGCGGAGCCGCAGCCGCAATCTTCAGCAAATTCTCCCGCGGAACGGTTGCGCCCGTCGGATTGTTCGGGCTCGCCACGAGGATCAGCTTCGTCCGCGGCGTGATGGCCGCCAGAAACCGAGGCAGATCGAACGCAAGGTCCGCCCCCGCCTGCACCCGCCGCAGATTGCCCGGCGTCATCAGCTCGATCGAGACGTCGTACATGAAAAATCCCGGCGTCCAGATCAGCGCTTCGTCGCCGTTCTCCAGAAACGCAAACGCGATCAGATGAATCGCCTCATCCACCCCGTTGGTCAGGATCACCTGATCGGCCTCCAGCCCATAATGCCGCGCCACAACCCGCTCCACCGGCTCGCGCTCGGGATACATCGTCAACGCCTCGCCAGTCAGCGCATGAATCCGCTCCAGCACCCGCGGCGACGGCGCGAACGTGTTCTCATTGAAGTCCAGCCGCAGCGCGTCCCTTCCGGCCAGCGGCGGGTGATATGCCGGGGCCGCGAGCACAGCCGACCGGGGCTGCGGCACGATCTGTAACGCTGCTTGATCTTTCTCAATCAGAGTCGTCACTTCTTTCCTCCCGACTGCAGAGTCGGCTTGCCCAGCTTCACCCGAATGCTGTTCGCATGCCCATACAGTCCCTCAGCCTCAGCCAGCGCAATCGCGTGCGGCCCAAGCTGCGCCAGCGCCCGCCGCGAGTACTGCTGCACCGTGATGATCTTCAGGAAGTCGTGCACACTCAGCCCGCCGCGAAACCGCCCCGCGCGCCCCGTGGGCAGCACATGATTCGGCCCGGAGAGATAATCCCCCATCGACTGCGGCGAGTGCGGCCCCACAAACACCGACCCGGCATTCTCCACCCAATCCAGATCCCGCACGGAATCCACGCTGAGATGCTCGAACGCCAGCCGATTCGTCAGCTCACGTGCATCCGTGACCGTTTTGGTGACAAAAATCGCGCCGTTCGCCTCCAGCGACTGCTTCGCGATCTCATTGAACCGCGACTGTAGCTTGACCTCCGCCATCACCGCCTTCGCCAGCGCCTCGTTCGAGGTGATAAACACCGGCAGCGCCTCCGGATCATGCTCGGCCTGCGCCACAAGATCCGCCGCAATCCCCGCCGCCGACCCAGTCTCCGAGTACACCCCAATCTCGGTAGGCCCCGCCGGCATATCGATCCCGACATCATGCGCCACCATCTGCTTGGCCGCCGTCACATACAGATTCCCCGGCCCGACGATCTTCTCCACCCGCGCCACCGTAGCCGTCCCGAAGGCCAGCGCGGCAATCGCCTGCGCGCCGCCAATCCGGAAGAACTCGAAGTTCCCCTCGTATTCCTGCGCCGCCAGATGCGCCGCAGCCAGCGTCTCCGCCGCCGGGTGCGGCGAGCAGACGACGATCCGCTTCACCCCCGCAACCTCAGCCGGCAGCACGGTCATCAAGACCGTCGACGGCAGCGGGTACCGTCCCCCGGGTACGTAGCAGCCCACCGACCCCAGCGGTCGCACGATCTGCCCCGTCACCAGCCCGGCATTCGCCCCATCCTCCGGATGCAGCGTCCACTCCTCCGGCCGCTGCGCCTCCGCAAACGCCCGAATGTTTGCCGCCGCGGTCTGCATCGCGTCCTGCAAAATTCCCGGCAGGCCGTCCCACGCCTCCTGCATCTCGGCGGCTGTCACCCGCAGCGGCAGGATCGTCCCGTCCTCCTGCTTCAGCGCATCGAATCGCCCGGCATACTCGATCAGCGCCTCGTCCCCGCCCAGGCGCACATCGGCCAGAATGGTCGAAACCGTTGCCTCCACCTTGGCGATCGACGCCGACCCGCGCAATTCAATCTGCCGGATCAGCGCTTCAGCGGCCGGCGCAGTGCGCCCGTACGTACGATTGAGCTTCATCGCTACAGCACCACCTTGCTCAGCGGATACTCGACGATCCCGGTCGCCCCCGCAGCCTTCAGCCGCGGAACCACCTCGCGCACGATCCGTTCGTCGACAATGGTATTCAGCGCATACCCCTTCTCGCCCGAGAGTTGGCTCACCGTCGGCGACGAGAGCGCCGGCAACTCGGCGATCACGCGATAGAACGCATCGTTCGATACGTTCAGCATCAGCCCGACCCGCCCCTGCGCCGCGATCGCGGCGTTCAGCATCAGCGACAGCGTCGCGATCTTGCCGTGCTTCCACGGGTCCGCGAACGCCGTGCGGTTCGCGATCAGCTGCGTCTCGGATTCCATCAGCGTCTCCAGAATCCGCAGGCGGTTCGCCCGCAGCGACGTACCCGTCTCCGTCACCTCCACAATCGCATCCGCAAGCATCGGCGGCTTCACCTCCGTCGCGCCCCACGAAAACTCCACCTTCACCGGAATGTTCTTCGCCGCGAAATACCGCTTCGTAAACTCCACCAGTTCCGTCGCGATAATCTTCCCCGCCAGATCCTCCGGCCGCTGCACCGGCGAGTCCTCAGGAACCGCCAGCACCCACTTCACCGTGCCCCGCGACACCTTCGAGTACGTCAGCGACGTCACCCGCTCCACATCCGACTCGTTCTCGAGCACCCAGTCGTTGCCGGTCAGCCCGGCATCGAGCGCACCGTGCTCCACATAGCGCGCCATCTCCTGCGCGCGCACCAGCATGCACTCGATCTCCGGGTCGTCGATCTGCGGAAAATACGACCGGCCCGACGCGATAATCTGCCACCCCGCCCGCGCGAACAGCGCGATCGTCGCGTCCTGCAGTGAACCCTTCGGAATGCCGAGCCGCAGCCTGCCCGGTCTCGGAACCAGCGCGCTAGACATGCTGCACCTCCGCCGTATCCTCGCTCAGCTCAATCGCCTTCGTAAAGCAGGAGACCGTTCCCTCATGACACACCAGCCCGTCCCCCTCGACCTCCACGCGAAACAGCAGCGCGTCGTTGTCGCAGTCGGTCGCGGCGGTGACGATCCGCAGCCGGTTGCCGCTGGTCTCGCCCTTCATCCACAGCTTGTTGCGGGAGCGGCTCCAGAACGTCACGTAGCCGGTCCGCAGCGTGTGCGCGTAGCTTTCCTCATTTAGAAAGCCCAGCATCAGGATCTCGCCGGTGCGGGCGTCCTGGACGATGCCGGCCACCAGGCCGGCCGTATCTTTCGCGAAATCGATCCGTACTGCATGCATCGGGAGTATCTCCGGGTAGGCGCTGCGTGCTGAAGCTGACCAGCGAGGTCAGGGCAGAAAAAGGCCCGCTCGGCGGAGTGCGCCGGCGGGCCTCATTCGATGGGTCTCGCGCTTGCTGTCTAGAGCGCTTCCATCGTCACGGCGCCGGCATGCGGTGCGCATGGCGGGCGTGATAACCGTAATGATGGCGCGCAAAGCTCATGAAATGAAACTAGCCGTGGCTGTGCCGGATGTCAACCGGACTCCCCTCGAACACCGCAGGCAGGTTGAACTCGGTCGTCGTCCCCGAAACCCCGCCCCCGCGCAGATAGTCGACCACCGCGGCTGCGAAGCACGCGCTAAGCGTCCCAAGCGGGAGAGCCGGCAGGAAAAGGAGTACAAAGATCGTGAGGCGCATACGGGGAGTCCCCTCGAATCTGCTGAAGTGAACCGCGAAACGCTGGCCGTCTCATCGGCGCACCACGGATTGGGCTCAGATTACGAAGCCGTCCGGGGTGCGCACAATAACACCTTGGCGTTAATCGCGGAACTCGCATCCGCCTGGGAAATCTCCGAATTGAGGACTCGATGCGGAAAAAATGTTCGCCGATTTGCCTCCTGAGTGGCTTGCTGCTCTTATCGTTTTTTTCTTCGGGCGTTGCGGATGCTGCACAAACCGTCGGCCCGCCCGCTCCACCGTCGCTCCAACAGACGCTTCCGCTCGACTTGAACACCGCCTCGCGGGCTCAGCTCCTGGCCCTGCCTGCCATGGGCCCCGCCTATGTCGATCGCATCCTCTCCGGCCGGCCCTACACCGCGAAGAATCAGTTGACGCAGCGTGGCATCCTGCCCGCCGCCGCATACGAGCGCATCAAGAACCTCGTCGTCGCGCATCGCATCCGGTAGCCGGTCAGGCCGGGAGCCCCGCGGAACTGGCTTGTCCGCCCTCATCCGCAGGCTCCCCCGTTGGTGGAGTATCGGACCGGATTTCCTGCTACGCGATCGGGGCACCCGTCAGGTAAAGTGTTGATTAGTCTCCCGCCTATGACCAGCACGCACGCAGAAGCGCTCAACTCCGGCAAGCCTCGTAACGTCCGCGCCGCCCTGGTCGGGCGCACTCTCGTCCGGGTCGCCGTCCTCGGGTTCGCGCTGCTTCCGCTCCCCGGCTGCCAGAGCATCGTCGGCTCGCCCACGCTTTCGCAGGTGCGCGTCGTAGACGCCTCCGCCGACGCGGGTGGACTCGATGTCTACCAGAGCGGCAACATCCTCGCCTATAACCTCGGCTTCGGCGCCATGACCAGCTATATTCCCATCGCGCCCGGGAACTCCGCCATCGTGGTCAATGCCGCGAGCACCAGACAGGAGCTCGTCACCGCTTCCGGCACCTTCCTCGCCAACGGCCAGTACACCGCACTCATCGGCAACACGGCTTCCAATCTGCAGGAGATCATTCTCAAGGATCAGAACATCGCGGCCCCCGCCGGCGACATCTCCCTGCGCATCGTCGATCAATCCACCCGTCAGGCCGGTCTGGACCTCTACGTCATTCCCACCGGATCGACCATCGCCCAGGTGCGTCCCATCCTCACCAATGTCACCTTCGGCACCAACACCGGCTATCTCAACCTCCCGTCGGCGACCTACACCATCGTCATTCTGCCGACCGGGACCACACCCACCACCAGCGGAACCACCCTCTACACGGGTGCGGCGGTAGCGTACAGCGCAAGCTCCGCCCAGACTCTGGTCATTCTGGACAACGTCGTCATCACCCAGCCGTCAGTCCAGGTCATCACCCTCACCGACTACGATCCCACCGCGTAGCCGCAGGGGAGCCTGCAGCACCTCTGTGCTCTCCGGCCCTCTGCGCTGTCTTCTAACGCTCAGTCTGCTACAGCTTGATCTTCGAAACATCCACCGTCGGCTTCGGGTAGCTCAGATCCAGCTGCGACAGGGCATGCACCAGCATCGACGAGATCTCGTGGTTGCGATACCACTTGTGATCCGCCGGGATCACAAACCACGGCGCATCCTTGCGGCTGGTGCGTGAGAGCACGTTCTCATAAGCCTTGTGGTACTCGGGCCAGAAAGCCCGTTCCTTCAAATCGTTCTCAGAGAACTTCCAATGCTTGTCCGGATCGTCGAGACGCGACTGCAGCCGTGCCTTCTGCTCGTCGCGCGAGATATGCAGGAAGAACTTCAGGACCACCGTCCCGGACTCCACCAGCATCGACTCGAAGTCGTTGATCGCGTCCATGTCCCGATGCGCCTCTTTGCTGCCGATCAGCTTGTGCACCCGCGGCGCCAGCACCTGCTCATAGTGCGAGCGATTGAACACGGTGATCATGCCCCGCGCCGGCGTCTGCGCGTGGCAGCGCCAGAGGAAATCGTGCGCGGCCTCCAGCGGCGTCGGCACCTTGAAGCTCGCGACATCGCATCCCTGCGGGTTCACCCCCGAGAAAATATGCGAAATCGTCCCGTCCTTGCCCGCCGTATCCATCCCCTGCAGCACGATCAGCACCGAATGCTGCCGGCCCGCGTACAGCACCTCCTGCAGCTTGCCCAGCATCTTGCGATGCTTGTCGAGCGCTTCCTTCGCGTCGTCTTCAGACACGCTGCCATGCGCGGACGAGTCGTACTCATCCAGTAAGACCTTCTGGTGCGGCTTGATCAGCCAGGGTGATTTCAGCTTCATGTCGTCGGTCCCGAAAGAACAGTCAAGGCGCAAAGCGCGAAGAGATCGCAACAGGCGCGGAAACGGAAAGACCTACTTGACGATCGTGTCTTCGGCCTTCGGGGTCACCACGTGCGCGGTCTCGCCCGGCTTCACCGGCTCCTCGCCCTTCAGGCCTTCCTTAAAGCCGCGCAGTCCCTCGCCAAGTCCCTTCCCCAGCTCCGGCAGTTTGCGTCCGCCAAACAGGACAATGGCCACCACGGCCAGGATGATCAGGTGTGTCGGGGTAAATAGTTCGCCCATCGTAGTCTCCAGAGCGGCCGGATCGCGGACCGCCAGCTGTCATTATCGCACTGAGAAGAAGACGTCCGCTGGCCGCAAATGGATGGTTCCCGGCAGCAAACCGCGGCTTCCGCGCCGCAGCACGGTCCCCGCGCCGCAAACGTTATATCGTGGAAAGAGTCTTTACGAAGACCACACCCCACGCACCAAGAGGACGTACGGTTTGCAGAGTGGATTGAAGAAGCGCGGAATGCGCGCGGTTTGGATGGTTGTGGCGGGCGCCACAACCCTGGCGCTCGGTGCCGGGCAGCGCGCCCATGCGCAGGGCTCGGGAAAACTCCAGGCAGCGGCCCCGGTGACCTATGACAACCGCTTCGAGGTCTACGGCGGACTCGAGTACATGGACTTCATCGCCGCCCCCCAGCAGCTCAAGCTCATGAACCTCGGCGGCGCGGAGTTCTCCGGAACCTACTGGCTCACCCGCCGCTGGGGAGTCACCGCCGATTACCGCGGCGCGGCCGGCACCACCACCGTCCAGCCCAACCCCGTCTTCAACGGTAACGCCCTCGTCTATCTCCAGAACTTCATGGCCGGAGCCACCTACCGCGTCGCGCAGAATCAGCACGTCGCCTTCGACCTCCACGCCTACGGCGGCGGCTCCCACGGCACCTTCGACGAGACCCTCAACCAGCGCAACTCCGGCCTCTATCCCAACGAAACCAAACCCATGGAAGCCATCGGCGCCAACGTCGACTTCAACCGCTCCGCCAAGGTCGCCATCCGCTTCTCACCGGACGCTGTCGTCTCCCAGTGGGGCCCGGGCAACCGCGTCTTCTACCAGATGTCGCTCGGCATCGTCTACCGCATCGGCCACAAGTAACCAGAACAAGACGGTATCAGGCTCAGAACAGATCAAGGCAGGATGAGAGTGGACTTTAGGTCGCTCTCATCCTGCCTTTTCTATCTGACCGCTCCCCAACTTGTCATCCTGAGCGAAGCGCAGCGATGTCGAAGGACCTGCACCTGTCTTTGCCCTGGTCTCTGCCCTTGCCCTTGTCTCTGACCCGTTGCTGCCCTGTCCTCATCCAGCCTTGATCCGCCCCGATCTCCGTACCCCTTGCTCTAAGGCTGCACCGACTGCACCCGCCGCTTCAAATCCGCGTAGGTAACATCCGTAGGCGCGTCCGCAATCAGCTCCGACCGCACGTTCCCTGCGCCATCCACCACCAGCAGGTAGGCATCGTCTTCCCGGCCCCGCGTCCCTTCGCCCGTCACCGCCTTCCACTCTTTCTCGTGGTCGAGGATCGGTACGAAACGCGGCTGCGCCGGCGGCGGAACGTCCTTCCTGATCTTCTCCAGCACGATTCCCTGCAGAAAGTGGGGAACCCCCGTCAGCACCGGCATCTCGTAATACAGCACCGTAGGCGAGTCGCCGAAATCGGCCGCCAGCCGCCGGCTCCACAGCGTCACCGACCCGCGCGCGTTCTCGGAAAATGCCACAATGAGCACCGTCGCATGCCCGCGCAGACCGTCCGGCAGATTCACCGGCTGACCCGCGAACGAAATCGCGTGCAGTTCGGGAACGCGCTGCGGCGGTGCTGGATCGGAGCCGAAGGACGCAAGCAACAGAGCAAAACACACAAAGGCGATCGATTGCATGTCCATGCGACGGCAAACCCGCCTCCCGAGTTGCGAATCTGCCTCAACCTGTCTTCACAGCGCCCCGGCTTCCTCGTACGTCCCGAAGACCTCCCGCAGCGCCGCCGTAAGCTCGCCCACGGTACAGTCCGCCTCCACCGCGGCCAGCAGAGGCGGCATCAGGTTGTCGCCTCCTCGCGCTGCTTCGCGCACCCGGTCCAGCGCGCTCCGCCAGCGGGTCGGATCGCGCCGCAGACGCAACGCCCGCAGACGCTCCACCTGCCGCGCTTCAAGCAGCGGGTCGATCCGCTGCAGCGGGGCACTCGCATGCTCCGGCCCCTGCCCATCCGCAAAGCGGTTCACCCCCACGATCACCGTCTCGCCCGCGTCCACCGCCTGCTGGTGCGCGTAGGCCGCCTCTTGGATCTCCCGCTGCGGGTAGCCCTCCTCGATCGCCCGCAGCATCCCCAGCGTCGGCCGCGCCGCGTTGAACCCGGCAATCCGATCCAGATACGCCAGCGCCTCCGTCTCCAGCCGGTCAGTCTCGGACTCCACCAGATACGATCCCGCCAGCGGGTCCACCGGCTCCACAACGCCCGCCTCATGCGCCAGAATCTGCTGCGTCCGCAGCGCCAGCCGCGCCGCTGCCTCGGTCGGCAGCGCCAGCGCCTCGTCGAACCCGTTCGTATGCAGCGACTGCGTCCCGCCCAGCACCGCCGCCAGCGCCTCCAGCGTCGTCCGCACGACATTGTTCTCGGGCTGCGCCGCCGTCAGCGTCGAACCCGCCGTCTGCGTATGAAACCGCAGCATCATCGACCGCGGATTCCTCGCCCCGAACCGGTCCCGCATCAGCCGCGCCCACATCCGGCGCGCCGCCCGAAACTTCGCCACCTCCTCAAACAGATTCGAATGCGCCGCAAAGAAAAAGCTCAGGCGCGGCGCAAAGCTGTCCACCGCCAGTCCCCGGTCCACCGCCGACTGCACATACGCAATCCCGTCCGCCAGCGTAAACGCCAGCTCCTGCGCCGCCGTCGAACCCGCCTCCCGCATGTGGTACCCGGAGATCGAAAGCGTATGAAACCCCGGCAGCTCGGCCGTCGCCCACTCGATCGAATCCGTTACCAGCCGCATAGCGTACGGAATCGGAAACACCCACGTCCCGCGGGCAATGTACTCCTTCAAAATGTCGTTCTGCAGCGTCCCCGAAAGCTTCGCGGGCTCTACCCCGGCGCGCCGTGCCACCGCCACGTACATCGCCAGCAGAATCGCCGCCGTCGCATTGATCGTCATCGACGTCGATACCTGGCCCAGCGGTATCCCCTCAAACAGCCGCGTCATGTCGTCCAGCGAATCGATTGCGACGCCCGTCCGCCCCACCTCCCCCTGCGCCTCCCCCGCATCCGAGTCCAGGCCCAGCTGCGTCGGCAGGTCGAACGCCACCGAGAGCCCGTGCGTCCCATGCGCCAGCAGAAACTTATACCGCGCGTTCGAGGCCTCCGCGTCCCCCATCCCCGCATACTGCCGCATCGTCCACAGCCGCGACCGGTACCCATCCGCATGGATCCCACGCGTATACGGAAACTGCCCAGCCTCGCCCAGGCTGTCGATCTCGTCTGCATTCCTCATCTGCGTCCAGTCTACTGAGGCCACGCCTTCCTCTGTGCACCTCCGTGACCTCTGTTCTCTGTGCTCGCCTTTCGCCTCCCGCCGACACCCCGCCCAGGCCCGGTGAGGCTCTGCAATCCGACTGCTATCCTTGGCCCATCCCGTTCCACCATCAAGGTTTCAGAAAGTCAGGAGCCCTCCGTGAATCGCTCTTCCGCGTTCAACGCCGCGTCCAATACCGTGTTGCTGCGTGCCGTCCTGTTCGGCTCCCTCGGCATGGCGTCCGCCGTCGCCCAGGTCGTCCCCGTCCCGGTAACGCCGGTCGTCGGTTCGTCCAACCCCGCCACCGCGGAGCCGCCCGTTACCCGGCCGTCCACGACGCCCTGCACCGTCACCCTCTTCAGCAACGAGGCCTTCAACGACTACAGCGCCCACCCCCTGAACTTCGCGCCGCCCGCCGGCTGCCACGGCCCCTGGGCCAAGGTCGTCCTCACCGTCGACTTCACCGTCACCGCGGGCACCCAGTACGACCGCACCGCTTCGCTCTATCTCGGCGACGCCAACATCTTCTACGGCACCACCGCGGAACCCACTCCCACCCTCAGCCCCTCCTGGCACGTCGAGCGCGACGTCACCGATCTCTCCACCCTGTTCAAGGCCCCGCAGACCGGCCAGGCCATCATCTACAACATCTACAACACCGAGTACAACGGCGGGATCTACGGTACCGCGAAGCTCCTCTTCTACCCCGCCGACTTCCGCAACCTGCCGCCCGCCGTTCCCGATGTCGTCGTCCCGGTAAGCGGCATCAACAGCCCCTACGAGCTCGACACCACCGCCAGCCAGGTCACCGCCACCGTCACCGCGCCGAAGAACACCGCAAAGGCCTACCTCGACGTCATCGCGCAAAGCCAGTCGCAGGATGAGTTCTGGTACTTCTCCGTCCCCAACAACCTCACCACCGAGCTCGAGAGCTACGGCAACACCTCCTTCCGCGAAACCGAAGTCTCGATCGACGGCAAGCCCGCCGGCGTCGCGCCCGTCTTCCCCTGGATCTACACCGGCGGCCTCGATCCCAACCTCTGGTCGCCCATCGCCGGCGTCCAGACGCTCAACTTCAAGCCCTATCGGGTGGACCTCACCCCCTTCGCGGGCATCCTCGCCGATGGCGAGCCCCACACCGTCGGCATCAACGTCTACAACGCCAACTCCTACTTCCTCGCCACCGCCAACCTCCTCCTCTTCGAGGATCACGGACGCGCCGAGACGGGTGGCGGCCTCCTCGAGAACAGCCTCACCGAGCCCAACCCGCAGGTCAGCGAGAACCTCCAGACCGACGCGCTCGGCAACACCACCGGCACCGTCACCGTCACCTCCAACCGCAGCTTCGCCATCAAGGGCTACGTCAACACCTCGCTCGGCCGCGTCGAAACCACCGTTGCCCAGACCGTCGACTTCAAGAGCACCCAGACCTTCGACGTAGGCAATACCGTCGACGTCCAGGACGCCGTCCAGACCAGCACCGTCAACGGCACCACCACCGAGCAGCTCGGCCCGCTTGTCCAGGTCACCCAGCGCAACGTCTCCTACCCGCTCACAGTCGACTTCTCCTACATTCAGAACGCCGACGGCTCGCTCGCCGAGACCGTCTCCTCCAGCCAGCAGGACCTCATCACCGAGCGCCAGACCCTCAACGGCTTCCCGCTCCTCTCCAGCAGCATGGACGAGCAGGTCAAATCCACCGACACCCAGAAAGAATCCGCCGCCGGCGTCCTCACCTCCGGCCCCACCGACAGCTCCGCCAGCGACGTCGAGCAGAACTCGCTCGGTCAGTGCTACAGCCGCACCCTCGCCTCCGCCAA
>CAXTVJ010000027.1:0-7324 GCA_964247715.1 uncultured Acidobacteriaceae bacterium | reverse complement strand
CCCGTCAGCCGCGGCTGCGCCGATGCGCCTTCACAAAGCTCGAAACCGTAAAATACCCGAACACCACAAACATAGCCGCCGCAAACACCAGATGCTGCCGCGCAGCCCCTCCGGCATGCAAATCCCCGCGCCGCCGCCAAAGCTCTACCGCCGCAAACAAAGCGAACAGCGCAAAGAAGCAGCCCGTCACCTCCAGCCACAGCACGCCCGAAACCTTCACCACCGGAGCCCACACCGCCTGCCCAAACCGCTTCGATCCCCGCTTCACCCCGGCGGCCGTCTGTCGCACGTTGTTGCCAGTCTGGTGCACACTGCGGCCAGTCTCCTGCACGGTGTCACCAGTCTGACTCACCTCAGCCCGTGCAGCGATCGCACTCGGCGGAGTTACCGACCCTGAACCAGCACCAGCCCGCGGATTCGTCGTCGTCGCCGCATCCGCCGCCTCCACCAGCGCTCGCGCTGCGGAGCGGGTACCCTGTCCCAGTGCCCGGCCAAAACGCACGCGATCCATCCCGTAAGTGTAGCCGCATCGAAGTACCCGGCAGCCGCAACGCCGCATCCTAAGTCGGATTGGATGGATCGAACGTCCAATACATCGACGTCCAATTCATGGACAGGGAGAACGATCGAATGAAGGGTCTCTTGTATCTCGTTGGCGGACTCGGGCTGGCGGCCGCATACTTTATCGCAAAGAACCGCCGGCAGCAGATCACCGCGCAGCCCGTCGAGGAGCTTGCCCATCGCCTGCAGGACGCCTGGGCCGATCACCACACCGTCGCCTAGAAGTTCACCCGCGGACGCAGCCCACCGCCTCCGCATCCACTCGGACGCAAGAGAATTCATAGTCGACACGGAGGCCGGATTTCGTTGCGCGGTCAGGGACTCGGGCGTATGGTAAGAAAAACCGGACGCACCCGCAATGCCGTTCCCATGGATCCCGAGCAGCATCCATGAGCAGCACTCCACTGGGAATACTCGATGCGGTCACTTCCTTTACGTTGTGCCGTGACCTATCCACTTCCCATACCGGGGCCGGAGGTGCTTTTGAATCAACGGGTTAAGAATCTCATTCAACAGCTCGGAGAAGCCATTCACGAGTCCGTCTCCGAGTCCGAGCACATCGCCGGAGTCGTCCGCAATCTACGCGAACAGGGCTTCGACGTCCTCCTCATGCTCGAAGCCACCATCGGTCTCAACGAGGTCGACGACTCAGACGAGGAAGCCAGCGAACAGCCCGGCATGCTGCGGCTCACCAGCGGAGAGCCCGACGAAGCCGCCGGCAAGCCCTTCACCAGCAAAGATCTCAACTTCCTAAAATCCCTCCGCATCAGCCTCCCGGAAGAAAACGAAGCCTGAGCCTGAAGTAGCTGCCCTGCCCCAGCGGCCCGGACCAGAGCGTCCGGGCCTTCTGTTTCCCGCATACCCCGGCCAGCCCTTACCTCGGCATGATAGCCTTCGCACGTCGCCCCCGGAGCCTCTCTGCATCGCATCCAGTGCATCGAAATCTCCGTCCGGAGCGCCATAAAGCTAAGGACTCGAAGGATTCCCCACCATGAGAGACACCCTGGGTGTGCTGCTGGCCGGAGGCGCCGGAGAACGGCTCTTTCCCCTCACGCGCGACCGCGCCAAGCCCGCCGTCCCCTTCGCCGGGCAGTACCGCATCATCGATATCACGCTCTCCAACTGCATCAACTCCGACCTCCGCCATGTCTATATCCTCACCCAGTACAAAGCCCTCTCGCTCAACCGCCACATCCGCGAGGGCTGGGGTCCGGTCGTCGCCAACGAGCTCGGTGAGTTCATCGAGATCCTCCCGCCCATGCAGCGCGTTTCAAAAAGCTGGTATCAGGGAACCGCCGACGCCGTCTACCAGAACATCTACTCCATCGGCTCCGAAGAACCCAAGTACGTCATCATCCTCTCCGGCGACCACATCTACAAGATGAACTACGCCCGCATGCTTCAGCAGCACTGCGAGACCGGCGCCGAGGTCACCCTCGCCACCCTCCCCATCCGCCCCGAGGAGGTCAGCTCCTTCGGCGTCGTCGAGGTCGCCCGCAACGGCGAGGTCGTCTGCTTCGAAGAGAAGCCCAAAGAAACCAAGACCCGCTCGCCCTTCATGCCCGACATGGTCGACGCCTCCATGGGCATCTACATCTTCAACACCGACGTCCTTATCACCGAGCTCCTCAAAGACGCCGAAGACCCCAACTCCAAACACGACTTCGGCCACAACATCCTGCCCAACATGCTCGGCCGCGTCAAAATGCACGCCTTCAACTTCGTCGACGAGAACAAGCAGACCGCGCTCTACTGGCGCGATGTCGGCACCCTCGACGCCTACTACGAAGCCAACATGGACGTCGCCGGCATCACCCCCATCTTCAACCTCTACGACAAGAGCTGGCCCATGCGCACCCGCGCCTACCAGTACCCGCCCGCTAAATTCGTCTTCGGCGAGCCCGGACGTACCGGCATGGCCATCAACTCCATCGTCGCCGCCGGCACCATCGTCTCGGGCGCCGTCGTCCGCAACTCCGTCGTCTCGCAGGACGTGCGGGTCAACTCCTACGCCGACGTTGACTCCAGCATCGTCTTCTCCCACGTCAACATCGGCCGCCACTGCCGCATCCGCCACGCCATCATCGACCGCGACGTCCACATCCCCGACGGCACCGTCATCGGCTACGACCAGCAGGAGGACAAGCGCAAGTACTTCGTCACCCCCTCCGGCCTCACCGTCGTCACCCGCGACGGCTCCGCCTACGAGAACCCCGTCTCCCCCGAGTTCATGCAGACGCTGTAGGCTTCACACGCGAAGCGTCCAATACCCCACGAAGTGGCGCCCGTCCCGCGTAAGGACGCTTTTGCCCTTCATCTGTGATTGTTCTACCCTCGTCAGAGGCTCTCTTCCGAGCGCTCCGACGAGGGTTCTTCTTATGGCGGATCTGCTGCAATCCCTGCGCACCACGGCGCTCAACGCCACCCACCGCACCCTCAAAGCCAAAATGGTCGACTTCGGCGGATGGGACATGCCCGTCGAGTACGCCGGCCTCATCGCCGAGCACATGGCCGTCCGCACCGCCGTCGGCCTCTTCGACGTCTCGCACATGGGCGACATCCAGCTCCGCGGACCAGGCTCCCTCGCCGCCGTCCAGCGCCTCCTCATGAACGATGCCTCGAAGCTCCAGGTCGGCCAGGCCCACTACTCCGCCATGCTGTACGAGAACGGAACCTTCGTCGATGACGTCGTCCTCCACAAGCTCAGCGAGAACGACTTCCTCATCGTCATCAACGCCGGCACCCGCGAGAAAGACATCGCCTGGGTGCGCCGCCAGATCGGCCACATGCCCGGCGTCCACATCAACGACTTCTCCGACTTCTACACCCAGCTCGCCATCCAGGGTCCCAAAGCCGAAGCCACCCTCCAGAAGCTCACCTCCACCAACCTCAGCCCCATTAAAAACTACTGGTTCACCTGGGGCCAGGTCTGCGGATGCCACAACGTCCTGATCGCCCGCACCGGCTACACCGGCGAAGACGGCTTCGAAATCTACATCCCCTCCGACGAACCCACCAGCGGCCGCGTCTGGGCCGAGGTCCTCGCCGCCGGCGCCGAGTTCGGCATCCAGCCCTGCGGCCTCGGCGCCCGCAACACACTCCGTCTCGAGTCCGCCATGGCGCTGTATGGCCACGAGATATCGGACTCCATCAATGTCCTCGAAGCCGGCCTCGGCCGCTACTGCAAGCTCGAGAAAGGCGTCGACTTCGTAGGCGCCCCCGCCCTGCGCGCCATCGAAGTCGGCGGCGGCCCCGAACGCAAGCTCGTCGGCCTCGAGATGATCGAACGCGGCATCGGACGCGACGGCTACCCCGTCTGCACCCTCGACGGCCAACGCATCGGCGAGATCACCAGCGGCTCCCCCGCCCCGTTTCTCAAGAAGAACATCGCGATGGCCTGCGTTCCGGTCGAACAGTCCACCATCGACACCGAACTGGCCGTGGAAATCCGCGGCAACCTCGTCCGCGCCCGCGTCGTCCCCCTGCCCTTCTACAAGCGTCCTAAGAAGATTGCAGTGGCATAGCATCCGCCCCGCAACCCGGCATTAGACTTTGAGAGACATCGGAGAAACACATGGCGGCCTACCCGCAGGATCTGAAGTACACCAAATCGCACGAATGGCTCAAAGCTGAAGGCTCTACCGGCACGGTCGGCATCACCGACTACGCGCAGGAGTCGCTCGGCGACATCGTCTTCGTCGAGCTCCCCAAAGTCGGCGACACCGTGGAAGCCGGCAAGATCTTCGGCTCCGTCGAAAGCGTCAAGGCGGTCAGCGATCTCTACGCCCCCGTCTCCGGCAAGGTCACCGAGATCAACGAAGACCTCGGCAACGCGCCCGAAACCATCAACACCGCGGCCAACACCACCTGGATCTACAAGTGCGAGCTCGCCGATCCGGCGCAGGTGACGTCGCTCAACACCCTGCTGGATGCCGCCGCCTACGAGACCTTCGTCCAGGAAGAGACGGGACACTAGCCCATGCGTTATCTCCCCAAAAGCCCCGCCGACCGCGAAGCCATGCTCGCGGAGATTGGCGTCCCGTCCATCGACAACCTCTTCGAATCCATCCCCGCCGAGTACCGCTTCACCGCAGATTTGGCCATCCCCCGCCAGCACGGCGAGTCCGAGATCATCGAGCGCTTCCGCGCCTACGCCGGACGCAATGCCACCGGCTACGCCAGCTTCCTCGGCGCCGGCGTCTATCGCCACTACAAGCCCGTCATCATCGACTCCCTCGTCCAGCGCGGCGAGTTCCTCACCAGCTACACCCCCTACCAGCCCGAGATCTCCCAGGGAACCCTCCAGGCCATGTTCGAGTTCCAGACCATGATCTGCGAACTGACCGGCATGGAAATCGCCAACGCCAGCATGTACGAGGGCTCCACCGGCGCCGCCGAAGCCATCATGATGGCCGTCCGCGTCACCGGACGCAACGCCGCCGTCATCGCCCGCACCGTCCACCCCGAGTACCGCGAGGTCGTCCGCACCTACGCCACCCACCAGGAAATCCCCATCGCCGAAGTCGGCTACGCCTCCAACGGCCGCGTCGACATGGCCGCCCTCGCCGCCGCCATCACCGACGACACCGCCTGCATCCTCATCCAGTCGCCCAACTTCTTCGGGACCGTCGAAGACGTAGCCGCCATCGCCGAACTCGCCCACAGCAAAGGCGCACTCCTCATCGTCTCCATCGCCGAAGCCGTCTCGCTCGGCATCGTCAAGCCCCCCGCAGAGGCCGACATCGTCTCCCTCGAAGCCCAGAGCTTCGGCGTCGCGCTCTCCTTCGGCGGCCCCTACTGCGGCGTCCTCGCCTGCAAGGAAAAGTTCCTCCGCCAGATGCCCGGCCGCCTCGTCGGCGAGACCAGAGACATCCACGGCAAGCGCGGCTACGTCCTCACCCTCTCCACCCGCGAGCAGCACATCCGCCGCGAGAAGGCGACCTCCAACATCTGCACCAACCAGGCGCTCGTCGCCATGATGGTCACCATCTTTCTCACCATCTACGGCAAAGAAGGCATCCGCGAACTCGCCGAACACAACCTCGCCAAAGCCACCTGGCTCCGCGAGGCCCTCGCCGAAAAAGGCAAGGTCCTCTTCGACGGCGCACCCCGCTTCCACGAGTTCGTCCTCGACCTCGACCAGCCCGCCGAAACCATCAACGCGGGCTTGCTCGAACAGAAGATCATCGGCGGCCTGCCCCTCGAGCACTGGTACCCCGAGCTGGGCCCCAACGCCTCCCTCTGGTGCGCTACCGAAGTCACCAAACGCACCGAGATGGACGCAGTCGCAGCCGCACTCAAGTCTCTCGACACTTCCACCATATCGACCGCGCGCGAAATCTTCGCCGAGGCTCACGCCTGAGATACCCTTGCCCGGAAGGAGTAGAACGATGCCGAAACTCGACTGGTCCCGATGCACCGCTGTGGAAAGCATTCCCGGCAAAGTGAGTGGGGCCTGGGTCTTCCGCGGAACCCGGATGCCCGTTCAGACTGTCTTCGACAACCTCGAAGCCGGCATGTCGGTCGACGATATCGTCGAGACCTTCGACGTTACCCGCGAGGAAGTCATGGCCGCGATCCGATTCGCGAGCCAAAGCCTGGAGAAGGACGCTGCCTGAAAGGTGAAGATCCTCTTCGACAACGGCACGCCGAAGCCCATCGCGCGTGCGCTTACCGGTTATGAGGCACCTTCGCCAGAGAAGTCGGCTGGCATATGCTTGAAAATGGTGAATTGATCCAACGTGCCGAGGAATCCGGGTTCGAGCTCCTTCTCAGCACCGACGAGAACATCAAACATCAGCAGGATCTAAGCAATCGTAAGATCGCTCTCGTAATCCTCGGCAATTCGCAGTGGCCGGTAGTCAGAGAACATCTGGACACCATCGTTCAGGCAATCAACGGCAGTATGCCCGGCAGCTACGTGGTGGTTCCCCTTCCCTTCATGAATGCCCGCACCTCACCCCTGGAGCGCACACCATAGACATCTCAGCTCTCGTCGGCCAGGAACTCCGCTCCATCGCATTCGTCGAGGACTACCTCGAGCTGCGTTTCGGCGCCGCCTGCATCACACTCTACTCCTGGCCTTACGTCATGACCACCGAGTTCTCCGTAGCCTGCGGCGAGCCCGAGTACCGCAACGCCCTCTGCGCCCAGATCGGCGAACAGGTCACCCTCGCCGACCTCGAAGAAGGCGCAGCCCTCACCATCGAGCTGCAGAACGGCGTCGTCCTCGGCCTCAGCCTGCGCGAAGAAGATGTAGACGTCCCCGTCTCCGGCAGCTACTCCCAATCCGGCCGCGTCGAGGACGCAGAGGAGTTTTGAGCCATGGCTCACTCGATCAAGCCGAGGATCATGTACATCGAGCACAAGGGCGATGACCTGACCGGACCCGCTCGCATTGGGCGCGTCACATTCTCGAACACGGGCGACACCCTCTACTACCAGGGCAAAGCATTCCGAAGCCTGAAAGGGCAGGGCTTCAAGGCGAACTACTTCGAGGTTGATTCGGGCGACCGTTATTGGATCTCGGGGCCTAAGCGGCGAGGTGGCGACGGCCTTTACGCGACAAATGTCGGAACGCAAATCGAGGAAGACGTTCGCGAAGAATATTGGACAGAGATCAGGAAGCGCCCGGAACGGGTGAAGGAAGCAGAATCGTGATGACAGACGAAAAGTTCGAAGGCACCCCCCGCAAAGCCACCACCCACGTCAACCAGAACGAAGGCCTCATCTTCGAGAAATCCTCCCCCGGCAAGAAGGCCTA